>NZ_FYEY01000001.1:7368151-7982164 GCF_900187385.1 Streptomyces sp. 2114.4
CATGGTCATGGCCGGGAGCCCTGCGTGCGACCTTGCCGTGTACCAGGACGGCGATTTCCTGGCCGCCTACCGCAGGGCCCTGGACGAGGGTTTCGGGCAAGGAGCGGCCGGTTACGCCCGGGACACGGTCCT
This sequence comes from Streptomyces sp. 2114.4, assembly GCF_900187385.1. Taxonomy (NCBI): domain Bacteria; kingdom Bacillati; phylum Actinomycetota; class Actinomycetes; order Kitasatosporales; family Streptomycetaceae; genus Streptomyces; species Streptomyces sp. 2114.4. The sequence goes on from NZ_FYEY01000001.1 coordinate 7,368,284, forward strand.
GGCCATGAAGCGGTGGCCCTTCGCCCTCGACGAGATCACGGTCCCGGTCGACCTCTGGTACGGCGAACGGGACACCAGCCACTCGCCCGACAACGGAGCACTGCTCGCCACCCGTATACCCCGTGCTCATCACCGTGTCGTACTAGGAGCCGGCGGCGCACTGCTGTGGACACACGCTGAACCGATCCTCACCTCGCTCCTGGAGAGGGCCGCCGGCGACCACTAGCAAGCCGCACGTCGATGGCCGGCGGGACGCCCGTGCGAACGCATTGCCCGCAAGGCGAGAACGCCCAGCGCCCGGGGCCCGTGACCTGCGGGCTGGGCCGAAGGTGGTTCGGCCCAAGGGAGGGGTCTACAGCCCCCGTTTGGCGACGCGGGTCCCGGTGACATTGGAGCTCACCGATATCGCCCCCGCACCCGTACGGGACCGTGTACGTGCCCGCGTCACGGTGACCGGGCTGCCGGCAGCCCCGTACAGCGCGGAGGCCACGAAGAGCACCTGCATGGAGTTCGGCCAGGCGGTCCTCGAAGACTCCCGGGAACGCGCCTCTGTCAGCCTCCACGCCCTCCTGGCCACGGCGCGCCGCTTCTCCCACCCCGGCCATCTGCTGACCTGATCCGCCGGGCGGCGCACAGCCCCCGGCCAGGGTTCACGTCGACGAGGCGGCCGGCACGGAGCCGACGAGCCCGCCGTCGACGACCAGATCCTGGCCGGTGATGTACGCGGCGTCCTCGGAAGCAAGGAAAGCCACGGCCGCGGCGACCTCGTCCGGGTGGCCGAGTGACCCCAGCGCCACCTCGGCGGAGTTGCGGGCTTCGGCGCCCGGGTCGGTGTTGGCCTCGCGCCACATCGGCGTGTCGATGTAGCCGGGGCTGACGGAGTTGACGCGGATACCGCGAGCGGCCAGATCGGATCCCATGGTGCGGGCGAGGTTGTGGACCGCCGCCTTGCTGGCGGAGTAGACCGAGGCGATGGGCAGCCCCCGGTACAGGGTCCAAGAGGCGTTGATGACGACGGCGCCACCGCGCGGCATCAGCCGCAACGCCTTCTGAACGGTGAAGAAGACGCCCTTGAAGTTGACGTTCACGGTGCGGTCGAAGTCGTCCTCGGTGATCTCGGCGGTCGGCTTGAAGATGCCGGTCCCGGCGTTGGCGAAGACGGCATCGAGCGTGCCACGCCAGGTCTCGATACGGCGCATCAGCGCGTCGAGTTCAGCCGGGGAGGCGGCGTCGGCCCGCACGGCCAGCACGCGGCCCTCCACCGCGTCGAGCCGGGCGACCGCCGCGTCGAGGCGCGCCTGGTCGCGGCCGGTGATGACGACGTACGCCCCCTCGTCCAGGAGCCGCCGCGCCGTGGCGAATCCCATCCCGCTGGTGCCGCCGGTGATCAGTGCTGTCTTGTTCGTGAATCGCTGCATGCCCACGATCCTGACGCGGCGCGAACCGCTCCGGCAGTGTCACTTGAACCTGGGTCTGTCACCACCACCCTCAGGCGGGAGCGGGCGACCCGCCGGCGGCTGGGCCGAGGGCCGGGCCACCGTGCGTCCGGGGCCCCTGCCCTCCGGGCAAAGGCCTACGAGGCAGGGAGCGCGGCCCGTTCCCCCGCATCCAGCAAACCGACCATCCGGGCCTCGGTCGGTGTCCCCTCCGCAGGGGTGTACAGCAGCAGCCGGGCGCCGGGCAGATCGGAGACGGGCAGCATCGTGTAGTGGAACGTCAACTCCCCCGCGGCGGGGTGCACCAGCGACTTGAGGCCCTCGGTCGCCGCGCCCACCGGGTGTTCGGCCCAGACGGTGGCAAAGGTGGGACTGGCGGCACACATGTCCTCCGCGAGCCGCCCGAACTCCGGATCGTCCGGATAGCGCGCGGCATCCGCCCGGAACTGGCCGACGATCTGCCGCGCCGCGTCCGCCCACCCACACAGCACGGACCGGAAGTGCGCACTGGTGAAGAAGCTGACCAGGCAGCTGTGGTCAAGTTCTCCGTAACCGAAGACGAGTCGGGCAGCCCGGTTGACGGCAACCAGTTTCCAGTGCCGGTCGATGACGTACGCGGGTCGCGGCAGCCAGCCGTCGATGACCCGGCGGATCCCGACCGGTACGGCGCGGTCCGCGGGCGCGGCCTGCGGAGGATTCAGCCCGGCCAGCAGATACAGGTGCTCACGCTCGGCGGCGTCCAGCCGCAGCACGCGGGAGACGGCGTCCAGTACCTCGGCCGACACCTTGATGTCGCGCCCCTGCTCCAACCACGTGTACCAGGAGACCCCCACCCCGGCGAGGACCGCGACCTCCTCGCGCCGCAGCCCCGGCGTACGGCGCCCGGTCCCGGCCGCCATGCCCACGTCCGCAGGCGTCAGCCGCGCCCGCCGTGAGCGCAGAAACGCCCGTATCTCCGCACTACGCCGCTGCCGCGCCTCGGCGGAAAGCTTTGAGACCTCCATGCGGCCATGGTAAGCCGCCGTTCCGTACGGCCTGCTCGTCGGACGTTGAGTGGTGCGCAGCGCCGGATTATTCGCATGCGGGTGTACGACACGGCTGCTAGCTTTCGGTCGTGGCAATCTTCAGCAACTTTCTCTGACGGGGTTCATCGACGGATGCGGCGCGCCGCCGGCCGGTGGCCCGGCGCCGGCTGCGTCTGCGCATCGTCACGTCGCTCGTCCGCCGCGGGCGGACGAGCCGCTGTGTCCTGAACTCCAAGCCGAGAAATGAGCTGTAGCCGTGCCTGTTGAGCCTTCCGCCTCCACCGTGCTCGCCGATTGGTTTCGCGCCCACTCCACCCTCCTGACCACCCTTGATCCGGAGCAGCCACTCGACGATCTCGAAGGGCTCCGGGAGATCATCGGCGATGCCCGCGTTGTCGCGATCGGTGAGGGTGCCCACTTCGTCGAAGAGTTCTCCCGCGTACGCCGCCGCGTGCTGCGCTTTCTCGCCGAGCGCTGCGGATTCACCGTTTTTGCCATGGAGTTCGGCTTCAGCGAGGCCTTCCCCCTCGACCGGTGGCTGCAGGGCGAGGGGGACGACGGCGACCTGGCGACAGTGAGCCGGGCCGCCGCCGAGTGGGGCGCCGCGGACCTCATGCACTGGCTCCGCCACCACAACCGCACCAGCAAGCACCCGTTGCGCTTCGCCGGCATCGACGTCCCCGAGGCCGGCGGGGCGCTACGGCCTGCCCTGGAGCCGGTGGCCGACTACTTGCGCGAGGTGGACCCCGACGCGCTCTGCCTCGTCGAGACGATCCTGGAGGTGAGCGACCGGTTCCTCAAGGGCTGCGGCTCCGGCGCTGCGGCCGGGCCGGCATGGGCCGGCCTTCCGGTGGCCGAGCAGAACGAACTGACTGCCGTACTGGCACGGCTGTTGCTGCGGCTGCGCGCCGCCGAACCGCTCTACGTCTCCCGCAGCGGCCAGCGCCGCTTCGACATCGCCCGGCGCCGAGTGGAAGCCGCCTGCCACACGGACTACATGTTCCAGGCGATGCACGCCCTGCTGTCCGGCCGGGGCCTGACAGCGGACCTGTCGGTGCGTGAGACCTACCTGGCCGAATCCGTACGCTGGCACCTGGACCGCGCGGAACCGGGGACCCGGATCGTCCTCGCGGCACACAACAACCACATCCACAAGACAGCGTTCTCCTTGGAGTTCGCCGGCGGACTCACCTGCCTCCCGATGGGCCGGCACCTGCACGGGACGCTCGGCCAGGACTACCGCACCGTGGCCCTCGTCCACACCGCGGACCATGTGCCGGAGATGTACCCCGACCAGAGCGCCGCGGTCGGGTTCACCCTCGCCGATGCCCGTCTTGAGCCTGCCCGGCCCGGCAGCGTCGAGGCCGCCCTCACCGACGCCGGACTCGCCGACCGGATCACCCTGACCGACCTGCGCCACTCACCGCGCGACGCCCAGGGAACACCACTACTCGACGGAATCCGGGCCCAGAGCTCCCACCTGAGCACCCTGGTCCCAGAGGCTTTCGATGCCGTGATCGCCGTCCCGGCGGTCACTCGGGATCGCACAGTGCACTTCTGACGGGCTCTAGGGGGAGACACCCCCTAGAGTCGCCTCATGCGACGAAGGACAGGACTGGCGATGGCTGGGGCCGCGGCCCTGGCCTGGGGCGAGTGGTTGAACTGGCGCTGGTCTCGCACTCTCGTGGGGACCAGCGGGGGCGCTGCCGAGGCGGTGGTCGTGTTGGGTTACCGGAACCCTCAGGCGACCGCGAACTTCATCAACCGCTGGCGCGTCCGTGCGGGAATCCGCTCCCTCACCGCCGACGGCGCGGGTGCCACTCGCGTGATCTTCAGCGGCGGTGCGACCAGCAGTGTCGCCGCGGAGGCCCAGCTGATGGCTGACTACGCGACATCGGTGCTCGAGTTCGACGGCACGGTGCTCCTCGAAGACCAAAGCGGCACGACATGGGAGAACATCACGAACGTGATCCCGCTGCTTGAGGACGTCGACCGCATCAAGATCGTCTCCCAGCCGGCTCACGCGCTCAAGGCCCGCGCGTACTTGCGGCGCCAGCGCCCTGACCTTGCCAAGAGGCTCGTGCGCGCGGATGACTACCGCCCTGGCGAGTGGCTGGTCGGCAAACCGCTGCTGGCTCTCTACGGCCTTTGGACGCTCCGCCGTCTCAAGGCCGACGAGCGGAAGGCGAAGGCTACGCTGTAGACAGCCGCCGTCGCGCCGGCGTCACCAACGGTGGATCCTGTGCCGACGCCGGCAGACGTGCTGCATCCGAGGGCGGGAAAGGGCTCAGCGGTCGTCGTGACGCCGGCGCCAGCGGCTGGGGGACAGCCCGGCCTGGCGCTGGAAGAACGTGGTGAAGTTCGCGGCGTCATGGAAGCCGAGGCGCTCTGCGCAGCGTGCGGCGGGCAGGTCGGTGTGTGCGAGCAGCCGTTTGGCCTCCAGCAAGATCCGTTGGTCGAGGAACTGCTTGGCGCCCAGGCCCGTTGCCGTGCGGGTCGCACGGGTGAGGGTGCGCGGGTCGTAGCCGAGGACGGAGGCGTAGTCACGTACGTGGTGGTGCCGGGCGAAGCGTTCCTCGACCGCGGCCCGGTAGCGACGGAAGACGGCGTGCTCGGGGTCGAGCCCGGGTTCGTGTTTGTGGGGGGTGCCTGTCGGGGGACCGGCCGGCTCGGTGGGCAGCACCCGGAGCACGAGGGCGGACAGGAGATGGGCGAGCAGCGGCACCGAGGCCGGTCGCGGATTCGATACCGCTGCCGTGTGCTCGTGCCGCAGATGGTCCGCGGCCCGGATGGCCAGTTCCCAGGTGTCCTCGTCCAGTTGCCAGCAGGCCGGGCCGAAGACGTCCGCCGCCGCTTGCGCCGCGGGCCCCGGGGCCGGCGGGAAGCCCTGCGTGAAGAGCAGGAGGGGGCCTTCCAGATCGTCGACATCGGTCCAGCGGTGCACCACACCCGGACGTATCCACACGACGGTTCGCTCCCGCAGGGGGTGATCGACGAAGTCGGCGGTGTGTCGTCCCACGCCCGACTGCACCAAGCCCATGACATGGAAGTCCGGACGCTGAGGACGGGTTCGATGACGGCTGCGGTCCATGAGCCGCAGTTGCGCGAAGCTCAGCATCTCGACATCGAGTTGCGCCTCCGGAGCAGGGGTGTAGCGCAGCTGCCTGACTCCGGGAAGCTGACCGTTTTCCACAAGAAGCTCGCACCTTTCGACCGGGCCTGCGCTGTGGCGCGTCTGTAGCGTTCGGGGCATATCCACTGCTCAGCGACGTGAACTCAGGCTGGAGCAGTTCTTCGTACCCTTCCGCGATATAGCTCAGAGGTCTCCATGACGACAGTATCCACAACACACCACATCCCCGTGGCGGACGGCTCGATAGAGGTCCGCCGACGGAGAGGAAGCGGGCCCACACTGGTGTTCGTGCACTACTGGGGCGGGTCCGCCGGTACGTGGGACGCAGTGGTGGAACGGCTCCCGGCTGATCGGGCCACGGTCCGCTTCGACCAGCGCGGCTGGGGCTCGTCGCGGGCGCTGCCCGGACCGTACCGACTGGACGAGCTCGCTGACGATCTCATCGACATCGTCAAGGGCCTTGGCCTGGGCACCTTCGTCCTCGTCGGGCACTCGATGGGCGGCAAGGTGAGCATGCTCGCCGCCGCCCGCCGTCCCCCGGGCCTGGCAGGGATGGCCCTGCTGGCTCCCGCGCCGCCGGAGCCGCTCGCGAGCGTGACTGCCGAGTACCGGGATTCCCTCTCCCACGCCTACGATTCGGCGCGGTCCGTCGGGCAGGCGCTCGACCATGTCCTCACCGCCACGCCCCTGGCCGGGGCCGTCCGCAGCGCCGTCGTGCGGGACAGTCTGAACAGCGACGAAGCCGCGCGTCTGGAGTGGCCCCTGCGGGGGATCGCCACGGATGTCACGGACGCCGCCAGGGCCATCGAGGCCCCCGTCCTCGTTCTGGCCGGCGAGCGAGACCAGGTCGAACCGCCGGACGTCCTGCGCCGCTGCCTCCTGCCCAGCGTCCCCCAGGCCCGATTCGAGATCGTCCCGGCCAGCGGTCACCTGCTGCCTCTGGAGGCTCCCGCCGAAGTCGCCGCGGCACTGGAGGACTTCGCCGGGGGGCTCGGCTGCTGATACGGAGAGGAGGACCGTCCTTGAAGAGGAGGACCCTCGCCGTCTTGCTCTTGGCAGGCGTGGCGCCGGCCTCGCCACGCCTCGCCGATGTTGTGGCAGTCGCGCTCTTCCCGGAAACCGCGGCGGCCGGCAGCCGGACGCGGCGGTCGACTGGCGCGCCCACGGTGCCACCGGAGCCGTGGGTATGCCACCGGCCCGTCCATGGCCGGCCCGCGCGGGACGCGTCGGCGGGCCTCCGCGGTCGGATTCGTCGGCTGCACGCCTCGGCTGCACGCTTCGGCCGAACGCCTCGGCCGGTCGCCTCGGCTCAGTGCAGCAGCGCCGTCACGAACGCTTCCTCGTGGCGGACGATGTGTGCCCGGTCCGCCCGGTAGAGCGCGTCGTGCCCATCGGCAATGTGCCGGGCGAAGGCAGCGACACCGGCTGCGGCCTGCTCGTGTAGGTGTCTCACGAGGTGTTCCAGCCGTTCGGCCGCGGTATGGGGCAGGGTTTTTCGGGTGGTGGGATCGAGTGCGTACGCGTCGGCGAACAGCCGCAGCCGACGAGACCGTTCGGCGACCGGCAGGCGGAAGTCCTGGTTGTCCGCCCCGGTCAGTGGCACGAACCGGTATGCGGCATAGGCAAGGTCCCAGACCCGCGGCCCGGGGTGAGCGGTGTCGAAGTCGATAAGCGCAACGGGGCCCCCGTACCGGTAGACCGTGTTGTACGGGGCGAGGTCACCGTGGCAGACCACCTCGGCGGGCTCGCACGGTGGCTGGCACCACTGGGCATCCGGAGGCGGAACGAAACCGGCGGGTGATGCTCCATGGCCCCACGGGGCCGGGCCGTCCGCCCGCTGCGGACGAGTGGTTGACGCCGCCAGCGGTCAGTGGCTGTTCGCCGGCACACTGCCTCGCTGCCCCTTGGCCCGGCCCCCTGGCCCGGCCTTATGTGACGTGCGCCGGCCGGGCCACTGAGGGCAGCAGAAGGCCCCCGTGCCGTCCACGGCACAGCTGTGAACTGCGATTCTGCCGGGCATCGACGGAGGATGCACTACCCGGAGTTGGTGTCGGTGCGGGCGAAAATGCCTTCCAGCATTCCGGTGGCCTGCCCAACCTCGATCAGATAGCCATCAGGATCGCGGAGGTAACAACGAACCTCGGCACGCCGGTCGATCGGCGGAGTCAGGAACTCCGCCCCTTTCGCGCTCCACTCGGCGTAGCAGGCCTCGATATCGGCGACCCGCAGGTTCATGAAGCTGGAGACGGTGTGCGGCTCGCCGGGCGGGACCAGCGTCACATCGGGCTTGTCCGGGGTGGGCCCGCCGCCCGGATTCATGATGATCCAGCTGTTGGCGAGCTTCACGATGCAAGGATTCTCGTCCAGCACGACCTGCCCGCCGATCACCTCGCTGTAGAAGCGACGCGAACGCGCCACATCGCGCACCGTCAAGAAATGTGTCATCAGCAGCCCCTCACTCGGGGCCGGAATACCGTCGTTGCCCATCTTCAGCCTCTCTCCGCCGGCCGCGATACACCGGACACCCGGCGCGTCATCAATTCCCCGATCCCGACGCCGCCGGTGCAAGCACACCACTGCGCCGCTGCGACTCGGGTCCGCTCTACAGCCCAGTGCCGTCCAGCGCGCCGTTCTGCACTCGTCGGGCCGTCCCGGTCAACGGAGACACCGCGATCGCCGTCGGCACCCCTCAGGGAACTCGGGGAAATCCGTGCGCCGGCAACTAGCGGCAACTAGCGGCAGCCGGGCAGGAGGGATGGGCAGCGGGCACCCTCCACCGGTAGAGAGATGCGGCCAAGGTGACAGACACTCCGCGAGGGCCAGGAGCCCGTGGCGGCGCTTCCCTCATAGCCGGCCACCACGGTCTCCACCTTCCATGTCATCGCGCGTCGGTGCCCGCTGCAACCCGTGGGTGCGCGGCCGGAGCCCAAGGGGCCTTTCCGCCCCCTGGGCCGGTGAGCGCCTGCCAGGCGGGACAGGGCCAGGCGGGTGACGATGGAGCTGAACCCACCGACCGTGCTCTTTCCTGGAGGAGGCAGACGGCATGACACACCCCTCCGATTCCGATTCCGCAGGCACCAGCCCTCCGCACGGCACCGAGCCCAGAGACGTCTCCCAAGCCGGTGGCCTGGGCGCCCTGGCGAACATGGGCTGGCAGTTCCTGCTCATCATGGGCCTGGCCGCGATCGCCCTGGGCATCGTCGCCCTGGCCTGGCCCAGCCAGACCCTGCGCGTCGTCGGCGTGCTCTTCGGCATCTACCTGTTGGTCGCCGGTGCCTTTCAGCTGGCCGGTGCCTTCGGCACACACGTCCCCCGGCACCTGCGGGTGCTGCATTTCGTCGCGGGTGCGCTCTTCATCCTGCTGGGCCTGGTCTGCTTCCGGGGCACCCTGGAATCGATTCTGCTGCTCGCGCTGTGGATCGGCTTCGGCTGGTTGCTGCGCGGCATCATGGTGACCGCCACGGCGGTCTCCGCCGAGGAGATCCCCGCACGCGGCTGGCAGATCTTCTCGGGAATCATCACCACTCTGGCAGGCATCGTGCTGATCGTGATGCCGTTCAGCTCGATCGCCGCACTGACCTTGGTGGTGGGCATCATGGCCATCGTCGTAGGCGCTGTCGAGGTCTTCCACGCTATCAAGATGCGCGTCGAACTCGGCCACCTCACCCAGGGCACCGCCACCAAGAAACGCCCCATGTTCCACTCCCGCCCCCACCCCCAGCACTGATCACGGCCGCGCCGGCCGAGTAGCGAGGCACTGTCTGATCCACGCAGCCACCTCAGCCGGACACGAGACACAGACGGCGTGGTGGTGACACCTCCGATGACCTGGCGACCGCATCTCCCCGGCATCGCACCCTGCGACGACGCCGGGGGCATGTGGCCGTCGGTCGTGACGAGGCGCCAGATCCAAAGGGAGATGGCGACGTGCGGGCACGGGGGAGTGGGTCCGGGACGAAGAAAAGAGCAAGGCTCCCTGCCGCTGCCAGGCGGTTCGACCGCCGCTGCTGACCTCGGGCGAGTTGTGGGCGCAGTGAACGGTAGGAAAGTCGGTCGGGAGGAGGGAGGCCCGGCTTCCACCGACAAGCGGGCTTGAGGCAACGCTGTGCCATGTAAGGAGCGGAGAGGTTGCAGCGGCGAAGCAACCTCGGCCAGGCGCCTTCCCTCTTACCTCACGCAATCGCTCCCACCCGTAACCCCTCCAACGGGAGGGGCTGTTGCAGCGCTGCGTGCCCGTGCGTCTCCGGTCGCCGGGTGCGAGGACGACGATCTGCCGCGGCTCGGCTCGCCCGCGCAGAGATAGCCGCCCCCACAGAAAGTGCTCCATGTCTTTCACCGGCCAGAAGATTCCCACCCTGGCAGTGACAGCAACGGCGCTGTGCTTTGCCCCGGCCATCTGGCGGCACTGGTCACGCCTGTTCCGGCAGGCAGCGCCGTACAGCCTCGGACGACGCGCCGTCAGTCCGGCGGCAGAACCTCTCTCCACCGCCGTGGCACGACCAGATGGTACGGCTGCGCCGCACCCGAAATCCCGACGCGGCTCTGCCCTGTACATCATTGCTCCGTTGTAAGGACCGGAATGGCTTGCACCGCGCCGAAGGATTCCTCCGCTCCTCCGAGGAATCCACCGCCGAGGCTGTACGCACTGGACGGGCTGCGCTTTGTGGCCGCGTTTCTGGTGGTGGCGTACCACTACATCACGCTGCGGGATGGCTGGGGGAAAGATCCAGAAGCCATATCGTCGTCCGTGTACCATCTTTCGGAGTACGGCTGGCTCGGCGTGGAAGTTTTCTTCCTGATCAGCGGATTCGTCATCTGCATGAGCGGCTGGGGGCGCTCGCTCGGAGACTTCGTGACATCTCGGGTTTCACGTCTCTACCCGGCCTACTGGGTCGCGGTACTGCTGACGGCGGCAGTCTTGACGGCGTTCCCGGATGTCCGCAGTGTCGGCAGTTGGCAAAATATCCTCACGAATCTCACCATGCTCCAAGAAGGAGTCGGGGTACCTGACCTCGATGACGTCTACTGGACACTGTTCGTGGAGCTGAAATTCTACTTGCTGTTCGCCATCGTCATCTTCCGTGGTGTCACCTACCGAAGGTGCGTGCTCTTCTGCGGGCTGTGGACAGTGGCCGGAATCTTTTCGCTGGGTTCGCATAACGAACTGCTCACCTCCTGGGCGGTCTCCCAGTACTCCCCGTACTTCATTGCCGGAATCGCCTTCTATCTCATGCACCGCTTCAGGCCCAATGCCTTGTTGTGGGCCATCGTGACCGTGTCATTCTTGCTCGCCCAGCACTACGTCCACGGCCGCTTGGTGACAAATCTCGGCGCGAAAGCGGATGTGGTGGATGAATGGCCGGCGCGGCTGTTGATCCTGATGGCCTTCGTGACGATGGGGGCTATCGCGCTGGGATTCTTCGACCGGCTGCGATGGAGTTGGCTGGCGACCGCCGGGAACCTCACCTACCCGCTCTACCTGATACACATGTATGTGGGATTCACGATTATTGCCCTACTGCGCCACCATGTTCCAGCAGGGCTGCTCTTTCCGGCGGTCACTGTGTTCATGCTGGTGATCTCCTGGATCATTCATCGCTATGTGGAACGCCCGATCGGCAGAAAACTACGGCACGCAATGAAAAGAAGCATGAAGGAGATGCGGGCAAACTCGATGGACCACGGCCGTTCGTGTCCCCCTGTTCGCGCCGAAGCGGAAATCCGTCCACATGCTGATCGAACCGAGCGCCGGAGAGTTCATGTTCCGTAGCGCTGTCGTGCCCGTACGGCGGACGGACCGTGGCTTTCGGCTACCCCGCCGCCCCCTGACGGGGAGGGAAGCCTGCCCCGGACCGAGGGCCCGGGAGTTCAGTCCTGCGGGGAGCCGGCGGAATGGTGGACGTGCAAGGTGAGGCCCGTGATCCGGCCGGACTGGATGACGGGGCCGTGTTGCGTCCCGCCACTGATGTCGTTGTGCACGGTGGCCCGTGGGATGCTCGGCGCGGTGTTCGTGAGCCGCTGCAGGGATGCGAGCAGGTCGCGCAGGTCGTCGCCGGTGGCGGGCCCGGCCTGTAGAACATGCTGCAGATGGGCGTGCCACCGGGCGGTGAGGTCATCGGCGGTGTGCGTACGGTCCGCAGCCCGGGCGTCGAGCAGCCGGGCCCGGACGGAGTCCAGGGTGGCTACCGTGGCAACGTCCGTACCGGTACGCGAGAAGAACCGTCCGACCGCTGTGTAACTCGCCGGCGGGTCGAACTTTCTGAGCAGTCCTTCGGCCGTCTCGTGCCGGTCCTGAGTCGTGATGATGTCGGCGATCTGATCGTCGTTCTTCGCAAGCCACCGGACGGTTGACCACGGGTTCGACGCCGCAGGCCTCCAGGGGGTACCACCGTACGGTCGCGGATGGGGCGGCCAGGGCGAGCAGTGCACCGTCGGCCCGGAGGGCGGCGTCGCACAGTCGGGCGAGATTGGCTGGGCGCCTTGATGCCTCGTTCGACCTTGCTCAGCTGCGCCTCGCTGTAGTGCACGGCGGCGGACAGGCGGCCCGCGACCCGAGCCGCCTCACGAGGACCGAGCGGCGTGGGGAGCTCACCCCTGCGGACCAGGGGTTCCGTCGGTGCCTTCCCTCTTCGTGTCGATCCTGTGCAGCTTTGCGGTCGGGGGCATGGAATCCGGACGTGGCCGCCCATCTCGCCGTGTGGGGCCTGTCCACGCCGTGATAGCACGGAGTGATCCGATTCAAGGGAGGCTACGTCCGCATGGGCATCTTCAGCCGTCGTCAGAGCGCGACTTCCGAGCCGACGCAGGCTGTTGGCCTTCGTACGCCTTTCCCGGCGGCCGAAACCACCGGGGTCGAGCTCGACCCCGCACTCCGTGCGCTGACCGGAGAATGGACCATCGACCGCCCGCACAGTCGCATCGGATTCTCCGTGCGCCACGCGATGGTGACGACGGTGCGGGGTGCTTTCACCGATTACGACAGCGCGCTGTATTTCGACGGAGCTCAGCCTTCCCGGTCCCGGGCCGAGCTCGTCATCCGGGTCGCCAGTGTCGACACGGGCGTGGAGCAGCGGGACGCGCACCTCATCGGCACCGACTTCTTCGACGCGAACCGCTACCCGGAGATGGTGTTCCGCAGCACCTCCACGACTCACGAGGGTGCAGAGAACTTCCGCATGACAGGGGACCTGACCATCCGCGACGTCACCCGGCCGGTCGAGCTGCAACTCGCCTACCTCGGCTCCGTCTTGGACCCGTTCGGCTATGAGCGGGCCGGTTTTGACGCCACCACCACCATCGACCGCACCGAGTGGGGCTTGGTCTACAACCAACGTCTGGAAGCGGGCGGCGCCATGGTGAGCGAGAGGGTCCGGCTGCAGTTCGATATCTCCGCGATCCGGTCCGTGCCGCCGGCGTAGCTGCCCCGGAAGGAGGTCCACTGCGTTCCGTCGCCCACACTCTCACTTCATCGTGGTCATGCGTGGGCTCGGGACCGGCTTCAGCGTTTCGCGGCCGCCGACGAAGTGCGCGGTGTGCGGGGGGAGTCCAAGCGGGGAAGGACAGCGCATGACGCCTGCGACGACACGTGCGGGCGCGCCCCTTCACTGCGCGTGCAGTGCCCAGCTGCTGCCGTCGACGGACGCCGTTCCGGGCAGGGCGATCAGTTCGGGCTTGAACAGCGGTGGCGAGTCCATCGCGGGCTCCCAGGTCGCTACCTTCTCGTCCTGCGGGACCTCGATGCGCCTGTCCTGGGCCAGGTCGGCGACCACCTTCAACAGCAACCGCACACCGAGCGGGGCCAGGTGTTCGCGCCACAGGCTCTGCGCGGTCGAGCCCGGAGGTACGAACAGGTGCTCCTGGGCGGCGAGAGGGCCGGCGTCGGTGCGCTCGGTGAGGTGGTAGACACTCCCGCCCGTCACCTTGTCACCGTCGCGGATCGTCCACCGGATGGCGTCCCGGCCGCGGTGCAGGGGAAGCAGGCTGGGGTGGTAGCCGATGGTGGCGACGGCGGCCCTGGCGCGCGTGTGGCGGCCGAGAAAGGCGTGTGAATGCGCGGCGACGATCACGTCCACCCCGTCCGGGACATGTCTCGCGCGCAGTTCGGCCGAGTCCGTCCACGGTATGTCCCGCGGGTACGCCCAGGAGCGCAGGCGGTCCCAGGACATCGCGTTGCTCTCGTCGGAATGCCCCTTGCGCAGCCGGGGGGCGGCTGCGCCGACGATCTTGTGCCCTTCCTCCAGCAGGGCATCCGCGACCTGCACCGCGAATGCCCCTTGTCCTGAGATGTAGATGTTCATCACGCGCGCTCCGTGCGGTCGCTGGTCGGGGTGGGTTCAGTAGGGGTAAGAACGCTCCGTCACGGCACAGGGCCGGTTGACAGCGGTTCCGGTGCCGAGCGGCAGGGCGTACCGCCGGCCGGCGTTCGCCACCACCCGCCGGCCGGCCCCGCCGACGACGACGGGCGTACCGCTCATCGGTCGGCCTCCTTCAGTCCACGGTGATCGGGCCGGAACCGCACCGGCAGGGTGGAGAACCCGGTCAGGAAGTTGGACCGGATGCGCAGTGCCTCGTCGGTCTGCTCGAATCCGGTGGTGAAGTCCCGCAGCGCGAGCAGCAGTTCGGAGATCTCCACCTTGGCCAGGTACGAGCCGACGCAGAAGTGCGGGCCGTAGCCGAAGGCCAGGTGTTTGTTGGGGGTGCGGCCGAGGTCGAACTCCCCGGGCCGTGCGAAGACCCGTTCGTCCCGGTTGCCGGAGGCGTGCCAGAGCGTGACGATCTCGCCCGGCCGCAGCCGTACGCCATGCAGTTCGCGCTCGTGGACGACGCTGCGCCCGAAGTGCATCGTGGGGGACGCCCAGCGCAGCACCTCGTCCACGGCGGTCTCCACGGCGACCTCACCGTGTTTGAGCCGTCGCCACTGCTCGGGCCGGTCCGCGAGGGTGTGGACACAGTCGATCATCGTGAGCCGGCTGGTCTCGTCGCCACCGATGATCAGGCTGTAGCAGTTGAGTACGACGTCCTCGTCGGACAGGGGGACACCGTCGATGGCGCTGCCGATCAGCATGCTGATCACGTCGTCGCCCGGTGACTCGCGCCGCTCCTCGACGAGGTCCATGAAGTACATCAGGATCTCGTTGCGGGCCATCTCGGAGTCGACTTCGTCGACGTCCTCGTCATCGGTCGACAGCGCGGTCTTGGTCAGCGACAGGAGGAAGTCCCGGTCCTGCCCGGGCACGCCGAGCAGGTTCGAGATCGTGGTCATCGGGATCCGACTGGCGATCCGCTCGGCGAAGTCGCAGCCGCCGGACTCCACCGCCTCGCGGATCAACTGCCGGGTGTTCACCCGCACCGTCTGCGCGACCTCGTTGAGCACCCTCGGTGAGAGCACCCGCTGAAGGATCTTGCGCAACTCGTGGTGCCGGTGTCCGTCGGTGACGGCCAGCATCCGGCCTGCCCCTGCGTCACCGCCGCCCAGCAACGTGACGAGCACATTGCCGCGCTCGGACGTGAAGTTCACGTTGTCCCGGTAGGTGGCCATGATGTCGTCGTAGCGGGAGATGACCCAGAACCCCCGGCGGCCGTCGGCCGGAGGGTTCCAGTACACCGGGGCGGTGTCCCGCAGGGTGCGCCAGAACCCGTCGAGTTCGTGGTCCGCGAAGGTATGGGGGTCACCCAGGTCCACGGTGGCCGGTGCGGGTGTGCTCACGGTCACCAGTCCGTACGCCAGAACCGGCGCGGCTGGAAGGGGTAGGTGGGCAGCGGCACGCGGTGGCTGGCCTCCCCGCGGTGCAGGGAGTCGAAGTCCACCTGTGTGCCGGTCACCCAGGCGGCGGCCAGCTCGGACAGGGCCGGTATGTCCGTCCCGGACGGCACGATCCCGTTGTCGCTGCGGGGGAAGGAGTCGGCGTCCACCCGCGGCGCGGCAGCGGTCTCGGTGGCCAGGCCCCGGGGGGAATCGCCGGACAGCGCCGCGATCAGCTCCGCACGGCTGCGGACCACGGCCGCCCACCGGCGGGACATCACCTTGCGGCCCAGGTTGAGGCTGAAGCAGACGTCGTCCAGGCGCAGGTCGGGGTCGGCGTTCAGCCAGTCCTTCAGCCGGGCGCGCTGACGTGCCAGCGCTTCGTCGTCCAGGGCGGACAGGGTGGCCAGTCGCGGCCGGCCCTCGGCCTCCGGGGTGCGTTCGACGACCGTCGGGGCCTCTTCCAGCACCAGGTGCGCGTTGTAGCCACCGCCGCCGATCGAGGTGATGCCCGCACGGCGGATACCGGACTCCGACGCCCAGTCCGCCGTCTCCCACTGCGGCACGAACGGGGTGCTGGGGAGGTCGAGGTCCTGGTTGACCTCGGTCAGGTTGATCGTCGCCGGCAGCTTCTTGTGGTACAAGGCCATCGCGGCCTTCACCGCACCGAAGCCGCCCGACACCACACCGCCGTGGCCCACGTTGCCCTTGACCCCGCCGATCGAGGTGGTGCCGCTCTGCTTGCCGAACGCCATGCTCGCCGCGTGCACTTCGAGCTCGTCGGTCATCGGCATACCGAGACCGTTGGCCTCGTACATGGACACGGTGTCCGGGGCGACGCCGCCCACCTCCATGGCGTTGGCGATGCACGCGCTCAGCCGCTCGGGCTGGGCCAGGCCGTAGGCCATCGCGCTGACGCCGTTGTTGTTGACGGCCGAACCCTTGACCACGGCGTAGAGGTGGTCACGGTCGGCGACGGCCTGAGCCAGCGGCTTGAGCAGCACGGTGACGACACCGCTGGACAGCGCGGTGCCGGTGCCGTTGGCGTCGAACGGGCGGCAGTGGCCGTCCTTGGACAGGATGCGGTTCTCTTCCCACAGATGACCACGGGGGTGGGGCAGACGGACCATCGCACCGCCGGCGACCGCCATGTCGGTCTGGCCGAGCAGCAGCGACTGGCAGGCCAGGTGCACCGCGTAGTGGAACCCGGCACAGACGGCGGCAACGGTGACGGCCTCGCCGGTGAGCCCCATGTAGTACAGCGCGTTGGACGTCATGGTGTCCGGCGACCACGCGAGGCTGGCCTCGATCGCCTCGGGGCCGACCGACACCCGGTCCGGCGGGGAACTGTAGAGCGCCGCGGTCTGCGGGTTGTTGGCGCCGTACATGCCTATTTCGGCGGTGACCCGGTCCGGGTCGTAGCCGCCGTCCTCGAGCGTTTCCCACGCGCTCTCCAGGAACAGCCGGTTCTCCGGGGTCATCGCGGCCGCCATCCGGTCGCTGATGCCGAACACCGACGGGTCGAACTTGTCGTACGTGTCGAGGACGCCGCAGGCCCGCACGTAGAACGGGCTGTGGATCAAGGTCTCGTCGACGTGGATGTCGTCCTTGGCCAGGAACGACACGGACTCCCTGCCGTGTACGAGATTGTCCCAGAACTGTTCCTTGGTACGGGCGCCGGGCGCCCGCAGGGACATGCCGATGACGGCCACATCACCGGGGTCGTAGTCCTGCTCGGGGCTGTCGGTCATGGAAAGGCTCCTGCTTCGAGTCGAGTGGGGGTCTCAGCGGCCGGTGGCGGCGCCGCGGCCACGCAGGGCGGCGCGCCGGGTGTGGGCGCGCAGGCGAGCCGACTGGACCACCTCGGGGGTGGCGCCGCTCTCCTCGTCGAGCCAGCGGCCGAGGGAGGAGATGTCACGGAAGCTGAAGAGGTCGGGCACACGGACGCGGCGGTCGAACCGCCGGGTCATCAGCCTGGCCAGCCGGACGAGCAGCAGGGAGTCGCCGCCGAGGTCGTAGAAGGCGGACCGGACGTCGATGCTCGCCGGTTCGAGGTCGAGCAGCTGGCCCCAGATCTCCGCCAGCGCCACCTCGGTCGGCGTGCCGGCGGCCGTCAGGGGTCCGCCGGTGTCGGCGGCCGGCGGCTCGGGAAGCGCGGTGCGGTCGAGCTTCCCGCCGGGCGCCAGCGGCAGTGCGCTCAGGAACACGATCGTGCCCGGCACCATGTAGTCGGGCAGCTGGGTGGCGAGCTTGTCGGTGAGGGTGGCCTGCAGTCCGGCGTCCAGCCGGACGCCGTCCCGGGGGTCGCCCTCGGGCACGACGTAGCCGATGAGCCGGTTGCCCCGGACGGCGGCGGCGGCTTCCCGGACCTCGGGGCAGCCGGTCAGCCGGGCCTCGACCTCTTCCAGTTCGATGCGGTAGCCGCGCAGCTTGACCTGGTGGTCGGTGCGGCCGTTGAACCGGAGTTCACCGTCGTCGGTGAGCGTGACGACGTCACCGGTGCGGTACATGCGTGCGCCGTCCAGGAACGGGTCCGGCACGAACCGTTCGGCCGTGGTGCGGGGCCGGTTGACGTAGCCGTGGGCCAGGCCGGCACCACCGATGTAGAGCTCGCCGGGCACGCCGGCCGGCAGCTGCTTCAGATTCTCGTCGAGCACGTAGGCACGGGCACTGACCGACGGCGTGCCGATCGAGGGCTCACCCATCTCGCCTTCCGGCACCGGCCCGAACGAGCAGAAGACGGTTCCTTCGGTGGGACCGTAGGCGTTGAAGACCCGGTCGGCGCCGGTCTCCCGGTACGTCCGGTCCACCAGCTTGCGCCGCAGGGGCTCGCCGCCGAACACGACCGTGCGCAGGTTCGCCGGCAGACATCCGGCGTCGAGCAGGCCGTTCATCACCGACGGGACGACATTGAGGTGGGTGATCTTGTCGGCGTACCGGCTCTCCGGCAGGTGGACGGCGCTCTCCACGAGCACGACGGCGCCGCCGCGGCACAGCGCGGCGAAGATCTCCATCACGGACATGTCGAAGCAGACCGAACTCGCCGCCGAGACGCCGCTCAGATCGCAGCCTTCGAGGATGCGGTCCATTTCGGACAGCATGGCAACGCAGCCGCTGTGGTGGATGGCCACGCCCTTCGGCCGTCCGGTGGATCCCGAGGTGTAGATGAGGTACGCGGTGTCGCCGGGCACGACCGGCACGGGCCGCTCGCCGGGCTCGGTCGTCACGGTCTCGCCCAGCACGACCAGGGTCGGGCCGGCCGGGCAGCCGGCCCGGGAAGCGGGCGTGGTCAGCAGCAGGTGGGTGCCGCTGTCCCGGACCATGAAGGCCAGCCGCTCGGACGGATACTTCGGGTCCAGGGGGACGTAGCAGGAGCCGGCGCGCAGAATGGCCAGGATGCCGACGAGGAGGTCGGGGGTGCGCTCGATGCAGATGCCGACCGGGACACCCGGTCCCGCGCCGTCGGCGACGAGCCGTTCGGCCAGCACGAGGGACCGCTCGTCCAGGTCGCGGTAGGTCAGAACGCCGGCGTCGGAGTAGACGGCGGGCGCGTCGGGGTTCTTGACCGCTTGCTCGCGGAACTCGGAGTGCAGGGTTATGGTCACCGGTCCGTCTCCTCGGGGCAGCCGCTCGGGGCGATGTCCTGGAGTGCCAGGTCGGGGCGGGCGATCGAGTCGAAGAGCACGGTGCGGTAGAGCGCGAGCAGTGCCGTCACGGTCTGCCTTTCCAGGTAGCTCGGTTTGTACTGGATGTGGCCGGCGACCTCGCCGTCGATGTCGGCCATCGAGATCTCCAGGTCGAATTTGGCGAGGTGCCTGCGTACCTGGAGCGGTTCGAGCGGCAGGGCGCCGTCGGGCGTGATGGTCTCCCCGATGCCGTGGAAGAGCTTGACGGACCGGGGAAACGCGTCCGAGGACAGCCAGTTCACCACCACGTCGAACCACGGGGAGCGCCCCTCGGCCCTCGGCGGCTTCAGCTGGGAGGCCAGCAGGTCGAGGGGTAGTTCATGTGCTCCAGCAGGCCGAGCGAGAAGGCGTGGACCTCGCGCAGCAGGTCGCGGAAGCTGCGGTCACCGGCGGGTTTCGCACGCACCAGCACCGTGTTCAGGTAGTAGCCGATGGCGGATTCCCAGCCGGGTTCGCCGCGCTGGGCGATGGCGGTGGCCAGTACGGAGTCCTCGGCGCCGGCCGCGCGGTTGAGCGTGGCGAAGAAGCCGGCCAGCACGACGGTGCTGATCGACACGCCCTCGCGCACCGCGAACTCCCGCAGCAGCCGGGTCTCTTCGGCGCTCCAGCGGAACGTGAGGTCACGGCCTTCGTAGGTGACGCCGGGAGGCCGTTCCATGGGGGACAGGTCGAGGTGGGCGGGCGGATCGGCCAGTTTCTCCGACCACCAGCTCAGTGCCGCGTCGGCCGCCGGGCCGGCCAGCCACTGCCGCTCCCACTCGACGAACTCCGTGTAGGGGGCGACCGGTCCGCCGGCGGCGGGGTCGACGCCCTCGTAGTACTCCTGGAGTTCGCGGATCATCACGTCGGCCGATGCCGCGTCCGACGCGATGTGGTGCACGAGCACCAGCAAGTAGTGGTCCGCCGGACCACGGGTCATCAGCACCACCCGCACCAGCGGCCCGTTGTCCATGTCGAGCGGCAGGTGTCCGTACTCGGCCAGTTCCTCGCGGGCTTGTTCGTCGTCCCGGCCGGTGCTGTCCACCACGACGAACTCGTACACCGGTTCGTCCAGGATGACCTGGTACGGGCTGCCGCCCGCCTCGACGAAGAGCGTGCGCAGCGCGGGATGCCGCTCCATCACGGCCCGCACGGCGCGGTCGAGTGCCTTCTCGTCGACCGCGGTCCGGATCCGGGCGGCCACCATGAAGTTGTACGGCACCGCGTCCGGCGCGATCATCTGCATGAACCACAGCGATGCCTGGCCGTGCGAGGCCGGTGCCAGTTCGAGACCGAGGCCGCCGGCCCGCAACTGATCAATCGCCGGTGCGTCGGTGGGGTCCAGCAACCCGCGCGCGGCCAACTCCTCCACCAGCTCCTCGGTGTCCAACTCGGACAGCTCGTCGAGGAACGTCATGACCGGCTCGGCCTGCGGCTCCGGCGTCGGCACGACCACCGCTTTCGGCTCCGACTCCGACGCCCGGGCCGGTTCCACCTCCGCGGCCGGCGCCCGGTCGGCCGCCGCGGCTGTCGTCGGCCGGCCGATCGCCTCGATGAGGTGGTCGACGACCTCGGATATGGTCCGGCCGTTCAGGAACACCACCGGCGACACCCGCTGCCCGAACAGCGCTTGCAGCCTGTTGACGAGGCGGAGCGCCAGCATCGAGTCAAGACCGAAGTCGCGCAGGCTCGCGCCCTCGCCGAACGTGCTCGCCGGCACGCCCACCGCGTCGGCGATCTCGCCGAGGACGACCTCCTCCAGAGGCCTGTTCTCCATGCTCTCGGCGACGGGCTCGGCCACCGTCGCGACCACGGGCTCGGCCACGCCGGCGACCACGGGCGCGGCCACGGTTGCGGCGACCGGCGCCGAAGGGACGCCGGGGTGCGGGGCCGTGTCCAGCCAGTACCGGTCCTTCTGCCACTGCACGAGCGGGGTTTCCACGACCTCGACGTCGTCGGCGAACAACGAGTCGAAGGTCAACGGGAGGCCCCTGACGTACAAGGACGCGGCGGCCCCCAGCAGACAGCGGACGTCACTTTCTTCACGCCGCAGGGAGTTGACCGCGTGCACCTGGGCACCACGGGACAGCGCGATCTCCTCGACCGCGCCGCGCAACGTCTCGTGCGGGCCGATCTCGATGAAGGTGCCGACGCCGTCCTCGACCAGGGCACCGATCGTCTCGGCGAACCGGACCTGGTTGCGCAGGTTGTGCACCCAGTAGTCGACGTCGGTGACCGGGTTCACCGTGTCGGCCAGTGCCGTGGAGCGGAAGGTGAGGGTGGGCGTCAGCGGGGTGATGCCGTCGATGCGTTCGCGCAGCGGCTGGATCAGCGGATCCATGCCGGGGCTGTGCACCGGCCTTTCGACCCGAATCCTGCGGGTCGGGATCCCGGCGCCCTGGAGGTCGGCCTCCAGGGCGCCGATGGCTTCGGGTGAGCCCGACACCGCCGCGCTGGTGGGGCTGTTCACCACGGCGATGGCCACCTGCTCGGTGTACGGGGCAATCCTCGGCAGCAGCTCCTGCTCCGGCAGGTCGACCGAGATCATGGCGCCGGCGGCCGCCTCCCGTTCGAGCAGGTGCGACCGGGCGACCACGACGCGAGCGGCGTCGTCCAAGGACAACGCGCCGGCGATATGGGCGGCCGCGACCTCGCCCAGGCTGTGCCCGACGACAGCGGTCGGCTGGATGCCGAGTTCGAGCCAGACCTTCGCCAGCGAGACCTGCAAGGCGAACAGAACAGGCTGCTGGAAGTCCATTTCGTCGAATCTGGAGCGGTCGGCAGGGGCGGCGAGCTCGTCGAGCACCGAGCAGCCGCCGGCCGCGCGCACGGCGGCGTCGCAGGCGTTCATCCACCTACGGAAGCCGGCGTGCCGACGCATGAGCTCCCGGCCCATGCCGGCCCATTGCGTCCCGCCGCCGGAGAACACCAGCGCCACCCGCCGGTCCCCGTTGCCGGCGACCGTGCCCGTGACGACGTCCGGGTGCGGCTGACCGGCGGCGACCCGGGCGAGCCCGTCCAGGACGTCCTGACGGTTGCGGGCGAACAGCGCTATCCGGTGGCTGTGGTGGGTACGCCTGGCCGCCAGTGTGTAGGCGAGGTCGGAAACCCGCAGGCCCGTGTCGCGTTCGACATGGTTGGACAGTTCACGACAGGTGTCGGTCAGCGCGGCCGCCGTACGCGCCGTGACAGGCACGAGATGCACCTGCTCGTCGGCCGCGGCCTCGCCCCGTCCCGGGGTGACGTGCCGTTTCCGGTCGCCCGCGGTGAACGGGCCGGGGGTGACCGGGAGGCCGGCGGTGTAGAGCACGCCGAGCGAGCCGAGCAGGGTCGAGGCCTCGTCGGCGCCACGACGGAGCGAGGGCAGGGTGGTCGCCGTCAGGATCTCCGACACGGACTTGAGCAGTACGGGGTGCGGACTGAGTTCGATCACCGCGTCGATGTCGTGGTCGCGCAGGTTCGTCAGGGCGTCGACCACCCGGATCTCCTGGCGCAGGTTGTCCGCCCAGTAGTCAGGCCCGAGCTCCGCGCCGTCGACGAGCTCCCCGGTGACCGTCGAGATCATCGGGATGCGGGTGCTCCGGGGCGTGATGCCGTCGAGTTCGGTCCTCAGCGGGGCGAGGACGTGGTCGACCAGCGGCGAGTGCGGTGCGTGACCCATCCGCACCCGGTGGTTCGTGACGCCGTCGCCGGTGAGCCGCCGGCTCAGCTCGTCGATCTCTTGCGGTGTGCCGGTGACCAGGGTGGAGTTCAGCCCGTTGTAGCCGGAAACGGTGAGCCCGCCGCTCAGGTACTGCTTGACGTCGTCCGCACCGGTCATGACCACGATGCCGTCGCCCCGCCCGACGGCCAGCTGCTGGAGGAGCCGGCCGTGGTGGGCGGCCAGGCGGGAGGCGTCCTCGAAGTCGAGTGCGCCGGCGATGTGGGAGGCGGCGAACTCTCCGACGCTCTGTCCCACGACGACGTCCGGCTCCACCCCCAGCGAGCGCCAGGCGTCGGCCAGCGCGACCTGCAGGGAGAACAGCAGCGGCTGGAACACATCCATGTCGTCGATGCGGCCGTCGGGGGACAGCAACTCGTCGACGAGCGAGAAGCCCAGCAGCTCGCGCATCCGCTTGTCGGAGCGCATCATGGACCGTCGGAACACGGGCATACCGGCGAGCAGCTGCCTGCCCATGCCCACCCACTGCGAACCGTTGCCCGAGAAAAGGAACGCCACCCGCGGCCGGCGTCCGGTGATCTCACCGACGCTCACCCCGGCGGCCGTCGCGCCGGTGCCGAAGGCATGCAGCTGCGCCCTGAGTTCGGTCATGTCGTGGGCGGTGGCCGCGAGCCGGAACCTGCCCTCGCCGGGTGCCCGGCTGCACAGCGCCCACAGGTCCATCTCCTCGCGCAGTGCCAGGGCCCGCTCGGCCAGCGCCTCCCGGGAGTCCCCGGCCAGCAGGAGGAGTGACCTCTCGGGGCGCGGCAGCTCCTCGACGACGACGTGACAGATCGCGCCGCCGAATCCGAACGAGCTGACGCCTCCTCGGCGCGCGTCGGACCGTCTCGGCCACGGCGTCAGCCGGTCCTGGACGGTGAGGCGGTACTCGTCGAACATGATCTGCGGGTTCGGCGAGGCGTAGTGCAGGCTCGGCGGCAGCACGCCGTTGCGCATCGACAGGGCGAGTTTGACCAGGCCGACGATGCCCGCCGCCGCCTCCAGATGCCCGACGTTGGACTTGACGGAGCCGAGCCGCAGGGGCTCCGCCCGGTCACCGCCCAGGACGGCCCCGATGGCGTTGGCCTCGATCGGATCGCCGAGGGGCGTGGCGGAGCCGTGGCACTCGATGTAGTCCACGAGGGACGGTTTGATGCCCGCCCGCCGGTACGCGGTGCGGAGCATCTTCTCCTGCGCCTGGGGGTTCGGCGCGGTCATGCCGTTGCTCAGCCCGTCGTTGTTCGACGAGCTGCCCTTGATCACGCAGTACACCGGCAGTTCGCGTTCGAGCGCCACGCTGAGCGGGGCGAGCACGACGACGCCGGCGCCCTCACCGCGGACGTAGCCGTTGGCCCGGGCGTCGAACGACTTGCAGCGGCCGTCCGGAGCGAGGGCGCCCATCTGGTCCATGGCGGTGTAGTAGTCGGAGACGAAGCTCAGGTTCACGCCACCTGCCAGCACCAGCTCGCTCTCGCCCATCCAGATCGACTGGCAGCCCACGTGCACCGAGACCAGCGATCCGGCGCAGGCGGCGTCGATGGCCATGCTCGGGCCCTGCAGGCCGAGGAGGTAGGAGACGCGGTTGGCGATGATGCCGTCGTGCATACCGGTCGCGGTGTGCGGGGTGATCTGGCTGTCGGGACCGCGGTAGTGCGCCAGCGCGGCGTAGTCGCCCCAGCAGGAGGCCATGAACACGCCGGTGTCGCTGCCGACGAGGCTGTGGGGCGCGACCCCCGCGTCCTCCAGTGCCTCCCAGGCCAGCTCCAGAATCAGACGCTGCTGCGGGTCCATCTGGACGGCTTCGCGGGGGGAGATGCCGAAGAACAGCGGATCGAACCGGTCGATGCCGTCGATGAACCCGCCCCACCTCACCTTGTCG
This sequence comes from Streptomyces sp. 2114.4, assembly GCF_900187385.1. Lineage (NCBI taxonomy): Bacteria > Bacillati > Actinomycetota > Actinomycetes > Kitasatosporales > Streptomycetaceae > Streptomyces > Streptomyces sp. 2114.4. Next base: position 7,392,864 of record NZ_FYEY01000001.1, read on the forward strand.
TTCAGGAGGTCACGTCGCGCGGCCGGCACCGGGCCGACGGCGTCGCCGCCCTCGACAAGGAGCCGCCAGAACGCGGACGGGTCCGGTCCGCCGGGGAACCTGCAGCCGATGCCCACGATCGCGATGGGTTCGTGTGATGCCGTACGACGGTCGTTGCCCGCGGTGGTGGTCTCCGCGGCACGTGGACCCTCGACGAGCGCACGGGACAGCTCGTCGAGAGTCGGGTACTGCCACATCCAGGTGGCCGGAACTTTCCAGCCGAGGAATTCGGATAACGAGGTGGCGAGAGTCGTCAACTTCAGCGAGTCCAGGCCGTACTGGTGCATCGGTGCCCAGCGATCCACCGCGCCCTTGGGCACGTCCAACAGCTCAACAACGCGAGAGAGCAGAAACTCTGATATGGCATGCACATCTCGTGCTGCGTGCTCTTGGGGCATTACGGCTCCTCAGCGGGGCGGAGGGAAGGGACTGATGAAGCTTTCGGCCGGATGAACAGGTGCTCAGAAACTCCCTCTGCGCTGTGCCGGCAGCGGGATGGAAGTGGTTGCGGCGCACATGCGGCCGTGCCGATGGCATGGCCGGGGCCGATGCTTCTCGAAAGGGTGAGTCGGTACCCGAACAGCTGGTCACGGGGATGGCTCATGACACGGAAGCGTTGCTTCGACGTGTCGGGTGCCGCAGTGCAGCTGAATACGAGGAATCCCGGTCAGGGGCAAGGGGATCCGTGTCCTGCTGGGCCGGCTGTCCCGCTCCGGACGGGAACGTATGGCTGGAGAAAAACTAAGAGCTGCACCCGACCCGTTCCCCCGTTAAGTCGTCGTGGCTGAATCAGATCGCGATCTGATTCAGGACCGCTGCCCGGCAGCCCTGCTACCGGCCTACATCGTCCATTTCCTGGTCAATTCGATCCGCGACTGCATTGCCTTCGAGGACGTGCACGCGGAACTCCCCATCTCCACAATCACTGCCAGAACAGCGTCAAGATCCATTTCCCGGGTGAAGAATGATGCGGACTGGCGTGAACCGCATCGCAAGGTGCTCGCCGGCCCGGCGAACTTCAGACTGCCACCCTGTGAATGGTGAAACAAGTGTGGCTTGTGAGTCAGAAGGTGCACTGGCCTGATTTGGCCCCCGAGTGACTGGTTCGCCCTCTTGCCGCGCAATCGTCTTCCTCGTGGCGTGTGGAGTTGGCTGTGGCGAAAGCGCGGAAGGACGCCCGGTTCGGAACTGCGCTGCGCGCCCGCCACCGTGCCTCGGCCGACGGGAGGTGGGGCCGGCTCCGTGAGCGATGTTCCGGTGGCATACGCGTCGGGCCGGGCTGGACAGCGATCGGGCGGCGCTGCAAGCTGCTCGGCATGAAAATCATGAAACCTGTGACCGCACGACCCGGTACGCCCCCAGCGGTTGTGGGTGACGTGTCCGCCCGATTATGGCTCAGCCGCCACACCCCTCGGACAGCCGTCGGCCGAAGCCGTGACGGTGAGTTCCCCGGGAGGCTCGCATGACCAGTACCGCGGTGATGCCACGGCACAGGCCAAGCCTGGCACTTGGGGCACTGGCCGGAGCGCTCGCACTGGACGTGAGTGGTCTCGGGGTGCTCAACGCTGCCCTGCCGTCCGTCGGAGCACGCTTCGCTCTGGACGAGGCCACCCTCCAGTGGGTCATGATTGCTTACGCCGTCACGTTCGCCGGCTTCCTCCTGGTGGGCGGCCGCCTGGCCGATGTCTTCGGCCGACGACGGGTCTTCGAATGCGGTGTCGCCCTGTTCACGGTGGCCGCGCTGGCCGGGGCCGTGGCGCCGGACACCGGCGTTCTGCTCGGTGCGCGGGCGGTCCAGGGCATCGGCGCGGCCCTGTCAGGCCCGGCCGCACTGGCCCTGCTGACCGAGGTGTTTCCGGCCGGTCCGGCGCGTAACCGAGCCCTCAGTGTGTACGCCGCGGTCGGCGCGGCGAGCTTCAGCGGCGGGGTGCTGCTGGGCGGTGTACTGACCCAGTTCCTCGGCTGGCGGTCGGTGCTGTGGTTCTCGGTGATCCTGGGGCTGGCCGTGCTGTCCGTGACGCGCGCCGGGCTGCCCGGTGGTGTCGGGCGCGGCGGCCGGCTGGACCTGCCCGGCGCGATCTCGGGCACTCTCGGCCTCACCCTGGTGGTCGTCGGCGCGAGCAGTGCCGGCACGTTGGCCTGGAGCGCACTTTGCGTGGCAGTGGCCTTGCTGGTGTTCTTCGTCGTGCGCGAACACCGCACCGCCGACCCGGTGCTTCCCCTCGGCCTCTTCCGGATCGCCTCGGTACGGGCCGCCGGCCTGGCAGCGTTCCTGCAGTACATGGCCTCGGTCGGGATGCTGTTCTTCGCGCCCCTGTATCTCCAGGAGATGCTGAAGTACTCCCCGCTCCAGTCCGGTCTCGCACTGGTACCGATGTCGGCGGGTGTGTTCCTCACCGCCAACTTCGTCACCGGACGCCTGCTGGCCAGGTACACCCCGCGCACGCTGATGGTCGTCGGGCTCGTCCTGATCGGCGGAGGAACAGCGCTGTGGATGACCACCCCGCACGACGGCAACTATCTGCTGCATGTGCTGCCCGGCCTGGTGATCAGCGGCATCGGCCAGGGACTGAACTTCCCCTCGATGACGTCCTCCGGGCTCACCGGCGTCGAGCCGGACCGGCACGCGGTCGCCGGGGCGGTGAACGTCGTGGCACAGCAGATCGGCGCCAGCGTCGGAGTGGCGGTCATGGTCCTGGCCGCGGCCACCGTCAGCGACCAGCTCACCGGCTACCACCTCGCTTACCTCACGGCCGGCATCGCCTGTGTGCTCGGAGCGGTGTTCATCGCCCTGGCAGGCCGTCGTGACCAGCACGGAGTGACCACGTGAACCGGGCCCTGGCCTGAGCGGGCCGAGCGAAGGCGCCTGCCGGACAACAGCCCGGGTCAGGCGCCTGCTCTGCTGTCTCCAGAAGAACCCCAGCTTCTCGGGCGGGTAGCTCACCAGCCGGTTTGTCATGTGTTGGTGGTAGGTGCCGGCAGTGTGACGGAGCGGGAGTGGACTCCATGAGCAGCTGCGGGCCGAGGCCAGCACGAAGGGTGGCCGGCCCGGGATTTCCGCCTGAGTCCACCAATGCCGGTAATTTCCTGCCAGCCTCGTACTTTTATTCTAATCTCTCCTTGATCCGGGGAGGGATACATGAGTGGGGGACGTGGCCGAAGACAGCTGGCCGCCTTAGCGCTGACACTGGTTCTGCCGGGGCTGTTGTCGAGCGGATGCGGTGAACGCACCGCACGGGAGCCGTCGCCGAAGAAGGCCGCGTATGGCGGCCCGGCGAAGCTGCCCGAGAAACTCGACGTGGACGGCACCACCATCGTCGTCGGGGATCCGGAGGCCCCGGTCACGGTGCATCTCTACGAGGACCCACGCTGCCCCGTCTGCCAGGAGTTCGAGGTGACCGGCGGTGGACCGGCCCTCCGCGCCCTGACCCGGCGGCGCGAGACGAAGACCGAGTACACCTTCGCGTCGTTCCTCGACGAGAAGGCGGGTGGCGGTGGCTCGAAGAGAGCCGTCAACGCTCTGCGCGCCGCGCTGGAAGCCGGAAAGTTCGCCGAGTACCACGCCGTGCTCTACCGGCACCAGCCGGCCGAAGCCGTTGACGGCTACACCACCGCGTTGCTGCTGAAACTTGCCGGCAAGGTGGCCGGACTGCGCGGCCCGGCATTCGACTCCGCCGTCAAGACCATGAGGTACCGCGCGTTCGTCGACCGATCCGAGCGGGCCTTCGATCGGGCCGGTGAAGCTACCCCCCGCGGCCTGGGCACGCCCACGGCAGTGATCAACGGCGTGCAGCTGCCCGAGGAGTACTTCGGGATGCTCTTCGATCGGAAGGCGCTCACCCGGTTCCTCCGACTGATGAGGTATCAGCCGGAGCAATGGCCGTCCTGAGGGGCTCCTTGTCGATCTGGTGTGAGCCAGATGAGGGTGCCGGCGAGGGGGCGTACGCGTGCGGGTGCGCCTCAGCCGGTGCCGGCCAGGCGACGCATGATCGTCATGAGTGCGTCGGGCGGGGAGATGCTCATCGTCCGGCTTTCCTGGTCGAAGAGCGTGATCGATGTCAGGGCGCCGGCGCGCCACCAGAACACCCGAGGGGAGAGGCGTCCGGGGCCATCCTCGTAGGCGCCCTGCCCGAACTGTGCCAAGGCGTTGACGGCCTCGGCCACGTGCTTGTCGGTGAGCGGGTAGAAGACGAGGTTGTGCCGGTTCGAGACGACCAGGAGCACACCCTCGTCCGGTATCTCGGGGCCGCCGGCGGCCCGCACCGCCTCGTCGAAGACGAGCACCGTGCCGGCCGCGAACACCGACTCCGTGTGGCCGAGGAGGTGGAGGACCGCGCCACCGGGGAGATCGACGGTGTCGTAGTTGACCGGCTCGCTGAGCAAGTTGGTACGCGCGGCGGCCGCGAGGGTGTCCCACTCGACGAGGGCCACGTCGCGGTCTCTTGGTGGACAGGTTTGTCGAGACCATCTGTCCAGCCAGGAGCCTCACGGTCTGTATCCGGGTAGGCGGGCTGCGGGCCAAGTAGGTGCCGGAGGTGGGCTCAAGCTGCCGATCAGCCGTCTGTGGCGGGCGAGGCGGGGCCGTGCATGGCCTACGTGGCTTCGCGGGACGCGGCAACCGCGAGGTCGTCGCGGGCCGCACACCGTATCCTCGCTGCTCGCAGCCCCAGGAACGCCAGCAGCCCGAAGGGCGACAGCACGATCGTGAAGGCGAGCAGGGGCCCCATCAGCAGGGCGGGGATCCTGAGCCGTCTTGCCTCCCGGTACATCCACTGCCCGATGAGGAGATCCCAGGCGATGACCTGCGACCAGATGGCTCCCGCGCCGTCCGAGAGTGCCGTCAGCTCGCGGAAGGTGCCGAGGTCCGGGCTGCTGACCGCGGTCCAGAGTTCGGGCAACACCGGGACGGCAAGCGCGAGATAGATGAGCAGTACGGGCACCACGGTCACCGGTGACCCGGCGATGCGGGCGGTCGGCCCCCACGCGGGGACGAAGATCATGAGTAGCCAGACGGGTGCGGCCAGCCAGAAGGAGAGCTCAAAGAGGAATCCGGTCATGACGCGAGTTCCTGCGGGGCACTGGCGTCTTCGGCAGTTGGCCTGCCCGCAAGGGGAGTCGGAACCCGCAGCGATCCGTACGTCCCGAGAATGACGGCCACCAGAATCAGGCCGGCCACCCTCAGCGTCACGCTGTCCGGCCGGAGCAGCGGCTGACCCCGCAGCGCCTGCCAGAGGACCAGAGCGAAGGCGGCGGTGTAGCCGCCCGAGGCGAGCAGCATCAGGCGCAACCGTACCCGGCCGTCGGCAAGGCGGGGCAAGCGCGGTGCGAGGGCGGTCAGCACCATGACCAGCAGCGGCAGGAGCTGCAGTGCATGCATGCCGACGAAGTGCGGGATCCGCAGATCTCCGCCGGTCGTCGACCAGCCGGTCAGCGGCATGGAGGGACCGCCGTCCGGCACGCCCACGCTGTGCGCGCCGACCACCTTGGAGACGCCACGCCGCTGCCCCGGCGCGGGCTGGGTCATCAGGAATCCGACGGCAGCCCCGGCCAGCGCCAGGACGATGCCCGAGCGCATCGCCCAGGCGGACGCACGGTCGGCGATTCGGGCACGGAGCAACAGCACGGCGACGGCGAGCGTGCCGAGCCACAGAATGACGACCGTGACGGCCATCACGTTGAACAGCGCCTCGTCGAAGGGTGTTTCGTGGTTGAAGTGGCTGCGCTTCCCGCGCATCGCCTGCCCGACGATGATCACCATCTCGACGAGGCCGGCCAGCGCGACGACCGTCCCCGCCCACCATCCCGCGCGTCGACCTCGGGGGAGAAGCGAAAGCATCCAGGCCAGGGAGAGGCAGTACGCCACGAAGGAGACCGAGAACTTGAACGGCTTGAACCAGATCGGCGCGCCCACCAGCACGCGGTCGTCGGCGACGAGCCCCACGGCCGATACGGCCGCCATCACCGCCATTGCCACCGAGAACAGCACCAACGGCCGGTGCCACGACCGCCATGGAGCCGACGGCCACCGCGACGGCACAGACCACGAAGACGGAAATAACGAAGACATAGCTCCCCCTCATGGATAGCGGCACTATCCGCTATCTGATAGCGCAACTATCTATGATGGGAGGCGAAGTCGGCAAGCGCCGGCGAGGTGAGCGGGGCGAAGTCGAGGAGTGAACCGGCAGTGCGAATCGGAGAGTTGAGCCGAACAACCGGAGTGCCGGTGCCGACGATCAAGTACTACGTCCGTGAAGGGCTGCTGCCTCCGGGCGAGCTGACCAGCCCGAATCAAGCGACCTACGGCGAGGCCCACGAGCGCCGGCTGCAACTCATCCGCGCCCTGCTCGATGTGGGCGGCATGAAGGTGGCCGAAATCGCGGACGTACTGACCGCCATCGACGATCCGGTGCGTCCGCTGCACAAAGTGCTCGGCGCTGCCGCGGACCGTCTCGGTAACACGAACATCGAGCGCGACGACACCGAGTCGGCGGCCGCGCATGCCGTCGTCGCCGACCTCATCTCCCGGCGTGGCTGGCGGACGCACGAGTCGGACCCCGCCGCGGCCGACCTGTCCATGGCCCTTTCCTCCATGGCCCGGTTGGGGCACGGGGCGTTCGTCGAAGTGCTCGACGACTACGCCGACGCCGCCGAGCAGGTCGCCCGCGCCGACCTCGGGTATGTGGACCGGCGGGTGTCGGTCGAGGACATGGTGGAGAGCGTGGTGATCGGAACCGTACTGGGTGAGGCGGTGTTCAGCGCACTGCGCAGGCTGGCCCATGTGGACGCCTCGGCGAAGCTGTACGGCGCGGAGGGGCCGCCGGAGCGGAAGACGAGCTGACCCCACGCACGTGGGAAAAGGCTCATTACCTCGGTGCGGCATGGCGTTGTGCGTGGCGACGGCACGGCCGCTGACTCGCCTCCACCAGGACTGGTCAGGCGCATCGGCGCGGGCCAGGGCATCGTGGTCCTCTTGCGCCACCACGCCAAGTTCCTGGACGGCGTGCGGGAACAGCGAACCACCCATCGAGCAGTCCATGCAGGAGGGGGACCGCATCAGCCGGGGTGCGGTGCCCGGGGCCTGAGCCGGGGCTGTGGTCCGCGACTGGTCCGAAGCGCTGGCCAGGAGCAGGATGGCCGAGGGAGGAACCGGGAGTTACCGCGTACACCGGGCCCGACTGTGAGCGGGCCGGGGAAGAGGCGCCCGACAGGCGAAAGCCCAGTTCAGGCGCCTCTTCTTGGGCGTCTAGAAGAAGCCGAGCTTCTTCGGGGAGTACGACACCAGCAGGTTCTTCGTCTGCTGGTAGTGATCCAGCATCATCTTGTGGTTCTCCCTGCCGATCCCGGACTGCTTGTAGCCGCCGAAGGCCGCATGGGCCGGGTAGGCGTGGTAGCAGTTGGTCCACACCCGGCCGGCCTGGATGGCGCGGCCCGCGCGGTAGGCGGTGGAGCCGTCGCGGGTCCAGACGCCCGCGCCGAGGCCGTAGAGCGTGTCGTTGGCGATGCCGATCGCGTCGTCGAAGTCGCTGAACGGGGCCACGGCGACCACCGGGCCGAAGATCTCCTCCTGGAAGACCCGCATCTCGTTGTTGCCCTCGAAGATCGTCGGGCGGACGTAGTAGCCGCCCTCCAGTTCGCCGCCGAGCTCGGCGCGGGAGCCGCCGGTCAGGACGCGGGCGCCCTCCTTCTGGCCGATGTCGAGGTAGGAGAGGATCTTCTCCAGCTGGTCGTTGGAGGCCTGCGCGCCGATCATGGTGTCGGTGTCCAGCGGATGGCCCTGGACGATCTTCTCCGTGCGCGCCACGCCGGCTTCCAGGAAGTCCTGGTAATGACCGCGCTGGATCAGCGCCCTGGACGGGCAGGTGCACACCTCGCCCTGGTTGAGGGCGAACATGGTGAAGCCTTCCAACGCCTTGTCGTGGAAGTCGTCCACCGCGGACGAGACGTCGTCGAAGAAGATGTTGGGGCTCTTGCCGCCCAGTTCGAGCGTCACCGGCCGCAGGTGTTCGGAGGCGTACTGCATGATCAGGCGGCCGGTGGTGGTCTCGCCGGTGAAGGCGACCTTGGCGACCCGGGGGCTGGACGCCAGCGGCTTGCCGGCCTCGGCACCGAAGCCGTTGACGATGTTGACCACACCGGGCGGCAGCAGGTCCGCGACCAGGCTCATCCAGTAGTGCACGGACGCGGGGGTCTGTTCGGCCGGTTTGAGGACGACGGCGTTGCCCGCGGCAAGTGCCGGGGCGAGCTTCCAGGTCGCCATCAGGATGGGGAAGTTCCAGGGGATGATCTGGGCGACGACCCCGAGCGGTTCGTGGAAGTGGTACGCGACGGTGTCCTCGTCGATCTCCGACAGGGAGCCTTCCTGGGCGCGGATGGCGCCCGCGAAGTAGCGGAAGTGGTCGATGGCGAGCGGGATGTCGGCCGCCAGCGTCTCCCGTACGGGTTTGCCGTTCTCCCAGCTCTCCGCGACCGCCAGCGCCTCCAGATTGTGTTCCATCCGGTCGGCGATCTTGTTGAGGACGGTGGCGCGTTCGGCGGCGGCCGTACGGGCCCAGCCGGGCGCGGCCGCGTGCGCCGCGTCCAGGGCGCGCTCGACGTCCTCGGCGGTGCCCCGCGCCACCTCGGTGAACGGCTGGCCGTTGACCGGGGTCGGGTTCTCGAAGTACCGGCCCAGTGCGGGCGCCACGAACTCGCCGCCGATCCAGTGGTCGTAGCGGGGCAGGTAGCTCATGACGGCATCGGCGGAACCCGGGCTGGCGTAACGGGCCATGGTGCGGCCTCCCAATCGCTCTCGGCGCGGTGCCCGCCACTCCCGTGTGACGGGCGTTGTGCGCAGGCTATGGCGGGGGAGGTTGCGTGAACGTTGCGACGCGCGCGGCGGCGGGCGCGGGCACGGCGCGCGAGGAGGCGCCGGTCGTCAGGCCGTACGCCGCCCGCAGCCGGTCCGCGGTCGCCATCGGTGCGCTGCGGGCCGGGGAGCGTTCCGGGAGGGTGTCCACCAGGGTTTCCCAGACCTCCAGGTCGTCCTCGCCCCAGGGGGTGCGCGACCACTCGCGCAGCAGCGCGGGGTCGCGGGCGGCGAGCAGCGTACGCCGGAGCCGGTCCTCCAGCGCGCCGCGCAGCCGCTGTACACCGGGCGCCTCCGACAGCGGCAGCAGCGGGCCGCGGTACGCGCCCAGCGCGGAGCGCACCTCGCCGGCGTCCAAGGCCTCCCCGACGGCGGACAGATCGGTCTCGACGGGCCGGCTCAGCCGGTACGGACGCGAATGCAGCAGCGTGCCGACGAGATGACGCAGCCGGGACAGCTCGGCCCGCAGCGTCACCGGGCGCATCTCGCGCTCGCCGTACAGCAGCACCGAGAGCTGATCACCCGTCAGCCCGTCGGGGTGCCGGGCCAGCAGCACCATGATCTCGCTGTGGCGCCGGCCGAGCCGCAGCCGCTGCCCGTCCACCACCAGCAGCGCCTCGTCCCGGCCGAGAGCCGACAGACAGACGCCCAACTCGGGTACATCAGAGGCGAGATGGGCTTCCGCGGCGCGTGCGGTGGCCTGGACGAGCGCCAGGCTGTGGGGGCTCGCCAGATGGTCGCCGCCGGTGATGTCGACCGCGCCCAGCAGCCGTCCGGTCCGCGGATCGTGCAGTGGGGCGGCGGCGCACGTCCAGCGCTGCACCTGCCGGTTGTAGTGCTCGGCGGCGAAGATCTGAACGGCGTGATCGGCGGCGAGCGCGGTGCCCGGGGCATTGGTGCCGGCGTGCCGTTCATCCCAGCGGGCGCCGGCCACGAAGTTCATCCGCTCGGCGCTGCGCCGCACCCCGCGGTGCCCTTCCACCCACAGCAGCCGTCCCTGCGGATCGCAGACGGCCAGCAGATGCGCGCCGTCCTGCGCGAAACTGCCCAGCAGCTCCCGGAAGACGGGCATCGCGCGGGCCAGCGGGTGCCCGTTCCGGTAGGCGCCCAGGGCGGCCTCGTCCAGCTCGATGGGTGCGGCGCCGTCCGCCGCGGCCCGGGCGTCGGCGGAGCGGCGCCAGGAGTCGGCGACCACCCGGCGGACCGGTGGCGCGACGGTCCCGTCGCTGAGGAAGGCGGCATGGGCCCGGCGCACCGTGCGCGTGCGCTCCACCGGATCGGTACCGGTCTCCATCGCCAGCCAAGGGTTGACCACGTGTCACCTCTTCACCTGCGGCTCGTCGCTTACGGGCGATGGTGCTCGTACGGGACGGGAGCGTAAACCCCGCGGGCGCGCCGGGTCACCCACGGGCGTCACCACGGTCACCACGTGCGCAGCCGTCACCGTGGTCACCGTGCGCGCAGCCGTCATCGGCGAGCGCGGCCGTGCCGGTGACGGGCGCGGCCGCCGGGCCCGGCCGCTGCCGTACGACGGGCGGGCGGGAGGCCGCCGCCTCCCGCCCGCCCGGTTCCGCTCCTGCCGCCTACCTGATCGCCTTGATCAGCTCACCGCCCGCGGTGTCACCGCTCAGCTCCCAGAAGAACGTGCCGCCCAGGCCCTGTGCGTCCTTGTAGGCCATCTTCGTGCCGATGGTCCCCGGGGTGTCATAGCTCCACCACTGGTCGCCGCACTTCGCATAGGCGGTGCCGCCGACCTTGCCGGTGGCCGGGCAGCGGCCCTTGAGCACCTTGTAGTCGTCGATACCGGCCTCGTACGTGCCCGGTGCCGCGCCGGTCGCGCTGCCACCCGGCGCATCCTGGGTGACTCCCGACCAGCCACGGCCGTAGAAGCCGATCCCCAGCAGCAGCTTGCCCGCCGGAACACCGAGGCCCTTGAGCTTGGCGATGGTGTCGGTGCTGTTGAAACCGGCCCTCGGGATGCCGCTGTACGCCGTCAGCGGGGAGTGCGGCGCCGTCGGGCCCTTGGCGTCCCAGGCCCCGAAGTAGTCGTACGTCATCGGGTTGTACCAGTCGACGTACTGCGCCGCGCCGGCGTAGTCGGCCGCGTCGATCTTGCCGCCGGGCGAGGCGTCCGCGGTGATCGCCGCGGTCACCAGACTGCTCTGGCCGAACGCCGACCGCAGGGCCCGCATCACCTTGGTGAAGGCGTCCCGGCCGCTGGTGTCGCAGGTCAGACCGCAGGCGTTGGGGTACTCCCAGTCGATGTCGATGCCGTCGAAGACATCCGCCCAGCGCCTGTCCTCGACCAGGTCGAGGCAGGACCGGGCGAACGCATCGGGGCTCTTGGCGGCCTCACCGAAGCCACCCGACCAGGTCCAGCCGCCGAACGACCAGATCACCTTGAGGCCCGGGTGCAGTTTCTTGAGCTTGCGCAGCTGGTTGAAGTTGCCGCGCAGTGCCCCGTTGTCCCAGGTGTCCGCCTTGCCGTCGACGCTCTGGTCGGCGGTGTAGGCCTTGTCGTAGTCGGCGTAGGAGTCGCCGATGGCGCACCTGCCGCCCTGGACGTTGCCGAAGGCGTAGTTGATGTGGGTCAGCTTGGCCGCCGAGCCCGAGGTCTCGATGTTCTTGACGTGGTAATTGCGGTCGTAGACACCCCAGTTGGTGAAGTATCCGACGACCTTGTTGCCCGCCGCGGCGGCCTTCGGGGCGGGCGCGGCAGCCGCGGACGGGTGGTGTGCGGCGGGGGCGGCGGCCGGGTCGGCGGCGGCCGGCCCGGCGAGCAGGGTGCCGGCCAGTGCCGCCGTACACAGCGCGGTGGCGGCGGCGATCACTGTGCGTGGTGAACGCATCCGGTGCGGTCTGAGCATGCTGTCTCCTCGGAGGGGGGCGAGGGGTGGAGCCTGACCTGCGTCCGAATTGGCATGAACGCGTTGAACGTTGGGGGAGAAGGTAGAAGGACTAGACCAGTGCGTCAATGGTTCGGACCAATACGGTGACCGGGCGGTGCGGGGCCGATTGCCGCAGGCCGTGATGATCAACCCGTGACGCGAGGCCGCCGATCGGGCATACTCCTAGCGCCACCGCCGCAGGTCATCGCCTTCCGCAACCCGGAAAGCGATCATCGGCCTGGCACGACGAAACCGGCGCCGCCGCCCACCCTGCGCGTGTCGCCGCAGCGCCCGACAGGGAGGAGAGCGCCGCCATGACCGAGTACGGCCCCCGGCCGGTGGACCGCAGGCTGCCCACGGAGGAAGCCCGCGACCTGTTGACCCTCGTACGCGAGCTCGCCGAGCGCGAGATCAGGCCAACGGCCGCCGAGGAGGAGGACGCCGGCCACTTCCCCCGTGAGACCTTCACCCTGCTGTCGGAATCCGGACTGCTCTCGCTGCCCTATGACGAGGAATTCGGCGGTGGCGGCCAGCCCTACGAGGTCTACCTCCAGGTCCTGGAAGAGCTCGCCGCCGCCCGGCTCACCGTCGGCCTCGGCGTCAGCGTGCACACCCTCGCCTGCCACGCGCTCGCCGGATACGGCACCAAGGAGCAGCGCGCCGAACACCTGCCGGACATGCTCGGCGGCGGACTCATCGGCGCGTACTGCCTCTCCGAGCCCTCCTCGGGCTCCGACGCCGCCTCCCTGACCACCCGGGCGACCCGGGAGGGCGACACCTGGCGCCTGGAGGGCACCAAGGCCTGGACCACCCACGGAGGCGTGGCCGACTTCTACACCGTGCTGGCCCGTACGGGCGGCAGCGGCGCCCACGGCATCACGGCCTTCCTCGTGCCCGGCGACGCCGAAGGCCTCAGCGCCGCGGCGCCCGAGCGCAAGATGGGTATGAAGGGTTCCCCGACGGCCCAGCTGCACTTCGACGCCGTCCGCGTCCCCGACTCCCGCCGCCTCGGGGACGAGGGGCAGGGCTTCGCCATCGCCCTGTCCGCCCTGGACTCCGGGCGCCTGGGCATCGCGGCCTGTGCCGTCGGCGTCGCCCAGGCCGCGCTGGACGAGGCGCTTGCCTACACCGCCGAGCGGCAGCAATTCGGCCGCCCGATCGTCGACTTCCAGGGCCTGCGCTTCATGCTCGCCGACATGGCCACCCAGATCGAGGCCGGCCGCGCCCTGTATCTCACCGCCGCCCGGCTGCGCGACGCCGGTCTGCCGTTCTCCAAGGAAGCGGCGATGGCCAAGCTGTTCTGCACGGACACCGCGATGCGGGTGACCACCGACGCAGTCCAGCTCCTCGGCGGCTACGGCTACACCCTCGACTTCCCGGCCGAGCGCTATATGCGTGAGGCCAAGGTCCTGCAGATCGTCGAGGGCACCAACCAGATCCAGCGGATGGTCATCGCCCGCCATCTCGCGGGCCCCGAGACGCGCTGAGCGGAGGCGGGGCGGGGCGGAGGCGGGCCCGGACGTTGCCGGGGCGGGCCCGCTTGCCGGGCCCGGCCTCGCCCGCACGCCCCACGCCCCGCACGCTCCTCGCCCGCGTCCGTGCCGCCCCGTCGGTCCGCTCGCCCGCCCCTCAGGCCTCCCGGCCTCAGCCCACCAGCCCCTTGAGCCCCGTGGCCGTCCCGAGCGCGACCACCAGGGTGCCGGGCGTGCGGGCCGGCTCCCGCGCCACGGCGGACCCGACGGCGGAGGACGGCTCCAGGATCAGGCCCTGCGCCGCCAGCCTCCGGTGTTCCGCCCCGATCGCCTCGTCGTCCAGCGCCACGGCCGTTCCCGCGGTGCGCCACAGCGCGTCGAGCCCCTGCCAGCAGGGCCGCTCCTCCCCGAGGGAGAACGCCACCGTGGGCCGGGCCGCCACCCGTGTGCGCTCCTGGTCCGCGCGGTCCGGGCAGCGCAGCGCGGCGGTGAACGGCGCCGCGGCGGACGGCTCCGCGGCCACCAGCCGGGGCTCGTGTGCGATCAGTCCCGCGGCCGCCAACTCCCGGAAGCCGCGGCCGACTCCGGCCAGCAGATCCGCCCGGCTGGTGGGCACCACCACCACGTCGATCCGCCGCCCGGCAAAGTCCCGCGCCAGCTCGTAGGCGACCGACTTGTACCCCTCGTTGGCGTACGGATTCCCGCCCGGCGACGGCGAGGAGTAGCTGGTCAGCGGGTACCAGTGGTGCTCCTCGACGGCCTTGGCCATCGCCGCGTTGCGGGCGGCGGTGCTGCCCGGATGCACCCGGCGCTCTGCGCCCAGCGCATCGATCTGGGTCCGCAGCCCGGCAGGCACCTTCTCGTTGGTGAACACCACACAGCGCAGCCCGGCCCGCGCCGCATACGCCGCGGCCGCCGCCCCGGCATTGCCGGAGGACGCCGCGACCACGGTGCCGGCACCGGCTGCCACCGCCGCGGCCACCCCGACGGCCATCGCCCGGTCCTTGTGGGAGCCGGTCGGATTCCCACCCTCGTATTTCAGCCACAACTCCCCGGCGGGCGCGCCGTCCTGGGGCGGCTCCGAGCCCGACCGCAGCCGGATGCAGGGGGTGTTGCCCTCTCCCAGCGTGACCGGCGGTCCGGAGACCGGCAGCGCCGTCGGCAGACCCCACGGCCCGCCCGGATACCCGGCGAGGTCCACGCCGGCCAGATCCGCGAGCGGCGGCATCGTGTTGACGCCGATGCCCTCCGCGGCACAGGTCCGGCACCCGGCGAAGCCCTCCGCGGCGCGGGCGCAGCGCAGGCAGTGCAGAGGAGGTCGTGAGGTCACCGTGGCTCCAGGGGTCGGTCGGGCATCGACCCGAAAGGTAACAGGTGAAGCGGGCATTCGACCCCTACGCATTTCGCGGGTCTGGTCGTCCGTCTTGAGCTGACGTACCGTCAACTTCCGCTGTGGGGGCCCGAACCGTGCCACGCCCCGACGACCGCGCGCCCAGGAGGAGACCGTGCCCGACCGCCCCATCGCGCTCGACGAGTACCCGATCCACCAGGTCCCGCTGTCCATGCGGCATGTCGCCACCGGCGACCGCAACGCCTACGACCGGTGCATCTTCCACGTCATGGACCACTCCGGCCGCGCCCTGCTGATCGCCGGCCTCGGTGTCTACCCCAACACCGGTGTCATCGACGCCTATGCCACCCTCCGTCTCGGCGACCGGCTGCACGCCGTACGGGCCTCCGACGCGCTCACCGACGACCGCCTCGCCCTCACCGTCGGCCCGCTCACCCTCACCGTCGAGGAGCCGCTGGCCCGCCTGCGGCTGACCTGCGCCGCGGACCCCGACGACCCGGACGGCCTGGCGTACGACCTGACCTGGACCGCGGCGTTCCCCGCCACCTGGGAGCCGCACCACACCCAGTACCGCGGCGACCGGCTGCTGCTCGAAGGCCGGCGGTTCGTCCAGGCAGGCACCTGCAGCGGCAGCATCCGCGTGGCCGGGCAGGAGCTCGCCGTCACGGCGGGGGAGTGGACCGGCACCCGCGACCGCAGTTGGGGCGTACGCCCGATCGCGGGTGAGGACGGCGGACGGGCGGCCGAGGAGCTGCGGCCCGAGGGCTTCCACTGGATCTGGTGCCCGGTGCGCTTCGATGACCGCTTCGTGATGGTCATCGTCCAGGAGGACGCCGACGGCCACCGCACCCTGAACGGGGCCACCATGGTCCGCGAGGGCGTCCACGACGTCCAACTCGGCTGGCCGCACACGGACATCAGCTACCGCCCCGGCACCCGCCACCCCGAACGCGCCGTCATCCATCTCACCGACCCGGCCCGCAAACCCCTCGACCTCACCGCCGAAATCCTCACCTCCTCGCCTCTCGCCGTGGGCGCCGGCTACCCTCCGGCGAGCGCCGACGACTGGCAGCACGGCACCTGGCGCGGCCGCGGCTGGACCGACCGCCGCAGCTACGACCTCTCCGACCCGGCAGCCCACCCCCTCGCCGCCTACGGAGTCACCGACCACGCCGCCCGTTTCACCCTCGACGGCCGGACCGGCTACGGCATCTTCGAGCACGGCAGCTTCGGCCGGCACGATCCGAGCGGCTTCACCGGCTATGACTCCGTCGCGCAGGAGGCCGGACAGTGAGCACGGCGCCCCGGCCCCGCACCACCACCCGCGACCCCGAAGCGCTGGCCCGCCGGCTCACCGCCTGGCTCGGCACCCGGCTCCCCGGCGCCCGAGCCGTCTCCCCGTCCGTACCGGACTCCAACGGCATGTCCAGCGAGACACTGCTCTTCGACATCGACCACCCCCGGCCGCCGTCCGGGCCGGAGAGCGGTCCCCGCTCCTGCGCACTGCGCCTCGCCGCCGACCCCGCCGCGTACACCGTCTTCCCGCGCTACGACATGGCCCGGCAGTACCGCACCATGCGCCTGGTCGCCGCACACACCGACCTGCCCGTGCCCCGCACCCTCTGGCTCGAAGAGGATCCGGCGTACCTCGGCGCGCCGTTCTTCGTCATGGCGCGCGCCGCCGGCCGCGTTCCACCGGACGTCATGCCCTATACGTACGAGGGGAATTGGCTGTACGACGCCACTGACGCCCAGCGCGACCAGCTGGAGGCCGCCAGCGTGTCGGTCCTCGCCCGCCTGCACGACCAAGTCCCCTCCGGCGCGGCCGACTTCCTCGCCACCCCCGGAACGGGAGACGCGCTGCGACGTCATATGGAGGCTCAACAGGACTACTACCGCTGGGTGGTTGACGGGCGCCCCCGTTCCCCACTGATCGAGCGCGGCTTTGCCCGGCTGGCCGACCTGTGGCCGGCGGACCCCGGGGAGACCGTTTTGACCTGGGGCGACGCCCGGATCGGCAATATCGTCTACGACGGATTCGAGCCGGCGGCCGTACTCGACTGGGAGATGGCCGCCCTCGGCCCCCGGGAACTCGACCTGGGCTGGATGATCTTTCTCCACCGCTTCTTCCAGGACCTCACCGAGAGCGGCGGCCAGCGGGGGCTGCCCAGATTCCTGTGCCGTGACCGCGTCGAGGACCGCTATGCCCGGCTCACCGGACACCGGCCCCGCGCCATGGAGTTCCACACCCTCTACGCGGCCCTGCGGCACGCCATCGTCATGCTGCGAGTGGCCTACCGCCAGGTCCACTTCGGGGAAATCCCGGTCCCGGCCGATGCCGATGCGTTGATCCTGCACCGCGGGACCCTGGAAGCGATGATCGAGCGCCGCTACTGGTGAGCCCGGGCGGCGTACGGGCCTGCCGGCCGGGGCCGGCAGGCGCACTCAGCTGAGCGGGCGCATCCGCGGCACCCGGACCGGCCGGGTGCCGGGCCCGCCGAGGTGCGAGAACGGCTGGCGGCGCCAGTCCAGGCTCTCCGGGAGCGTCAGCAGCACGGCCGCGTCCTGCTCCTGGGCGTCCAGGGTGTCGGCGGTCCTGGCGGCCTCGGAGACCGTCCGCCCGGAGCCCTGGCACACCGTCAGGCCGAAGGGGTTCCACGGCGAGGCGCACAGGGCGTGCTCGGGGAGCGTGTACTCGTCCGCCAGCAGTGCGATCGGCTGCAGGCAGTCGGGGCAGGTCACGCGGTAGATCTCATAGGTGTCGAAAGAGTCGACCTCCGCACCGTCGTCGCCCGGGCCGCCGGGACCGTCGCCCTCCTGGGCGCCGGTGTGCGCGGCAGCGGAGTCCTGCTCAAGGCGTCGCATGATGTCCATCCCCCTCGGGTGGGTCGGTCGTACCGCTGACTTCCTGTGACGGGCGGTCCCGGCCACCAGCAGCAATTCCCTTCATGCCGCACGCATAATCGCGGGCACCCCACCGACACCGGATCACATGTGTGGCATTGGTCACATGAACCGGCGTGGGGGTGTCCACGATCCGGCGCACGGTGCGCATACGCCCCCGCGCGCAGTAGGTTGAGCGGGTGGAGGAGTTGGACCGACAAATCGTGGATCTGCTCGTCAAGGACGGGCGGATGAGCTACACCGACCTGGGCAAGGCCACCGGCCTGTCCACCTCGGCGGTGCACCAGCGGGTGCGCCGCCTGGAGCAGCGCGGTGTCATCCGGGGCTATGCCGCCATCGTGGACCCCGAAGCCGTGGGCCTGCCGCTCACCGCCTTCATCTCGGTCAAACCCTTCGACCCCAGCGCGCCGGACGACATCGCCGACCGCCTGGCCGAGGTCCCCGAGCTGGAGGCCTGCCACAGCGTCGCCGGCGACGAGAACTACATCCTCAAGGTCCGGGTCGCCACCCCGCTGGAGCTGGAGCACCTGCTCACCCGCATCCGGACCCTCGCCGGTGTGTCGACCCGCACCACGGTCGTGCTCTCCACCCCCTACGAGGCCCGGCCGCCGCGCATCTGACCGGCGAGCGCCCCCCTGCGTGCGGCCCGTCCGTCCGCAGGGGCCAAACTGTCCGGTATGAGCGAGCCCCTTTCCCAGCTGGCCCGGAAGGACTCTTCCCGGCCCCGCACCGTCCTGCTGCGCGGCGGTGAGGTGCACAGCCCCGCGGACCCCTTCGCCACCGCCATGGTCGTCGAAGGCGACCGCATCGCCTGGGTAGGGGAGGAGGGCGCGGCCGACTCCTTCGCCGAGGGCGTGGACGAGGTCATCCCGCTCGACGGTGCGCTCGTCACGCCGGCCTTCACGGACGCACATGTGCACACCACGGCAACCGGTCTCGCGCTCACCGGCCTCGATCTGGTCGGGGCAGGCACCCTGTCCGACGCGCTCGCCCGGATCCGCGCCTACGCGGACGCGCGCCCGGCGGACCGCATCCTGCTCGGGCACGGCTGGGACGCCGGCGTCTGGCCGGAGGGGCGCCCGCCGTCCCGCGCGGAACTGGACGAGGCCACCGGTGGCCGCCCGCTCTACCTCACCCGGGTCGACGTGCACTCCGCCGTCGTGACCACGGCCCTGCTGGATCTGGTCCCCGGCATCCGCGACCGGGACGGGTTCCACGACGGTGCCCCGCTGACCGGTGCCGCCCATCACGCGGCGCGCAAGGCCGCCTACGCCACCGTCACCCCCGCCCAGCGGGCCGAGGCCCAGACCGCGGCGCTCGCCCGCGCCGCCTCGCTCGGCATCGGCAGCGTCCACGAGTGCGCCGGTCCGGACATCTCCGGCGAGGACGACTTCACGGGGCTGCTCGCCCTGGCCCGGGAAGGCAACGGCCCCCGGGTCATCGGCTACTGGGCCGAGCTGATCGCATCCGCAAAGGATGCGGAGCGGATCAGGGAACTCGGGGCGCTCGGCGCCGCGGGCGATCTGTTCGCCGACGGCTCGCTCGGCTCCCACACCGCCCATCTGCACGCCCCCTACGCCGACGCCGGCCACACCGGAACCGCCCAGCTCGACGCCGAGGCCGTCGCCGCCCATGTCGCCGCCTGCACCGAGGCCGGGCTCCAGGCGGGCTTCCACGCCATCGGCGACGCCGCCCTGACCAGCGTCGTCACCGGAGTACGCGCCGCCGCCGACCGGGTCGGCCTCGACCGGGTCCGCGCCGCCCGGCACCGCGTCGAGCACGCCGAAATGCTCACCGAGGACACCCTCGCCGGCTTCGCCGACCTGGCCCTGACCGCCTCCGTCCAGCCCGCCTTCGACGCGGCATGGGGCGGCGAGGACGGCATGTACGCCGCCCGCCTGGGCGCCGAGCGGGCCCGCACGCTCAACCCCTACGCCGCGCTGCTCAAGGCCGGTGTCCCGCTCGCGCTCGGGTCGGACAGCCCGGTCACCCCGCTCGACCCCTGGGGCACGGTGCGCGCCGCCGTCTTCCACCGCACCCGTGCCCACGGCATCTCCGCCCGCGCCGCGTTCACCGCCCACACCCGTGGCGGCTGGCGCGCCATCGGCCGGGACGACGCGGGCGTCCTGGTGCCCGGCGCCCCCGCCGACTACGCGGTCTGGCGCACCGGGGACCTGATCGTCCAGGCCCCCGACGAGCGGGTGCAGCGCTGGTCCACCGACCCCCGCTCCGGCACCCCGGGCCTGCCCGATCTCACCCCCGGCAACGACCTCCCGGTGTGCCTGACCACGGTCGTCGGCGGGCGAACCGTCTTCGGGCCGCCGAACGAGTGACATCGCGCGGGCAGGTGCCGGTGCGGGCTGCGCTTGCCGCTTCTTGCCTCACTTGGGGGCGCTCGCGGCTGACCTGGGGCGACGCGAAACGACGCAGGTGCAGCACCTGTTGACAGCAGACGGTCGGCGGCCGGTAGGTTCGGCCGAGTCCACCACCAGGACGTCCGACCGGGAGACCTCCGCGCAGTCGTCGAACGCAGCTGGGCCACGGGGTGGTGCGCCACTGGGGCACACCACCACTGGGAGCCAGGTCCAGCACCAGCGGCACGGGACAACGGAGCGTTTCGGCCGGATGGGGGTCCCTCCCTGCTCCGTGGGAGCTTGGGGGAAGGTGCGACCCGGGTGGGGCCCGGACGCTCAGTAGACAACGGCTTTCGGTCGACCCGCAGCCAGCGGGTCCCAGGTCGGCCCGAAGGGCGCCGGGCCCCTATCCGCACCGCACCGCGGCCCCGCTCTGCGCGCCGCGGGCCCGCCCGCGGCCTCGCCCGGTGCCCCTTCACCTTTTGTGCACCCCATAGCCGTCATCCCGGCTTCCCGATGTACGGTCAGCTCACCACCGCACGACCTGCAGGAAGGCCCGCGACCGTGCCATCGGGTTCCGACACCACCGAAGAAGCCGTCAGCGACACCTCGCCCGACGGCCCGGTGCCGCACGCCGGGACGGGCTCCACCGCTGAGCCCGCGCGCCCCGGGCGGGCGCGACGGCTCGCCGCCCTGATGCGCCGGGAGGCGCTGCGTACCGGCCTTGCGGCCGTTTTCGGCATCGCGCTCGGCCTGGCCTTCCCGCCGTACGACCTGTGGCCGCTGTCCGTGGTGGCCGTCGCCGCGCTGTCGCTGCTGACCCGTGGCCGCACTGCCCGCCAGGGCGCCTGGACGGGTTTCGCCTTCGGGCTGCCGTTCTTCCTGATCCTGCTGAAGTGGCTGCATGTGGTCGGGTGGGACGCCGTGTTCGGCCTCTCGGTCGCCGAAGCGCTCTTCCTGACGCTGCTGGGCGCGGCGCTCGCCGTGACCTCCCGGCTGCCGGGCGGTCCGCTGTGGGCCGCCTGCCTGTGGGTCGCCGAGGAATGGGCCCGCGACCGGCTGCCGTTCGGCGGTTTCCCGTGGGGCCGGCTCGCGTTCGCCAACACCGGTTCCCCGTTCACCCCGCTCGCCGCGCTCGGCGGTGCCCCGCTGGTGACCTTCGCCGTGGCGCTGGCCGGCGCGCTGCTCGCCGTATGCGCCGCCGCGCTCTGGCAGCTGCGCGGCAACGGCTCGCTGCGCCGGGCCGTCCCGGCCCTGGAAGCCTTCGGGCTCGCCGCGGCGGTCACCCTGGCCGGCGCCATGGTGCCCGTTCCCACGAAGGCCGACGACACCGCTGACATCGCTGTCGTCCAGGGCAACGTCCAGCAGCCCGGCATGGACTTCCTGGGCCGCCCTATGATGATCACCGACAACCACGCCACGGCCACCGAAAAGCTCGCCGCCGACGTCAAGGCCGGCCGGGCCAGGAAGCCGGACCTGGTCATCTGGCCGGAGAACTCCTCCGACCTCGACCCGTACAAGTACCCGCAGGCCTACGACCGGATCGACGAGGCCGTGAAGGCCATCGGGGTGCCCGTCCTCGTCGGCGCCCTGATCGACCACCCCTCCAAGAAGGGCTATGTCTTCAACGAGGGCATCGTCTGGGACCCGAAGAAGGGGCCGGGCGCTTCCTACACCAAGCAGCACCCGGTGCCGTTCGGCGAGTACGTGCCGTTCCGGGAACAGCTCAGCAAGATCATTACGCGTTTCCAGCGGGTGCCCCGCGACTTCTACCCCGGTGACCACACCGGTGTGCTCCACGTCGGCCCCGCCCGGCTCGGCGACGTCATCTGCTTCGAGGTCGCCTACGACCAGATCGTGCACGACACCGTCGGCGCGGGCGCCCGTGCCCTGGTCATCCAGACCAACAACGCCACCTACGGCCGCTCCGGCCAGCCCGAGCAGCAGCTGGCGATGTCCAAGCTGCGCGCCGTCGAACACGGCCGGGCCGTGGTCACCGCGGCCACCAGCGGGATCAGCGCCGTGGTCGCCCCGGACGGCAAGATCACCCACCGGATCCCCGAGTTCACCCAGGGCGTGGTCTCCGCGCGGATTCCGCTGCGGGACGAAACGACGCTCGCCGACCGCGTCGGCGCCGCTCCCGAGTGGGTGCTCGCTATCGTGGGTCTTCTGTCCTGTGCCGCAGCGGCAGTTGCCGGCCGGCGCGGGCGAACGAAGGACGAGAAGGGGCAGCAGTGACAGACGGGCAGCGGCAGTACGGTCCGCTCGGCACCACGTTGGTGATCATTCCGACGTACAACGAGGCGGAGAACATCAAGCCGATCGTCTCGCGGGTGCGGTCCGCCGTCCCCACGGCACATGTCCTCGTCGCGGACGACAACAGTCCTGACGGCACCGGCAAGTTCGCCGACGAACTGGCCGCCGATGACGAGCAGGTCCACGTCCTGCACCGCAAGGGCAAGGAAGGCCTCGGTGCCGCCTACCTGGCGGGCTTCCGCTGGGGGATCGACCACGGCTACGACGTGCTGGTCGAGATGGACGCCGACGGCTCGCACCAGCCCGAGGAGCTGCCGCGGCTGCTCACCGCCCTCAAGAGCGCCGATCTCGTCCTCGGATCGCGCTGGGTGCCCGGCGGCCGCACCGTCAACTGGCCGACGTACCGCCGGCTCATCTCCCGCGGGGGCAGTACGTACTCCCGCTTGATGCTGGACCTCCCGCTGCGCGACCTCACCGGTGGTTTCCGGGCCTTTCGCGCGGAGGCGCTCAAAGGGCTGGGCCTGGATGACGTGGCCTCCCAGGGGTACTGCTTCCAGGTCGACCTCGCCCGCCGCGCGGTGCAGGCCGGCTATCACGTCGTCGAGGTGCCGATCACCTTCGTCGAGCGGGAACTGGGCGACAGCAAGATGAGCCGTGACATCGTCGTGGAGGCCCTGTGGCGGGTCACGGCCTGGGGCCTCGGCTCCCGGGTGGACAAGATCCGCGGCCGCTGACGCCGGGGCGCTGACGCCGGGCCTGCTGAGGCCGGGACCGCTGCGCCGGGCCGGAGATGATCCATCCCGCGTGACCCTCGGGAAGTGGGGCGGCAGGGGCCAGGCACACTTGAGGCATGACGTTCGGAGCCACGCCACCGCCGAGTTCCCGCCCGCCCCAGCGCTCGCGCGCCCGCCGGTTCGTCCCCTTGGGCCTCGCCGCCTGGCTGGTGCTGGAGATCTGGCTGCTGACCGTCGTCGCCGGAGCCACCAACGGCCTGACGGTCTTTCTTCTGCTGGTCGCCGGAGTGATCATCGGCGGCTATGTGGTCAAACGGGCCGGCCGTCGTGCCTGGCGCAACCTCACCGAGAGCTTGCAGACCACCGGCGGCCCGGCGGCTCCCGGCAACTCCGCCGCATCCGGCAACGGCACCTCGGGCACGGCCACATCCAGCGACGGCAAAACCGGCAGCGGCAATACGCTCCCGATGGCCGGCGGGCTGTTGCTGATGATCCCCGGGCTGGTGTCCGACGCCATGGGGCTGCTCTGCCTGTTCCCGCCGACCGGGAAGCTGATCCAGCGCCGCGCCGAAAAGCTGCTGAACCGGCGGGCGGGCTACGCCCCGGGCTCGTTCGGCGATGCCTTCCAGCAGGCGCGGATGCACCGGCCCGACGGCAAGGTCGTCCAGGGCGAGGTCATCCACGAGGACGAGCCTTCTTCCCCGCGCCGACAGGACCCGCCGCTGACCGGCTGAGCGCAGGCGGGCGCCCGAGGCGTGCGGACGACGCCCGGCGTGTGCGGGCACCTGGCGTGTGCGGCGTGTGCCGGTGCCCGGCGCGTGCGCACGCCAGGTGTGTGCGGGTGCGGACGCAGCAAGGGCCGGGCCACTGCACAGTGCAGTGGCCCGGCCCTTCGTGCTGCTTGGCGCAGGTCCCTTGTCAGGCGGACTTGCGGTTGCTGTCGCGCGGATGCACGGCAATGTTCATGGTGCCGGAGCGCAGGACGGCCAGCCGTTCGGCCAGCACCTCCTCCAGCTCCTCGCGGGTGCGCCGCTCCATGAGCATGTCCCAGTGCGTACGCGCGGGCTTACCCTTCTTTTCCTCAGGGCCATCGCCATCCACCAGAAGCGAAGGTGCACCGCATACCTTGCACTCCCACTCCGGCGGAATCTCGGCCTCAACCGAGAACGGCATCTCGAATCGATGTCCGTTCTCGCATGCGTACTCCACCGCCTGGCGCGGGGCCAGGTCGATGCCGCGGTCGGTCTCGTAGCTGGTCACCACGAGTCGCGTGCCGCGGAGAGCTCGCTCACTCATGAATCGTGCCTCCCGGGCTTGTCGCCCACAGGACAGGTGTCGCTGTCGTCGTCATCCGGTCAACGTCCGGTCGGCGGTGAAGATTCCCGTATTCGAAATTCGGGACATGCGCCCACCCGTCGCCCACCACCGCCCATGATGGAGGCGCTGTGCGCCGCTGCCTTCCTTCGTGCCGCCCCTTGTTGTACCCACCAGCGCCCGGTTTGTCACATCTGGCAGCAGATGTCACCCAGCGCCATCGAGAGAGAAGCGCGCAGTAACGGTCCGCCTGGTGAGCCAAAGGCGTACACTACCGGCCCGCACGCCCTGGAGCTAAATCCGGTCAGGTACGGGATTTCCCGCCGCGGCGATCGCCCGTCCCACCGGCACCCTCGCCAACAGGACAAAACCGATCACAAAGAACGCCACCAGGGACACGATCGCGTCCCGGTAGCTCCCGGTGAGCTGGTAGGCCACCCCGAATACCAGCGGCCCCAGCCAGCTCACGCCCCGGTCGCTCATCTCGTACGCGGAAAAATATTCCGCTTCTTTGCCGTGCGGTACCAGATGGGAGAACAGCGAACGGGACAGCGCCTGGCTTCCGCCCAGGACCAGACCGATGCCGGCGGCCAGCCCGAAGAACCACCCGGGCGCCTTCGCGGGCAGGAAGTAGCCGGCCGCGAGCGTCAGCACCCACGCCACCAGGGAGCCCAGGATCGTCCGCTGCGCGCCGTACCGTCCGGCCAGGCGTCCCATGAGCAGGGCGCCCGCCGCGGCCAGCACCTGGACCAGCAGGACCGCCACGATCAGCGTCGTCTGGTCCAGGCCTAGCTCCTCGGAGCCGTACACGGAGGCCTGGGTGATCACCGTCTGTACGCCGTCGTTGTAGACGAGGTAGGCGAGGAGGAAGGAGAGAGTGAGGGGATGGCGGCGCATGTGGCGCAGCGTCTCCCGCAGCTGCTGCCGCCCCTGGCCGAGCGCGGCGGCGCCGGGCCCGGCGGGCTGCTTGGCGGTGGCTGCCCGCCGGTCGCGCAGCCGGCGCAGCGGAATCACCGAGAACGCGCCCCACCACAGCCCCGCCGACGCCAGGCAGATGCGCACCGCGGCGCCCGTGGACAGGCCGAAGGAGTCGTGTGCGCCGTAGAGCACCAGGTTGGCGACCAGGACCAGCGCTCCGGCCGCGTAGCCGAACGCCCAGCCGCGGGAGGAGACCGCGTCCCGCTCCTCGGGCCGGGCGATCTGCGGCAGGAAGGAGTTGTAGAGCATCATCGACACCACGAACGCGACATTCGCGAGGACCAGCAGCGCCCCGCCCAGCAGATAGCGGTCGCCGCCCAGGAAGAACATCCCCGTCGTCGCCGCGGCGCCCACGTAGGCGCAGCCGCCCAGCAGCGGCTTCTTCCGGCCGGTCCGGTCGGCCAGCGCTCCGGCGAGCGGCATCGCCAGCACCGACAGCAACAGCGACGCGGACACCGCATACGCATAGAAGGAGCCCGCGCGCACCGGCACGCCCAGGGGGTGCACAAAGCCGTCCGCGTCCGCCGCGGCTTTCGCCACCGAGGTCAGATACGGCCCCAGGAACACGGTCAGCACGGTCGTCGAATAGACGCTGTTGGCCCAGTCGTACCAGTACCAGCCGCGTTGTTCCCGGCGCCGGGCGGCCGTCTCGTCCCCGCCCTCGTCCACGCCTTCGGCCACGGCTCGTGTGCTCTCCACGCCCACCCCCGTCTTCCCGTCCCCGTTCACGGCGGCGGACGACGGCCGGCGGAGCCCGGTACCGGGTGCGTCCGCATCTGCCGTCCGGCTCGCGACGCCCCGTGGATCCAGCCCCCTCGCCCGGTCCGGCCGGCATCCCCGCCGGTCAGACCCAGCACCCCCGCTCGGTCAGCACCGCCCGCAGCGTCTCGATGTGGTCCGTCATGATGCCATCCACGCCGAGGTCCAGGAGCGCCGCCATCCGGTCCGCGTCATTGACCGTCCAGACGTGGACCTGCATGCCCAGCGCGTGCGCGGCGCGCAGGAAGAGCGGATCGACGACGGGGAGGCCGGACTGCCGCTCGGGAACCTGGACGCAGACCGCGCTGCGCCGCACCGCCGCGCCCAGCAGCCGGTCCAGCGGCAGCACCCCGCGGCCGTACGACCGCAGCCGCAGGCCGGCCACGCCGCGGGTGCCGAGCGAGGTCGCCATTTGGCGTCCGGCCAGCCGCTGGGCGCGGGCCACCCGGGCCTCCGAGAACGAGCCGACGCACACCCGGTCCCAGGCGTTCGTGCGGCGCAGCAGCGCGAGCAGCGGAGCGAGCGCGGCATCGGCCTTGAGGTCGACGTTCCAGCGTGCCCCGGGGAACTCCTCCAGCAGCTCCTCGAACAGCGGCAGCGGCTCGTGGCCGCCGACGCGGGCCTGTCGCACCGCGCGCCAGGGGAGCTGCCCGATCGCGCCACGGGAGTCGGTGACGCGGTCGAGCGTCGCGTCATGGAAGGCGACGAGCTCTCCGTCCGAGGTGGCATGCACATCGGTTTCCAGATAGCGGTAGCCGAGGCCGACCGCGCGGCGGAAGGCGGCGGCGGTGTTCTCCAGGCCCTCGGCCGCCCCGCCCCGGTGGGCGAAGGGGAGCGGCACGGGGTGGTCGAGATAGACGTGGCGGGTGCGTATCGCTGGGGTCACTCCGGCAGTATTGCGTGCTCGGGTGAAGCACCTCCGCGGGCCACCACCGGTGAGGGCTTCACGGGCCGGTCCCCGATCGCGAAGCGCCGCAGGAAGAACTGCGCCAGAGGCCCGATGGCCAGCGCATAGACCACCGTGCCGACCCCGACGGACCCGCCCAGCAGGAAGCCGGTGGCCAGCACCGTCACCTCGATGCAGGTCCGCACCAGCCGCACCGGACGGCCGGTCCGCAGATGCAGCCCGGTCATCAGCCCGTCCCGGGGTCCCGGACCGAAGTCGGCGGAGATGTACAGGCCGGTCGCGGCACCGTTGAGCAGGACGGCGCCCGCCAGCAGCGGGATGCGCGCGGCCGGCGAGTGCAGCTGCGGCATCCAGGCCAGCGTCGCGTCCATCACCAGCCCGAGGATCACCACATTGGCCACCGTGCCGAGGCCGGGGCGCTGGCGCAGCGGGATCCACAGCAGCAGGATCAGCGCACCGGCGACGATGGTGACCGTGCCGATCGACAGCCCCGTATGGCGGGATATGCCCTGGTTCAGCACGCTCCACGGCTCCAGGCCGAGCCCGGCCCGCAGCATCAGCCCCATGCTCACGCCGTACAGCGTCAGCCCCGTGAAGAGCTGGATCAGCCGGCGCACCGGCAGCCCCCTTCCCGGTCCGCTTTTCCCGAATATGGACATGAATTTCCCTCTCCTGGCAGGATTGGACCGACGCATGACACCATGTGGCAGGTCCGGGCTCGCGAAGTAGAGCCAATTCGGGGAAGGTGGACTGATCTTCATGGCTCAGTGGACTTCAGCGGTGGGTGCACCCCAACTCGCCCGGCTGCTCCGGTCGCAGGACCCGTCCGAGGCACAACTCACCGCCGCCGGACGCCGTTTGCCGGCCTACCGCAGCCTTGCCGACGGCGTCCGCCGGCTCGTGCTGGAGGGCCGGGTGCCGGTCGCGGCGCGCCTGCCCGCCGAGCGCGAGCTGGCCACGGCCGTCGGCGTCAGCCGCACCACCGTCGCCGCCGCCTATGAAGCGCTGCGCGCCGAGGGATTCCTGGAGTCCCGGCGCGGCTCAGGCAGTTGGACCGCCGTCCCGGCCGGTAACCCGCTGCCCACCCGCGGCCTGGAACCGCTGCCCCCGGAGGCCGCCGGCTCCATGATCGACCTGGGCTGCGCCGCCCTCCCGGCTCCCGAGCCGTGGCTCACTCGCGCCTTCCAGGGCGCGATGGCCGACCTCCCGCTCTATGCCCACACCCACGGCGACTACCCCGCCGGTCTGCCGGTCCTGCGCCAGGCCCTCGCCGACCGCTACACCGCCCGCGGGATCCCCACCATGCCCGAGCAGATCATGGTGACCACGGGCGCGATGGGCGCGGTGGCCGCGATCTGCCGGCTGTGTACGAGCCCCGGCGAGCGGGTGGCCGTCGACTCCCCGTCGTACGCCAACATCCTCCAGCTGATGCGGGACGCCGGCGCCCGGCTCGTCCCGGTCGCGCTCGCCGACAAGCTGGCCGGCTGGGACGTCCCCGTCTGGCGCCAGGTGATGCGTGATGCCGCGCCCCGTATGGCGTATGTCGTCGCCGATTTCCACAACCCCACCGGCACCCTTGCCACCGAGGACCAGCGCCGGCGCCTCGTCGATGCCGCCCGGTCGGCCGGCACCCTGCTCGTCGTCGACGAGACCATGACCGAACTCCAGCTGGACGAGGACCCCGCACCGCCCCGTCAGGTGTGCGCGTTCGACCCCGCCGGCAGCGCCGTGATCACGGTCGGCTCGGCGAGCAAGGCGTTCTGGGCCGGGATGCGGATCGGCTGGGTGCGTGCCGCCCCCGACATCATCCGCAGTCTGGTCGCCGCCCGCGCCTACTCCGACCTGGGCTCACCGGTGCTCGAACAGCTCGCCATCGCCTCGCTCCTGGAGGGTGGCGGCTGGGAAGCGGCCGTCGGCATCCGCCGCGAGCAGGCCCGTGAGAACCGCGACGCGATCGTCGAGGCGCTGCACCGGCACCTCCCCGACTGGGAGTTCAGCGTTCCCCGCGGCGGCCTCACCCTCTGGGCCCGTACGGGCGGACTCTCCGGCTCCCGGATCGCGGAGGCGGGGGAACGGCTCGGGGTGCGGGTGCCCTCCGGCCCGAGGTTCGGCGTCGACGGTGCCTTCGAGGGCTTCGTACGGCTGCCCTTCACGGTCAGCGGAGCCGTCGCCGAAGAGGCCGCGGTCCGGCTGGCAGGCGCCGCTCGACTGGTGGCGACGGGCGCACCCGTGGACACGGAGATGCGGCAGGTGTTCGTGGCCTGACGGCTGATCAGCGGGCCGGCCCCTCGGGGCGCAGCGGTCTCACCCCTCGGTGGGGACGGCCTCCACCGACCCGTTGACCACGCGGGATTCGCCACCCTTGACGGTCCGCGCCCGGACCCCCGCCGCGCCCACCGGCTCGGCGGGGGGACCGGCCTTTCCGGCCTCCTGTGCCGCTCCGGTCGTCGCCGTCTCGCCGGCCCCTGTGGCCCCGCCGGCCCCCGCGGTGTCACCGGCCGCCACGGTCTCGCGGTGCGGCTCCGCCGCGTCGGGGGCCCCGGTCCCGGAGCCCCCGGGCTTGCGCATGTTCACCCGCCGGCCGGTATCCGCGGACGTGCCCACGTCACCCGGCCTGCTGTCGGTCGCCGTCGCGGCGGTCTCCGCCCCGTCGGCCGGGACCGTACGCTCCGGCAGCAGCGACAGGACGGCCTGCCGCAGCGCCTGCCCGGTGGCCTCGTCGAGCGGATCGGGCGTGGCCGGCACCTGGAGTCGCAATACCGGAGCGGACCCCAGGCGCACATAGCCGCGGCCCGGCGGGACGCTCGCGGTCGGCGTGGTGTGCGGCGGCGCCCCGAGCACCGCCCGTACCTCCTCCGCCGTGGCGGGGCCGAGCACCACCCGCGCCTTGGTGTGCGCCCGTACGGGCTCGCTCAGCAGCTCGGCGCTCTCGAACTGGTCGGCCACGACCACCGTGACGTGGGCGGCCCGGCCGTGCCGCAGCGGCGTCTGCAGCCACCGCTGCGGATCGTCCCGGCCCTCCGCGACCGCTACATGAGCCAGCGCCGTCGGACGGTCCGCAAGGATCCACAGGGGGCGACGGGTGTCCTCCGGCGCCGGACGGCCGGCCTGCCGGGCCCGGTTCGCCGCGATCAGCCGCCGCTCGGTCTCGTGGGACGCCCACTCCAGGGTCGCCAGCGCCCCCGCCAGGCCGCTCTCCACCCCCAGTACCCCCCGGCGTCCGGCCAGCGCGCCGTACTCACCGCTGCCGCCGCCGTCGATGACCAGCACATCCCCGTGCTGCAGCGCCTGCAGCGCGATCGAGCGCAGCAGGGTCGTGGCGCCCGTCCCCGGCTGCCCCAGGACGAGCAGATGCGGTTCGGTGGAGCGCGGCCCGGTGCGCCAGACCACCGGCGGCGCATCCCGCGTCACCTCCCCGGCGGTGACCGGCAGGGTCCGCTGGACGGCGTCCGCGTCCGTGAACCCGAGCACCGTCTCGCCCGGTGAGGTGACGAAGCGCTGCGCTCCGATGTCGGCGGGCAGCGCGCCGAGCACGCTCACGGTGAGCTGATTGGCCAGCTCGTCCCATCCGAAGTGGTACTCGCGGCCCCGGCCCGCCTTGGCGTACAGCACCTGCTCGATGCGGACCCGGGACTGGTCCTCACCGTCGGTGAAGTACGCCGGGTACTTCAGCCGCAGCCGTTCGATCCGCCCGCTGTCGTCGAAGGCGTGCTCGGTGAAGACCCGCTCCCAGCCGCCGTCGTGCGCGTACAGGGGGCTGGGGTCGCCCTCGACGGAGAAGTACGGGACCAGCGCCTCGTACAGCGCCTGCAGCCGCTCCCGCTCGGCCTCCCCGGGACCGGTCTCGACCGGCGTGCGCTCCCGGCCTGCCCAGGCGCCCGCGCCCATCACCGAGATCAGGGCGAGCAGCGGACCGTACGGGACCAGGCACATGACCAGCACACACGCGCCGACGAAGAAGGCCAGCGGACCGCGGTTCTCCCGGGGCGTGTCGACCCAGCGTCCCCGGCCCGCCGCACCCAGCCGGCGCAGCCCCCGGCCGATGGTGATCAGCGGATGGAGCACGTCACAGGCGCTCTCGGCAGCGGTCCGCGCGAGTTCCCGGCCGCGGGCGAGCGAGGTGCTCTGGGTCATACGGGCGAGCGGTGCGCTGTCGGTCAGGATGCGGGGCAGGGGTCGACGGGCCACATCGTCTCCTGTTGCTCGTGGCGGTGGTCGTGGGGAGCTCGTGGGGCGGCTCGGTGTGCGGGGCGGGCCGGGAGCGTGCTGCATACGGAGCCGCCCGGACGGGAGGTGGTGCGGTCCGTTCGGGCGGGACCCGTGGAGTGGCACCGGAGGACGACTCCGGACCGTGGATGACGACTCCGGAACAACGCCGGAACGACGGATGACGACTCCGGACGGCGAACGACGGGACTGTGAGGGCAGGACCTAGATCTTGATCCCCCCGAGGAGGCTCGCCAGGCTCGCCCCGCCGGCCTTGATGCTGGGGGCGATGGCGGAGCTGGCGAGATAGAACCCGAAGAGCGCGGAGACCAGTGCATGCGACAACTTCAGGCCGTCCTTGCGGAAGAAGAGGAAGACGATGACACCGAGCAGGACGACGCCGGAAATGGACAGAATCATGGGGGTTCTCTCCTGGGTGGTGGGGACGGACACCATGAGTTCTTCCAGCCTCACAGCACGTATCAAGCCAGGAAAAGCCGCAAATGGGTGATTTGTCGTGGGAATTCCCCAAATGGGCGCATCTCCAGGGCGTGCCGCTCCGGGGTGTGCTGGGCGTGTCGCGGCCCCGGTCCGCCGACCCGGCACAATCGTGGGGTGTCGAAGCCGAAGAAGTCGAGCAAGCCGAAGAAGCCGAGCGAGCTGAGCAGGCCGAAGGGTGAGCCGCGCCGTCCGGCCGCCGTTGTCACCGCCGCCTCACCGTGCCCGTGCGGGCGCACCGAGGCCTACGGCGACTGCTGCGCACCCTTCCACCAGGGGCGCGCCACCGCCCCGACCGCGGAGCGCCTGATGCGCTCGCGCTACAGCGCCTTCGCCGTCGGTGACACCGGATACCTGCTGCGCACCTGGCACCCGACGACCCGTCCCGGCAGTCTCGAACTCGACCCGGACCGGCGCTGGAGCGGCCTGGACATCCTCGGCACCACCGGCGGCAGCGCCTTCCACACCGAGGGCACCGTGGAATTCCGTGCCCACTTCGCCCTGCACGGCCACGCCGACAGTCAGTACGAGCACAGCCGCTTCGTCCGCGAGAACGGCCAGTGGGTCTACCTCGACGCCCTGCCGTCCACGTAGGCGCTGCCCGGTTCAGAGCCCGCGCAACTGGTCGATCTCGCGGCGGTCGCGCTTGGTGGGCCGTCCGGTGCCGCGTTCGCGCACCGCGATCACCGGAACCTCCTCGCGCGGCGGGACCGGCGGACTGTTGTCGATGAAGCACTCGGCGGCAACGGCCGCACCCACCCGCTTGCGCACCAGCCGCGAGACGACCACGATCCGCTCCCGGCCCGCGTGTCGCAGCCGCACCTCGTCGCCGTTGCGCACCGCATGGGCCGGCTTCACCCGCTCGCCGTTGACCCGGACGTGTCCCGCGCGACAGGCCGCCGCGGCCAGCGACCGCGTCTTGGTGAGCCGTACCGACCAGATCCAGCTGTCGATGCGGGTGGTCCCCTCGTCTGAAGCCATACCAAGACTCTAGAACGGCCGCCCGGCGAGCGGTGGCCGACGGCCGGGCCCCCTGCTTCGCCGGCTCGCCGTACGCGCCTGCCCTGCGCCTGCCCTGCGCGTGCGCCGTACGCGTTCGTCGGACTCGTCCGCCGCCGACGGCCGTCACCCCGTCTTCCGGCCCGGCTTCCCGCCCGCCGCCTTCTTGGCGGTGCTCTTCGATGCCTTCTTCGTGGCGGTGCCGGCGGTCGAGTCGCGGGCGCTCGTGCCGGTCTTCTTGGCCGGCGAAGCGGCCTTGGCCCGTCCGCCGGAGGTCTTCGCCGGGGCCGCCGTCTTCTTGCCGGGCGTCTTCTTCGCGGCGGCCGAGCCGGTGCCGGTCTTCTTCGCCGTCTTCTTCGTCGGAGTGCCGCTCCGCCCGGAGGCGCGCGGGCCGGCCTCGCTCTTCTTCGCCGGCTTCCGCCCCCGCAGGGAGGTCACGGGCGCCGACTTTGCCCGGGTGTCGGACTCTCCGCCGCCCCGCGCCGCCCGCACGCTCTTCTCCAGGGCCGCCGTGAGATCGATGACCTGGGCGCCGGAGCTGCCCGACGCGGCGGGGGCGGCCGGCTCCTCGCCCTCCACCTTGGCGGCCACCAGCTCCTCGACGGCCTCGCGGTAGTCGTCGTGGAGTTCGGCGGGATCCAGCTCACCCAGGGAGTCCATCAGCGTCTCGGCCAGCGTCAGCTCGTTCTCGCGCAGCGCGACATCGTCGGGTACCACCCCGGTGGCGGGCCGGATCTGATCCGGCCACAGCAGCGTATGCATCACGATCGCCTGGTCGTACGCCCGCAGCATCGCCAGCGACTCCCGCCCCCGCATCGCCACCTTGCCGACCGCGACCTTCCGGTGGTGCTCCAGCGCCTCCCGCAGCAGGGTGTACGGCTTGGTGGCGGATGCCCCATTGGGGCCCAGGTAGTAGGCCTTGTCCATCTGGAGCGGATCGATCTCGGCGGGGTCGACGAAGGACAGGATCGACAGCGTCTTGGCGGTCGGCATCGGCAGCTGGGACAGATCGTCGTCGGTGATCGGTACGACGGTCTCGTCGCCCGGCGCCTGATAGCCCTTGCCGACCTCCTCGTTCGGGACCTCCTCGCCGTCCAGCTCGCAGATCTTCCGGTAGTGGATCTGAGCGCCGTCCTTCTCGTGAATGCGCACGAAAGAGACCGACGAGGTGCGGTCGGTGGCGCTGTAGGTCTTCACGGGGATGGTGACCAGACCGAACGAGATGGAGCCATTCCAGATAGATCGCATCGTTTATCCCTTATGTGGGATTCTCATCGTATGTCGCCGATCACCGACGTGGAGGGGCGGCGCCTCCCGCTGACCAACCTGGACAAGGTCCTCTACGCCGAGACCGCCACCACCAAGGGCGAGGTGCTGCACTACTGCACCACCGTCGCCGGCCCGCTGCTCGCCCACCTCCACGACCGGCCGCTCTCCTTCCTGCGCTACCCCGACGGGCCGGAAGGCCAGTGCTTCTTCACCAAGAACGTGCCGCCCGGGGCACCCTCCTGGGTGAAGACCTGCGAGGTCCCCCACTCGGCCTCCGGGCCCGCCCGGCAGGTTCTGCTGCAGGACCTCCCTTCGCTGGTCTGGGCCGCGAACCTGGTCGTCGAACTGCACACCCCGCAGTGGAAGTGCCAGGCTCCCGGCCTCGCGGACCGCCTCGTCCTCGATCTCGATCCCGGCGCTCCGGCCACCATCGTGGAGTGCTGCGCCGCGGCGCAGTGGCTGTACGACCGGCTGGCCGCCGACGGCCTGGAGGTCTGCGCGAAGACCAGCGGCTCCAAGGGCCTGCACCTCATCGTGCCCATCGAACCCACTCCCTCCGAGCGGGCCACCGCATACGCCAAGACCCTCGCCACCGAGGCAGCGGCGGCCCTCCCGGACCTTGTCGTGCCCAAAATGACCAAGGCCCTGCGCCCCGGCAAGGTCTTCCTCGACTTCTCCCAGAACGCCGCCGCCAAGACCACCGCCGTCGCCTACACGCTGCGTGCCCGCCCCACCCCCACCGTCTCGACCCCCGTCACCCGGGACGAGATCGCCCAGTGCACCGATCCACGGCAACTCAGCTTCCTCTTCGGCGAGATCGCACCCCGCCTCGCGCACCACGGCGACCTGCTCGGCCCGCTCCTCGACCCCGGCCGGGCCCGGCCGCTTCCGCGCGCCGCACCCCGGCGTGCGCCCGCGGCGCCCAACCGGCCCGGTTCCGGCCGGGGTTCAACGTAGATTGGCGGCATGCTGGAGGGGACACCACACACGCCACACGACACACTGCCGCTACGTCTGCCGGACCGGTGGGCGGACGACGGGGCCGCCGGTGCCGGACCGGAGCCCGGCAACGAGGGGGAAGCGGTCGGGCGGGCGCCGCGCCCGGGGCGGCGCCGGCACGCCGCGGGCACACGGGGCGGCGCGAGCAATAAGGATGACGAGGGCCATCGGGACGGCGAGGGCGGAGGCCTGCAGCGCTCCTCACTCCTGATGGCGCTGGGGACCGTGATCTCCCGTGGCACGGGGATGATCCGGCAGGTGCTCCAGGCGGCCGCACTCGGCACCGGCCTGCTCGCCACGACGTACAACACCGCCAACATGGTCCCGATGAGCATCTATACCCTGCTGATCGGCGGCGCGCTGAACTCGGTACTGGTGCCGCAGCTGGTACGCGCCAGGGCCGAGCACGCGGACGGCGGGCGGGCCCATGAACAGCGCCTGGTCACCCTCGTCCTGAGCGTGCTGGCGGTGGGGACCGTACTGTCGCTCTGGGCCGCGCCGCAGATCGTCGCCGTCTTCACACCGGACACGCCGGGCCACCACGCCGCCTTCGAGCTCACCGTGGTCTTCGCACGGTTCCTGCTGCCACAGCTCTTCTTCTACGGCTTGTTCTTCATCCTCGGTCAAGTCCTCAACGCCCGGAACAAGTTCGGCGCGATGATGTGGACGCCGGTCCTCAACAACCTCGTGCTGATCACGATGTTCGGGATCTACCTCGGCCTGCTGGCGGGCCCCGACCGCATCGAGGACATCAGCCCCGGCCAGATCGACTTCCTCGGCATCGTCACCACCGGTGGCATCGCGGTACAGGGCCTGGCCCTGATCCCCTTCGTCCGCGCCGCCGGCTTCCGCTTCCGGCCGCGCTTCGACTGGCGCGGCACCGGTCTGCGCAAGAGCCTCACGGCCGCCCGCTGGACCCTGCTGTTCGTGCTCGCCAACCTGGCCGCGATGGTCGTCGTCACGCACTACGCCGTCGCCGCCGACCAGCAACTCCCCACCGCGGGCGTCGGATACAGCGTCTACAGCTACGCCCAGCTCATCTGGACGCTGCCGCAGTCGATCGTCACCGTCTCACTGGTGACGGCGCTGCTGCCGCGGATGAGCCGGGCGGTCGCCGAAAACCGTCTCGACGAACTGCGCGCCGACCTCTCCCGTGCGCTGCGCATCAGCGGCGTCGTGATCGTTCCGGCCGCCTTCTTCTTCCTCGCGCTCGGCCCGCAGACCGCCCAGTTCCTGTTCGCGCACGGCACCGTGGACTCCGCGTCGGCCGTGCCTGCCGGGCACATGCTGCAGGCCTTCGGGCTCGGTCTGATCCCGTACTCCGCCCAGTACCTGCTGCTGCGCGGCTTCTACGCCTTCGAGGACACCCGCACGCCGTTCTGGATGGCCGTCTGGATCGCGGCCGTCAACATCGCCCTGGCCACCGCGTGTCATCTGCTGCTGCCCGCCCGCTGGGCGGTGACCGGTATGGCCGCGGCCTACGCCGTCGCGTACGGCGTCGGGCTGCTGATCACCGCGCTGCTGCTGCGCCGGCGGCTCTCCGGCCGCCTCGACGGCCGGCGCCTGTGCCGCACCTACGGCAAGCTGACCGGGGCCGCCGCCACGGCCGCGGCGGCCGGCTGGCTCGCGGCCCGTGCCTGCTCGGACGTGCCCGTCCCGGCGGCCTGGACGCCCGTCCTGGGCCTGGCCGCCGGTGGTACCGGCATGGCGCTGATCTTCCTGGCCCTGGCCCGCGCCTTGAAGATCGGTGAGCTGCGCAGCCTGCCCGGACTGCGGTGAGCAGGTCCGCAGTGACCAGATTTGCCGTGACCGGGTCTGCCGTGACCGGGTCTGCGGTGCCCCGGTCTGCGGTGACCCGGTCGGCGGTCTCCCTCACACCGCGCGCGACCGTGGCCAGGACGTCTGCGCGGCGGCCGCCAGCCAGCCGATGACGGCACCGACGGTGGTGTCACCCAGGCTCGCGATCTCCGCCAGGGCGGCCAGGTCCCCGTCCGCCGGAGCGACACCGGCCGCGGTCAAGGCGGCGTGGAGGTTCAGCCGCCGGTAATCGGGCATCGCCACCGGCCCCTGCCGCTGCTCCGTGGGAAGCGGGGGAGCGGACGGACCGTACGGCTGCGGCGGCTCGAAGGGCAGCCGGTCCTCCGGGCGGGGCGGCGGGAGGAAGGGGTGCGCGGCGGAGGCGGACGGGCGCGACGGTTCGTGCGGGGACGCGGGCGCGCCGAGGCGCTCCTCGGGGCGCGGGGGAGCGAGCACATAGTCCGGCGTCGCGCCGTACGGCGGGGGAGTGGGGCGGAAAGGCGACATGGCGGCCTCCACAACTCGCGGTCCGAAGGGTTCACCGGCTTTCGGCGAAGACGGTGTCAGTTCTTCGGAAGCCGGAAGGTGCCCGTCCGGTTGCGGACGAGACGAGGGTTCACCCAATGGGCCCAAGGGGCGCAGGCCTCTCGCTGCGAGGTCATCACCGTGGTGGCCGTCGTCCTCCACCTGGACTTCGCTGCCACCCCCACCCCGCCACGCCGCCGAACGGAAAACAGTCCCGGTGCGGCACTTCTGACGAGGAATCGGCCATCCATGACGGAATGGCAGTTTCGGCGGAATTCTTCGGTTCTCACGTGTGGGAAAAATAACTCTCCGCTGATGTTCACACCGTGGTGATTACCGCGATGGAAGGCTTCCTGCGGCCGTATTTCCCAACGGCCGGTGCCGGTCGTGCCCCACACTTTCGCGACCCGGCGCCACAATTCGGGGAAAGGACACCCTTCGTGGACAACACCCGCGTGAACCGCCGCGCCCGGACCGCGCTGGCCCTCGCCGCCGGAACGGTATTGACGGTGACGATCGGACAGCTCCCGGCCGGTGCGACGGCCGCCCCCCACCGTGCCGCTGCCGCGTCCGGCACCCAGCACGCGTCCATATCCGCCGGTGCATCTGATGCCGCGTCGTATGACGACACGTCCGATGCCGACGACTACTACAAAGACGCCGTCGGCAAGACCGGCCAGGCACTGAAGGAATCGCTGCACCGGATCATCAGCACCACCCAGACCGGAAAACTGACATACGACCAGGTCTGGGACGCCCTCAAGGACACCGACCAAGACCCCGACAACAGCGCGAACATCATTCTGCTGTACAGCGGCCGGTCGCAGAGCAAAGACGCCCACGGCGGAAATCCCGACGACTGGAACCGCGAGCACGTCTGGGCGAAGTCCCATGGCGACTTCGGTACCGACACCGGTCCCGGAACCGACCTCCACCACCTGCGCCCGGAGGACGTGTCCGTCAACAGCGTCCGCGGCGACAAGGACTTCGACAACGGTGGTACGGCGGTGGACGGCGCGCCGGGCAGCCGCTCCGACGACGACTCCTTCGAGCCCCGTGACGCGGTCAAGGGCGATGTCGCCCGCATGATCCTCTATATGGCCGTCCGTTATGACGGCGGTGACGGCTTCGCCGACCTGGAGCCCAACGACAAGGTCGACAACGGCACCCAGCCGCACATCGGACGGCTCTCCGTCCTCAAGCAGTGGAGCAAGCAGGACCCGCCGGACTCCTTCGAAAAGCACCGCAACCAGGTGATCTTCGACAAGTACCAGCACAACCG
The DNA here is from genome assembly GCF_900187385.1 of Streptomyces sp. 2114.4. Classification (NCBI taxonomy): domain Bacteria; kingdom Bacillati; phylum Actinomycetota; class Actinomycetes; order Kitasatosporales; family Streptomycetaceae; genus Streptomyces; species Streptomyces sp. 2114.4. Next base: position 7,431,243 of record NZ_FYEY01000001.1, read on the forward strand.
GAACCCGTTCATCGACCACCCGGAGTGGGTCGACTCGATCTGGTAAGCCGCATCCGGCAGCCAGGGCCAGGGCCAGGGCCGGGGCCGGCGGCGGTCTTTCCGCCGGCCCCGGCGAGTCCACGTACGGCAGTCGGCCTGGCACGTACGGCAGTCGGCGTGCCGCGTACGGCAGTCGGGGCGCTCGCACATCGGATGGCGTAGGCCAGCCAGCGCGCGGCCGGGGTCGTTTTTAGCGTGGGCCACATGTCGAGCGCGAGTTGGGTCCCCGTCAGAGTCGTTACCGCAGCCACCGTTTGTGCCGTGAGCCTGCTGGCCGCGCCGGTCCCGGCGGCCGCCGATGGCCCCCATGGCATCGACGACCTGCGGGCCGCCGCGCATGTGGCCGGTCCGGTCCGTGCCGAGAGCCGGCTGGACGGCCGGGGAGTGCAGTTCCTGCCCCGGCCGGACGTGCCGGAGCCACCGGATGTCTCCGCCCTGTCGTGGATGGTGACGGACATGGCGACCGGCAAGGTCCTCGCGGCCAAGGACGCCCACCGGCCCCTGCCACCCGCCAGCACCCTCAAGGCGCTCTTCGCCGTGACCGTGCTGCCGAAGTTCTCCCAGGGGGAGGTACACACTGTCTCCCTCCGGGACCTGGACGGTATCGAGGCGGGCAGTTCGCTGGCCGGCCTCAAGGAGGACCTGCCCTATCGCGTCGCGGACCTGTGGGCCGCGGTCTTCCTCCGCTCGGGCAGCGATGCGGTGCACACCCTGGCCGGCATGAACGGCGGCTGGAACAAGACCATCGACGACATGCAGGAGACCGCGGACCGCCTCGGCGCCCGTGACACCACGGTGGCGTCCGCCGACGGGTTCGACACGCCGGGCCAGTTCTCGTCCGCCTACGATCTGACGCTCTTCGGACGGGCAGGCCTCGCCGACCCCGACTTCGCCCACTTCGCCGCCACGAAACGGACGGAACTGCCGGAGGAGGGCGGTCCGGACGCGTTCGGCATCGTGAACACCAACCGGCTGCTGGTCGGCTCGCACGGCGTCAAACCGTACGACGGCCTGATCGGGGTGAAGAACGGCTATACGACCCACGCCGGAAACACCCTGATCGCCGCGGCCCGGCGGGACGGCCGGACGCTGCTGGTCACCGTGATGAACCCGCAGTCCGGCAGCCGCAACGCCGTCTACGAGGAGACCCGGGACCTGCTGGACTGGGGATTCGAGGCGGCTCCCCGGGCGGCCGCCGTCGGCGTGCTGCCCGCGCTGCGGCCCCGTGGGGGCACCGGCGTGTCGCAGCCTGTCGCGCACCACTCGCGGTCCGTCGTGCCGCTGCACAAGGCGGCGGTCGTGGCGCAGACGGACGCCGCCACCGAGGCGCGGTACTGGTGGTTCGTCTCCGCCGCCGGAGCCGTCGGGGTCATCGCCCTCGCCGCGCTCGGCACCGCTCTGTGGTGGCGCCGTCGCAAGCCGTCCGAGAGCCGGGGCGCGGAGTCCGACTGAGCCCGTGCCACGCGCCACCGGACGTCGTACATCCATCCGATCGGTCAGGGATACGGAGGACGTGCGATGGCCTTGCCCGGTGAAGGGCGACGCGTCCGCCACGGTTGTGCGGCCTGCCGGGCGCTGCTCGGTGTAGCGTCCTGATCAGCTGTCGTGGTTCCGAAGTGCCGGACGCCCGTGTCGCATTCACGGGCGTCCTTGCTGTGTAGCGCGTCTCCGGACCAGGGCGATCACCTCCGGGGTCCGCAGCACGCGGAACCCGATTCGAGCCCCCTTGAACGAAGGAGACGGATATGGCGTCCGGCACGGTGAAGTGGTTCAACTCGGAGAAGGGCTTCGGCTTTATCGCGCAGGACGGCGGCGGCGCCGACGTCTTCGCGCACTACTCCAACATCGATGCCACGGGCTTCCGCGAGCTGCAGGAAGGCCAGAAGGTGACCTTCGAGGTCACCCAGGGCCACAAGGGTCCCCAGGCGGAGAAGATCCGTCTGGCGTAGGTCCGGCGGATCCCCGTCGGCGCCCGTTCCCGGCCCGGGGGCGGGCGCCGACGCACGTCACGGGGCACCCCGACGTCACCCGGTCGGCCGCAGGGAAAGGCAAAGGGTGGCCGGGTCCTGGCCCTCGCGTGCCGACGGGCCTGAGGGGGCCGCCGGCTCAGGGCTGCGGTGGCCGGTCCTGGCCCTCCCCGCCGAACTGGTCGCGCATCTTCTCCTGCGCCGTGTCCACCTGACCCTTGTACTTGCCCTGGGTCTTGTCGTCGACCATGTCGCCGGACTTGTCGATGCCCTTGTCCGTCTGGCTTTCGTGGCCCTTCAGCATGCTCTTGATCTTGTCCATCATGGACATGAGTGGTCCTCCTCACCACGGTCCCCCCACGACTCCAGCATCACCCCCTGCCAGGTGATCTGCATCCGCGCGCCGGGGCGGTGCCGGGACGCCCCGGCGGCCGTGGCGGCCCGGTTCAGTGACCGCTCGCCACCGGTGCCTTCATCCGGTCGCTGATGAACTTGATCGAACCGGCGGCCATGCCCTTCTGGTAGTCCCAGGCGTTGTGCCGACCACCGGGGATCAGCTGCATGGCGGTATGGATCGGGCCCTTGCCATAGGTCCGGCGGAAGCGGTCCATGGCGGTGGTGACGGCGGCGGGCTCCCGGCTGCCGGCCTGGAAGGCGAGGTAGATGTCCGGCCCGCCCTTCCGCAGCAGCCGCTGGGCGAGCTTTGCCGGATCGTTGGCGTCCCGCTGTGCCCGGTGCCCCGCCCACAACGGCGAATCCGGCACGATGTCCGGTCCGCTGGCTATGGCCGCCTTGAACTTCTCCGGATGTTTCAGCACGGACTTCAGCCCGGCGAAGCCGCCCGAGGACGACCCCATGAAGGCCCAGCCGTCGCGGGACTTGAACGTACGGAAATTGGCCTTGGCCAGTTGGACGACGTCCTCCGTCAGCCAGGTCCCCATCTTCTGCCGGCCGGGTATGTCGCTGGCGTCGTGGTACTGCGTGTCCGGGTTGAGCATCGGCATCACCACGATGAACGGGAGGCTCTTGCCCTCCGCGGTCCACCGGGTGAGGTTCTCCTGCAGTTCGATGTCGCCGCCCACCCAGTAATTCGTGACGCCGCCGGGCTCCTTCGGGCTGCCCAGGCCACCCGGCAGGGCTATCAGCACGGGAAATCCGCTCTTGCGGTATTTCGGGTCGTGGTACTCCTTCGGCGCCCAGACCCAGACGCTTCCGGTGACACCGGATTTCGGGCCCCTCAGGGTCGTCCGCGCTATATGGGTGCCGTCGTCCAGGGTCCGGGTGATCCGGAAGTCGCTCTTGGGGCCGGTCGGCATGAGGGTGTCCGCGTCGACGGGCCGGGCCCGCGCGGCGCCGTCGCCGGGGGCGCCGGCATTGAAGTCGACCGGGTTTCCGGTCTCCGAGCAGCCGGCGAGCAGCGCGCAGGCAGCGACGAGGGCGGCCACGAACGCGACGGCAGAAGGGCGTTTCACGAGGGACTCCGCGACTGGAAGATCAAGTGCAAGTGCTCATAAAGAGGGAAAAGGGGCCGGGGAGGTTCCCCTGCCGCGCGCAGGCTTTCGAGGCCGTTTCACTCATACGGAGTAACGCGTCCCCGGTGGTTTCCCTCGGCCGGCCTCCGGCTCGCTCGACGGGCACGGTCGTGCGGTCCGGCCGAGAATGCAGCGGTGAACGATGAACACCGCAGTGAGGAACACCGCAGTGCCGATGACGCCGCGTCGCGCGCCATGCCGTGCGACGAGGAACGCAGGCTCGCCAGGAAGGCGCTGGCCGGCCGGGCGCGGGACGCGGACGACCTGTCGTTGTTGACGGACATGCTGGGCCTGGACCCGAGCCGCGATCCGGACCACGAGGCGGCGCACGGCCGTCAGCCGGCCCCTGGCAGGGGAACCGGACGCGGCACCGGGCGCGAGCGACGCCAGGAGCTGCGCCGTGACACCTGCCGTGATGCCCGGTCGCGCTCGGGCAAACCCGGGGCGTAAGCCACGCCCGGGCCCGCCCGCCGTTCCTGGCGGCTACTCGCCGGCCGCCCGGGGAAGGCCGCACGGTCACGATCCGGAAAGGGCGGAGCCTCATCCGGACCGTTTTCCCCTGCCGTTCGCACACCGGCCCGTCGTCGACGGGGCCGCTCCAGCAGATCGGCGGCGACGGTGCCGGCAGGCTCGAAGGCCGTCTTCTCTTTGTGGCCGGTAAGGGACCCGGCGTCCGGGTGCCTACCGGATGCTGGCGGAGCCGACGATCACGAGAGAACACCAGGTGAGGAGTTGTCGATGCCCCCCATCGCGTACCTGCCCTCCGACGATCCGCTCTTCGGGACGGTCGACGTCGGTCTCGACCACGAGGCCGGTGTGCTCGTCGTGGCCGGGGACGGCCTGCCGCGGGCCGATGTACGGCGGGTGGCAGGTACGCCCCTGGAGAGCCATGTGCCCATCGGCACGCGGGACCCCGGACGTCTGACGATGCGAGTCGACAGCGCGGCGGTATCCCTGCGGCCCGCCAAGGGGTTCTTGACGCGCAGGTCGTACCAGGTGGACGTCGGATCCGGAGCGAAGGGGTACGGGCACCGGCTGGTGCCCGTGTCGTTGGGCAGCAGCCGGCTGCTGCGGGATGGGGCACCTCTTGGTGTCTTCACGTCGACCGGCGACGGGATCGTGACGGCCGAGTGGGAGACGGGGACCGCACCGAGCCCGTATGACGCCTCCATCGGGTACGCGCTCGCCACCGCGTTCGGCACCGGGGCCGAGCCCATGTGGAAGCTGACCCTGGACGCCGTGCTTGCCGTGTGGTTCTGAGCGGCGGTGCTCAGGCCTGCGCGGCCGGCAGGAGGCGGGAGCAGGTGGCGTGGGCGACGAAGGCGATGCCGTCGTAGTCCTCGGCCGGGACGAGTGGTGCCGTATGGAAGCGGTAGACGAAGCGTGGCACTCCGGCACCGAAGCTGCGGTGCGTGTGCGGGGCGCGCAGCCACCGGGCGGCTTCGGGTGAGAGGCCGGCGGTGCGCAGGTCGGCGTAGTAGTTGCCGGGGACGGCGTGGGCGAGGCGCGCTTCGATGGACCGGATTCCGGTGCCGATGCGGTGCCGCCGCGGCGGGCCCTGCAGGTCGTGGCCACGGCGGGCGAGGAAGGAGCCCTTGCCGAAGAGCAGGGCCAGAGCGTAGTAGCCGTTGCCGTAGCGCTCCCGGAGCCCGCTGCCGAGCGAGGGCACTCCGTCGCCGTATGTGCCCGCGGTGAGGTGTCCGTTGTGGGCCCAGAGGATGACGCGCGTTGAAGGGCTGTCGTCGACGAGCCGTGCCACAGCGTCGGCCATGTAGCGGTCACGGGCGGCGAGCACGCTGTGTTCCCCGGAGCGCAGGTCGGGAGAGCGGGTCACCAGATCGGCGGCGCGGGTGAGGATTCGTGCGTGTTCCACGGCCTCGCGCGCGGCATCCGCTGTGGTGTGCCGGGCGAACTGCTCCCGGCGGTCCTCCAGGAAGCCGGCGAGTGCCTCGACGCGGCGCAGGAGGGCCTGTTCCGGGTCGGGTCGGGAAGCGGGGTGAGCCTGCTTCAGCATCTGGAGTCCGTCCACGTCCTGTGCCCGCTCGGGTGCCACCTGGCGCAGGAAGGCGGCGACCGCCTCGAGCGAGTCGGTGCAGCGTTGGGGGTCCGTGCCGACGAAGCGCACCTGCCGGCTCTCGGGGACGCCGCGGTTGTGGGCGCGCAGCCATTCGACGAGGTCGAGCATCTCCTCCGTGCGCCAGGTCCAGAACCCCAGGCGGGTGATGAGGCGCGCGGGGTCGCCGGTGCCGTGCCGCACGTATGTGTCCAGGGCCCGCGCGGCAGACGCGCTGGCCTCCATGGCCAGGGTCGTGAAGCCCGCCTCGCGCACCAGGAACTCCACGATCCGGTGCTTCAACCGGAAGAACTCGTGGGTGCCGTGGGTGGATTCGCCCAGACCCACGATCCGCACGTCCCGCAGGGCCTCACCGAGCGGTTCGAGGTCCTGGTGGGGTGCGCCCGGTGTCAGCGTGCCGAGTGGCCTGGCGTACTCGGTCAGCCAGCGAGTGATGTCGTCGGGCACCGTGGTGCGTCTCCTCCCTGCATGCGGCCGGGCGGCGCCTCGGCGCGCCCGTGCTCCGGCACCTGTTCCTGTTCCCGGCACGCGGCGAGGATGTCGTGGAGGTCTCGCACGGCGTCCGGGTGTCCGTGCTCGGAGTACACGCCCGCGACGTTGACGACAACTTCGTCCACACCCGCCCGACCGTATTCGGCCAATTGCTCGGCGATGTCCTCGGGCGAGCCGTGGGCGAAGGTGCCGGAGTCGACCAGGGCGCGGGCGCCGAGGCTCGGCCGGCTGTGGTGCACCCGCAGGCCGGCGCGGCGCAGCATGTCGGTGTAGTGCGGCCCGGCGAGGTGGGCACGGGCGGCGGTGTACGCGAGTCGATACGGGTTGCGGTGCGGGCGGTCCACGGCGGCGTGCACGACGGTGACCATGCGCGGCACGGGTCGGCCGGTCTCGGCCGCGCCTTTCGCCATGGCAGGGAGCAGGGTGTCGCGCACGTAGCCGGGGGGCGTCATCCAACTGATCGCCACATCCGCCACCTGGCCGGCGGCACGCGCCAGGACGGGCCGGAGCACGCCGAGTCCTGTCTCCACTCCCGGGTGCGCCATCGCCGGCAGGCTGACGGCGCCAGGATTCCCGTCGCCGGCCCTCGGCGAGCCCTCGGTGCCGAGCAGACGCCGGACCTCCTTGAGGTAGGCGACGCACGCATCGCGCGGACTGTCGTACGGCTTTCCGTGCAGTCCGGTGACGAAGTCGGGGGTTCCGGGGCCGAGACCGAGGACCATGCGCTGTCCGGTGAGCAGGGCCAGCGAGCGGGACTGGATCGCGGCGTCCATGGCGTGCCGCAGCGGCATCAGGACGACGCTGGTCCCGATGGGGATGTGATACCCCATGCCGGCCAGGTAAGCGAACACCTGATGGGTGTCCGCGCTCAGGGACTGCCCCTGCCACAGGCGGGCGGCCTGCCCCGCACGGACGAGTTCGGCGAAGGGGACCACGGACCGGGGGTCCGTCGGCATGACAGGGAACAGGATGGATATGCGCATTCCTCGGCCCCTAGCTGGATGCGGCTTCGGTCACGTAGCCCGAAGCCTGGAGATGGAAGAGACGGGCGTAAACGCCGTCGGCCTGTACAAGGTCTGCGTGCACGCCGTGCTCGATCACCTTGCCGTTCTGCATGACGACGATCCGGTCGGCCATGCGGACCGTGGAGAATCGGTGGGCGATGACGACGGACGTGGCTCCCCGGGCGATGTCCTGGAGGCGGGCGAAGATCTCCGCCTCCGCTTCCGCGTCGATGGCGGCCGTCGGCTCGTCGAGGACGACGACGGGCGCTCTCCTCATGAAGGCCCGGCTCAGGGCGATCTTCTGCCACTGGCCACCGGAGAGCTGGTGGCCGTCCTCGAAGTGGCGCCCGAGCACGGTGTCGTACGTGCGCGGCAGCGATTCGACGATCCCGGCCGCCCCGCCTGCCCGTGCGGCTTCGGCCACGCGTGCGGTGTCGTGGCGGGCCTCGACGCGGCCGAATCCGATGTTGTCGCGGACCGGCAGCTCATAGCGGATGAAGTCCTGGAAGATGACGCCCATGTGGCGTTGGAGATCGTCGATGTCGTACTCCTCGATGGGCACGTCGTCGACGAGGATCTGGCCGCTGGTCGGCTCGTAGAGCCGGGTGAGCAATTTGACGAGGGTGGTCTTGCCTGCGCCGTTCTGCCCCACCAGGGCGACGCACCGACCGGCAGGGATGTGGAAACTGACGCCGTCCAGGACGACGCGGTCCGTGCCTGGGTAGACGAAGCGCACATCACGGAACTCGATCCCCTTGCGGAGCTTGTCCGGGAAGGGCCGGGTGCCTCCCTTGAGCTGCCGTTCGGGCAACCCGAAGAAGTCGAAGAGATTCCCGAGGAAGAGGCTGTCCTTGTAGAGCGAGGCGATGCCGAGCAGCATCCCGTGAGCGGACACCTGGATCGACCCGACGGCCTGGAGGTAGCCGGCGAGCTGACCGACCTGGCCGAGGCTCGTCGTCGTGTGGACGGCCCACAGGACGGCACCGGACGAGGCGGCGACGCTGACGAGTCCGAGGGCACCGCCGAGCAGTGACTGGCGGCGGGCCAGGCGACGGTCGACGTCGAAGAAGGTGCGGACGAGACGGGTGTAGAGGTCGAGGAGGTGAGGGCCGAGCTGAAAGAGCCGGATCTCCTTGTACGAGTGGTCGGTGGTCGTGAGGTGCTGGTAGTAGTACAGGCGGCGCCGGTCGGCTGCCCGGTCGTACTCGATCTCGTACGCCTTGTGACTGAAGAACATGTACGAGACCACCGACGGGACGGGCGAGATCAGGATCACCAGGGCGATCCAGGGGTTCCAGGAGAACAGCACCGCGCTGACCGTGGCCAGGGTGACCAGTTCTCTGGCGACTTCGAGGAGTTGGGTGAACACCTGATAGACGCGGCCGCCGTTGCTCTCCTGGAAGGCCCGCTGCATCTTGTCGTAGACATCGGTGTCCTCGTACTGCTGCAGGTCGAGCATGGTGCCCTTGCGCATCACCCATTCGCCCACCCGTGCGGTGAGTTCGAGCCGCAGGAGTGTGTCGAGATACTGCAGGCAGGTGCCCAGCAGGTGGTTGGCGAGGCCCACCGCCATCAGGGCGCCGCCCGAGAGGAGGGCGGACCGCCCGGCGCCCGGGTCGCCGCCGACGGCGTCGGCCACCCCTTGCACCGCGGCGGCGACGAGCCCGATCTGCGCTGCTGGGACGAGGGCGAGAAGCACGGACACGACCGTGAAACCCGACACCCGTATCGGACTGAGCCGCCAGAACAGTCCTATGACGCGCAGCCAGATCATTGCCCCTCCTCGGCGGCAGCGGCCCTGCGGCCGCGGACCGCGTGCAGCACGTGCCCCCACAGGGCATGGCTACGGGCCTCCCGGTCCAGGTCAATGGGCAGCAGCCGGTTGATCTGCATGTGCGCGAAGCTTCCGAGGATCTGGTCCTCCGATCCGGTCAGGCTGCCGCTGCGGGCCGCCAGGCGCACGTGCTCGGCCATCTGGGCCACGGTGGGTGCCTGGGCCGCGAAAACGTCCGCGAGCAACTTCCGGTGGGCCCTGCCTTCGGCATCGGGGGCGCGGTCCCAGGGGCTGAGGAGTTCGCAGAGGTAGTCACGGTGGGCCCGGAAGAGTGTCCGGGCCTCGCGCACCACGGCGTCGTCCTGGCCGGCGGCGTGTGCCGCTCGCAGGGACAGCGGGATACCCCACTGCGCGCACAGGGTGTCCAGGGCGGCGGTGGCAAGGAACTCAGGCCTGATGTCGAGCCGTTGGGCCAAAAGCAGGGCAGTGGTCTCGCTGTTGGCCTGGAACAGCCGCTCGGCCGCGTCGAAGACCTCCGGGCCGCCGTAGCGGGCGGTCTCCGGTGCATAGCCGGCGAGTTCGAGGTCACGGGCGAGCCCCTGGCTGACCAGGTCCCGGCCCCAGGCCGTCAGCAGGGCGAGGTTGCGGGGCGCGTCCGCTCCGCGCACGCGCAGTCGCAGGTGCGGGAACGGATCGGCGTAGCGGATGTAGAACCAGCGCTCCAGCAGACCCTGTTCGCGTAGCTCGGTGACGATATCCCGCAGTGGCCCGGCGATGATCTCGTCCTGCCGATCGGCGGCCGCGTAGATCTTGAGAAAGGTCCAGTCGCTGCCCGGCAGGTGGCGCTCCACCGGCGTGTCCCGCCGGAGTCGCGGCACGGGACGCCGTGTGGTGCGTACGGCGTCGCGGGCCACGACGGGCACGACGATCTCGGCCGCGTAGCGGTCACCCTCGGTGTCCTGGAGCCACATGCCGTCGAAGGACGGCAGCATCTCGTGCAGAACGAGGGCGGACTGCTTCTGCAGCTCCTGGAGGAGTTCCGTCCGGCTGACGGGGTGGTCGAGGTCGAGCAGCAGCCGCTGGTCGACCTCGACGAGGTAGACGTGGCGGGGCACGCGCCACCGCTTGCGCCAGCTGTCGAGGTCGTCTGCGTTGCGTGCCGTGAGCCTCCACTGGGCGGGCCGCAGGACCACTTTGCCGCGGGTCACCCGCGGCAGGAACGGGGCCGCCTCCGCCGGGCCCCAGTGGAATCCGGTCGGCTGGATGCAGCCGTCCTGCGACACCTCGATGAGGAAACGTGCCACGTTGGGTGCCAGGGTGGGGCTCAGCATGTGGTGCTGAGCGACGACGATCTCCCGGGCAAGCCGCTGCGACCACAGGTGGAACCGCTCGTCGACGACCCCGACCAGGATGTCGTCCAACGGGATGACCCGGTCCGGGCCCACCGACGGTGTCGTGTTGACGGGTATCTCGTACTGCCGGATGGCGGGGCGCAACGTGACGTTGGCGGCCCTGCCGTAGGGCGGCAGGAACGCCAGTTCCGCGTAGGCCACGTCCGGGAAGAGCTCCTCCTCCCGCCGGGCGTAGTCGCGCAGCCGTTCCACGGCGGCCTCGCCGAGAAGGTCGCTGAAGCGCCCGAAGGTGCGTCCGCCGTAGGTGAGGCTGTCGGACCGCAGGACGGCACGCCACTCTCCGCGGTCGATGGCCTGCCGGTCGTCGGCGTGGATCTGCAGGTACGCCTCCATTACCGGCGGTGGGTCCTGGGCGGGGCCGGCCGGGGCAAGCCGGTCCAGCCAGGTGTCCGTCAACTCAACCTCGGTGGCCTGGTCCCACCAAGCCTGCTGGGCGAACTCGACGAGCAGGGCGTCCAGGCGGGCGGTGTCGCCAGGAGCCGCCATCGGCAGCTCGATGCTGCGGGGCGGATTGGTGTACGTGGGGGGTGCGTCAAGGCCGGTGTCGGGGCTGAGCAGGCTGAGGACCGGTACACGAGTCCCTGCGCCGTAGCGCTCCGTGAACTCTTCGCGGTAGCGGGTGAGGTGGTTGCGGGTGCCTAAGGCCGCGCTGAGCCGCACCAGGACACCCACCGCGTCCGCGGCCGCGCGGGCGACCGATTCCTTCAGGACCGGGGTGCGCAGGTCGACGGCGGTATCGGCCTGGTACGTCCGGCCCGGGTGGTCGGCGATCAGCTCGCGCTGGGCGGCCCCCAGCCGACGCAGGGACTCGGTGTTCTGGGCACGGTCGGCGAGTTCGACCACGACACGGAGACGCTCTGCCGTGGTGGCGGCGGCCGGGACAGCGGTGAGCTTCTTCAGGACGTGGTGCTCGGGGCGGGCCGCGGTCTGCGGAGGCCGCAGGTCGCCGGTGAGGAAGCCGAGCTCCCACATCTGCCGGACGAGGCCTTCGACCACATCGGGCGCCGCCTCCGCGAAGGCGGCCGAGAGTTCGGCGGTGAGCTGCTCGTAGGGGACGGGCACGGCGGCCCTTCGCATGACCAGGTCAACGGCGGGCGTGGCGCGGATGCGCACGGTGCGTTCGTCGTGCCGGCCGTACTTGTCGGCCTGAGGGAGGACGACGCGATCGCCGACGACGTGTGCCATGGGGTTGAGGACGAGCCGGAGCTGTCGCAGCAGAGCGGGATCTTCCTCAACGCTCTCGATCAAGGAGAGCAGCCAGCCCATGTCGGTGCGTACCCGGACGTGGTGATCCTGTGGACCGCCGAGCCGGGCCAGTGATTCGGCGCCGAACTCGCCCATCGCCACTCCGGAGAATGCGCCGAAGGGCGTGGGCCTGGTCGCCATACGTGTCACGTAGCGCAGGAGTCGGGAGTGCAGCCGCCGGGCGCGCTTCTCACTGAGGCTGTCGAGACGGTCGAGACTGCCGACCAGGTCTTCGCTCGCGACAAGCAGGGCACGTTCGACGTCTGGCCGACGGGCCAGGTCGAGCAGCGCCTCCGTGGTGCGGTCGGGGTCTGCCGTGACGTCGAGGTAGGTGCGGACCGGCAAGGTGGGGGAGCGGAGGAGGAAGAACCCCGCGGGCTCGTACACGGGCATGGGCATCACCGGGCGAGGAAGGCGCGGAACCAGTGGGGCCGCTGATCGCCGATGGCCGCGAGCAGCGTCAGGGCGACGCCGGTGGCTCCGGTGAGGAGTCCCGGGTCGTCGACGGGCTTTCCAGGTTCCTCCACGTCGGCGAAGCCGAGCGGGCGACCGGGGTCGTGGTGTTCGAGCAACTGCCTCACCAGATCGGGTAGTCGGTCGCGGGCGGATTCGCTCCAGGGCGCGAACTCCAGGGCGAGCACGACCAGGCCGGAGTGACCGTGGCACAGGGTGGGCGACAGCGGCCGGATGTGCTCGGCACGGGCCAGCACGCCGTCGAAGGCTGTGATGGCGGCGGCGTGCAGCTCTTCATCCGCGGTGGCCGAGGCAACAGCCAGGAGCGCCGCGGCCACACCCGCGGTGCCGTAGCACCAGGCCATCCGGTCGTGCCCGCACTCGGCGGCGCTCTCCCGGCCGTGCTCATCGACTGGTGTGCCGTCGCCCCAGACGGGGCCGTGCGCGTCCGAGCCGGCCTGGTCGCGGACCCAGCGGGTGAGGGACTGGATGGCCTCCAGGTGACCGGGGCGGCGGTGTCCCGCCTCCCAGGCGGCGGCGAGGGCCGCGGCCACACCCGGCACTCCGTGCGACATGCCCAGATTCAGGTAGCCGTGGGGATACTTCGCGTGGTAGTCACCGACGGGAGGGTAGAACTCGGGGGTGATGAGCCAACGGTGGGGCGTGGCATTGCTCTTGGCCGGCTGCGCAAGCCAAACGAGGTAGTCGACGAGCGCGGCGGTGGCGTCGGCCACCCGGTCACTGGGGTCGCTGACGGAGCTGAGGTGGACGAGGGCCCCGGCTGCCCCGGTGATGAGGTCATAGTCCAGGTCGCTGACGGCCCGCTCGATTCTGTGCGGCGGCGCGGCGAGGACTTGGTCGGCGAGCTGCTCGTGCAGCCGGTCCAGGCTGGAGCGGAAGCGGGGCTCGTCGCGGGCGACGTCCGCGAGCGCGAGCGCCAGGCCGCTGGTACCGGCGAACAGGCCGTAGTGTTCCAGGGGTTCGACCTGGGTGGACCGGATGGCCTCGCGTATGTGGTCGAAGGCTGCCTCGAGGTCACCGAGCCCGGCCCGTGCGGCGTAGAGGTGGAGGAGCGCCGAGCCCGCCTGACCGTGCGTGAGACTCGGCGGGTACCAGCCACCGGAGGTGTCGCTCTGTTCGGCGGCGCGCAGCGCGAGATCGTTCACCTGCGCAGTGGTCGAGGACCGTTCGACGATGTGCTGGACAGCCGTCCGCGCGCGGTGCACGAGTCCGGCGTCTGCCGCGCGGACCCAGGTGCCGGTACCGTGGTGGTGGGCGAGTTGCATGGTCAGTCCCTGTCTGTTCGGTGTGCTGCTCGCGCCCTACGACGACGGGTGCTGCCGTGTCTGCACCACGGCAGCACCCGTCAGGCGTTTACCCTTTGGTTACTTGCCGCCCGCGCAGAAGATGGACGTGCACATCGAGCTGCAGGCACAGGTCTTGGTGACCTGGCAGGCGACCTTGGTGCAGATCGTGCGGGTGGCAATCACCGAGATGGACGGCGGGGGCGCCTGCTCGCCGGCGGAGCCGGCGGCAGGGGTGGAGATCCTGGCGTCCAGGTCGAATGCGTTCGACACTTCGATTTCCTTTCACATTTCCTTCCCGGCAGCGATTCCGCCGGGAGCTCCGGTGGGTTCCCGGTGCAGAAGGAATCCTGCCGAATCGCATCCGCCACTGCTATTGGCCTTGGCGACAATATTCTTCCGGTGTCAGGAACCGGATTCCGCCAGCAACTCCGGATGTCCGCAGGAACGGACTTCCGTACCGAAGGCATAGGACGCCAGGCAGGCGGCAAGGCGTGAATTAAGTTCCAACTTGTCCAGGACGGCGGCGACATGGGCGCGTACGGTCCTTTCGGTGACATGCAGACGTTGCGCCATCGATTCGTTGGACAGTCCCTCGGCGAGCAGCAGAAAGGTCTCTCTCTCACGCGGGGTGAGCCGGCCGACGCGCTTCAGGGCCGGTGCCCAGTGCGGCTCGCCCGTGGGGCACGGGGGGCTGAGAAGAGGTGTGTCGGTGTCGCTCACGATGCCGCCACGCTCCCGTCTCCGGCGACCTGCGTGAGGTGCCCGGTGACCGGCCGAGAGCGGAACAGGGCTTCGTTCGGCCGCTGCCTGGTTGTGCCCATGCAGCTGCCCCGACCGTCGTCGAGCGCGACGACCCGGCCGGCGACGCGTATCGTAGGCGTGCGATGGGGCACGACGGGCAGCGTGCGTGGACGGGAGTTCTGCCGCAGAACTGCGGTGGCCTTCCGTTTGTTGGCGGGGCGGAATTGCGAGATGGGTTCGTCGAGCAGCCGGCTCTCCGGCAGGGTGAGCAGAGCACGGGCTACGGCGGTGTGCCGGCGTCGGTCGGCGGAGAGGCTGAACCCCCGTTCCCGGACCTCTGTTTCGAGGCCGTCCGGGAGAAAGGCCCTGTAGCGGTATTCGGCGAATCCGTTGTTCTTCGCATCCCGGTCCTCCTCGACCGTAGCGACAGCAACGTATCCCCCGCTCTGCGCTGAGGTCGGCGAAACGGCCGGGATGTCGGCGCTGAGCGCGGCCACGCCGACTAACGGAAGCTTCATTCGTGTACGGATAGCTGCCCCCTTGATGGAATTCCTGGCCACGTACAGCGGCCGTTGATCACCAACAGTTAACCGATGCTCAGTGATGGGCAGGGCAAATGCGGCTGAGCTGCCCGTCGCAGGGGTTGCTCGCCGAGACCGTGTCGTGCCGTGGTCGTTCCCGCGGTCGCTTCCGCGTGGGCAGGCGGCGTGGCGCCGATCGCTGCCAGTGTCATCCCCGTCACCGCGGTCACCCGCATGAGCTTGCCGCCCTTCATGACTGTTGCCTCCCCCCTGCATCCACATCCTTGCTGTGGATGGACAGTTCAGCCGGGGGAACGCCGCAGCGCAGCCATGGGCATGCATGCCGCCCGCCCGTCCCCCTCAGGCGGCATCGAACATTCGAGCGGTGTTCGATGTAATACATGAACCTAAGGAGCGAAAGATCCACGCGCAAACAAGGTCGGAGATTTGAGCCAATCTCTGGACATGCAGTTACAGGCCGGCGGGTGAAGGCTGGGGTGCCGTCCTGCCGTCGTTCAGGGAGGGCAAGTCGAGTAAGCCCCGGTGGCCGCATGGCGAACATGCCGGCCACGAGGGCTCGACCGGGGGGATGCCCTTGACTGTAAATACATGGCAAAAGGGCGCCCATGGCTTCTTTGCCTGAAATGGCTTGTAGGTGGCTTCCGTTGGAGTGGGGCGTATGGCTGCGGGGGATTGCCGAGTTGGTCGAACGCACATGGATAAGTGGGGTGACAGGGGTGCAAACGATGGTGTGCCGTGTGTGCACGATGATCACTACTCACGGCTAGGAGGTCGGCGCAGGGTCAACTCGCCGGAGAGGTGAAGGAGAGATTCGGACAGGCTTCTCGCCGAGCCGGAGGGCCGGCCACCCCCGAAACGGCCGGGGCAGAGCGTTGCCGGCCGAGGAGACGTGCACGAGCTGGGTGTGACGACGCCCTTCTCCGGCGCGACGACTCCCCCCGCCGCGACATGCCCCGTGCCGTATCCGGAGGCGCCTCACCCGCGCCGTGATTGCCCCGCTCCGGTGCCGGTGCCACACTTGGCGGGCAGGATCATCGCGCCGCCGCCAGCCGGAGGAGGCCGTGCCCATGGCCGACGAAGGCACTGACACAGGAACCGTCAGAGGTACCGACGCAGGCACTGACGTAGGGGCCGGCACAGGTACCGACGCTGCCACCGGCAAGGCCGAGGCCGCAGTGCCGTCCGCGCACCGCCCCTGCGTCCTGGTCACCGGCGCGACCGGATACATCGGCGGCCGCCTGGTGCCTGAGCTGCTCGCGGCCGGATTCGCCGTACGGGCGCTGGCCAGGACGCCGGAGAAGCTGCGTGATCACCCCTGGGCCGAGGACACCGAGATCCTGCGCGGCGATGTCACCGACGCCGCGTCGGTCCGTAGTGCCATGGACGGCGTCGAGGTCGCCTACTACCTGGTGCACGCCCTGGGCAGCGGCCGGAGTTTCGAGGACACCGACCGCAGGGCGGCGGAGATCTTCGCCCGGCAGGCCCGCGCCGCCGGAGTGCGCCGGATCGTCTACCTCGGTGGTCTCGGCCCCCGGGGCATCCCCGAGCGGGACCTGTCGCCCCACCTCCGCTCCCGCGCCGAGGTCGGCGGCATCCTGCTGGCCTCCGGTGTCCCCACCGCGGTCCTGCGCGCCGCCGTGATCATCGGCTCCGGCTCGGCCTCGTTCGAGATGCTGCGCTATCTCACCGAGCGGCTGCCGGTCATGGTCACGCCGAGCTGGGTGCGTACCCGCATCCAGCCGGTCGCCGTCCGCGATGTGCTGCGCTACCTCGTGGGCTGTGCCCGCCTCCCCGGTGACGTCAGCCGTACCTTCGACATCGGCGGGCCCGACATCCTCACCTACCGCGACATGATGCAGCGCTACGCCCGGGTCGCCGGGCTGCCCGAGCGGCTGATCCTCCCCGTCCCGGTGCTCACCCCACGCCTGTCCAGCCTCTGGATCGGACTGGTCACCCCCGTGCCCCCCGGCCTGGCCCGCCCCCTGGCCGAATCGCTGCGCTACGAGGTCGTCTGCCACGAACACGACATCGCCCGCTACGTCCCCGTCCCCGACCCACCGGGCCACCCCCTCGCCGTCGACGACGCCCTGGAACTGGCGCTGCGCCGGGTACGGGACGCCGAGGTCACCACCCGCTGGTCCAACGCCGCTGTGCTCGGCGCACCGAGCGATCCGTTGCCCACCGACCCTGAGTGGTCCGGAGGCAGCCTCTACACCGACCGGCGGGAGCGGACCGTGGACGCCCCGCCCGAGGTGCTGTGGCGGGTGATCGAGGGCATCGGCGGGGACAACGGCTGGTACTCCTTCCCGCTCGCCTGGTCGCTGCGCGGCTGGCTGGACCGGCTGGTCGGCGGGGTGGGGCTGCGCCGCGGCCGACGGGACGCGGGCCGGCTGCGGGTCGGTGACTCGCTCGACTTCTGGCGGGTCGAAGAGGTCGTGCCGGGCCGGCTGCTGCGGCTGCGCGCCGAGATGCGCCTGCCCGGTCTGGCCTGGCTGGAGCTGACGGTCGGCCGTGACGCCCAGGGGCGCACGCGCTACGGCCAGCGGGCCCTGTTCCATCCGCACGGACTGACCGGCCATGCGTACTGGTGGTCCATCTCCCCGTTCCATGCCGCGGTGTTCGGCGGGATGGCCCGCAATATCGCGGCCGCCGCGGCTGCGGAGTACCACGCCCGCCCGGAGTGAACGCGCTGAGGACGGAGCGTCATCCGCGGCCGCCCCGGCCGGATTCCGGGACCCTTGGCATGCTGGTGCCATGACGGAGCGATCCGGGCGCGCGCGGGAGCGGGCAGTGGTGGTGGGGGCCGGGCCGAACGGCCTGGCCGCGGCGGTCACCCTGGCCCGCAGCGGGCTGCAGGTGACGGTGTTCGAGGCGGCCGACGAGATCGGAGGTGGGACCCGCAGCGGCGAACTTTCCGTCCCCGGGGTGCTGTTCGACCACTGTTCCTCGACGCATGTGATGGGCGCCGGCTCCCCGTATTTGCGCACACTCGATCTCGCGCCGTACGGGCTGGAGTGGCTGTGGCCCGAGATCGACCTGGCGCACCCCGTGGACTCCGGAGGCGCCGGCGCGCTCCACCGGTCCGTGGGGCGGACCGCCCAGGGGCTCGGCGCCGACGGCCCGGCCTGGCGGCGGCTGTTCGGGCCGCTGGCCGCCGACGCGGAGGCGCTGACCGACGAGGTCATGCGGCCGCTCCTCAGGGTGCCCCGCCACCCGCTCCGGCTCGCCCGCTTCGGCCTGCACGCCCTGCAGCCGGCCACACTGATCGCGCACCGCTTCCGCACGGAAGCGGGCCGCGGTCTCTTCGGCGGGGTGGCGGCGCATCTTTTCGGCCCGCTGAGCCAGCCGGCCGGCGCGTCCGTGGGGCTCATGATCATCGCGGCCGGGCACCGGTACGGCTGGCCGGTGGCCAAGGGCGGCTCGGGCGCCATCGCCAACGCGCTGGCCGCACTGCTCACCGAGGCCGGCGGCCGGATCGAGACCGGGACACCGATCCGCTCGCTCGATGAACTCCCGCCCGCCGCAACGGTGTTGCTCGATCTGATGCCGGCCGCCGCGGCAGCGCTGATCGGCGACCGGCTGCCGCCCCGGATGCGCCGCGCCTACACCCGCTACCGGCCCGCCCCCGGTGCGTTCAAGCTCGATCTGACGGTGGAGGGCGGGGTGCCCTGGCGCGCGGAGGCCTGCCGACGGGCCGGCACGGTGCACCTCGGCGGCAGCTTCGAGCAGATCGCCCACGCGGAGCGGGAGGTCCATCTCGGGCGGATGCCGGAGCGGCCGTTCCTCCTGGTCGCCCAGCAGTACCTCGCCGATCCCGGCCGCTCCGCAGGTGACCTCCACCCCGTCTCCGCGTACGCGCATGTGCCGCACGGCTACACCGGCGATGCCACCGCCGCGATGCTGGCGCAGTTCGAGCGCTTCGCGCCGGGGACCCGGGAGCGCATCGTGGCCGCCACCGCCACCTCGACCGCCGAGCTGGAACGGGGCAACGCCAATCTCGCCGGTGGTGACATCATCGGCGGTGCGAACACCCCGCTGCAGCTCACCATGCGCCCCCGCGTCGCCCTCGATCCGTACGGCACCGGCGTCCCCGGGGTCTTCCTCTGCTCGGCGGCCACCCCGCCGGGAGCCGGCGCCCACGGGATGAGCGGCCACAATGCGGCCCGGTCCGCGCTGCGGGCGCTGGGCAGGGCCTGACCCGGGACACCCGGAAGGCGGGCTCCCGGGTGCGCTGCCCGGGAACCCGCCCTCACGGCCTGCTCAGTGACGCGTGTGGTGCGTGACGACGCCGGCCGCCATCCGGCCGCAGTTGGAGCCGGACACGTTGACGCTGACCGACTCGATCGTGCCGCCCCAGTCCACGCAGAGGCCCTTCGCGGGCAGGTAGACGGGACCGGCGTACGAGGTGTACTTCCCCTCGTCGTAAACCCAGCCGGAACCGCCGTTGGTGGCCGAGAGATACGTGTACATGTACACCGGCTTACCCGGGCTGTTCCGTACCGTCACCACACAGTTCTTTCCGGTCTTTGCGCTGTACGTCAGGTACACGGTCCCCTTTCCGGTGACCGGTACGGAATTCACTACGCTGTAGCCGCTTCCGCAGGCTCCGTTGTACGCGGCGGCCTTTGTTGCCGCGGATGCGGTGGTGGCCGCCGTCATCGTGGCGATACTCGCCACGGCCAGCACTGCGGATCCTGCGATGGCACGTGAACGCTTCATCTGAATTACCCCCGTCGGGTGAGTGCGTCGCGTGGTCTTTTCACCGTGTTGGACAGCGGTCGCCCGCGGATGGTTGCCCAGCGGAAGGGAATTCACCTTTGTTCGACCCCGGTTGTCCAAAAACCGTACACGGGCGGTTCGCGGCGCACGCGGGCGCACGACGGCCGGTCCCCGGCGCCGCACGAGGCGCCGGGGACCGGCCGGGAGCATGGAGGTGAGGCGGTGTCAGCTGCCCTTCGCGAGGACCTTGAGGCGGGTGTACGTGCCGTTGAAGCGGTTGCGGTCGCCGACCGAGTGGCCCGAGGAGGTGTGCTGCCAGATGCTGTGGTACTCCCAGCCGCGCGGCAGCGAGCCCACGGACGAGCCGTAGCGCGGGATCCACAGCGGATTCGTCCTGCCGAACTTGCCGGAGTTGCCGGTGCAGCGCTTCCACCAGTTGGTGGAGGTGTAGATGACCGGGTAGCGGCCGGTCTCCTCCCGGTAGGTCAGCACGAAGTCGCGGATCCAGTTGACCATCGACTTGTGGCTCTTGCCGTAGCAGGTCGCGCCGTAGGGGTTGTACTCCATGTCGAGCGCGCCGGGCAGCGTCCTGCCGTCCCGGGACCAGTCGCCGCCGTGGTCGGCGAAGTACTCCGCCTGGGAGCTGCCGCTGGAGTGGTCGGGCAGCGCGAAGTGGTACGCGCCGTGGATCATGCCGGATGAGTACGAGCCCCGGTACTGCTGCGCGAAGTACGGGTTCGTGTAGCTGGTCCCCTCGCTGGCCTTGACATACGCGAAACGCACCCCGGACTTGCGCAGCGACTTCCAGTGGACCCTGCCGTTGTGGCTGGAGACGTCGACGCCGGACACGGCCCTTCTGGAGGACGCCCGCGGCTCCAGACCGCCTGCCCGGACGCTGCTGCCCTCGTGGGCCGCGATGGTGGAACCCATCCAGTCCTGCTCGGGGTGGGCGGGTCTCTTCTCGGAGTCCGACGCCGTGGCGGAGCCGGGCAGCGCGAGGGGCAGAGCGAGCACGGAGAGAAGAGAGACGAGAGTTCCGGCCGCAAGAGGGACTGTACGGCGGGCCGGACCGGATCTGCGCAAGGGCATCGCATGCCTCCGAAGGCCTTCGGTTGAGTCAGATTCGGCAGCTTTTGAGCAGAATCCTGCCGATAAGAGACTTATACGCAGAACTGTCTGACGCCATGGCCCAACAGGCCGTCGGTCCGCCGAGCGGCCCCACATCTCACCCGTCCGGCGGTCAGAAGCGGATGGCCACGTCGTCGGCCCCGGCCCGTGTGTCGCACGACAGAGCGAAGCGGGCCCCGGCACCGCCGGGACCCGCTCCACCGCGCAGCGGCGAACGCGCCATTCCGCCGCTTCGCAAGCTGCCTTATGCAGAGCCTGTCGGCTCGCTTGTGCACTCCGTCATGCCCGTGGCCTCATCAGGCTGGGCCGGCCGGGAGGGCCGGCGACGGCTTTTCCGCTCCCTCGGCTCAGTAGGCCGAGTTGACCTTGTCGATCGAGCCGTACTTGTCGGCCGCGTAGTTGGCCGCGGCGGTGATGTTGGCGACCGGGTCGGTGAGATTCTTGGGCGTGCCGGACACGTGGTAGCTGTCGAAGGTGGGCTGGATCACCTGCAGCAGGCCCTTGGAGGGCACGCCGTTGACCGCGTTGACGTCCCAGTTGTTGACGGCGTTGGGGTTACCGGCGGACTCCCGCATGATGTTGCGGTGCAGGCCCTCGTAGGAGCCGGGGATGCCCTTGGCCTTCATGATGTCCAGGGACTGGCGGATCCAGCCGTCCAGGTTGTTCGGGTAGGCCTTGACGCCGGTGCGCTCGGTGGAGCGGCTGGCGGCCTGCTGAGCGCTGTGCTGCTCGGCGACGTCGGTGACCTTGGTGTGGCCCGCGACCGAGGCGGTCACGGCACGGCCGGTCTTGGCGTCGTCGGCCTTGCCGGGCTGTCCCTTCGCATCGACGGGCTTGACCGCGGCCGGGGCGTGCGCGGACGCCGCCTGGGCGGTGTCCGGAGCCGCGGTCATGGCCAGGCCCGAGGTCGCACCCGCGGCGGCCAGGACGGCCACGGCGATCTTGTGGGTGCGGGTGATGCGGGTAATGCGGGGCAGGGTGAAGCTAGGCATGCAGATTGACCTCTTCCAGGTACTGGGGACGGGGAGGCGGCCTTTTTGGCGGCGCGTTCCGCACCGGAGGTCTTTGCCGCGATCGCCGGGGGGCGTAAGTCGCAAGCTCGCTCTCAGTGCGTCGGAATCCATGGTTAACGCCGGTCCCGAATCGAGGCAATGTTGCTCGGTACTACTCATCTTCGTGAGGTAAACCCGGATACCTGAAGTGATAAGCGTTTCTGGCGGCGTTGGCCCGGAATGGCCGCATGGAATTCAAACTAGGCAAGCTCGTACGTGACGTACGTCGCGTGCCCCGAGTCACCTGAGAGGGCCTTCAAAGGCCGCTCGACCGGTCCGTATAAGTTGCCTGGCTCACACCGGAATTACCGGTCGCCGGTGCTGTTTCGCGCGCGGACGGCGGCAGATTTGTCCCGGCAACTGCCCGGCGCGACGGCCCGGGAATCCCCAAATGTGGTGAGGCGCACCCCGTCCGGGCCCAATAGGGCGGCAATTGTGCGCTGATTCACGAGCGGTTTCCGGGCTTTTGCTGCGGGAGGTGCGGCACGAGGAAGGGCGCATGCCGGATGGGCCGTTGGTGAGGGCCGTTGGTGAGTCCTCGGTACGGCGATACGGCGGTGCTGCTGGTCCGTTCGCAGCAGCCCCCGGAGCTGTCGCATGACTGCGGGCCCCCGGCTCCCCGAAGGTGGCACCGCACACAGCCATCACTCCTCGTAGGGACGTGCTCATGTTCCGTCGTCTTGCCGTCGTTCTCACCGGTCTTCTCGTCTCGGGCTTCCTGGCGACGGGCGTCGCCGCCGCGGCCCCGGCCGACAGTCACCCCCAGCCCGGCTGGCACCGTGACCACCCGCTCACACCCAGGGAGCGGGCCGGAGTTCGCCTCGCCGCCCAGATCCTCGACACCCTCTTCGGCGGCGGCACCGTGCGACGCGACCGCTTCTGAACGCGCGGCGCCGGGCCCCGGCACCCGGTACGGGAGTCGGCTTCCGGCCAACGGCAAGGGACCGGCGACGGCAGGGGCCGCGGCGCCCGCGACGGCAACGGCAATGGCCCCACCCGCGCGATGCGGGCAGGGCCACTGCCGTTGCCGTGCCGGGCGCCGCACCGCGGCGCCCGTATCAGTCTGCTCCGACCGTTCTCACGGTCGCGTCGCTCCGGCTCAGTAGGCCGAGTTGACGTTGTCGATCGAGCCGTACCGGTGGGCCGCGTAGTTGGCGGCGGCGGTGATGTTGGCGATCGGGTCGGTGAGCTTATGCGGCGTGCCGGACACGTGGTAGGTGTCGAAGGTGGGCTGGATCACCTGCAGCAGGCCCTTGGAGGGCACGCCGTTGATGGCGTTGATGTCCCAGTTGTTGACGGCGTTGGGGTTGCCGCTGGACTCCCGCATGATGTTGCGGTGCAGGCCCTCGTAGGAGCCGGGGATGCCCTTGGCCTTCATGATGTCGAGCGACTGGCGGATCCAGCCGTCGAGGTTGTTCGCGTAGCGCTTGGGGGCGACCTTCGGCGCTGCCTTGGGGGCGGCCTTGGGTGCGGCTATGACCTTGCGCTCGACGGACCGGTTGGCGGCCTGCTGGGCGGTGTGGCCCTGCTTCTCCACCGCGGTGACCTTCAGGCCGGCGGTGACGGACGAGGCGAGCTGCCGGCCCTGCTTGCCGTCGTCGGCGCGGTCCTTCGCGGTGAGCGGAAGGCCGTTGGCGCTGACGGGCTTGACCGCGGACGGCGCGTGGGCGGCGGTGGTCTCGGCGTTGCTCGGTGCCGCGGTGAACGCCAGCGCCGCGGCGCCGCTCGCGGTGGCCACCAGCGCCGCGGAAATCTTGTGGGCGCGGGTGATGCGGGCAGGGCGGGGCAGGGTGAACTGGGGCATGGGGATTCTGACCTCTTCCAGGGCTTGATGGCGGGGGAGGCGGCCTTCGGTTGGCGCGTGAGACCGAGGGTCATTGGCCGCGTTTCGCCGCTCTGGCTGAGATCGCAGGCTCGTTCTCGGTGCTACGCCGAACATGCTTAGCCAGCGCCCTGGATAGAGGCAAAGGTGCCTTGTACTACCTATCTTCGTGAGATGCAGTGAGATGTCCGTTGTAAATGCGGTGTTTCACGCTCAGGGCCGGGAAAGGCACCGACTAGGTGTGCTCGTACGTGACGTACGTCGCGTGCCGGGCATCACCCCGGGCCGGCTCCTGAGGCCCTTTCGCGGCACCGCGAAGTTGCCTGGCTCACATGGGCGAGCGGCCTGGCCCGCGGGGATAAGGAGCAATTCGGAAAGGGCGCCGACGGGGCGCCGGCGGGATATCGCGGAGTGGGTCCGCATGGCGTTGCGCCCACACGGCATCGCGCCCCCAGGGCTTTCCTGGGGGCGCGGGAATGCGGTGGTACCGACGCGGACTGCCGGTCCGGGTCAGCTCTCCAGCAGTCGGGCCGCAAGATGCTCGATGCGGTCGTGCCAGGCCTGCAGCGCGGCATCCGCGTCGGCACCCGGCGGGCCGGTCTGGACGAGGACGAGCCGGGCACCATGACCGGTGCCCCGGCCCAGCTCCCACCGGACCGTGCCTTCCGGATCCCGGCGGTAGGCGAGCACGGAAGGGGCCCGCACCTCGGTGACGGGCCCGGCCGGCGCCTCCCGGGAGGTGAAGCCGGCCGGTGCGGGCGCACCTTCCACGGGCACGTCTCCCGAGGTCAGCGCCGCCCAGACAGCCTCTGCGGGCCGCACGAGCTGGCGCTCGAAGCGGATCCGCGGGCCGTCCGGGGTGTCCTCGACCGCGCCCTGCCCGAGATCGAACTGCTCGACGTACGCCTCGTGCAGCTCTCCGGTGTCCCGGGGCCCGGCCGTCGGCGCGCCGTCCAGCAGCTGCGAGAGCGCGGTGAGGCACAGATGCCATCCGGAGGCGAAGCTCGCGCCGCCGAAGCGGTCGCCGAAGGTGTGCACGAAGGTCAGCAGCGAGCCGTCGCCGTCCGGCGTGATCTCCCAGCGCAGGTGGTCCTCGCCCCAGGTGAAGGCGAACAGCCGGGGCTCCTCGGCGTCGGTGACCGTGCCGGTCATGGCGATGCCGGTCACGCCGGGCATGGAGAAGGTCATCGCCCCGCCGGGCCGGAGCTCCACGGTGACCTCGGAGGGGAACCACTGCCCGAGGTGCGCCGGGTCGGTGATCGCCGACCAGACCTTCGCGGGCGGATGGGCGAGCCTGCGCTCCATGCGCAGGGCGTTCCGGCCGTCGCCGGCGGGGGTGAGGCTGTCGGAGTGCGGGTTCATCGGGGGTCGTCCTCCATGGCGTCGAGATGTCGTTCCAGGGCGTCAAGGGACCCGGTCCACAGATGCCGGTAGTGCGCGAGCCAGGCGTCCAGCTCCGCCAGGGGCTCGGGCCGGAGCTCGTACCAGCGGCGCTGGGCGTCCTGCCGGACCCGGACCAGGCCGGCCTCGCGCAGCACCCGCAGATGCTTGGAGGTGCCCGGCTGGCTCAGCCCGAGCTGCTCGGTGAGCTCGCCGACCAGCCGTGGGCGCTCCAGGAGCAGGTCGAGAATCTTGCGCCGGCTCGGCTCCGCAAGTACGTCGAACGGTAGGGGCATGGCTTCAGCATGCCGTGTTGGCTATATAACCGCAAGGGAATGTGGTAGCGAGGTGCGGGGGCGCCGGATCACGCACACGCCGGACCGGCCGCCGGCGCCTCCTCGCGCTCGCGCGCCACGGGTGCGAGCGCGGGCGCCGAGCTCAGCGGCCCGTCGGTGAAGAACCGCGCGGCCAAGTCCGCGACGTCCTGCGGGCGTTCGAGCACCACCCAGTGATCGGCGTCCGGAATCGTCAGAAAGCGACTGCCCGGGATGGTGGACGCGAAGTGCCGTTGCCGGGCCGGCGAGGTCACCGTGTCGTGCTCCCCGCTGAAGACGAGCGTGGGGATACCGGTCAAGCCGGCGGAGAAGTCCGGACGGTCCGAGATCCCGCGGCGCAGCGAGTCGACGGCGTGCCGGGAGTTGCGGGCCGCATGCAGCATCGAGCGCCGGACGTAGCGGTACGCCAGCTTCCGGTGGGCGACGTGCCGACGGTCGTCGAGGCACATCAGCCCCTCGGCGACCAGGGTGGCGAAGGCCTCGGTGTCGCCCTGCGCGAGGTGGTCGGACGCCCGTCGCCACAGCTCCTTCTGCGCCTCGCTGATGTGCGCCGGAACCCCGCCGAGGGCGAGCCGTGCGATCCGCCCGGGGAACCGCCGGGCGCATCCGTAGGCCAGGCCCGCCCCGTAGGAGAAGCCGAAGAGATTGATCCGCGGGACGTCCAGATCGTCGATGATGCCCTCGATCGCCGCGCACACGACATCGATGCTCGGCCCCGGGGGAAGCGGGTCGGCACCCCCCATGCCCGGCAGGTCGGCGGTCACCACATCCGCCAGCGGACCCACATGATCTTCCATCTGCGGCCAGCCGAACATCCCTTGCAGCGCGCCGCCCAGCACCAGCACGGGTTCGGTGATCCGCTCCGGCTGCCGCAGGCGCCGGTAGGAGTAGGAGACCCCGTCCACCGACAAGGAGCGGATCATTTCCTCGGACATGTGAGATTCCTTCTCGAACCACCGGCGGGAACGGACGCGCCGAGGCGGCGCGCCGGGGGCGGCCTCGGGCTTGTCGTCGCGACGGGACTTTGCAGACAGTGCTAGGGCGTGTCGTTTGGATCAGGGCGGGCTCGCGGGGTCTGGCACGCACTCCCCCACGCCTGAACGGCGCGGGGGGACCCCCATCCGCGTTGTCGTCAGTCGCCGACGCTCCGCGTCGACTCCCTCCTCCGCCTTGCGATCGCACGCGCCAGACCCCGCTCCCTGATCCGCCCTGATCCAAACGACACGCCCTAGCGGGTCAGCACCAGTGCGGCGTTGTGCCCGCCGAAGCCGAGCGACGTCTTGACCGCGCAGTCGAATGCCGCCTGCCGGGCCTCCTTGTGCACGACGTCGACCGGGATCCGCGGATCCAGCACCTCGAGGTTGGCGGTCGGGGGCACCAGCTGCTGCTCCAGGGCGAGCACGGTGAGCGCGGCCTCGATCCCGCCCGCGGCGCCGAGCGCGTGCCCGGTCATCGCCTTGGTCGAGGTGACCAGGGGGTGATCGCCGAGAACCCGCTGCAGCACGGCGGCCTCGATGTGGTCGTTGGCGACCGTGGAGGTGCCGTGCGCGTTGACGTGGCCGACATCGCCGGCCTGCACCCCGGCGTCCGCCAGCGCGGCGCGCAGCGCCCGCTCGATGCCCTTGCCCTCGGGGTCGGGGGCCACCGCGGCGTAGGCATCGCTGGACGCGCCGTAGCCGCGCAGGTGCGCCCGCACGGGGGCGTGGCGGGCCCTGGCGTGCTCCGGCCGCTCCAGTACCAGCAGCCCGGCGCCCTCGCCGACGACGAAGCCGTCCCGGTCCGCGTCGAAGGGGCGGCACGCGGTGGCCGGATCGTCCCGGCGGGTGGAGACCGCCTTCATCTGGCATGCGCTGGCGATCAGCAGCCGGGAGAGCACCGACTCCGCCCCGCCGGCGAGGGCGATATCGCAGACTCCGGCGCGCAGCAGCTGGTGCGCGGTGCCCAGGGCGACGGTCCCGGAGGAGCAGGCCGTGGCCACGCCCAGGCTGGGGCCGTGGGCGCCGATGTCCATGCAGACGCTGCTGGCGGCGCTGTTGACGACGGTCAGCGGGGCGAGTTTGGGAGAGACCCGGCGGGCGCCGCGCCCGGCCATCGCGACATGCTGCTGGTCGTAGAACGGCAGCCCGCCGTGTGCGGAGCCGATGACCACCGCGACCCGGCTGCTGTCCCAGGATTCCGGGTCGAGGCCGGCATCGAGGACGGCTTCCCTGGCAGCGATCACCGCGAGCTGCGCGAAGCGGTCCATCAGCCGCTGGGTGGCCACCCCGAGCAGTTCCGTGGTGTCCAGACCCGCGATGGTGTACATGAAGTCGCAGGGCAGATCGGCGAGTTCTTCCTGGTGGGTCACGCCGCCGGGCACGGTGTCCTGGGTGACGGCATGCCAGGTGGCCTTCGCCCCCACCCCTGCCGCGGTCACCAGTCCCAGTCCTGTCACGGCCGCGGCGAACGGCTCCTGGCGGGCCGTCATGCCGGAACTTTGCCGTCGACGGCCGCCACCAGCTGGCCCACGGTGTTCCGCGGGGTCAGCGACACCTCGTCGAGGTCGATGTCCAGCCGTTCCTCGATCAGGACGCGGAGTTCTTCCAGCGCCAGGGAGTCGAGGCGCAGGCCGCGCAGCACGGCCTCATCGGTGATGTCGGCCGGGGAGACCCCGAATCGTTGGACCAGCAAGGTGTTGACAACTTCTGCCGCGTTCACGTGGTGCTCCTCCGCTTGTCGTAGGCGATGCTGCCAACCGCGTCGTGGGCGGGATTTCACCGGCGGCTCCGGCTGGTTTGACCCCTCTTTATACGCCTTTGTCCCGATGACTCCCCAACCTTGGTAGCTCAATGGGGTGATGAGCGCACCGGTAGGGGTGGGGCGCCGACGCCCCGCCTTGCGGACGCCGCGGAAAGCACCTACGTACGTAACGCCGCGGACCGGCGGGAGGTACGGGCCCTGGGCGGGCGGACTCCGGGATCCTCCGGGGTCAGGCCTCGTCCAGGGCGCTGGTCACCCGGCCCAACAGGCCCTGGAGCGTGCGGAGTTCTTCGATCGTGAGGCCGGTGGCGGCCAGCATCCTGCGGGGGACGGGCATCGCCGCCTCGCGCAGGTCGTCGCCGGCGGGGGTCAGGTGGATGGTGACCGAGCGCTCGTCCTCGGTGCTCCGTTCGCGGCGCACCAGGCCGGCCGATTCCAGGCGCTTGAGGAGCGGGGAGAGGGTGCCGGAGTCCAGCCGGAGCTGTTCGCCGATGGCCTTGACCGGCCGGGGGCCGTGCTCCCACAGGACCAGCATGACCAGGTACTGGGGGTAGGTCAGGCCCAGGTCCTTCAGGGCGTCGCGGTAGACGCTGCCGAACGCCCGGGAGGCGGCGTGCAGCGAGAAGCAGACCTGGTGGTCGAGGCGGAGCAGTTCGGCGTCGGGTACCGGGGGCCTGGTGGCGGAGGTCATGGGGCCAGGTTAGCTCGCCGCGGCATTTAGTTGCGCGCAATTTAGTTGCGCACAACTTAAACCTGTGTCACTGTGATGCCCATCGGGCGGCCGGGAAGCGGCCGCCCGCCACCGAAGGGGAACCGTGATGGATGCGCTGTACACCGCTGTCGCCACCGCCAACGGCCGCGAAGGCCGGGCGGTCAGCTCCGACGGCCGGATCGACCTGGCCCTGGCCATGCCTTTGGCCCTCGGCGGCAATGGCGCCGGCACCAACCCGGAGCAGCTCTTCGCCGCCGGCTACGCGGCCTGCTTCGCCAGCGCGATGGGCAACGTCGGCCGCCAGATGAAGCTCGACACCAAGGACGTCTCGGTCACCGCCGAGGTCTCCATCGGCAAGGACGACACCGGCTTCGGCCTGGCCGTCGTCATGCGGGTGGAGCTGCCGGACACCCTCGCGGGCGAGACCGGGCGGCAGCTGGTCGAGGCGACGCACCAGTTCTGCCCGTACTCCAAGGCGACCCGCGGCAACATCGACGTCGAGCTGGTCATCGAGTAGGGGAGCGGCGTGCCCGGCGGACCGGCCCCCGCGACCTCGCCGGGGCCGGTCCGCCGGGCACGTACGGCTCGGACCGCCGGCGGCGCGCCGCAGCCGGCCGCTCCGCCGATGGGTGTGTCTCCCGCGCGACGCGCTCAGGCGTCCTCGGCCGCGTACACCCGGCGTCCCCCGACGAAGGTCTGCAGCACACGGGTCGCGGCGATCTCCTCGTCGGCCCCGTCGAAGGGGTCACGGTCGAGGACGACCAGGTCGGCCAGCTTTCCCGTCTGAATGGTGCCGGTGTCGTCGAGGTGGTTGGCGTAGGCGCTGCCGGCCGTATAGGCGGCGAGCGCCGAGCCCAGGTCGATGCGCTGCTCGGGGAGGAAGACCGGCGTCGAGGGCGGGCAGTCGGGCTCCCGGCGGTTGACCGCGACATGCAGCGCGGCGATCGGGTCGGGGGAGCTGACCGGCCAGTCGCTGCCCGCCGCAAGGGTGGCGCCCGAGCGCAGCAGGTCCCCGAACGGATACTGCCAGGCGGCACGTTCGGGACCCAGGAAGGGGATGGTCAATTCGTCCATCTGCGGCTCGTGGGCCGCCCAGAGCGCCTGGATGTTCGCGGTGGCGCCGAGCCGGCGAAAGCGGGGGACATCGTCGGGGTGGACCACCTGGAGATGGGCGAGGTGCGGCCGGGTGTCGCGCCGGCCGTTCGTCCGCCGGGCGGCCTCGACGGCGTCCAGCGCCTCGCGTACGGCCCGGTCGCCCAGGGCGTGGAAGTGCACCTGGAAGCCTTCCGCGTCCAGCAGGGTGACGTAGTTCCGCAGGTCCCCGGGGTCGATGAACGAGATACCGCTGTTGTCGGAGGAGCAGCCGCAGGCGGTGAGGTAGGGGCTGAGCATGGCGGCCGTGTGGTTCTCGGCGATGCCGTCCTGCATGATCTTGATGCTGGTCGCCTGGAGCCGTCCGCCCGTCAACTCCTCCCGGCGGGCGATGAGTTCCGGGATCTGCTCGGCCCCACGGGCCCGGTCCCACCACAGCGCCCCCCTTACCCGTGCCGTGAGCGTGCCGTCGCGCCGGGCGGCCACATACACGGGGGAGGGGTCGGCCCCTGCGGGACCACGGCCCAGCATCGCGTCCTGCCACGCGGTCACCCCGTAGCTGTGGAGGAGACGCTGCGCCCTGAGCAGTCCGGCGGTCTGCTCGGCGGGCGTCGCTTCCGGGATCAGATCGCCCACCAGCTGCATGGCGCCCTCCTGCAGCATGCCGGTCGGGTGGCCGTCCGCGTCCCGCTCGATGCGCCCGTCGGCCGGATCCGGCGTACGGGAGGTGATCCCCGCGCGTTCCAGGGCGCGGGAGTTGGCCCAGCCACCGTGGTGGTCGCGGTTGACGAGGAACACCGGCCGGTCGGGGACGAGGGCGTCCAGGAAATCCCTGGTCGGCACGCCGCCGGGGAATGCCTCCATGGACCAGCCGCCGCCCGTGATCCACGCCGCCTCCGGGTGCGCCGCCGCATACGAGCTGATCAGCTCGCGGTACGCCTCGGCGGTGACGGCCGCGCTCAGATCGCACAGCGCCAATTCCAGTCCGCCGCCGACCGGATGGACATGCGCGTCCTGGAACCCGGGGATGAGCAGCTTGCCGTGCAGATCGACGACCTCCGTGGCGGGCCCGATCAGGTCGCGGACCTCCGCATCGTGCCCGACGGCGATGATGCGGTCCTTGCGGACCGCTACCGCACTCGCCCGGGTGCGCGCGGCGTCGACGGTGTGCACGGGGCCGGAGACGAAGACGAGGTCGGCGGGGCCGTCATCGGTCGCGCCTCGGGCGGCGGTGTCCGGGGTGGTGCCGGGGTTCACGGTGGTGCTGAGATCCATGGGGGGTGTCGCTCCAGAGGGGTCGGGTGTACTGCGGGGCATCGTGCGGGGTCGTAGCGGGTGCCGTGGCCGTGGTGGTGATCGAGGCGGGTCCGTGAAGGACCGAGGCGGGCGCGCGGAGGGCGGTCCGGGCGGGGCGGTCAGCCCTCCGACGGGCTGGGAAGCGCGGCGTCCGCGTCCATGGGCAGGCTGATCGCGTCGGCGTCCGTCCCCCGGCCGGTACGGAAGTACGGGGCGCGGCGCACCCACTTGGCCCAGGCGGCGGTGCCCAGGCCCAGCGCAATGAACAGCGCGGGCAGCAACAGCATGAACCAGCCGTTGTCCGGGCTCGCCTCGAAATGGTCGCTCATCGTCGCGTAGTCCCAGACGAGGTAGCAGCCCAGCCCGAACAGCGCCAGTGCGCTCACCGCCGGGACGACCACATCGCGCAGCGCCCGCACCATTCCGTCGCGCAGGCTGGTGCGGAAGCGCACCGCGCAGGCGAGTGAGGTGAGTCCGTAGTAGAGGGCCACGGTCAGTCCTATCGAGTTCACGGCGGTCAGGATCATGTCGTTGAGCTTGGGGATGCCGACCGCGAGCACGGCGAGCAGCGCGGCGAGAGCCATGATCACCAGGGTGCCCACGGCGGGGGAGCCGTAGCGGGGGTGCACCCGCTGCCACACCGGGCCCAGCGTGCGGTCGCGGGCCATGGCCAGCGTGCCGCGGGCGGTGGGGATGACGCTCGACTGGAGCGAAGCGAAGGCCGAGCACATCAGAGCGGCCAGGGGCAGCGAGGCCCAGGGCTCCGGCGCCAGTGCGTTGCCGAGGAAGGTGAGCGCCTGCGGTCCGTTGTGGATGAGCTCGTCCGTGCTCATCACCCGCTGGAAGGCGAGCGCACCGATGAGGAACAGCCCCAGCATCGCCACCAGGGCGATCAGTCCGCCGCGGGCGGCGTCGGTGGAGCTGCGGGTCTCCTCGTTGACGCTGAACGCGGCGTCCCAGCCCCAGTAGAAGAACACCGCCAGCACCATCCCCTGGGCCAGCGCCTGGGGTGAGGAGATCTCGAACGGGTTGAGCCAGGAGAGCGAGAACGGCTGGTCACCGGTGAACAGGGCGTAGCCGCAGAAGAGCAGCAGGACCGTGTACTCGAAGACCAGCAGCCACATCTGCAGCCGGGTCGCGGCACGCACACCCGTGATCGCGGTGGCCGTGACGATGACCAGCGCGACCAGCCCGACGGCGGTGCTCATGCCGGTCGAGGCCGGATCCAGCCGGAGCCCTCCTACGCTGCGCAGCCCCAGCTTGTTGAGGAACTGGAGCACCACGGAGCCGGTCACCGCACCCGTGTACGCCATGAAGATCACGTTTCCGACCAGCACCACCCACCCGGTCAGAAACCCGGGCCAGGGGCCGATGGACCGGCCCACCCAGGTGTAGCCGCTGCCGCAGTTCGGCTCGGTGCGGTTGAGCCGGGCGTACGACAGCGCGATCCCCAGGATGGGCACGAAGGCCAGCAGCAACAGGGCGGGCGTCTGTCGGCCCGTGTACGCGGCCAGGGTGCCCATACCGATGCCGATGCTGGTGGTCGCGGCGGTGCTCGACGCGGCGATCGCCACCCCGTCCTTCACCCCCAGTGAGCGGCGCATTCTCGCCGGGCCGGGGTCCTGCTGCACTGCGGAAGGCATGGCACTCACTCCTTGGGCTGCGGGCCGGACCGGTCTCGGGCGGGCCAGGGGGACGCGGAGGGGCGGGGTGGGGCGGGGCAGGACGGCGCGGACCGGGCCCGGGGTAGCGGGCCGGCTGCGTCGTACGGAAGGGGGTGGTGCGGGATACGGCACCGCGGTGATCCGTGTATGTCCGCCGATGAAACAGGCCGTTCATCCTTGTGTCAACGGTGTTGACGTAACCTGGTGGTTAACTGGCCCGAGAGGCTTCGGGGCCGGGGCGGAGCGATGCGGAGGGGTTCGGCGTGGTGGAGAGCGAGCGCGTCCCGGTTGAGCGCAAGCGGCGCCGGCCGACCAGTTCCGGCGTGGTCCTGTCGGCCGATCTCATCGTCGACGCCGCCTGCGAACTCATCGACGCCCAGGGCGCGCAGGCATTCACCGTGCGCAAACTCGGTGCGGCGCTCGGCGCCGATCCGTCCGCCGTCTACCGCTACTTCCGCAACACCGAGGATCTGCTGCTGGCGCTGGCCGACCGCCTCATCGGGGAGTCCATGGCCGGCTTCGCGCGCAGCGGCGACTGGGCCGCCGACCTGCGCAACTTGGCTCTGCGGGCCTACCGCTCCGCACTGCGCCACCCGCAGATCGCGGTGTTCAGCACCGTCCGGGTCACGGGCCGGCCCCATGAGCAGCGCGCGGTCGACACGGGCATCGGTCTGCTGCTCCAGGCCGGGTTCGACGAGGCCACCGCCGTCCGCCACTACCACACACTGGTCGACACCGCCCTGGGGCACGCGGCACTGGACGCCGGCGTACTGCGGCTGGCCCCCGCCCAGCGCATGGCGGACGAGCAGGCCTGGCAGGACGGGTACGCCGGTCTGCCCGCGGAGGAGTTCCCCAGCCTGCACCGCGTCCGGGACCACCTTCCGCTCATGGCGGGCTCGGCGATCGAGCCCGCGCTCGATCTCCTCATTGCGGCCCTGCGGCGAGAGGCGCCCGGTAACGAGAGGTGAGGCAGCGGCGAGAGGCCGGGCAGCGGCAGAGGCAGGGCGCCGGGGGAGGGGGCGGGGCGACAGGGTGACTGGGGCGATCCGGGCATTTCTCTCGCCCCAGTGCAAACATGAGGCATGCCCCCTCCACGGCGGACACCGCTGCACGGACGACGGGAACTGGCCCATGTCCTGGTGCTGATCCCGATCGGGCTCATCGCGGCGGTCTGTGTGATCGATGCTCTCGCGCCGCCCGACATCCATCTGGGGCCGCTCCTCGTCGCGGCTCCCGCGATCACCGCCGCGTTCGCCGGGCCCCGCCTGACGGCCGCGATCGGTGCGCTGGCGGTGGCCGCCCAGGTATTCATCGGCATCGCGCGCCAGGTGCTGTTCACCGCGAATCTGCAGGCCCAGATCGCCGCGCTGGTGGTCGTCTCCGGCCTGGTCGTGCTCTTCACCGTCGTACGGGACCGCAACGAGCGCCGGCTCACCCAGAGCCGTTCGGTGGCCGCGGTCGCCCAGCAGGTGCTGCTCCGGCCGCTGCCCGCGCGCAGTGGTGCCCTGGAGATCGCCTCGTTCTACCTGGCCGCCGAGGAGGAGGCGGAGATGGGCGGCGATCTGTTCGCGGCGGCGCGCACCGCCAGCAGCACCCGGCTGATCATCGGCGACGTCCGGGGCAAGGGGCTGCCCGCCTACGGTGACGCCGCCCTCCTCCTCGGCGCCTTCCGGGCAGCCGCCCACCGGCAGGCCACCCTGCCCAGGCTGGCCGTCCACCTCGACGGCGCCGTCCGCTGGGACGGCAGCCAGTGGTACGAGGCGCCGGGCGCCGACACCGGGACGGAGCCGGCGCCCGCACCGGACCACCCCGGCACGAACGGCGGCCTCCTCCCCGTCGCCCCGGCCCCGGACTCCGTCGCCGGCAGCGAGGAGACCTTCGCGACCGCCGTGCTGCTGGACCTCCCCGACCGCTGGCCCGTGCTGCGCATCATCAACTGCGGTCACCCGCCCCCGCTGTTGCTGCGCGAGGGGCAGGCGCCGGTCCCCTTGCACGGCGAGCGGACCGCCTTGCCGATCGGCCTCGGTGGCCTGGCCGGCGCCCCGGACTACGAGGTCGAGACCTTCCCCTTCGCGCCAGGGGATCTGCTGCTGCTCTATACGGACGGGGTGACCGAGGCCCGCGACCACAAGGGCGCCTTCTACCCCCTTGCCGAGCGCGCCGGCGCCTGGGGCGACGGCAGTCCACAGCAGGTTCTGAGCCGGCTGCGCGCGGACCTGCTGGCCCACACGGACGGCAGGCTCGGCGACGACGCCGCCGCCGTCGCGGTACGGCGCCTGCCTGCCCGGTCACCGTCCACCGCAGGGGATCCCGGCGCTCCCTGAGGCGGCCCGCACCCCGGCAGCGGAGCGGCCGGACACGCTCCATCCCGCAGGGAGGATCCGACATCACAGGGATGAATTACGTCACGCCTCGGATTCCCCCCGAATTCCTCATGAAATCCGGCATACGGCGTCCAATGCTTCAGCAGAGGCCCCACTTACGCCCGATATATCCCTTACATTTCGTCACGTTAAGCTACCGACCCTGCACTCCAGCGGGTTCCGGCCCGCTCCGCTCCGCCTGACGCTTCCTCAGTGCCGCCCGGCTTGATAGACACGTCCGCATCATCCGCAAGTGGCACAGGACGCGCACCATGAACGACCGCAACACCTCTGACCACCAGATATTCGAGCTCGACCTCGCCGCCCACGAAGCCCGGCGGCGCACCGAAGTCCTCGCGGCGCTGGGCGACACCTGGGACCCCATCGCGGTGGTGGAGGGCGAGGACGAGGCGTACCGGCTCCTCTACTCGGGCCTGGACGCGGAGCAGCAGGCCACCTACGACATGCTGGTCGCTGCCGAGGTGCTGCCGGGCTCCGGGCAGGACTGAGCATGCTGCCGCTCGACCCGACCGCCGATATCGGCCGCCGCGCCTGGGTACCGTGCCCCCGCTGCCAGGACCACCAGGACTGCGGCACCTGCCTCGACGGCCGCACCTGCGGTGACCACTGGCGCTACCTTCTGTCGCACAAGGGCAGCGTCCTGCATCTGCAGTGCCCCAACTGCACCCACCTGTGGACCTGGGAGTCGGGCTTCGGCGCGGGCGGCCGCACCGACGGCTGACGCCGGACCGCCGTCGGGCGCCTCTCGCTCCCGCGCACCGCTCCCTGCCGTCGGAGCCCGCTGCTTCCACCGGATCTTCACCGCCTTCCCCACCGCTCCCTCCTCCTCGTGTGCCGCCTCGAGTGCCTTCTCGGCCGGTACGGCACGATCCGGCTGCACCCCGGCACCCTCCCAGTTGGTGCCCGTGACGGCGTTGACGGTCCGGGCCGTCGGCACGGTGACCGTGATGTGCTCCGTCACCGGATGGCGGGGCGGTGGGGTGCGCACCGCCTCCTGCCACAACAGCCTGAGGTGCCTGTCCGGGCAGACCCCCTGCAGATGTTCGGTCACTGCCTCGCAGAGCGCGGCACCGCTCAGCGCGTCGTACTCACCGGCCGCCAGCCGTGCGCGCAGGGCCCGGTCGACCTCCGCGGCGCGCCGGGGGAAGACATAGCCCGCCGTGATGCGGTCGAGGGGGCAATGCTGATGATCTCTGCGTTGCCGGGCGTTGCCACTGGTCCTCGATTCGGGTCGGCTGCGCCGAGGGCGCCGGTACGGGGGGCCTCCGCGCTGCGATGCGGTGCGGCAGGCCTCGGCCGGCGGTAGCGTGCGGGCATGGAGCTGCACGCACGATCGCTTTGGCTGGTGTCCGAGCCGCTGCATGCGGTCTGCTACTTCGATGACAGGTGCCGCCGCCTGGGCAAGGACCTCGGCCTCAAAGGCTTCTGGATGGGCTATTTCGCCTCGCGTACGGCGCCCATGGGAGCGGTGGAGCCTGCGGCGGCCACGGCCGTACTCGGGGTGTTCGCCCCGGGGATGGTGGCCCGTGCACTGCCCGCGGCCTGGAGCGTCGTCAGCCCGGCGCACGTCCTCGACGAGCGCGGCAGGCGCGCGGCCCAGGCGCTGCGCGCGATCGACCCCGGGCTGGAGCGCACGGCAGCCGCGGTGCTGCCCCCGCTCCAGACGATCGTCGACGAGGCACCGGCCCTCGCCCGTCCCCTGTTCGCCGCCAACCGCGCGCTGTGCGACCACGCCGACCCTGTCGAGCGCCTGTGGCAACTGGTCACCACCGTGCGGGAGTTCAGGGGTGACGCCCATCTCGCGGTGCTCGCCGACGAAGGGCTCGACGGCTGCGAGGCATTGGTCCTGGCCGTCGCCTCGGGGCGCGTCCCCCGGGACACCATGCGGCAGGACCGCGGCTGGAGCGAGGAGGAGTGGGCGGACGCGGCGGACCGGCTGCGCGCCCGTGGCCTCGTGGACGCACGGGGCGACGCGACCGAACACGGCCGGCAAGAGCGCGAGCGCATCGAGGCGGCGACCGACCGGCTGGCCGGACGGCTGCTGCACCTGCTGCCCGAGGCGGAGACCGAGCGGCTGCTGCATACGCTCGAACCCCTGGTCCGGTGCCTCCTGGCCGCGGATGTCCTGCCTTTCCCCAACCCGATCGGCCTGCCGCACCTCGACGAGCCCGCACCGCGCGGCGGCACCCTCTCCGGTCAACACAACCAGGCCACGCCGCCCCCCTAGCCCAGGCGCTTTCCGGCTTCCTTGAGCTTCTGTTCCAGATCCACCGTGTCGGATGCGGGCGGCACCTGGACCCTGACCGGCTTGTTGACGTCGAAGAACCGTATGCTCACGTCCAGCGGGCCCTGGGCCGCCTGCGCACGCTCGCGGAACTTCACGGTGCGGTCGCCGGGGCCGATCCATATGTCGAGCGTCAGCTTGCTCACCCCGAGCTGCTGATACTGCTCGATCACCTTCTTACGGCGCTCGGCATCCAGCGCGCTCTTGGCGCCCCGCTCGTTCAGCAGATCCGCCACCTCGACCACACCGGCGTAGTGCGACGTCCGCACCCCGTCGACGGTCTCCTCACCGACCTTCTTGACGTCGTCGGACTGGGTCAGCAAGGACGCCTGCGCCGCCGGGTCCTGGTCTGCCTGCTGCTGCATCCCCCCGAGGGCGTCGGCCCCCTTGTCCTTCATGGCGAACTTGATCCAGTGCTTGCCGCCCAACGCGGCCGTCGCCTTCCCGTCCCCGCCGAGATACACCGCGTCCCCGACGAGCCGCACCGAGAACTCGCCCTCCTCCTTGCCCCCGGAGGCCTTCATCCGCATGTCGATGGCGCGCGGACGCATGCTGAACGACACCTTGCCGTCGACCGTCCCCTGCCCCGGAACCCTGCCGGAGAGCTGGTACGAGACGGAGTTGAGCTTGGCCCCCTTGTCGACGGCCTTTTGCACCGCGGCGACCGGCGCGGCGTTGATGTTCCCCGACGCGGCGGTGTGGTCGCCCGACGTCGTGCAGGCCGCCGTGCCGCACAGCACGGCTCCGGTGAGCAGCGCCCCCGCGACGCGGGACGGGATACGGGAGAAATGAGTCATGGCCCCCCCATGAGCACATGGAACTATGAAAATGTCATCGATCATGACAATAACCCATGGCACCGACAACCGGCGTTGAGTATGTACGCAAGCGTGTGACCAGGGAATATGACATCCCGACCAGACCGGCGGCGGTCACCGGCCGGGCGCCGGGGTGATTGTCATCTGGTGGTTCGATGAGTGCTTTGGGGTGCTTTGCTGGGCCGGGTCGGGACACCTCTGACCAAGAGCCGTTGAATGGGTATGGATCCTAGAGAGTTGTGGGACCGCAACGCCGTGCTGGCAGAAGCGTTTTGTCTGGGCGATGAGCGGGTGCGCGAGGCGCAGGCCCGACTTGACGAGGCGCAGGCGGACCGGTCACGGGTTTTGGCGGCATTCGCGATCACGGTGGGCAGCACCGGCGCGGTGGCCGGTCTGTTCGGATTGAACGAGCGGGAAGTACGGATCGCCCGGCGCACGGTGGGCAAGGACGACGCCCGTGCCGTCGCCGATGAGCTGCTGGCGGCCGCCACTCCCGCCGCGCCACCACGGGAACCGGAAGAGGCCTCACCGGCGCCCGATCCCGCCGCCGAATATTCCCACCAGAACCCAATTGCCGGAACGCGTCCCACCGGCCTGCCCCGCGAAGGTGCCGGCGGCCCGGGGACAGCGGAACAGAGCTGGTCCCCGGCGATGGACGCGGTCCTCATCGGCAGCTGGCAGACCGGAGTGGATTTGCGCGAACTCGCCGCCGAATTCGGGCTCGACCTCACCCGCCTGGTCACCCGCGCCCAACAACTCTCCGCCCAGGGGCGGTTCTACCCCGGCCCCGTGGAGAGCCATGCGGGACGCCACCGGCGCGGCCCCGGCGATGTGCACGAGTCCGAATACACCATCCCTGCGCAGCAGACGAACTCCTGGAACGCCGCGCCCTCGGGGCACCAGATGGCCTCCGCCTGGCACACCGGCACGATGCCGCCCGCGGAATCCGGCCCGGACATGGCCGCCCTGGCCTCGGAATGGGACAACGCTCTCGCCCCGTGGGGGACCCTCGCGCCCTCCCACGAGGATGCCGCACCGTCCCATCAGCCCTGGGCCCAATACCACCTCAGTTCCTGACCCCACCCGATGTACTTGCGAGACGTACCCACCCTGCCTCGCAGACCGGCACCGGCCCGGCCGAGGGCGACGCGTCCCCGCCGGAATTCCTGAGCGGGGACGAAGAGAGGCGGAGAGCGAAAGAAGGGGGCGGGCCGAAGCCAGTCGGACTGCCGGCGCTACGTCGTGGGGGTCAAGGACCGGGACCTTGCCGTTCGATGACATCGGCTACCGCTGACGGCTGCCACCCCGTGAGCCATCGCCGGACGAAACGTAGCCCTCCGTAATTTCCTTGCTACTTGTCGAATCCGGGCAGGCCCGCGACAGTGTGGGGAGTGGTGCGGTCAGCCGACTGCAAGCAGTCAAGGGGGTCTTGTGATGCACATGCGACAGGAGAGCGTCCGGCCGGCGACCACTGCACGGCGGCGCTCGGCTGCGGTCGGGGCGGCCCTCGCAGCGGTCAGCGCGCTGGGGCTGGCGACCGCGGCACCGGCGAGCGCCGAGGTCAAGTCCACCTGCGGCACCTACATCTGCGTGGCCACGGCCTACCAGGGGCGCGACTACGTCCAGGACATCACCGTCACGACGCGGGACGGACTGCCGGGGACCTTGCGCGCCTTCGTGGGCGATTACGGGAACCGCAAGGCCAACGTGTCGCGGTGGCGGTTCGTCGTCAACCGCGAGATCAGGGCGTATCCGCGACTGGCCGTCTGCGGCGGCCTGGATCGCAGCGGCAGGGTGATCGAGAACCACTGCGTGCTGATCCCCTGAGCCCCTGAGCTCCTGGGCCTTGAGCCCCCTGGGCCGCTGATCCGCTCAGCGCCCGTCGGCGTTGGTCACAGGCCCGCCCTGCCCGAGCGCGTGACCGTGCCCTCTCAGCCCGCCGTCTCGCCCGCGTGCGGCGTCAGGGTCCCCGCCGCGACCAGGGCGAACAGGGCTATGCCCAGGAGGATGCGGTAGATGACGAACGGCATGAAGGACTTGTGGGAGATGAACTTCATGAACCACGCGATGACGGCGTAGCCGACGACGAAGGCGATGAGCGTGGCGAAGAGGGTGGGGCCCCAGGAGACGTGGCCCTCGCCCGCGTCCTTGAGTTCGAAGACGCCGGAGGCCAAGACCGCCGGGATGGCGAGCAGGAAGGAGTAGCGGGCCGCGGATTCACGGGTGTAGCCCATCAGGAGGCCGCCGCTGATCGTGGCGCCCGAGCGGGAGACGCCGGGAATGAGCGCCATGGCCTGGCAGATGCCGTACAGCAGGCCGTCCTTGACGCTGAGATCCGTGAGGGACTTGCGCTGCTTGGCGGCCCGGTGCCGGCCACCGGTCTCGTCGCGCGCGGCCAAGCGGTCGGCGATGCCGAGGACCACACCCATCACGATGAGGGTGGTGGCGATCAGCCGCAGATCGCGGAACGGGCCCTCGATGGCGTCCTTGAGCGTGATGCCCAGGACGCCGATCGGGATCGAGCCCACGATCACCAGCCAGCCCATCTGGGCGTCGTGATCGTGCCGCAGCTCCCGGTGGAAGAGGGAGCGCGCCCAGGCCGAGATGATCCGCCCGATGTCCTTGCGGAAGTAGATGATGACGGCCGCTTCGGTGCCGATCTGGGTGATGGCGGTGAACGCCGCACCGGGGTCCTGCCAGCCCGCGAACGCCGCCGTCAGGCGGAGGTGCGCACTGGAGGAGATCGGCAGGAACTCGGTCAGCCCTTGGACGAGTCCGAGGACGAATGATTCAAACCAAGACATGGAAAATACGCTATCCAAGGGTGATCAAGCGCTGACCTGCGCAAGAGGGGAGAAAGCGGACGGTGGCGACGGATGCGGATCATCGCCGACAGGGGGCAGCGTAACGTCCGAAGATGTCCGGGCGGCCAAAGGGTCCTGGACGTACGGTGGCCGCCCGCCCGAACCGCTGTCAGCCCCCGCGCAGCGCCTTGCGTTTGCACCACGCCACCACCAGCGCCCCCAGAGCGCTGACCGCGATGAAGCCCATGGCCGCGAGGAACACCGGTGAGGTGGGCGTCGAAGCCCGCGCGCCGGCCACGGCGTAGGCCGCGGTGTTCGGGATGCTGCCGAGTGCCGTGGCGGCCAGGTAGGCGCCCCAGCCCATACGGGAGATGCCGGCGCAGTAGTTCATGGCGCAGAACGGCAGGCCGGGGAAGAGCCGGATCACCAGCATCGAGCGGAAGCCGTGCTCGCTCAACTGCCGGTCGACGGCCGTCAGCCAGCGGGCGTGCAACAACGGGCGCAGGGCGTCCTGTCCGAGCAGCCGGCCGAGCCCGAACGTCAGCGCGGCACTCAGCACCGTGCCGGCCAGTGCGGTGGCCAGCCCGGCCTGGCTGCCGAAGAGGGCCCCCGCCGCGAGATTGAGGACCGGGCGCGGGACGAAGGCGCTGGTGCACGCGCCGTATGCCAGGGCGAAGAGCGCCAGGGCGGCAGGGCCGGACGGCCCGGCGGGGCGGGCGCCGGTCAGCAGATGCTGCGGCTGCCACCAGAGCGTCACGGCCGCGCCGCAGGCCAGCAGGGCGAGCAGCAGGACCAGCCGGGACCGGGGAGACAACAGCACGCGCGTGCAGCGCGCGGCGAGGCCGGCGGGCGCTGCGGCGGGTGGGGACACCCCCGGAGCGTAACCGACGGGGCTGCCGGGGAGCCGTCATAGTGTCGACGGTGCGTGAGCCGCCGGGCATCGGTGCGTCCTGACGTATCGCCGGGTACGCCGACGGTCGGCTGTCCCCTCCAGGCGTATCGGGACGGCGGCCGGATAAATCGGTCGACGCGGCGGCGGGCCCCCGGCACCATAGGGCGCATGTTCCGGTACGCCTTCCTCCCGCTCCCGTCCGCAGTCGCGGACGAGCCGAAGGCTGCCGTCGATTTCCTCGCGGCCATCGCCGCCTGCGTTCCCGCAGTCACTGCCGTCGCGGCGGTCGCCGTCCCGGCCGCCGCAGCGGCCGGCGGCGCACGAAGCTGACCCTCTCCGGATCGTCCGGCGGACCCCGCAGGGGGAGGGTCGGCCGGGTTCAGGGGTCCCCACGGCGCCAAGTCGCCGTTCTCACCGCATCGTTGCGAGGAAGAACACCATGCCCAAGACGGCATATGTGCGCACCAAGCCGCACGTGAACATCGGCACCATGGGCCACGTCGACCACGGCAAGACGACGCTGACCGCGGCCATCACCAAGGTCCTCAGCGCGCGCGGCAGTGGCACGTTCGTGCCCTTCGACCGGATCGACCGGGCCCCGGAGGAGGCCGCCCGCGGCATCACCATCAACATCGCGCATGTCGAGTACGAGACCGGCACCCGGCACTACGCCCACGTCGACATGCCCGGCCACGCGGACTTCATCAAGAACATGGTGACCGGCGCGGCGCAGCTCGACGGCGCGATCCTCGTCGTCTCGGCGCTCGACGGGATCATGCCGCAGACCGCCGAGCATGTGCTGCTCGCCAAGCAGGTGGGCGTCCGGTACATCGTCGTCGCCCTCAACAAGGCCGACGCCGGCGACCCGGAGCTCACCGACCTGGTGGAGCTGGAGGTGCGCGAACTGCTGAGTGCACACGGCTACGACGGGGAGCACGTGCCCGTCGTACGGGTCTCGGGGCTGCGCGCCCTGGAGGGCGACCCGCGCTGGACGGCGGCGATCGACGCGCTGCTGGACGCCGTCGACACCTATGTCCCGATGCCCGAGCGGTATGTCGACGCGCCCTTTCTGTTGCCGGTGGAGAACGTGCTGACCATCACCGGTCGCGGCACGGTCGTCACCGGAGCGGTCGAGCGCGGCACGGTGCGGGTCGGCGACCGGGTCGCGGTGCTCGGCGCGGAGACCGAGACGACGGTCACCGGGCTGGAGACGTTCGGCAAGCCCATGGAGTCCGCCGAGGCCGGGGACAATGTCGCGCTGCTGCTGCGCGGTCTGCACCGCGACCAGGTGCGCCGCGGGCATGTGGTCGCCGCGCCGGGCAGCGTCACACCTCGGCGCCGCTTCACCGCCGAGGTGTATGTGCTCTCCACCGAGGAGGGCGGCCGCCGTACGCCGCTGTCCACCGGTTACCGGCCGCAGTTCTACATCCGTACCGCGGACGTGGTCGGCGACCTCGATCTCGGCGAGCGGGGCGTCGCCCGGCCCGGAGAGACGGTGACGGTGTCGGTCGAACTGGGCCGGGACGTGCCGCTTGAGCGGGGCCTGGGCTTCGCCATCCGCGAGGGCGGACGCACCGTCGGCGCGGGCACGGTGCGCACCGTCGGGGAGTAGACACCGCAGGTCAGCAGGCTGCGCCCGGCACCTCTCCGGGTGCCGGGCGCAGCCGCCTCCGGTCGCCGCGGACACGTGGGTGCGAGACTGCTCGCCCGGACGAACGGGCACGAGGGCTCACCGCTGCGCCACGCGCCGCCCGACCGGTGCCCGCGGTGGCCGGGGCCGGGACACCGTGGCCGCACCGGCACAATGGGACGGTGGACGAAGCACCCGAGCCGATACCCGTCACCCGGACCGTGGACTGCGGCACGGCCAAGCTGCTGCCGGACGTCGACCGTCCGCGCGCCTGGCTGCTCACGGTGGACGGTGCACCCCAGTCGTACGTGGACCTCGACGCGCCGACCCAGCTGGAATTCGAGTACGTACGCCGGCTGGCCTACGTCCTGGACGAGGTGGCCGCCCCGGGCCGGCCGCTCGATGCGCTGCACCTGGGCGGCGGGGCGCTGACCCTGCCGCGATATGTCGCCGCCGTCCGTCCGCACTCCCGGCAGGACGTCATCGAAGCCGACCGCGGGCTGCTCGCCCTGGTGACGGAACATCTGCCCCTGCCCGGCGACTGCGGGATCACGGTGCACGCCGAGGACGCCCGCAGGGCGCTGGAGGCCACGCCGGAGGGCAGCGCCGATGTCATCGTGGCCGATGTCTTCGGCGGCTCGCGGGTGCCGGCGCACCTCACCTCGGTCGAGTACGCCGAAGCCGCGGCCCGGGTGCTGCGACCGGACGGCTGCTACGCCGCGAACCTCGCGGACGGCGCGCCGTTCGGCTTCCTGCGCGGCCAACTCGCCAATTTCGCCGCGGTCTTCGACCATCTCGCACTGATCGCCGAGCCCTCGGTGCTGCGCGGCCGCCGGTTCGGCAATGCCGTGCTGCTCGCCTCGCGCGCACCGCTCCCCATCGCCGCACTGGCCCGGCGGACGGCCGGCGATGCGTTCCCGGCCCGCGTCGAGCACGGTGCGGCGCTGCGGCGGCTGATCGCGGACGCGGTCCCCGTACGCGATGCCGAGGCGGTGGCGTCCCCCATGCCGCCCGACGGCGCTTTCAGCGTCGGCTGAGCGCGGTCCGCCGTGGGGACAGGGCCACGACGACCGGTCACTCCGCCTCCG
This sequence comes from Streptomyces sp. 2114.4, assembly GCF_900187385.1. NCBI lineage: Bacteria > Bacillati > Actinomycetota > Actinomycetes > Kitasatosporales > Streptomycetaceae > Streptomyces > Streptomyces sp. 2114.4. Next base: position 7,475,664 of record NZ_FYEY01000001.1, read on the forward strand.
CGGTGTGCGGTTCCGTCGCTCCGGCCGCGCGGGAGGCCGCCCCTATGGCGGCCGGCTCCGGCCCCGTACGCCGGGTCAGCCGCCGCACGTCGGGCACGCACAGCACCGCCCCCGTCAGCAGCACGATCACGGCGGAGCAGCCCCACAGCGCACCCTGCCGGCCGATGAGGTGCCCAGATGCTGCTCGGCGACCAGCGGCCCGTAGACCGCCTCGGCGGCCGAGACCACCGCGTTGACGAGGGAGAACTGCACGACCACCGTCCACAGCCACGGCCGGGGGACGACCTGGCGCCAGTCGTCCCGCAGATCGTGCCGCACGCCGCCTCTGGAGGCCGGCGCGAAGAACGCCTGTCCCGTGGATCAGCGCGACCGTCCGCGCGGCCGCCACCAGGCCGACCTCGGTGGCGATCAGTGCGCCGGAGCTGCCGAGGTTCGCGATCACCGTGGCGCCGGTGAGCAGCAGAAAGTTGCTCCCCGCCCATGCGGGACGGGCCCTTACCAAGAGGGCACCGGCACGGCGGGCGTCCCTCCGCCTTCGCTGTGCTGTAGTCCTGGCCGCACGGGCGTCAACGATAGGCAAGGCGTTACGTGTGCCGCACACGGATATCTCCGGGTGCGTGCTGTCGCGGGGCCGCGGCGTCCCGTCGGTCCGGCGGCGGAGCGCGACCGCCCCTTCACACCTAAGCTACCGCTAGGTAACATGATGTCCATGTCCTCCGAGACCCTGCCGTCGATCGGCGAAATGATGGCGGCCTCCGTGCCGATGGCCCGCACCCTGAACCTCGAGTTCGCCGAGACCACCGCCGAGCGCGCCGTGGTCCGCATGCCCGACCAGGCCGACTTCCACAACCACGTCGGCGGACCGCACGCCGGCGCGATGTTCACCCTCGCCGAGTCGGCGAGCGGCGCCATCGTGATGGCGGCCTTCGGCGACCAGCTCGGCCGGGCGGTGCCGCTGGCCGTGCGCGCCGAGATCGGCTACAAGAAGCTCGCCATGGGACCGGTCACCGCCACCGCGGAGCTGGGCCGGCCGGTGGCCGAGGTCGTCGCCGAGCTCGACGCCGGCGAGCGTCCGGAGTTCCCCGTGAACATCGCCATCACCCGCGAGGACGGCGCGGTCACCGGCGAGATGAGCATCGTGTGGACCCTGCGCCCCAACAAGTGAGCTGATTCACAGCGGGGTTTCCCCGGCCCGTCGTGCCGCGCACGGCGGGCCGTCGCCGTTTCCGAGGGGGCGCTCGGCCCCCGGACCGGGCCGCGGGAACAGGTGTTGCGCAGCGCACTCGGATTCGGCCCTCCGTCGGCGCCATCGAGTACGCTTCCCGGGCGTGCCGAGGCGCGCCAGGGGATCGACCGGCGCCGGTGTCATGGCTGCCGGCGCCCGGCCCACGGGGCCCTACACCAGCGGAGGAAGCGGCGTTGCACATCCAGGAGTGGCTCGAGACCGTACCGGCCGTGAGCGTCTACCTCCTGGTGGGGGTGGTCATCGGACTGGAGAGCGTGGGCATTCCGCTGCCCGGCGAGATCGTCCTCGTCAGTGCGGCGATTCTCGCGGCGACCCAGGACCACATCAATCCGGTCGTGCTGGGTGCCTGTGCGTCCGCGGGTGCGATCTTGGGTGACTCCATCGGGTATCTGATCGGACGCAAGGGGGGCCAGCCCCTGCTGCAGTGGGCGGGCCGGAAGTTCCCCAGGCACTTCGGCCCGGACCATGTCGCCATGGCCGAGGCGAAGTTCGACAAGTGGGGTATGTGGGCGGTCTTCTTCGGCCGTTTCGTCGCGCTGCTGCGCATCTTCGCGGGACCGCTCGCCGGCGTGCTGAAGATGCCGTACTGGAAGTTCCTGATCGCCAATGTCCTCGGGGGCATCATCTGGGCCGGCGGCACGACCGCGCTGATCTACAGCGTGGGCATGGTCGCCGAGGCGTGGCTCAAGCGCTTCTCCTGGCTCGGGCTGGCCGCCGCCCTGCTGTTCGGCGCCGGGTCCTTCCTCCTCATGAGGTACCGCGCGAAGAAGGCGGCCGCCGCGCGCGAGGCGGCCCAGGCGCCGGTCACCGCGACGGTCGACTGACCTCCCCGGGGCGCAGCGCGGGTCCGTACGGCCCTCCACGGCCCCCCACGGCAGTCCACGGCTCACCCGGCGCAACTCAGCTGATGCCGCGGGCCCGTTGGCGGCCCGTACGTCAGGTCATCAGCCACACATCGGGCCCGCCGTCGCGCCATTCGAAGAGGCCGGTGTCGTCCCAGACGAAGTTCGCGGTGCCGAATCCGGCCCGGCGCAGTATCGCGGCCACATCACCGGGCCGCAGCGCCCGTCCCAGATCCTGTCCGTTGAGCGACACGCGGCGACCGCCGGTGCAGGGCGGATGCACGATCACGGGGGCACGCTTCATGCCTCCCAGCATGCGACCGGCCCCCCGCTCCCGCATCCCGAACGCGGTCGGCGCGTCACCCAGCGTGTTCCCCCGGCGGCACGCCGCGGACGGTCCGGCCCTCAGGAGCCGGCCCGCAACCGTGAGAAGAACGGCCGGGCCCTGCCGCCGGGACCGCCGCGCTGCCACCACGGCGTCTCCTCCTCGGCGCCCGGCCGTGCCGTCCCGCCGCGCACCGTCCGGCGCAGGCCCGCCAGCATGTTGCGTACCCCCGCGATGAACAGCGGGTCGCCGATGAGCTTCTTGGCCACCAGCGCCTTGTGGCAGGCGCGCAGCGCCGCCGTCGGCTTCCCATGGGCGCTCTCGGTCATCGCACGGGCGTAGAGAACCGTCGAGTACAGCCAGAAATCGCCGTCGCAGTGCCGGGTCTCCCAGGCGCGGTGGGCCGCCGTCCGCGCCCGCTCCGCGTCGAGCGGCGCCAGCGCGATGGCGAGCAGCGCCCAGCTGTGGGCGGGACCCGGCCCGAACCACGGATCCCTGGAGCGGTGCCGGGTCGCCTCCTCCAGGCACGCCACGGCCGCCGCGGTGTTCCCGCGGTACAGCTCCAGCACGCCGTGCGCATGCGCGATACGGGCCAGTCCGTCGGAGTCCGCATGCATCACAGCCGCCGTCCAGGCCTCGTCGAGCAGGACCTCCGCGGCAGCGAGCGATTCTTCCTGCGCGGCGAGATAGCCGGCCAGCCACAGTGCCCGGGCCCGCAGCGCGGTGTCGTCCCGGGAGAGCAGCAGCAGGCGGTCCAGATGGGCCCGCCCCTCCCGGCGGAAGCCGCAGGCGGCCCAGTGGAACCACAGGGACACCGCGATCTCCAGCGCGCCGAGCGCATCCTCCGCGTCCTGCGGCGGCCGGGTCAGCGCCGCGTCGAGGTTGGCCCGTTCGTCCTCCACCAGCCGCACGGCGACTTGCTGGTTCGGTCCCTGCCAGGTGATCTGGGCCTCGGCCGCGAGTGCCGCACAGGCCTGCCGGAAGCGTCGCAGCGCCGCGGACTCCTCGCCCGCCTCCCGCAGCTGCGTCCGCCCGAAGTCCCGGGCGGCGCGCGGCAGCCGGTAGCGCGGCGGCAGCGCGGCCCCGGTGTCCTCGTGCGCGCCACCCGCGTCCCGTACGCGTTCGACGACCGAGGCCGTACGGAGCCGTTCCAGTGCGCCGTCGACCGCCGCCGCGGGCACGTCACTGCTGGTGCACACGCAGCCGGCGAGCCAGGGGTCGAAGTCGCCGGGCAGCACCGAGAGCCTGGCCCACACCCGGCGGTCGGTGGGCGAGCACAGGGCGTAGCCCGCGGCCTGCGCGGCGTGCAGCGAGGTGTGCCGCACGGTTGCCGCCGGCCCGGAGTAGAACAACGGACCGTCCGTGCCCACCTGCGCCGCGAGCTGCGGCAGGGACATCCGGTCCAACTGGTGCGCGGCCAGGGCGATCGCCAGCGGTGAGCCCTCCAGCGCCTGGCACACCGTGACCAGGAGCTCGGGCGCCGCGGCTGCCGTCCCGGTACCGGCGACCCGCGTGGCCAGCAGCTCGACCGCCGGTCCGGCGATCCCCTCGCCCAGCGTCACCGGCAGCGGCGCGAGGTCGACGACCCGCTCCTCGGCCAGTCCCAGCGGGCCCCGTGCGGTCGCCACGATGCGCAGCGACGGATCGGCCCGCAGCAGCCGCCGTACGAGCTGCGCGCACTCGGCGAGCACCGGGTCGCAGTCGTCCAGCAGCACGGTCGCGCGCTGCCGACGGCAGTGTGCGGCCAGCGCCGCGAGGGCCGTGCCGCCCGGGGGAGTGCGGGCCGTGGTGGCATCCGTCCGGTCCGCCCCAACGGGCGGCGGTGCGCCGGGGCCGGGGTCGGCCGCCTGCCGGGCGAGGGGCCGGGCGGTGTCCCGGCAGACGGTGTCCGCCTGCCCCGCCGCCCGGAGCAGCGCCTCGGCCGGACCGCCTTCGGCCAGTCCGTCCCAGCAGCCGACCCGGATGACCGTGCCGCCGTGCCGAGCGGTGTGCTCCTCCAGGACGGCGCGGGCCAGCACGCTCTTGCCCACCCCGGCGGCACCGGTGAGCGTCACCAGCGAAGCACCGTTCAGCAGCCCGGACACCTGCTCATGCTCAACGGCCCGCCCCACTACGCCGGGCAGTGGCCGGTGATCGGCCCACGCGGTCATCGGTCATCCCCAACCACGGCACAGTGCCGCGCCCTTCCGAACTGGGCACCCACGATGCCAGAACCGACCGTCCGGTAAGGAACGAGTGGGCGCATCGAACGAGGGAAACCCCGGCGCCGTATTTGACGCGACGCGAGGTCTCCACGGGCCCCGGGGCGGGCGGAGCACCAGGTCACGGCGCACGGGGCGGGCGTCGAGGACCCGTCGGGCGATCTTAAAGTGGTGTCTTTCGACCGGCGGGGCAGTGGCAGCGTGGCTGTCCGCCGGCCGGCCCGAGTATCCGAGGAGTACGTCCCGATGAAGCGCCTGCGTGTCCGTGCTGCGGCGAGTGTGGTGGCCCTGGGGCTGCTGGCCGGTTGCGGTGACGGCCGGGACTTCGCCGACGCCTCGAGCGTGCCGCGGTTGCAGGCCCGTGCCGCGGACGCCCGCAACGGCAAGCCCCGGGTGGCCGGGCCGCGGGGCCCGCGCTCCTCCTTCACCCCGTTCCGTACGGCGGGGGACGGCACCGAGGTCGTGACGACGAAGTGGCACGGGCGCAAGTCCGGTTTCACCGGGGACATCTGGGTCTGGGTGCCGCCGGAGTACCACCAGCCGCAGTACGCCGCGAGCGGCTTCCCGGTGCTGATCGCGCTGCCCGGTGCGTACGGCTATCCGTTCAACTACTGGGCCGGGGACGCCTTCGCGCTGGAGGAGCGGATCGCCCGGTGGTCGCGGCAGGGCAAGACGCTGCCGTTCATCGTCGTGATGCCGGTGCTGAACCCCGGCAGGAAGTACTACGACGGCAGCGACATACCAGGGCAGCCGAAGATGGGCACCTGGCTGACCGATGATGTGCCGGACTTCGCGCGGGCCAACTTCCGTACGTACAAGAGCCGTGACGGCTGGGCCTTCATGGGGTCCTCGTCGGGTGGGTTCGCCGCGTTGAAGGCCGTGCTCAAGGAGCCGCGGAAGTTCAAGGCGGCCGTCGTCAACGGCCCGGACACGGCGCCGGATTCGCCGATGTGGCAGGGGCACCCGGCGGAGATGCGTGCCAACGACCCACGCCACCTGGCGCGGCGGCTGGCCGCGCGCAAGAGCCCGCCGGTCTATCTGGCCTTCGAACTCGGCAGCAAGGAGGCGGCGGTGTCCGATGTGAAGCGCTTCATCAAGGACTACACCGGCGGGCCGGTCCACTCCACGCTCTTCGAAATACCGGGCGGCGTGCACAGCCCGCACACCTATATCCAGCGGATGGCCGACTCGCTGCACTGGATCAGCGAGCAGATGCAGGGCCCCGTGCCGTCCGTTTGACGCACCGTCGCCCGGGTGGTCGCACGGGAGGGGGCCTCCTGTTGCCGGCGCCGGGTCCGCCGCAAGAATTGTCCGTGACCCGGCCGGTGGGTGTGGCCGGCGCATGACGGGTGTGGCCGCTGGAAGGAGAACCGTGCGGAATCTGCGAGTCGTCGGTCTGGCGCTGGCCGGCACGGCTCTGCTGGGCGGCAGCCTCACGGCGGGGACCCAGTGGCTGGGGGAGCGGGGCGCGACCAGCGAGGTGAACGGGACGACCGATGCCGTTCCGCGCGACGAGGTCGCCCGTTCCATCTCGGGCCATCTGTCGCTGCCGGTGATCTCCCGGGGGCCGCGCTCGGTCGACTGCGCCAGGGACCTGCGTGCGGTCAAGGGGGCGCGGACCCATTGCACGGCGCACTACCTGCAAGGGACGGACCGCGGCATGACCGTACGCGTCGTCCGGGTCCGCGGGGGCGAGATCACTTATGTTCACGACGCCCCGCATCGCTGACCACGGCTGACAATTGCCGCGCAAGACGTGGTCCACGTCACGTGAACACGTGTTAGCGAGCCGTCAGGAATGGGCCGGCCGGAAGCCTTCGGACCCAACGACGCTCCCAAAGCGCCCCGCACAAGCCTTTGTTGAATGAACACTGCACCTGTCGCATGATCAGATCGCGGTTGGACGGGGGGTGTTGCTGTGATGCTAAGATCATCGCACTTGCCAACGGGGTAGTCACCTGATATGGCATGAAATAAATTCCGCGCATTGGCCTAAGAAAACCGCCACCCCGGGGAGAACTATGCCATTAGCCGGCCCTTTGATGGCTTTCTGGCAGGCGACTGTGCGTGGCCGTTCACGTATGTCTGGGAGTGCGATCGATTCGCCACGTCATGGCCAGACATACGACACCTGGTGGCTCCGTCGTCCGAAGAGAGTCCTATGACGCAATACTTCCAGGATCCAGCGTTCTGGGGTTTGATCGCTGGTACCCCTGTCGCCGCAACCGCGATTATTCGCGGCAGAAAGAAGATTACGGAACTCCGACAAGAACAGGCCGAGCTCAAGCAGCACTACGCCACTCTTGAAAGCCACTACGCGGAAGCCGTGGAAGAGGCCAAGGACCGGGCGGAGGAAGCCACCAAGACCACGCTGAAGGCCGCCATGCGGACGCTGCAGGGCCTTGCGGGTGAGCAGCAGCTGGCGATTTCCAAGCTGCAGGAGGCCTACGGCGAGCACAAGATTCTCCAGGATCTGCTCGACATCGACCACATGAACTCGCAGTTTGCGCGGCGTGCGCAGTCCATCGCCGTTCTCTGCGACGGCTGGCTCGGCCGGCGGCGGCACAATGCCTCGCTCTACGATGTGGTGCGCAGTGCGAAGGGCCGTATCCGGCATTTCACGCGTGTCGAGATCCGCTCGCAGAGCAATTTCGCGATCGTGAGCCGCGCCGTGGAGCCGGTGGCCCTGGTGCTCGCCGAGCTGCTGGACAACGCCACCAGCTATTCGGCGCCGGAAACGATGATCGAGATCAATATCCGCCCGGTGCCCAAGGGCGTGTGCATCGTCGTCGACGACGCCGGTGTCGGGATGAACGAGGAGGAGAAGGCGCGGGCCGCCCGGCTGCTGTCGAGCGAGAACGCGGCCAGTGTCTCCAGCCTCGGCAACCCGCCGCAGTTCGGATTCACCGTCATCGGAGTGCTCGCCGCCCGCTACGGCTTCAGTGTGTCGGTGGACTCCACCTCTCCCTATGGCGGCGTGCGCGCGGTCGTCCTGCTCCCCGAGGATCTACTGACGTCCCCGCACGAGCCCGAGGAGAGTCCTGCCGTGGCCGCATCCGCCCCGTTGCCGCCCGAGAACTTTCCTGGTCAGCAGGTTGCCGGCGGACCGGCTCCGGTCCCTGCGGCCCCCGGTTACCCGGCCGCGGGAGCCCCGTATCCCGGGGCCGCGCCCATGGGGCAGCAGGTCCCGGCCCAGTCGGCTCCCGAGACGACGGCCGGCGGTCTGCCGAAGCGCCGCCGGCGCGGTGCGATATCCATCGTGCCGACCGATTCCGAAAGCACACAAACCCCGGCCCGCGACAGCGCACAGACAGCTTCCGTCATGGGGGCCTTCCAGCGCGGCACGCAATCCGGCCGTCGTTCCACCAATGCACGCAATGAAGGGCATGAGGTTCAGTGAACTACGATCTGTCGTGGATGCTTGACAGTGCTCTGGAATTGCCCGAAGCGCAGCACGCCATTCTCGTCTCCGCCGACGGCCTGCTCATGGCCCGCTCCAAGGAAGTCGGCCGGGACCACGCCGACACCGTCGCCGCCGCGATGAGCGGAATGCAGTCGCTGAGTCGTACGGTCGCCGATTTCTGTCATGGCGGTGCAGCCCCCACCGGCCGGTCGCAATGGCGGCAGACGCTGGTCGAGTTCGACCACGGCTGGGTCTTTCTCATCTCGGCCGGCGAGGGTGCGTATCTCGCGGTTTCGGCTTCTCCTGATGTCGACATGGCGGAGATCACGTTCCGTATGCAGCAGCTTGTCGGCCAGCTCGGTAAGGCACTGACCAGTCCGCCGCGCGAGAGGGCTGACATTCAGTCATGACCACCGATGACGAGCCGGAGCTGGAACACGAAGCAGCGGAATTAGTACGGCCGTACGTCATCACCAACGGCCGAGATCTTCTTGACGGCAACGAATTCTCGCTGATCACCCTGGTCACCGTGCAGGCGGAACCGCCCAGGACGAAACCCCTCGATCCGGAGAAGCTGCGTCTGCTGGAGCTGTGTTCGGGGGGTTTTCTCTCGATCGCCGAGATAGCCGGGCACACCCGGCTGCCGGTGGGTGTCGTCAAGATTCTGGTGTCCGATCTCGCACGGGAGGGCCACCTGTATTCGCGTGCGCCCATACCGAGCGCTCAGCTTGTCGACCGGCAAATCCTTGAGGAGGTGCTGAATGGGCTCCAGGCTCGCTTTGGATGACGGCGTGTACTTGCGCAATTCAGTGCAGACCGCGGCGAAGATCCTTGTGGTCGGACACTTCGCCGTGGGCAAAACCACATTCATCGGGACCATGTCCGAGATTCCTCCGCTGCGGACCGAAGAGGTAATGACGCAGGCGGGGGCGGGAATTGACGACCCCACAGGTGCGCCCCACAAGACGACGACCACGGTCGCCATGGACTTCGGGCGTCTCACGCTCAGCGAGAAGCTGGTCCTGTACCTGTTCGGAACGCCCGGCCAGCAGCGCTTCGTTCAGGTGTGGGAAGACATGACGCGCGGCGCGCTCGGGGCGCTGGTCCTCGTCGACCCCCAGCGGCTCGACGAGTCCTTCCCTGTCATGGACCTGGTGGAACACTACGGAATCCCCTACGCCATCGCGGTGAACCGCTTCGACGGGACCCCCACGCATTCGCTCGACGAGATCCGGGAGGCGCTGGACCTCCTTCCTGAGACGCCTGTCGTCAACTGTGACGCACGGGACCAACGTTCCTCGGCGGATTCGCTGATCGCGCTCGTCCGTTATCTACAGTCCCGCCTCAACTAGGAGTTCAGGCATGCAATCTCACTCGGAATTCCAGGGCCCCCCGCCCGGCTGCCCCGCACACGCCGACGGTCAGCGGACTCCCTTGCACGGGCCGGAATTCGCCGCAGCCCCCGAGGCCTTCTACGAGGCCCTGCGGCAGCACGGACCCAGCGCGCCGGTCGAGCTCGCCCCCGGGGTGGAGGCCGAACTCGTCACGGACTACGCCGCGGCGCTCCACGTGCTGCAGAATCCGGACACCTTTGCGCGTGATTCACGCCGTTGGCGCGCCCTGAACGAGGGGCGCGTACCCCTGGACAGCCCCGTGCTGCCGATGATGATGTACCGGCCGAATTGTCTGTTCTCCGACGGTGCGGACCATATGCGGCTGCGTCAGTCGGTCACGGCGAGCCTGGGCCGGGTGGACACCCACCGGCTGAGCCGTCATGTCGACCGCGTCGCCGCGTACCTCATCAGCCAGTTCAGCAGCCGGGGCCGAGTGGATCTGGTCGCCGACTACGCCCAGTTGCTGCCGCTGCTGGTCTTCAACGACCTCTTCGGGTGCCCCGCCGAGATCGGTGACCGCCTGGTCTTCGGCATATCGGGCATCTTCGACGGGGTCGACGCGGAGAAGGCCAACGAGGTCCTGACCGAAGCGCTGCTGGAGCTGGTGGCGCTCAAGCGGCGTTCGCCGGGTGAGGACATCACCTCCTGGCTGATGGAGCACCCCTCCGGGCTCACCGACGAGGAGATGGTCCACCAGCTCGTCACCCTGATCGCGGCGGGGACGGAGCCCACGCAGAACATCATCGCCAGCGCGCTGCGGCTGCTGTTGACGGATGAGAAGTACGTGGGCGACCAGAGCGCGGCCGGACTGCTGGTCGACGACGCCATCAATGACGTGCTGTGGAACAGCCCTCCGATAGCCAACTACGGTGTGCACTACCCCGTGCACGACATGGAGCTCGGGGGAGCCAAGCTGCCGGCCGGCGAACCCGTGGTCATCAGCTTCGCGGCCGCCAACACCGACCCGCAGCTGTCGACGGGCCGTCAGATGCTCAGCAAGCGGGCGCATCTCGCCTGGGGGGCGGGCCCGCACGCCTGCCCCGCCAAGGATCCCGCCCTGCTGGTGTCCGTCCTGGCCATCGAGAAACTGCTCAACACCCTGCCGGACATCGATCTGGCCCTGCCCGCGGAAAGCCTGACCTGGCGGCCCGGCCCGTTCCACCGGGCGCTGGAAGCCCTGCCCGCCCGCTTCACCCCGGTACGCCCCGAGCGGCGTCCGTCCGCCGGTCCGGCAACGGGTGGCCGCGCGACGGATAATGCTTCTGGACAGGACAGGAATGAGGTGCAACGAGGAAAGTGGTGGAGCTCGTTCCTCTCTTGGTGGAAGGTGTGACATTCACGACAACGGTTCGGTTTCCATCGGGCGTAAACGTTCAATCACCGGGGTAGTCAGGGTTGGTCGTCCTGGCCTGATGCATTGAATGAAGGAGTTCTCGCAGTGGAATCCGCCGTGATTGCCCCACCCATGGTCACATCCGTGGACCGCCGATCCGTGATAAGGCTTTTCTCCCGCCTGCGCACACCGGAAGGTCAAGCGAATCCGCTGCCGCACTACGCGGAACTCCGATCGATGGGAGATATCGTTCCGGCACCTTGGGGCGGCCATCTGGTGACCTCTTTCGGTCTGTGTGACCACGTGTTGCGCAACAGGTCATGGCTGGTGCCGGACAGTGGCTGGCGGGCCAGGCAGGGTGCGGCGACCCGCTGGATGGCGCCTTCCTCGCAGCAGATGGCCAGCACGCTGCCCGGCCTCAATCCGCCGCACCACACGCGGGCCAGGCGTTCGGTGGGCAATATGTTCGACCGTAAGTGCCTGGATACCGTCAAGGATTCGGTCGAGCGCAATACGGAGGAATTGCTCGACCGGCTGGCAGAAAGGCTGAAGGACGGTGAGGCGGACTTCGGTTCCGTGGTCAGCGAAGAATTGCCGGTGATGACGATAGGGGAATGGCTCGGTCTGCCGACGGCCGATTATCCGCTGCTGCGGTCACTCACCCACGACCAGGTATTCGCCCAGGAATTGCTGCCCACGGCGAGTCAGCTCGCGCAGTCCGACGCCGCGACCCGGACTCTGCGCGAGTATTTCATCGCCTTGGTACGGCAACGCCGCCGGGCGCCCGGAAATGACCCCATCTCGTCGTGGATACGGACCTGGGACGAACTCGAACCACATCAGGACGCCGCGGACGAGGCGGTCTACCGGCTCGCCCTGTTCGTGGTTCTGGCCGCCCTGGAGACCACCTCCAACCTGCTGTCCACGATGGTGTGGCTGCTCGCCGAACACCCCTGGCAGATGGGGTGGCTGCGTGCCCACCCGGAGTGCATACCGGCGGCCGTCGAAGAGGTCTTGCGCTATGACTCCCCGACGCATGTGGTGAGCCGGATCGCCGGCGAGGACACCACCCTCGCGGGAATTCGCGTGGAGAAGGACCAGATGGTGCACCTCATGGTCGGTGTCGCCAACCACGATCCCGCACACCACATCGATCCCGCGCTCTTCGACGTCCGCCGCAAAGCCACCCATCTGAGCTTCAGCGGTGGGATCCACTACTGCCTCGGTGCCGCGCTGGCCCGGCTGGAGGCGACGACCCTGCTGACCGGCGTGCTCCGACGGTTCCCTGCCCTGCGATTGAGCCGTACGCCCGACTGGGCGCCGCGGGTGGCCTTCCGGCGGCTCATGACGCTGCCCGTGGTGGAGTCCTGAGAGCCGTGAGGTAGGAAGAGCGTCGTGATCGACAACTTCAAGACCCTTGCCGTTGCCCACGACGGACCCCTGCTCGACGTCCAGTTGAACAGCCCGGACACCGGTAATGCGCTCGGCGAGCCGATGCTCGACGAACTCCTCACCGTGCTGGGTGCGTTGCACGACAGCCCCGAGATACGGGTGGTGGTCCTCTCCGGCGCGGGAGCGGACTTCTGCCTGGGCGGAGACCGCCGGGAGTTCGCGGAGTCCCTTGCCGCGGACGGCTCGGGAGCGGCCCTTCGCGCCATGGGCAACAAGGCGCGGCGGGTGTGCGAAGCACTCGCCGCCACCAGCGCGGTCACCATCGCCCGGCTGCACGGTGGGGTGATCGGCGCGGGTATCGCGCTCGCGGTGTTCTGTGATCTGCGGGCCGGTGCGCACACCTGCCGCTTCCGGCTGCCGGAGCTCGCGCTGGGCATGCCGCCGGCTTGGGGAGGCGTACTGCCACGCCTGCTGAACGAGGCGGGCGCGGCCAGGATCCGCGAGTTGATCCTGACCGGGGAGAGCTTCGACGCGGCGAAGGCGGTCGAGCTCTCTCTCCTCCACCAGGCCGTTCCGGAGGGCGAGCTCGACGAGGCGATCGCCCGGTGGACCAGACCGCTGGTCCGCAGGTCTCCGGCGGCCCTGCGGACCGCCAAGGTCATGATGAACGCCTACGCGGGCGCCGGCCGCCTTGCCGACGCCACCCTTTTCGACGCGGAGATGCTGACGTCGGTGCTGGCGGCCGCCGGGTCGCAACGGAGCGGTTGACGGGGGCCGGTGGGCAGCGGCGCAGGCATACAGGTGAGGTCCCGCAGGCGCGGTCCCGGGCCGACCCCGTACCCGTCGGGCCCTCGGCAGGCCGCCCGCTGTGCCGCCCGGCCGGCGGCCTGGCTCAGTCTCCGGTGCCCGGCACATCCTCGCGGTGCCGCGCCGCCAGCTCCCGGTACATCGTGGCATTGAGGCGGATGGTCTCGCGCTCCTCGTCGGTCAGCTCCCGCCTGACCTTCGCCGGCACCCCGGCGACCAGGGAGCCGGGCGGCACTTGCATGCCCTGGGGAACCAGCGCCTGCGCGGCGACCAGCGAGCCGGCGCCGATGTGCGCGCCGTTGAGGACCGTGGCACCCATGCCGATCAGCACGTCGTCCTCGACGGTGCAGCCGTGCAGGACCGCGTTGTGCCCGACCGAGACCCGTGCGCCGACGGTCACCGGGAAACCGGGGTCCACGTGCACCGTGCAGTTGTCCTGGATGTTGCTGTCGGCGCCGAGCACGATCGGACCGCAGTCGGCCCGCAGCACCGCGTGGTACCAGACGCTGGCGCCCGCCGCCATGCTGACCTCGCCGAGCACGACGGACGTCGGGGCGGTGAAGGCCTCCTGATCGACCTTCGGCTCCTTGCCGCCCACCGGTGAAATCAATGCCCGTCCCGCCATCCGTGGATCTCCTCGCCGTGATGCGCCGCGCCCACAGCACCGTAGACGACGGCCGCTGCGCCGGGCAGGGACGGCGCCCGGTGGGGCGAAGATCACAGTCCGGCGCGCGGTCCGCCGCCCGGCGGGCTGAGTACGGTGTGCGGGTGCCGATAAACCAGAACGTGTTCTCATCCGTCGCGGCCTGGCGGCGCCGGGCCGTGTCGCGTGCCGTCCACCGCGGCGCGCGCTGGGTGAGGGAAGCCGCGGCCGTCACGGCCGAGCGCCCCGGCCCGTACCGCTTCCGGCGGATCGGTACCGGCACCCGGCTCGCCTATCCGCAGGGCACGGTCTTCGGCGACCCGTGGATCGAGCTCGGCGACCACTGCATCATCGCCCAGGACGTGACGCTGACCGCGGGCATGATGCCGGACCTGGACCTCGGCCCGGAGCCGATCCTCACGCTGGGGAACGGCGTGGTGCTGGGCCGCGGCAGCCATGTGATCGCGGATGTCCGGCTGACGATCGGCGACGACTGCTTCTTCGGCCCCGGGGTCTACGTCACCACCACCAACCACAGCTACGACGACCCCGAGGTGCCGGTCGGCAAGCAGTGGCCGCGCAGCGACCCGGTGGCCATCGGCCCCGGCAGCTGGATCGGTACCGGCGCGGTGATCCTGCCCGGTGCGCGGCTGGGCCGGAACGTGGTGGTCGCGGCCGGCGCCGTGGTCCGCGGCGAGGTCCCCGATCATGCGGTGGTGGCCGGTGCGCCCGCCCGGGTCGTCCGCCGCTGGGATGCTCAGCAGGGCTGGCAGCCGCCGCTGCGCACACCGGCGCCGGTGCCGATCCCCGAGGACGTCACCCCGGACCAGCTGGTCGCGCTGCGGGCGTGGCAGGCGGCGGAGGCCAAGGAGGCGTACGAAGCGTCCTGAGCCGCCGTCAGGCAGCCAAGGCGCCGCCTGCCCCGTGTGTGTCAGCTCCCCGACGCGAGCAGGACCGAGCCGACCACCGCGAGGGAGGCGCCGGCCGTCTGGACCGCCCGCAGCCGTTCCTTGAGGACGCCGAGCGCGGCGAGCGAGGTGACCACCGGGTAGAGGGAGGCGAGCACCGCCGCGAGGGTGACCGGCCCGTTCTGGGCGGCCAGGGCGTAGGTGCCATTGGCGGCGACATCGGCGATCCCGACGAATCCGAGCGCGGGCAGGGCGCTTTGGAGGGCCGGGAGCCCGCCCTCGGGCAGTGCCGGGGTGCCACGCCGCACCGATCCGTACAGGGCGGCGCCGCCGACGGCGACATTGCACACCCGCTGGACGAACAGGGCGAGGAAGAGGCCTGTCAGGGTCGTGGACGCCTCCGAGATCAGCGCCATTACCGCGCCGAAGCCGAGCGCCGAGAGCAGCGTCAGCGCAATCGTCTGGCGGGCCACCGACGCGCCGCTGACCCGCGGGCCGCCGGCCAGCACGACACCGATCACGGCCACGACCATGCCGGCGGCCTGCAGCAGACCCGGCCGCTCACCCGCCACGATCCCGACCCCGAGCGGTACGAGGACCGTGCCGACCGACGCGAGCGGGGAAACCACTCCCATCGGGCCGAGCGCCAGGGCGCGGTAGAAGCAGAGCATGGCGGCGGGCCCCACGACGCCCGCTCCGACCGCGCACCACAGCTGCGGCCCGGCCTCCCGCCAGCCCCCGGTGGCCAGCACCACGACGCCCAGCACCACGGCGGCCAGGGTCTGCGAGACGACCACCACGGTCAGCGCCTGCAGGCGTCGGGTGAGCAGTCCGCCGCCGAAGTCGGCGAGCCCCCACAGAAGGCTGCTGGTCAGGGCGAAGACCGCTGTCATGGTGAAACCTCGCAGTACAGTGAACCGGACGCTGAAGTGCACCACACCGTAGTGCAGTGAAATGTATTGTGGCATCCAATATATTGCCCTTCGACTTGGACGGACCGTGACGGACCTCGACCAGCTCACGCAGTCGCTCGCCCGCAACCTCAAGCACTGGCGCGCCGAGCGCGGCTTCACCCTCGATGCACTGGCGGCCCGCGCCGGGGTCAGCCGCGGCATGATCATCCAGATCGAGCAGGCCCGGACGAATCCCAGCGTGGGCACCACCGTCAAGATCGCCGACGCGCTCGGCGTCAGCATCACCACGCTCCTCGACTACGAACAGGGGCCGCAGGTCCGCATCGTGGCGCCGAGCGAGGCGGTCCGGCTGTGGTCCACCGAGGGCGGCAGCTTCACCACCCTCCTGGTGGGCGCCGAGGCGCCCGGCCCGTACGAACTGTGGGACTGGCGGCTGATGCCGGGCGACAGCAGCGTCTCCGATCCGCATCCGCCCGGCACCGTCGAACTGCTGCATGTCCGTGCCGGCACGCTGACGCTGGTCGTGGACGGTGTGGAGCACACGGTGCCCGCCGGCGCCTCGGCAACCTTCGAGGCCAAGGTCGCGCACGGCTACCGCAACGACGGTACGGAACCGGTCGAGATGACCATGTCGGTGGTCATCCCGCTCGCCGGCTGAGACGGCCGGCCGCCGCTCCGCCAGGACTGTTAACTTGGCGCCATGCCTGTGCCGATGGATGCCTTCGACGAGATCCGGCCCGCCGTGGAGTGCCTGGACCTGCTGACCGCGCCGGTGGCCGACGCGCTGCGCTCCTGGAGCGGATCCGTACCGGTCGAGGAGGTGCGCTTCGTCGACACGGACCCGGCCGTCGCGGACACCGCCCTGCTCGTCGAGCGCCACGGCTCCTGGCTCCTGGAGCAGTCCGCGAACTGCGTGGTGGTGGCCGGCAAGCGCGGCGGCGAGACCACCCTGGCCGCCTGTGTCGTCCTCTCGCACACCCGCGCCGACGTCAATGGCGTGGTGCGGCGTCATCTGGGCGCCCGCAAGGCCTCGTTCGCGCCGATGGACCGGGCGGTCGGTGAGAGCGGGATGGAGTACGGCGGGATCACCCCGATCGGCCTGCCCGCCGGCTGGCCGCTGCTGCTGGACCCGGCCGTCGCCGACATCTCCTACGCCCTGATCGGCAGTGGCAGCCGCCGCGGCAAGCTCATCGTGCCCGGTAAGGCACTGGCCGAACTGCCCGGAGCCACGGTCCTGGAGGGGCTGGCAACCGCCTAGGACCGGCCCGAAGCCCGGTCGTCGAACTCCGTCCGGCCGCTCGGCTGCCCGTCCGCTCAGCCGGTCCTACGGGGTGGACGTGCCGGAGGGCGGCTCCAGCGGCAGCGCGGTGGGGTGCTCGGTGAATCCCCCACGCCGGTACAACGGCTCGGCATCGTCGGTGGCATGGAGGTCGCCCGGGTGATGCCCCGCTCCCAACTCCCGGGAACATCACGCCCGTTCATGGCGAGGGACATCAGACGGCGCGACCGGACCAGCTCGGCGGCGTCCTCGGGCACAGCCGCCCGCATCCGGCTCATGCCCGGGCGCTCACGCATCCGCCGCTCAGCCCCAACGGGGCAATGTCCCTCACGCACCACTTGCGCACGGGGCGGAGGCCCGGCTCGCGGGATCCTTCGATTGGCCGGGGCAGGCGTCCAAGCACCGCAAACAGGCCCCCACAGGCCCCCGGTGTGGCTACGGTGAGTGCATGACCGGTAACGATGGCGACAGTGATCACGTCACTCGGATTCTCCATGCGGCCACCCAGGGCCGCGAAGGGAAGGCCGTCCTGTGTGATCGCTGCGATATGCCCCTGATCTTCACCGGGCGAGAGCGCGCCACCAGCGTGCAAACGCCCATGGTGGTCATCACCGGCCACTGCCCGAACGCCGAGTGTTCCGACGACGGGAGCCCGCACCGGCACCCCGAGGAATGAGCACGGGGCGTCCCAAGCCCGCCGCTCAGCGCAAACGGGGTATCTCGATCGCCGGGCAGCGATCCATCACCATGGCGAGCCCGGAGTCGTGCACCCGGTCCCAGGCCGCCTCGTCGACCACCCCGAGCTGAAACCAGACGGCCTTGGCCCCGACCGCCACGGCCTCGTCGGCGATGCCGCCCGCCTGCTCGCTGTTGACGAACACATCGACCACATCGACCGGGAAGGGAATGGCGGCCAGCGACGGGTACCCCTGCTCACCGTGCACCGTCTCCGCCTTCGGATGCACCGGCACGATCCGCTTGCCGTAACGCTGCAGCACCTCGGCGACGCCGTGCGCCGCACGCTGCTCATTGCCCGACAGGCCCACGACGGCCCAGGTGTCGCCGAGTTCGGTGAGGATCTTGCGGATCGTGCTGGGGTCGCCGTACACGCACTGCCTCCTGCGGGTGGAAGGGTCCTGTGCCGGACAACGGACGGCGGGACCCGGAGATTCCCGTTGCGGGCGATGGCGCGACGGCGCGGCGGTGCGGTCGTGGGGCGCGCCACGACCGGCGCGCGCCGGACGGCAAACGCCCCGCCCGAAGGGGAAGACGGGCGGGGCGGGTCTTCGGTGCCGCGGCTCAGTTGGCGCCGCGGGCCATACCGCTGCCGGCCATTCCGGCTCCGACGGCGGTGCTGCCCTTCGCGGCGCGGGCCGGCTTGCCGATCCCCCGGCCGCTGCCCACCGGCTCGGCCCCACCGGCCCCGGTACCCGGGCGCGGCGCCACGGGCACGGTCGCGTCCCGCGGCTCATCGGCCGTTCCGGACACGCCGGCCAGCATGGCGCGCAGCTCCTCGGTGTCCACCAGCATGCTCACCGGACCGGTCGGGTTGAGGTACAGCGCATGCCCGGGCGGCAGCTGCTCGACGAGTGCGGCCACCGGCCGCCGGTCGTACAGCAGACGGCCCACCGATTCGAGGTAGCTCTGCGAGGTGTAGACAGGGATCACCGGAGTCCCCTCGGGCGAGGCGGCGGCCAGCGGCGTACCGGTCGCGGTCACCAGGACGGACACCTCCGCGCGCACCAGCGCCTCGGAGACGGCCTCTCCCGGACCGTAGCCGGTCGCGGCGAGCTGTAGTGCGCTGTCGACCGCATCGGTCGGCTCCGCCCAGTCCAGCATCTGCGGCGACGGCCGGTACTCCGGATTGTCGCGCCACTCGACGATCTCGCCGGACGCGTCCGAGCGCCACTGCCCGATCAGCGCCCAGAGGGGCGGTGGCCCCTCTCCCTGCCAGGTCAGATCCACCATGGCCAGCCAGTGATCGGGTGCCTGGCGTGCCGCCTCGATGACCTCCGGTGGGGGCTCGGGCATCTCCTCGCCCGTGACGGGAACGCCCGCCGTCATCGCCGACTGTGTGCTCTCTTCCATGCAGCCCTCCGCAAACCCGCCGTTCCTACACGTACGAGCGGGGCCCCGGAAACACGAGGCTCTCGCACTGACCTCACAGTGCCCACGGCCGGGGCGGACGTCGCACCGACGCACCGTGCGGACGGGGTGGGTACGCCGCTCGGCCGTGCGCTCTGCGCCCGTACGGCGGACACCCGCGCCCGTACGGCGGACACCCCAGCGCGGCGCGGTCCGGCCCGGCCGGCCGGTATCCGCATGTCACAGGGGCCGCATAGGCTGGTCCGATGCAGGAGCAGTACCGCACGCTCGCGCGCGAGGGCGTCCATGAGATCGAGATCAACAAGTCCCGCTTCCTCTGCGCGCTCGCGCCCGTCGCGACCGAGGCCGAGGCCCAGGACTTCATCGCGCGCATCCGCAAGGAGCACCCCACCGCCCGCCATCACTGCTTCGCCTACGTCCTGGGCGCCGACGGCGGCATCCAGAAGGCGAGCGACGACGGCGAGCCGGGCGGCACCGCGGGCGTACCGATGCTGCAGATGCTGGTGCGCCGCGAGGTCCGCTTTGTCGTCGCCGTCGTCACCCGCTACTTCGGCGGCGTCAAACTGGGCGCCGGCGGCCTCATCCGGGCGTACGGCGGCGTCGTCGGCGAGGCACTGGACGCGCTGGGCACGGTCACCCGGCAGCGCTTCCGCCTGGTGACGGTCACCGTCGACCACCAGCGCGCGGGCCGGGTGGAGAACGATCTGCGCATGACGGGGCGGGCGGTGCGTGAGGTCACCTACGGGGCAGAGGTCCGGATGGAGATCGGACTGCCGGAGGCCGACCTCGAGGCCTTCCGTGGCTGGCTCGCGGACACCACCGCCGGCACGGCGAGGCTGGAGCTCGGCGGCGAGGCGTACGGCGACCTCTGACCGCCGGGCCCCGCGGCCCTGCCGCAGGGGGCGGCGGATACGGACCGGGCCGGAAAGTCCGGGACGTACCGGTGCGCCGGAGCGCCGATCGTGTCAGCCTGTGGCGCGGCGGGAAAAGGCCGCGAAACCGGTGTGCGCGCCGGCACGAGAAGGGGTCCCGATGCCTGAACTCCTCGATGAGCGCGTGGGATTCGTGCGCCGGATCGGCCTGTTCCAGGCCACCGCCATCAACATGAGCCAGATGTGCGGCATCGGCCCCTTCGTGACCATCCCGCTCATGGTCGCCGCGTTCGGCGGGCCGCAGGCCGTGACCGGGTTCCTGGCCGGGGCGGTGCTTGCACTCGCGGACGGACTGGTCTGGGCCGAGCTGGGCGCGTCACTGCCGGGCGCGGGAGGCAGCTACGTCTATCTGCGGCAGGCGTTCCAGTACCGGACCGGCAAGCTGATGCCGTTTCTGTTCGTCTGGACGGCCATGCTGTTCATCCCGCTCGGCATGTCCACCGGGGTGATCGGCTTCGTGCAGTACCTCGGCTACGTGTGGCCGGACATGAGCCCGGCGCAGGGCGACGTCGTGGGTCTCGTCGTCACGGTGGGCATCATCGCGCTGCTGTGGCGGCGGGTGGAGAACATCGCCAGGCTCACCGTCGTCCTGTGGACGGTGATGATCGCCTCCGTCCTGCTGGTCATCGCCGCGGCCTTCACCCACTTCAGCCCCGAGCGCGCCTTCACCTACCCCGCCCATGCCTTTGAGGTGACGTCCGGTCACTTCTGGGTCGGCTTCGCGGCCGGCCTGACGATCGGCATCTACGACTACCTCGGCTACAACACGATCGCGTACATGGGCGCCGAGATCAGACAGCCGGGACGCACGATCCCCCGCGCCGTGATCACCTCGATCCTCGGGATCATGACGATCTATCTGCTGCTGCAGATCGGCACCCTGGGCGTCGTGGACTGGAAGGACATGCTCGACCCGCACTCCACGGCGTCCTCCTCCGTCGCCTCCGCCGTGCTGGAGAAGGCCTGGGGCAAGGGCGCCGCCGACACCGTCACGGTGCTCATCCTCATCACCGCCGTCGCCTCCGTCTTCACCGGACTCCTCGGCGGCTCGCGGGTCCCCTACGACGCCGCCCGCGACCGGGTCTTCTTCCGCCCGTACGGCACACTGCACCCTCGTCACCGCTTCCCCGTGCTGGGCCTGCTGACCATGGGAGCCGTGATGGCCGTGGGCTTCCTCGTCGGACGGCACACCGACCTGGGCACCATCATCCAACTGCTGACCACGGTCATGGTGCTCGTGCAGTCGCTGGCCCAGATCGCGGCGGTGACCGTGCTGCGCCGCCGTCAGCCGGGGCTGCGCCGCCCGTACCGGATGTGGCTCTATCCGCTGCCGGGCTTCGTGGCGCTGGTCGGCTGGCTGGCGATCTACGGCTACGCGGACCGGAACTCGCCCGGCAGGCACCCCATCGAATGGTCGCTGGCCTGGGTCGGTGCGGGTGTCGTGGCCTTCCTGGCCTGGGCCCGTTACGAGAAGGAGTGGCCGTTCGGGCCGAAGCGGATCAGCGAGGAGTATCTGCACGGCGCCGAGCCCTCCGGGGGCCGGAGGGCAGAAAAGAGCCCGGGGCCGGGTCGTCTGCTCCGATGAAGGTGGAAGGGCTGTCGGTGCAAACGGCCCGGCCCCGGGCCTGCGTGATGCGTGTGTCGGTGACCGTCCCGGGTGGGGCCGTGGTGACCGGCCGCACCCGGGACGGATCGGGGGCTAGCGCATCAGGCCGCCGCCGCCGGTGTGGATACCGCCGGCCGGGTGGTGCTTCTTGTGGTGGTGCTTCACGACGCGCTTGATGACGTGCTTGGTGACGTGCTTGGTGACGTGGCGGTGCACGATCACCCGGCGCTCGACGTTGCCGTTGAAGCAGGTGTTACCGAAGGCCGGGTTCAGCAGACCCCCGATGTTAACGGTGTTGCCGCACAGATTGACCGGAATGTGGACCGGGATCTGAATCGCATTGCCCGACACCACTCCCGGTGAATTGGCCGCGCCGCCGGCCACGTCGCTGTCTGCGAACGCTACCGAAACGCCCCCCAGGGCAGTACCTGCCGCAAGAGCGGCCACAGCAGCCACCCGCGTGATCCGTGACATAACAAATCTCCCGATCGATCCAAGCGACTCACTGCCGCTTCCTGGTACTTCCCTTCGGCGTATGCGGCCGCAACATGAGTAAACCCGGGATGGTTTCACGCTTTCGAGTGAAAAATGTGGTTAATGGTGCCTTATGTGCGTAAAGCGTCTGCTGGGGTGTGTGTTGCTGGGATGCCGGACCACAGAGTCCGGGCTCCGGTACGGCCGCCTCACGGCCGCATCGGGGCCGCATGCCGCTGCCGGCCGCCCCGGACCATCGGCCCACCCGCCCCCACCGCAGGTGCGAGAATGAGGTCCGTGACGGGCGGGGTGGTTGTCGAAGCACACGCCGGCCGTGCCGACGCGTAGTCCACGGAGGGGAAGAACATGCTGGTCGGAGCCGCCACGTGAGGCTTCTGCACACTTCCGACTGGCATCTGGGGCGGTCCTTCCACCGCGTGAGCCTGCTCTCCGCACAGCGCGCCTTCCTCGATCATCTCGTCGAGACGGTGCGCGAGCGGGACATCGATGCGGTGCTGGTCGCGGGCGACGTCTACGACCGTGCCGTGCCGCCGCTCGCCGCTGTCGAGCTCTTCGACGACGCCCTGCACCGGCTCGCCGCCCTCAGGGTCCCGACCGTGATGATCTCCGGCAACCATGACTCCGCCCGCCGACTGGGGGTCGGTGCGGGGCTGATGGAGCAGGCCGGGATCCATCTCCGGACCGACCCGGCAGGCTGCGGCACCCCCGTGCTGCTCGCCGACGCCCACGGCCCGGTGGCGCTCTACGGCCTGCCGTATCTCGAACCCGCCATGGTGCGCGACACCCTCGGCGCGCAGCGGGCCGACCACGCGGAGGTGCTGGGCGCGGCGATGGAGCGGGTACGGGCCGACCTCGCCGGCCGGCCCGCGGGGACCCGCTCCGTGGTGCTGGCGCATGCGTTCGTCACCGGTGGTGCGGTCAGCGACAGCGAGCGCGACATCACCGTCGGCGGGGTCGCCTCCGTTCCGGTACCGGTGTTCGACGGGGTGGACTACGCCGCCCTCGGGCATCTGCACGGCTGTCAGACCCTCACCGAGCGGGTCCGCTACTCCGGATCGCCGCTCGCCTACTCCTTCTCCGAGGCCGGTCACCGCAAGTCGTCATGGATCGTCGAGCTCGACGCGGACGGCGCCGTGCAGGCGGAGCGGGTGGACTGCCCGGTGCCGCGGCCGCTGGCACGAATCCGCGGGCCGCTGGAGGAGTTGCTGGAGGACCCGGAACAGGCCCGGCACGAGGAGTCCTGGGTCGAGGCGACGCTCACCGACACCGTCCGGCCGCATGAGCCCATGGCCCGGCTCGCCCGGCGCTTCCCGCACATCGTCAGCCTGGTCTTCGACCCCGACGAGGGGCCCGGCCGCTCGGCCGCCTCGTATGCGCAGCGGCTGCGCGGGCGCAGTGACCAGGAGATCGCCGAGGACTTCGTGGAGCACGTGCGGTCCGGCCGGGCGGTCGATGAGCAGGAGCGGACCGAACTGCGCTCGGCGATCGACGAGGTGCGGGTGGATGACATGGTGGCCGAGGTGGCGCGTTGAGGCTGCACCGGCTCTCCCTCACGGCCTTCGGACCCTTCGGCGGCACCCAGACCATCGACTTCGACCGGCTGTCGCGGGACGGCCTGTTCCTGCTGCACGGCCCGACCGGTGCGGGCAAGACCTCGGTCCTGGACGCGGTGTGCTTTGCGCTGTACGGGTCGGTGCCCGGGGCGCGGCAGAGCGGCCAGGCCCTGCGCAGTGATCTGGCCGACCCGCTGACCCTCACCGAGGTCGTTCTCGAACTGACCGTGGCACAGCGGCGGTTGGAGATCACCCGGCTCCCCGAGCAGCCCCGCCCCAAGAAGCGCGGCAGTGGCACGACGAAGGAGAAGGCGCAGAGCAGGCTGCGGGAATTCGTGCCGGCGGCCGGCGGAGGGGGAGCGGCGGACGGCCACGGGCCGGCGGACGGCCCGGGCGGTCACTGGAAGGCGCTGAGCCGTTCGCACCAGGAGATCGGTGAGGAGATCGGCCAGCTGCTCGGGATGAGCAAGGAGCAGTTCTGCCAGGTGGTCCTGCTGCCGCAGGGCGACTTCGCGCGCTTTCTGCGGGCCGATGCGGAGGCCCGCTCCCGGCTGCTGGGCCGGCTCTTCGACACCCGGCGGTTCGCCGCTCTCGAAGAGCAGTTGAACGTGCGCCGCAAGGCCGCCGCCGACACGGTGACGGCAGGCGACGAACGGCTGCTGGCGCTGGCGCACCGGATGGCGCAGGCGGCCGGTGAGAGCGCCGATCTCACCGATCCGTCCGTCCCGGCGCCGGACCGCGCCGGGCCGGCGGCACCGGGCGCACCGGCACGCGGGCGCGGGCGGGCGGCGGCCTCAACGGCGCGGGCGACCGTGCCGGGGCAGGCCGGGCCGGTGGAGAGCGGCGGACGGGGCGGAACCGGCCGTGCCGCGGCCGGGGAGGACCGGGTCGCAGCGGGACCCGGCGAGCCGGGGTTCGCGGAAGCGGTGCTGGTCAGGGCGGCCGTTGCCCGGGTGAGTGCCAGGGAGCGGCTGGCGGTCGCGCAGTTGGCGGTGCATGCCGCCGAGGCCGCCGAGCACCGGGCGGCCGGGGAGTGGGAAGAGGCCCGCGAGCGCGACCGGCTCCAGCAGCGGTACGCGGACGCCCGGCGACGGGCCGCCCGGCTCGACGCCCGTGCCGGGGAGCGGGCGCACACCCGGGAGCGGCTGGAGCGGGCTCGTGCGGCCGCGGAGGTCGCGCCCGCGCTCGCCCTGCGGGACGCCGCCTGGCACGAACTGGACGCCGCACAGCGCGCCGAACGGCAGGCCAGAAGCCCGCTGCCGGCCGCCCTCGCCGACGCCGAGAGCGACCACCTCGCCGCGAAGGAACGGCAGGCGAGGGAAGATCTCGGCTCGCTCGGTGCGGCCCGCCGGGCCGAGCGGCGCGCCGCCGAGCTCGGCCGCGAGCGGGCCGCCCTCGACCGTGAGGCGCGCGCCGATGACCAGACCCTGCGGGACGCCGCCGAGTGGCTTGCCGCATGGGGCGATGACCGGCGCGCCCATCAGCAACGCATCGACACGGCCCAGGAGGCCGCCACCCGGGCCGACCAGCTCGCAGCCCGGATCGCACCGGCCGCCGAACGCTGGGAAGCGGCCCGTCGTCGTGACCGGCTGTCCGACGATGTGCGGTCGGCGGAAGGGGAACTGCTCGTCGCCAGGGAGCAGTCCGCGGCGGCCCACGAGCACTGGCTCGACCTCAAGGACCGCAGGCTGCGCGGGATCGCCGCCGAGCTCGCGGACGGGCTGCGCGACGGCCAGGCGTGTGCGGTGTGCGGGGCGACCGAGCACCCCGCCCCGGCCCGGCCCGGGGCGGGCCATGTCGACCGGACGGCCGAGGAAGCCGCACTGGCGGCGCACCGCCGGGCCGAGGAGGCGCGGCAGCAGGCCGAGGCCCACTGCCAGTCGGCCAAGGAGGCGCTGGCCGCCGCGGCCGCCACGGCCGGCAGCACCCCGACCGGTGAACTCGGCGCCCAAGTGGAGGAGCTGCGGGCCGGCTTCGCCCGCGCCGGTGCGCTCGCCGCCGACCTTCCTGCCGCCCTTGAGGCGTTGGGAGACGCCGAGCGGGAATACGAACGGCGCCGCGACGGACAGCAGCAGGCCGAACGCCGGGTCGCCGCCCGTACCTCCCGGCGCGAGGCGCTGGACCGCGAACGGGCCGCCCTGGAAGAGGAGCTGGCCCGGGCGCGTGGCGACTCCCCGAGCGTGGCCGAGCGGGCCGCGCGGCTGGAGCGGCAGGTCGCCCTGCTCGCCGCGGCGGCGGAGGCGGCCCGTACGGCCGGCGCTTGCGACCGGCGTCTGCAGGACGCCGAGGCCGGGCTGTCCGACGCCGCCCACCGTGCCGGATTCGACACCCCGCAGGCCGCCGCCGAGGCCCTGCTGCGGGACGGCGAATGGCGGGAGCTGCAGCAGCGACTCGACGACTGGCAGGCCGAATCGGCCGCTGTGGAAGCGGAGTTGGCCGATCCCGGGGCGAGTGCCGCGGCGGCGCTGCCGCCCGCCGACCCGGTCGCCGCGCAGACCGCGCACCAGGCAGCGGCGGCGCGGCTGCGTAGCGCCTCGGCCACCCACGCCGCGGCCCGGGACCGCTGCACCGAGCTCGACCGGCTCTCCGCGCGCGCCGAGGCCGACGCCCGCGCGCTGGCCCCGCTGCGCGCCGGCTACGAGCGCATCGCCCGTCTCGCCGCCCTCGCCTCCGGTACGTCCACGGAGAACGAGCGGCGGATGCGCCTGGAGTCGTATGTGCTCGCCGCCCGGCTCGAACAGGTCGCCGCCGCCGCCACGGCCCGGCTGCAGCGGATGTCCGGCGGTCGCTACACCCTCGTCCACTCCGACGAACGCGTCGGCGGCGCCCGGCGCTCCGGCCTCGGTCTGCATGTCATCGACGCCTGGACGGGACACGAGAGGGACACCTCCAGCCTCTCCGGCGGCGAGACCTTCTTCGCCTCGCTCGCGCTGGCGCTCGGCCTCGCCGATGTGGTCACCGACGAGGCGGGCGGCACCCGGCTGGACACCCTCTTCATCGACGAGGGGTTCGGCAGCCTGGACGAACA
Source organism: Streptomyces sp. 2114.4 (assembly GCF_900187385.1). Taxonomy (NCBI): domain Bacteria; kingdom Bacillati; phylum Actinomycetota; class Actinomycetes; order Kitasatosporales; family Streptomycetaceae; genus Streptomyces; species Streptomyces sp. 2114.4. The sequence goes on from NZ_FYEY01000001.1 coordinate 7,502,071, forward strand.
GACCCTGGACGAGGTGCTGGACGTCCTGGACTCCCTGCGCGAACGCGACCGCAGCGTCGGCATCGTCAGCCACGTCGCCGACCTCAAGGCGCGCATCCCCGCCCAACTGGAGGTCGTCAAGGACCGGTCGGGGTCGACGGTCCGGCACCGCGTACGGGGCTGAGCGGCCTGAGCCTTGCCGGGCGGGGGTGTCACGGACGGGCGGTCACTGGCTGACCGGCGGGCGGCTCGACCCGGCCCGGCTGATCCTCTGGCCCGCGACCGACGAGGCGCCCTGGATCACCGGCCAGGTCATCAACTCCGAGGGCGGCTTGCGGCGTTGACCCCGTCTCCGGCACCGGCACCGGGCCGGGCCCCGACAGCGGCCTCGGCCCCCGCCGTGGCCGAGGACCCGTCGATCTCGTAGGCGCACAGCCCCTCGCGCTGCCCGGAGAACCGGAAACCCGCCCGTTCCAGCACCCGCTGGGACGGGACGTTCTCCGGCTCCGTCAGGGCGCACACCGTCCGCACCTCGGGGTGGGCGGCCGCCCAGCCGGCGAGCAGGCGCGCGGCGTCGGTCGCCCAGCCGGCGCCGCGGGCGGACGGGGAGAGGTCGTAGCCGATCTCCACGAAGCCCTCGGCGTCCGGCGGGCCGTGGAAGCCGATGCTGCCGAGCGCCGTCCCCGAGGCCGCGTCGGTCAGGACGAAGACGCCCCAGCCGGGCCGGTAGTGGCCGGCCGCTGCGGCCCGTACGGCGATACCGGCGCCGCCCGAGGTGGCCGCGGCCGGGGTGCCGTCGATCCAGTCGAACCCCGCGGGCTCGCCGTCCGCGACCAGCGCGGCGGTGGCCGGCAGCAGTGCCCGCAGCGCCACCCGGCCGGACCTGAGCACCAGCGGGTAGCCGGCGCCCGCGGTGACCAGCGCCTCGAACAGCGGCCGGTGGTCCACCCCCGCGGGCAGACCGCTGACCTGGCCGTCGCCCACCTCCACCACCCGCCACACACCGTCGGTGCGCAGCGCCAGGTCCGTGGTGACGAAACGCAGCCCCAACTCCCGTACGGCGGGCGCCACCCGGATGAGATCGGGGACGGGGCGCAGGCCCGGGGTGTCGGGGTGCGGGCCGGTCAGCACCGGCTCGCCGTCCACCCACCACACCCGCGCCTCGCCCACCGCCTCGAAGGTCTCGAAGTCGCGCAGCACCACGCCTCCGGTCAAGAACTCTTCCTGGAGGGCGAGGAAGCGGCTGACGACCGCGGCCAGTTGCTCGGTGTCGCCCGCGTCGGGGACGAACGCGGCCTCGTTCCATTCGTGCTTGCGGGACTTGACCCAGTCCTTGACGACGAGCGGACGGGGCCGGCCCGGCGTGCCGAGCCCGTCGGCAAGTCCCGCCAGCGCCGCCCGCTCCGGCGCCCGGCCGGGCGCGCAGGGGAGCCAGGCGCTGTGCGGGGTGAGTGCGCGGAAGGTCTCGTACCAGCCCGGGAGCTCATGGGCGCGCTGGTATGCCGAAGGGGAGGTCAGCAGCCGGCCGCCGCGGTCGGCGAGCGCCGCGGACAGCTCGGCATAGCGGCCGGCGGGCAGCATCCAGCCGCGGTACCAGACCGGTCCGGCATCCCGCGGGACCCGCGCCACCGCCGCCTCGGCGTCCCCGGCGACCAGTGCCTCGTGGTCGAGCAGCGCGGTCACCGCGCCGGCCGACTGCGCCGCGGCGGCGTCGGCCGCGAAGTGCGGATCGGTGCGCCGGGGACGCAGCGGGTCGCCGGGGAGCAGAAGGAGCGGCCGGTCCGGCGCGGGATCCACTGTCATGTCAGCGGACCCTACGGACGGCGGCGGCCGGCCACAACACCCGGTGTGCCGGCCGGCCACCCCACCCGGTGTGGTGGCCGGCCGCCGTACACCGGGCCGGAATCAGAGCGCCGACAGCTCGGCGAGCAGATCGTCCAGGCCCAGCGAGCCCTGCGACAGCGCTGCCATGTGCCAGGCCTTGAGGTCGAAGTCCGCGCCGTGCCGGGCGCGGGCCGCCTCCCGGCCCTGCAGCCACACCCGCTCGCCGAGCTTGTAGCCGATCGCCTGCCCGGCCATGCCCTGGTAGCGGATGATCTCGCTCTCGACGAAGTCGGCCGGACGGCTGCTGTGCCGGGCGAAGAACTCGTGTGCCAGCTGCGGCGTCCAGCGCTCACCCGGATGGAAGGGGGAGTCCGCCGGGATCTCCAGCTCCAGATGCATTCCGATGTCGATGATGACCCGGACCGCCCGCATCATCTGGGCGTCGAGATACCCCAGGCGCCGTTCGGCGGTGGTCAGGAAGCCCAGCTCGTCCATGAGCCGTTCGGCGTACAGCGCCCAGCCCTCGGCGTTCGCGCTGACGATGCCGACCGTCGTCTGGTAGCGGGAGAGCTGGTCGGCGACGTGCGCCCACTGCGCCAGCTGGAGGTGGTGGCCGGGCACGCCCTCGTGGTACCAGGTGGAGACCAGGTCGTACGCCGGGAAGCGGGTCTCGCCCATCGTCGGCAGCCAGGTCCGGCCGGGCCGGGAGAAGTCCAGCGACGGCTGGGTGTAGTAGGGGGCGGCGGCGCCACCGGGCGGGGCGATCCGCGACTCCACCCGGCGCACCCGCTCGGCCAGTTCGAAGTGGGTGCCGTCGAGCGCGTCGATGGCCTCGTCCATGAGGGACTGGAGCCACTGCCGGGTCTCCTCGACGCCCTCGATCGCCTCGCCGTGCTCATCGCACCAGGCCAGCGCCTCCCACGGCGTTTTCGCCCCGGGCAGGACCTTCTCGGCCTCGGTCTCCATCTCGGCGAGCAGCCGGTGGAACTCGGACCAGCCGTACGCGTACGCCTCGTCCGGGTCGACGTCGGCGCCGTTGAAGTAGCGGGCGAGCCGGGCGTAGCGCTCCCGGCCCACCACGTCCGGTGCGCCCTCGACGGCCGGGGCATAGCTGTCACGGAACCAGTCGCGGAGCTCCACCAGGGCGCCGGTCGCCACGCCGGCGGCCTCGGTCAGTTCGGCGCGCAGGGCCTCCGGGCCCGGGTCGGTGAACTCGGCGAACCAGCCGCGGTCGGTGCCGATCCATTCGTCCAACTGGCCGATGACGGTGCGGACCTGGGTCGGTCCGGCGGGCAGATCGCGCTTCAGGCCGGCGTCGAGTGCGGCGCGGTAGCCCTCCAGCGCGGCGGGTACGGCCCGCAGCCGCTGGGCGATCGCCGCCCAGTCCGATTCCGTCTCGGCCGGGGTGACCGTGAAGACCTCACGGACGTGGTGCAGCGGCGAGCTGAGGTTGCTGACCGTGCGCAGACCCTCGCCCGCTTCGTGCACCGCCAGCTCGGCGGTCAGCCGCTCGCGCAGCAGCCGGGCGCAGACCTGCTCGGCGGCCTGCTCCGCGCCGGGCCGGGACTCGGCCTCGGCCAGCTTCTCCAGCGTCGTCCGGGCGAGCTGGGCCACCGCTTCCTGGCCCGTCGGTGAGAAGTCGGGGAGCTTGCCGGAGCTCTCGGCGATGCCGAGGAAGGTGCCGGTGATCGGGTCCAGGTCGACGAGGGCGTCGACATGGGCATCGGCGACCTGGCGGGGCAGCGGGCCGCCCCCGGAAGTAGTGGTGTGGGACATACGTCCATCCTCGTACGGATGGCCCCGCCGCGTCACCACCAAGAGACGGTACGTTGCTGACGCTTTGCGCTCTCGTCCGGAGGCGGGAGGTCCGGTTGCGGGGGCGCCGGCCGGGCGTCGGCACGCCCGGCCGGGCACCACGGGGTGGTGCTCAGCGGCGCCCCGTGCCGTCCTGGACCCATACGCTCTGCGGGGTCTCCCGCCGGGCGGGCATGTCCGCGGGGCGGGTGGTGATCACCAGCGTGCCTTCCTCGATCTGGTAGTCGAGCGGCAGTCCGAGTCCACGCATCGCCGCCACCATGCCGGTGTTGGAGGACTGGGTGATCGCATAGACACTCTCGCAGCCGGTTTCGGCCGCCATCGTCAGCAGCCGGCGCAGCAGCTCGGCGCCGATGCCGCGCTGCTGCCAGGCGTCCTCGACCAGCAGGGCGACCTCGGTCTCGTCGCCGTCCCACAGCAGGTGTCCCAGCGCCACCAGCCGGCCGGATGCCGTCTCCACCGCCAGGGTGCGGCCGAACCGCGGGCTGAGCAGATGGCCGAGATAGCGGTCCGCATCACCGACCGGGCCGTGGTAGCGCAGCCCCAGGGTCTTCGGGGAGCAGCGGTCGTGCATCTCGCGGGCCGCGGGCAGATCGGAGGTGTCGGCGCGGCGGACCGTGATCTCGTTGCCCTCGGGAAGCGTCAGCACATCACGCCGCGGGGGCACCCGCTGGCCGAGTCTGGCGTCCAGGTCGACCAGGGCGCGTACCCGGGCGAACTCGGCGGGGGTGAACGGCAATTGCGGCCTTTCAATGGTGAGCGAGCCCCCGGAGGGGTCGCGGAATTTCATGCGGTGCTTCTCCAGCACGCCCCCCGTGGGCACCTGCTCCGCGAGCGGCTGCCCGCGCAGCCAGCGCGCGGGCACCGAACGTATCGTGCAGCGTCCCAGCAACTGGCGTAGCGACAGGGGGAGTTCGGCGGAGTCCAGGGCGGTCCGGGTCGCCAGACCCAGCATCCGGGTCGGCGCATCGACGAGGTCGTGCGCATCGGCCCGCTCCAGCCAGCTGTGCGTGCCGCCCGCTTCGGTGACCGTGCGGGTCAGCTCTGCGGACGTCAGCGCGGCGGGCGCGCGCAGCAGGAACTCGTCGACCGTGCCCTCGGACAGCGGGTGGGTCTGCAGGCTGAGGATGTCCACCCGCCGCGCGCCCAGCGCCGTGCACAGCACGGCCAGGCTGCCGGGCTCGTCCCGGACCGTGGTCCGCATCCGCCACAGCACCGTCTCCTGCCCGCCGGCCCCGGGGGCCGGTCCGGACGGGGACGCCGCCGTGGCGCCGGTATCGGTCGGCGGCGGGGCGTTTTCGTGGCGTCGTGACCACCAGACGTGGAAGCCGGCCACGGCCAGGAGGGCGACCGCGGCGGAGCACAGCATGACGGGACCCGACGGGTCGTGCGCGATGGTGTGGGCCAGGACGTCGGCCCCCGCCACGGCGCTGAAGAGGGCGGCCAGCTCGACGACGTCCCGCCGCCAGTGATGACGGCGGGTGGCACGGGCAGAGGATGCTTCAGTCATGCACACCAGCCTTGCGCACAGGTGTTGCCTGATCGCCAACACCTTGTGTCCGACGGGTAAAAGACGCAATCGACGCATTGGCCTCTACTGTCCTACCTGTCCCGGTTGCAGCACCTTGCTGAACAACGCCTCGCCGCCCTCCCGACGCAGCCGCACCGTCATCTCCCCGCTTCCTCCGTCGATATCGATCTCGCCGAAGTACTGCGGGCTCTCCGCGGGAGAGGTGTTGGCACGGTCCGGCGCTTTGATGAACGGCTGCTCGGGCCCGAATGTTCCGTCCAGCTTCACCGCCGGGTATCCGCCCGCGTTCAGCGGGCCCGACACGAACTCCCAGAACGGCGCGAAGTCCTTGAACGCGGCCCGCTCCGGCGCGTAGTGCTGCGCCGCGGTGTAGTGGACGTCCGTCGTCAGCCATACCGTGCCGGTCACCCGGTCGTGCTTGATGTGCCGCAGCAGCTCGGCCAGCTGCAGCTCGCGCCCCAGGGGAGCGCCCGGATCCCCCTGGGCCACCGCCTCGAAGTTGGTTTTGCCGTCCGGCACGACCAGCCCCAGCGGCATATCGGAGGCGATCACCTTCCACACCGCGGACGAGCGGGACAGCTCGCGTTTGAGCCAGCGCAGCTGCTCGGCCCCGAGAATGCCCTGCGGGTCGTCGGTCTGCCGGTCCGGCGAATTGGCGTTCCGGTAGCGGCGCATGTCCAGTACGAACACATCGAGCAGCGGGCCGTGGTGCACGACGCGGTAGACCCGGCCACCCCGGTCGGGCCGCAGCGTCCGGATCGGGAAATACTCGCTGAACGCGCGCAGCGAGCGCGCGGACAGCACATCCGTCTCCTTCACGGTGTACCGGTCGTCGTCGAGCAGCTGCCCCGGATACCAGTTGTTGTGCACCTCGTGGTCGTCCCACTGGGTGATCGTCGGCACCTGGGCGTTGAAGCGGCGCAGGTGGTCGTCCAGCAGGTTGTAGCGGAACGCGCCGCGGAACTCCGCCAGCGTCTCGGCGACCTTCGCCTTCTCCTCGGTCGTCACATTCCGCCAGATCCGGCCGTCCGGGAGCGTCACCCGCTCGGGGATCGGACTGTCGGCGTAGATGTTGTCGCCGCTGCACAGGAAAAAGTCCGGATTCCGGCGTCGCATGTCCTCATAGATGCGATAGCCGCCGCGGTCCGGGTTGATGCCCCAGCCCTGCCCGGCCAGATCACCGGACCAGTGGAAGCGCACGCCGTCCCGCCGCCCGTCACCGGCCCGGCCGGAATCTCTCCCGGCGTCCGTGGAGGTGCGGCCCGCGGGCGCCGTGCGGAAGGTGCCGGTGACCGGCTCGCCGGACCGCCGGGGATCGTCCGGGTCGGCGAGCAGCACCCGGTAGTGGATCTGTTCACCGGGCGGCAGGCCGTGCAGCGAGGTCACGCCGGTGAAGTCCGTCCCCGCCCCGGTCACCGGGCCGTGCCAGGTCCTGGCGTTACGGAACGACTCGGTGGCCGCGGTCTGCACCACCATCCGGGCCGGCCGGTCGGACCGTACCCACACCAGGCCCGACGAGGTGGTGACATCCCCGACCTGCACGCCCCAGTCGGCGCTCGGCCGCCCGCTGCGGGCCTGCGCCGGTGCGGCACAGGAGAGTGCGGGCAGCGCCAGTGCCGCCGAGCCGGCCGCCGCGCCCTGCAGCAGCGACCGCCGTCCGAAGCCGCCGCCGGATCCGTGCGCCATCTCCAACCTCCATGCCTCGCCCGACTTCACTGCCGCCCCGTTCGTATCGCTGTCCGGTGCCCGGCAGCCGAACGGACGGTGAACAGCGGCCCGTTCGTCTGCGCGATCCGCCCGTCGGCGGGGTTGGTCTTCGGTCCCCTACGGCCCCGCGACCCAACGGACCGGGCCATGGTCGCAAGACCCCCGGCTGATCGCCAGGATGTCGCAGGGACGTTTACGGCTTGGGTACGCGCCGCCGCGGGCCAGGGGAAGCCGGCGGACCCGCTAGGGGGTGCCCTGGCCGACGGTGTCGAGGATGACCCGCGCCACCAGCGCCGGATCGTCGTGCATCGGCACATGTCCGCAGCCCGGCAGCCGTACCAGCCGCGCGCCCGGAATCGTGTGCTTGGCGCGTACGCCCTGACGGGGGAGCAGCAGGCGGTCCCGGCTGCCCCAGCCGATCGTCACCGGGACGTCCGGCACATCGGTGGTGAACCGCACCCCCCGGCCGGCCGCCAGCGTCGGCGCGAAGCCGGGCCCCTCGCGCAGCGCCCGGGTCTCCGCCACGACGGCCGCGGCCGAACGACGGCCGGGGTGGGCGTAGATGGTGCCGGTCAGGGAAGCGCGGCCGAGTGCGGTGCGGGCCAGGGTCTCCACCACCGGCTCGGGCAGCGCCTGCGCCCCGGCGTACATACCGCGCAACACGCCGAAGGCGTACCGCCGCTCGGCCCGGGTCCAAAAGCCCGCGGGCGAGAGCGCGGTGACGGACCGGACGGCCCGCGCGCGGCCCAGCTCCAGGGCGAGCAGCCCGCCCAGCGAGTTCCCCACCACATGCGGGCGGCTGGCCCCGAGCTCCTCGAACGCCGCGATGAGCAGCGGGACGACCGACGACAACGCGTAGGAGGAACCACCGGGCAGCGCGGGGGAGGCGCCGAAGCCCGGCAGATCGAGGGCGATGACCTCATGGGAGGCGGCCAGGATGTCGCACACCGGGCGCCAGGCCTGGAGATGGTGGCCAATACCGTGCAACAGGACGACGGGGTCGCCCGCGCCCTTGCGCTCGTAGGCGACCGTGAACGGCGGCCGGTCCTCGGGGGTGACACGGGCGAAGGAGACCGGGGTGGCCATCAGAACTCCTCGGGGGTGCGGTACGTGCGGTGGTCCCGGGCGTGCGCTGACACGATGCCAGGTGTGGCTACTGCGCGGTATGGGGCCGCCGGGACGAGTAGGCGAGGCACGGCAGGCCACACGGCCGGGGTGGCCGGTACAGGCGGCTGCTACGGGCGGTTGTGCCGATCCGAAACGGATGCCGGATTGGTCTTGACCAAGGGTGGGGGCGGCCATATCGTCGGGATACTGCAACAACCTTTCATAAAGAAACGCTCATTATCGGGCGTGCAGGCGGCCCGTGAAGAAGCGGGCGTGCAGGCGGGCTCGCGAAGGCGGCGCCTCGGGGGTGGGCCCGAGCCCCACACGGGGCGCACCCCGGTAGCGGCCAGTGCGGAGGACAGGGTGGGGACCACGCAGCTCGAAACGGTGCCGGAGCCGAAGTACTGGCACCTCAAGACCGTGCTCAGCGAGGCGCTGGACTCGGAGTTCACGGTCGGCGAGATTCTGCCCAACGAGCGTGAGCTGGCCGCGCGGTTCGGCGTCGCCCGGGCCACGCTGCGGCAGGCGCTCGAACAGCTGGAGCTGGAAGGCAGACTCCAGCGTCGCCGCGGTGTGGGCACCACCGTCGCACCGCCCAGGATCGGCGTCGCCGTCGACCCCGTCCGCCACACCTGGCCCGGCGCCCCCGGTGACGACTGGCAGCCGCTCGACGCCGTCGAGAGCGATACGGTGCCCGCCGCGGTGGCCGGACTGCTGGCGACCGCCCCCGGCGACCCGGTGCACATCGTGCGCCGCAGCCGGGTCACGCACGGCCGGCCGGTGGCCGCCGAGCTGCTGTACGTCCCGGCGGCCGCGCTCCCGGAGTGCGCCCCGGCCGACTCGCTCGACGCCCCGGACCGGGCCCGCGCGGTGCTGCACGCGCTCCAGACGCTGGAGCTGGACGCCCAGGACCGTACCGTCGAGCTCGGCTCGGCGCGTGCGGAGGACGCCAGGCAACTGGACCGGCTCCCCGGCGCGCCCGTCCTCCTGGTCACCACCCGCTATGTCTCCGGGGGCCGTACGACCGCCGTCGCGGTCTCCACCTACCGCGCGGACACCTGCCGGCTGACCTTCGGGGAGAGCGACGCGGTCGCTTTGCTCGCGGGCTGAGCCGCCCGACGGCTGAGGTACGGGCTCTGCCGGACTGCGGTCCGGTGGGGCCCGTGTGCGTGCGGCCGTACGCAGCGCGGTGGCCGGGCGGGGCCTGCTGTGCGCCGCGGGCCCCGGCGCTGTGCCGTACAGGCTGCGGCGGCCGGCGGCCGTCAGTACTGGTCCGTGGTGGTCAGCGGCGGCCCGGCACCGCGTCGCGGCGCGTGGGGCGTTCCGTCACCGTGTTCTCCACCGCGAAGAGTTCGCCCTCCACATGATCGAGCGCGAGCCGCAGCGCCCCGGTGGCGACCGCCGCCTCGCCCAGCCGGGACAGGGCGACCTGCGGCGGACGCAGGCAATAGCGCGCCAACTCCGCGCGCAGCGGCTCCAGTACGCCGTCCAGCCCCGCCGCCCAGCCGCCGATCACCACCAGCTCCGGGTCGAGTGCCAGCACCAGGGCCGCGACATCGTGCACCAGCCGCCGCAGGAAACGGTCGACCGCCTCGCGGGCCTGAGCGTCCCCCTCCCGCGCCGCCGCGAAGACCGCCGCGACCTGTGCCTCGTCCAGGGGGTGCAGCGGCGTGCCGGTCGTCGACAGCAGCCTCTCCGGTGTCGCTTCACGGCCGAGCAGGTGCAGGGCGCCGATCTCCCCGGCCGCCCCGCCGAATCCGCGGTGCAGGCGTCCGCCGATCAGCGAGCCGGCTCCCGGGCTGAGTCCGGCCAGCACGAAAACGATGTCATCGGAGCCGATGGCCGCGCCCTGCCAGTGTTCGGCCACGGCGGCGGCGTTCGCGTCGTTCTCGACCAGCACCGGGCAGCGGAACGAGCGCCGCAGCCGCTCACCGAGCGGCAGACCCGTCCAGCCGGGCAGCGCCGTGCTCAGCCGTACGGTGCCGTCCGCCTCCACGATGCCGGGGCCGGCCACCCCGACGGCCCGCAGCGAAGACCGGGGCACGCCCGTGCGGCGCAGCAGCTCCGCCACCACGGCGCGGACCCGCTCCAGCCGCTCGTCGGGCGGTGCGCTCTCCTTCACGGGGCGTTGCGCGGTGTCCAGCACCCGGCCGCTCAGATCGGCCAGCAGGGCCGCGACGCGGTGCGGGCCGATCTCGATGCCCAGCAGATGCCCGGCCTCCGTACGGAACCGGAACCGGCGGGCCGGCCGTCCCTGGCGGCGGGTCCCGCCTTCCTCGGCGGCCGCCTCGGCCACCAGGCCGGTCTCGATGAGCCCTTCGACCACGCCCTCGACCGTCGGCCGGGACAGCCCCGTCACCTGGACGAGGTGGGTGAGCGTGGGGGAGTCCGCGGCGCGCAGCGCATGCAGCACCACGGCGGAGTTGATCCGTCGCAGCAGGGAGGGGTCCCCGCCGGTGAGCCGCCCCAACGTCCGTCTCCCTCACTTCGCGTGTGTGGCGGATCGTAGCCGGTCACCGGAGGGGCGGCGAGCCCCACGGGGGCGCCGGGCGGACGCAGGGGCCCGGCCCGGCGCGCGCCCGGGAGGGAGCGGAGGCGGGGCGCCTTCACCGGTGGAAAGGCAACGCAGGAGGCAGGGGGCGAAGGCGCCGGTGCTCCGTCAGCGTTCAGGGTTGGCACCGTCGGCGCCGGTGAACTCTTCGCCCGCGACCGGAAGGACGAGCCGGGACGGGTGGTGGAGCGAGACCTCGGCAGGTAGGAGCCGGGTGGCCGTCGCCGGAGGCTCGCCGGTGCCGGTGTTGCGGGCGAAGCGTGGGTGGGCGCCGCCGCTGACCTGCAGGCGGATCCGGTGTCCGGCGGGGACGGAGTAGGCGGTGGAACTCATCGGCACCGTGACGGCAGCCGGGGTGGCTCCGGTGGTGTCCGTGGTGGGGCCGGGCCGCAGGCGTCGCAGCCCGTCGCAGACGTTGGTCGAGCGGCCCCGGTCGTCGACGTCGCAGAGCCGGGCGAACACATCGGCGTGACCGGTGTCCGTGGTGACCCGTAGTTCCACGCCGACCGGCCCGAGGAGGTGTACCGGCTCGGTGAGCGGTGCGGTGGTGAAGGTCAGGACGTCGTCCCTGGCCTCCAGCGTGGTGTTGTCCTGATACCCGGCCTTGCCGGACAGCAGGGGGCCGCCGACCGAGGGCGTGGGATCGGCCGGGTCGTAGCGGAAGGAAACCGGCGCCGGGGCGTTCTCGGGCATCCGGGGGCGCAGGGTGCCGTCGCCGTCGAGGTACCAGTGGTGGGCCGTCGTCGCCGGGGGCCAGTCGGGGAGGTCCTGCCATGTCTCCCGGCCGGCCACGTGCACCCGCGCCTTCGTGGTTCGCAGGCCGCTCGGATCGTCGCACAGGTGGGCCCGCAGCCAGGCCAGGCTTTCGGCGAAGACCTCGGGCCAGCCCTGCTGCATGGCGGAGTTGTGCGTCCAGGGGCCGACGAGGAGGCTGCGGTCGCAGCCGGCCCGCCGCAGCCTGTCGTACTGCTGCAGGGTCTGGTCGAGGGCCACGTCGTGCCAGCCGGTGATCAGGCTGGTCGGCACCCTCAGGTTTTCGGCCACGGACCCCAGGTCCGCCCCGTGCCAGTGCGCGTCCTCCGGCTCGGGGTGGGTCATCGCCTCCTCCAGGAACGGCACCCTTCCGCCGAGGCCGGGCACATAGGCCGTGCCGAGCGGAAGGGCGCGCGTGATGGTGCGGAAGTGGCGCAGCAGCCGTAGTGCGGCCGACAGAAACCTCAGCGTGCCCCGGTGCTTGTGCACCATGCCCATGGAGGTGGCAAGCGTGCTCTCCAGTGCGAAGGCGCCGCCGGGGTGGAAGTAGCCGTGCAGGTCGTGCAGGCCGATCTGGATCACCATCGCGCGCAGTTCCGGCGGCGGGTCCGCGGCGAGCGCCCACTGGACGTAGCCGAGGTAGCTGGCGCCGATCGTGCCCAGCGCGCCCGTGAACCAGGACTGCCGGCGCAGCCAGTCGACGGTGGCCCGGCCGTCGGCGGCCTCGTGGCGCCACAGGTCGAAGGTGCCGCCCGACCCTCCGGTGCCGCGGCAGCTCTGCAGGACGACGTGGAAGCCCTGTTCGGCGAAGAGCACGCCGTACATCGGCGCCCAGGGGAAGCCCCGGCCGTACGGCGAGCGGACCAGGAGCGTCGGGAAGTCGCCCTCGGCCAGGGGGAAGTAGTGGTCGGTCAGCAGTGCGCTGCCGTCGGCCGCGGGGACCGCGAGGCCGGGTTCGTAGGCGATGTCGTGGAGCTTGGGCGGCAGCCCCCGGAAGGTGCGCCGCAGGGCGCGTATGTGCAGGGGCGGCTGCTTCGCGGACGCGTGGTGCGTGGTCGTCGTCATGGTGCCTCGATTCCTGGAGCGGGCTCCGCCATATTTCCAGTACGTTGTACGAGAATAGCGTGTGGTGGGATGGCACCAGGACAGAGGAGAGGTTGCCGTGGCCCGTACAGGAGGCTCGTCAGGGCGTCGTGCCGGTGTGGATCCCGAGTTGCTCTGGTCGCGGGCCGAACGCCCGCGACGGGGCAGGCCCCCGGCGCACGACCGCGCCGCGATCACCGCCGAGGCCGTTGCCCTCGCCGACACCGAAGGGCTCGCCGCGGTCACGATGCGCGCCGTCGCGGGCCGGATCGGAGCGGGAACGATGTCCCTCTACAGCTATGTCCCCAACAAGGAGACGCTGCTGGAGCTCATGATCGACCAGGTCGGCGGCGACCACCGGCTGCCGCCCGAGCCCTCCGGCGACTGGCGCGCCGACCTCCGGCGGATCGCCCACGAGCAGCGCGCGATCATGCACCGCCACCCCTGGCTGCCGGGCGCCCTGCCCGCGCAGCAGACGCTCGGCCCGAACACCCTCGCCGTATGGGAGTACACCCTCGCCGCCCTCGCCCCCGCCGGCCTCGATGCCCGGGCGAGGCTGGAGACCTTCAGCCTGCTCACCGGCTTCGTGGCCAGCCACGTCCTGTACGAACTCGCCCAGGAACGGGCGGTCGAGGCGGCCGGCCGCACCTCCGGCGAACTCCTCGATGCACAGGCCCGCTACCTCAAGACCGCTGCCGCCGCCGGCAGCTTTCCCCATCTCGCCGACGCGCTGGAGGAGACGGGCAACGACCCGGCCCCGCAAGCCGTTTTCGACCGCCTTCTCGACCGCATGATCAACGGTCTTACGGCGGCGACATGACCCCGGCACCGGCGCTCCCGCCGGGGCGCCCCACCGCGGCCGCACGGCGGGGGAGAGTCAATTGTCAGACCCGGGCGGTTTACTGACGGCATGACCGCTGACACGTATCTGGCCACCATCGACCGGTTGCGGCTCCGGGATTTCCCCGCTGTGCGGGCCCGGTCCGCCATGGTCGAGAGCGGGCCGGGGTTCCACATAGCCGGTCTGCGGGTCAGCCAGAATTTCTGGGACGCGGACCTCGTCGAGGTGGCCGAGGCCGCGGAGGAGTTCGAGGCCGAGCTGACGGTGCTGGTACAGGCGCTGTCGTTACGGTGGGGCGAGCCCGAAACGCTCGATCTCACCGCCTGCTTGGAACGGTCGGCGAGGGGCCTGCCCGTCCCGCCGCCGCTGGACACGCTGTGCGGATATGTCCCGCGGATGCACGGCTGGCGGGTGCAGGGCCGGTGGATCGGGGTGGGTGTGGGGCAGGGTGACCGGGAGCTGCCCTTCCAACTGCTGGTGGCGGTGGGGGAGGGGAGGTGACGCGGCTGCGGACGCGGATACCGTGCCGCGGTGTCAGCGGGGGAAGACGGGGGCGAGCGCCGCGGTGACGAGCCGGTGCGGGGCGCCGGTGCCGTCGGCGGGGACGGTCCACAGGTCCGAGCCGAAGTCGCCCGGCAGGGAGTAGACGAGAGTGTGGTTGTCGCGCCAGACGGCCTGGTCGTCGACGTTGCGGTGTTCGCCGGTCGCCCTCTCGTGCAAGGTGCGCAGATCGAGGACGAACAAACGCCACGGAGCATTGGGGTCCGCGCCCTTGACGCGCTTCTTGTACGCGAGCCGGGTGCCGTCGGGGGAGAGCGAGGGGCATTCGACGTTGGGGTGCAGCGCCCGGAGGGTGCGGGTGGTGCGGTTGCCGCGGACGAGGTAGGTCCTTCCGGCCGTGGCGGCGGTGGCGTAGAAGTGGGTGTCGTCGGCGAAGGTGACGCCCCAGACGTTCACATCGGCCGCGTGCACCGGCCGCCCGTCGACGGTCAGGGCATAGGTCTCCAGGTTGGCGTCCAGATGCCGGCCGCGGGTGTCGACGACGGAGGTACGGGTGGAGAAGGCGGTACCCGCGTAGGAGTCCCCGCTGACGAATATCGTCCAGGCGACGGTACGGCCGCTGGGGGAGACCCGGCCGCGGGTGGGGGTGCCGGCCAGGCCGTAGTGGCGCAGCGGGCGCAGGCGCTTGTCGAGGATCACGGCCCGGTAGGTGTCGCGGAGCGTGCCGTGGACCGCCTGGAGGCAGAGGCCGGTGCCGGCGGCCGCGTGGAAGCGCAGGCAGCGGACGCCGGATGCGGTGCGCGGGCCGGTGAGCCGGCCGGCCGGGACGGCGGTGATCTCGTCGCGGTGCGGGCCCCAGGCCATGGTGCGGAACAGGCTGTGGTGCGGGTCGTCCAGGCGTACGGCACCGGAGGCCACCGCGGGGCCGCCCGCCTGGGTGTGCTCCTTGCGGGCGGCGCGCCCCGCGGCGTGCAGCGTCGCGCCGACGGCGACCCCGCCGAGCACGAGCACGGTGACGAGCAGGAGGACCAGGCGTGCGCCGCGGCTCAGGGGGGTGCGGCTCAGGGGAGTACGGCTCCCGGGGATGCGGCTCACCGTGCGTCCTTTGCGGGGGAATTCGAGGCCGGCGCCGGGACGGCACGGCGCAGAAGGAAGGCGCTGACGGCCGCGGCGAGCGCCAGACCGATGACGGCGGTCAGGACGGCGGTGCGGTCACCCCAGGCCGTCCAGGCGGCGCCGAAGGCGAGGGAGCAGACGAACCGGGCGGCGGTCTGGCCGGTCTGCACCACGGCCAGACCACTGCCGCGGGCGTCCTCGGGCACCGCATCGGCGGTCGCCGCCGCCAGCACTCCGTCGGTCGCCGCATAGAACGAGCCGTGCAGCACCAGCACGGCACAGACCAGGGCCGCACCGCCGGCCGACGGCACCAGCAGCAGCCCGTAAGCGCCCAGCAGCGCCAGATGCCCGGCAAGGAACAGCCGCCGGCGGCCGATCCGGTCGGCGACGGCCCCCAACGGCACCGCCAGCAGCAAGAACGCCGCGGCCGTGCCCAGCGGAAGCAGCGGGAACCAGCCCGTCGGCAGATCGAGCCGCCGCTGCAGGGTCAGATACAGAAAGGAGTCGCTGACGGTCGTCAGCCCCAGCAGCACCGCACACCCGGTCAGCCGGCGCACCTCCGGCCGTGCCAGCAGGGCGCGCACCGGCGTCCGGGGCCCGGCCGGGGCCCGGACGCCGGTGGCCTGCGCGGCATCCGGGAGGCGGCGCGGGACGAACAGCACAAGGACGACCACACCCAGCACGGCCACACAGAAGCTGACCGTGAAGACCGCGTCGTAGCCTTCCGCCGCCACCCGCAGCAGCAAGAACGCCACCAGCGGCCCGCACAGCGCGCCTGCCGTGTCCATGGCCCGGTGCACCCCGAACGCCCGGCCCCGGACGGCCGGTTCGGCGGCCAGGGAGATCATCGCGTCCCGCGGCGCGGTCCGCAGACCCTTGCCGGTGCGGTCCATCGCCAGCACCGCCCCGATCAACGGCAACGAGTGCACCATCAGCAACAGCGGTTTGCACAGCGCGGAGAGCCCGTACCCCACCGCGGCCACCGTCTTGTGGCCGCCGCCCCCGCCCCGGTCCGACAACCGGCCCCCCACCAGCCGGACCAGCGCGCTCACCCCGTTGTAGACCCCGTCCAGCACCCCGAACCCCCAAGGAGAAAGCCCGAGTTCGGAGACGAGGTAGAGCGGGAGCACGGCGGTGACCATCTCCGAGGAGATGTCCGTGATGAGGCTGACGGTGCCCAGTACGAGCACTGTCGGGGGGAGGGCGGATACGGCGCGCCGAAGCGGACGGCGGTCCGTCGTGGCGCGCCGGTCACGCGGCGGCGCGGAGGCCGAGGGGGCGGAGCGGCGGTCCGCGAGGTACACGTCAGCCGGCCCAGATGCCGCTGATGTCCTTGGCGCCTGCGGCGTTGCCCGCGTGTGAGGTGCCGTACATGTCCTCGAGGGTGCGCAGGACGTCGTAGTGGTTGTAGGTGGTGGCGGAGGTGGCGCCCGCCTTCACCGGCTGGCCGTAGAGCACGGTCGGGATGCGGTTTCCGCTGAGCCGGTCGTCCTCGTCGAAGGTGAGCAGCAGCAGGCTGTTGTGGGTCTTCGCCCAGTCCGCATAGCTCTTGAGGTGGTCCTTCAGCCAGGTGTCGCCGCTGGACACCGAGCAGTCGTGCATATCGCTGCACAGGTTCGGCACGACGAAGGACACGGTCGGCAGCTTCGAGAAGTCGGTGGGAAAGGCGTCGAAGGTGTGCGCCGAGCCGGTGGAGACATTGCCGAAGCCGAACCACGGGTTGTGCTTCTGCGCGTATGTGCCGCTCTTGCAGGTGGTGGAGCCCTCGGACGGCAGCGACTCGTTGTAGCTCGCCCAGGACTTGCCGGCCGCCGTCACCTCGGAGGCGAGGTTGGGGGCGTCGCTGAAGCCCGGGTCGACGCAGCTGTCGTCGGTGACGCCCTGGGTGTCACCGGAGAAGAGCGCGTAGTAGTTGGGCTGGCTGGGGTGGGTCTCGGCGTAGGAGGCGGTGAGACTGGCGCCCCCGGAGGCCAGGGAGTTGATGTAGGGGGCGCCGGAGCTGCCGATCACCTGGCTGTAGGCGTGGTTCTCGAAGACCACCACGACCACGTGGTCGGGGGTCGGCAGGGCGGCCACGGCCGGTTCGGCGCCGAAGCCGTTGCCCGCCCAGACGCCGAGCCCGGTGCCGGCGAGGGCGAACACCCCGGCGAGTGCGGTGACTTCGAGACGGCGGGAGCGGCGGATGCGGTGGGAGGAGGGGGACGCTGCGGCGGAGGGGGACTCGGAGAGGGCAGGCACAGGAGTCTCCGTACGGGAGTGGGGGCTGCGCGGGCGGCGTCAGAGTAGAGGCGTCGGGTAGGCATGTACATGCCTTCAAGATGGCCGACGGCCGAACGGTGGACGACCTTATGCGCCGTCGTCCGCCGCGAACGCCGCGGCGCGCAGCCTGCCGTACTCCTCGGCCGGCGTCGCCGGCGTCCAATGGGCGTTGAGCCCACTCGGGTTGGGCAGCGCCCAAATACGGGTGTCGCCGAGGGTGCGCTCCTGCGGCCCGATCTTCGCGTGCTTGTCGTCGAAGGCGACGCGATAGGCCGTGACACCGGCGACGGCGAGCCGGCGCGGGCGCAGCCGGGCCACCTTCTCGGCCAGCAGCCGGCCACCCTCGCGGTACTCCTGGGCGGTCAGCTCATCGGCCCTGGCGGTCGCCCGGGCCACGACATTGGTGGCAGAAGAGCACGCGAAGGCCGCTCGCGGCCACGTCGGGGACGAGGCGGTCGCGAGCGGCTTCCAGCTCTTCGGGGGTGAAGCGCACGGGCCCTCGGGTCAGAGGATCGAGCCGGGCGTGTAGGCCGCGGCCTCCGGGTGCTGCCCCGCGATCTCCTCGATCTGGGCGACGACGGACGCCACCTGGTCGGCCGCCGCACCGGTGAAGGAGAGCTTGTCCGCCATCAGGGCGTCCAACTGCGCCTTGTCCAGCGGGATCCGCGCGTCCGCGGCGAGCTTGTCCAGCAGCTCGTTGCGCTCCACGCCCTGCTCGCGCATCGCCAGCGCCGACGCGACCGCGTTCTCCTTGATCGCCTCGTGCGCCTCCTCGCGGCCCACCCCGGCGCGTACGGCACCCATCAGCACCTTGGTGGTGGCGAGGAAGGGCAGGTAGCGGTCCAGCTCGCGGGCGATGACGGCGGGGAAGGCGCCGAACTCGTCGAGCACGGTCAGGAACGTCTCCAGCAGGCCGTCCAGCGCGAAGAACGCGTCCGGCAGCGCGACCCGGCGCACCACCGAGCAGGACACGTCGCCCTCGTTCCACTGGTCACCGGAGAGCTCACCGGCCATCGAGGCGTAGCCGCGCAGGATCACCATCAGACCGTTGACGCGCTCGCAGGAGCGGGTGTTCATCTTGTGCGGCATCGCCGAGGAGCCGACCTGGCCGGGCTTGAAGCCCTCGGTGACCAGCTCGTGCCCGGCCATCAGCCGGATGGTCTTGGCCAGCGAGGACGGGGCGGCGGCCAGCTGCACCAGCGAGGTGACCACGTCGTAGTCGAGCGAGCGCGGGTAGACCTGGCCGACGGAGACGAAGGCCTGGCCGAAG
Organism: Streptomyces sp. 2114.4; assembly: GCF_900187385.1. NCBI lineage: Bacteria > Bacillati > Actinomycetota > Actinomycetes > Kitasatosporales > Streptomycetaceae > Streptomyces > Streptomyces sp. 2114.4. Next base: position 7,520,408 of record NZ_FYEY01000001.1, read on the forward strand.
CCGAGGTGCGCGGCGATCCGCTGCTCCAGATCGGCGAGCTTGGCGGCGTCACCGCCGAGCAGGTCGAGCATGTCCTGAGCGGTGCCGACCGGGCCCTTGATACCGCGCAGCGGGTAGCGGGAGAGCAGGTCCTCCAGCCGGCCGTACGCCACCAGCAGCTCATCGGCGGCGGTCGCGAAGCGCTTGCCCAGCGTCGTGGTCTGCGCGGCGACATTGTGCGAGCGGCCCGCCAGCACCAGTTCGGCGTGCTGGCCGGCCAGCGAGCCCAGACGCGCCAGCACGGCGACCGTACGGTCCCGCATCAGCTCCAGGGACAGCCGCACCTGCAGCTGCTCGACGTTCTCGGTCAGGTCGCGGGAGGTCATGCCCTTGTGGACCTGCTCATGGCCGGCGAGGGCGTTGAACTCCTCGATGCGGGCCTTGACGTCGTGCCGGGTGACCTTCTCGCGCTCGGCGATGGAGGCCAGGTCGACGGTCTCCAGGACCCGCTCGTAGTCGGCGAGCGCCTGCTCGGGGACCTCCACCCCCAGGTCCTTCTGCGCGCGCAGCACGGCGAGCCACAGCTTCCGCTCCAGCTTGACCTTGTACTCGGGGGACCACAGCACGGCCAGCTCCGCGGAGGCGTAGCGGCCGGCCAGGACATTGGGGATGCGAGGCTTCGCAGACACAGCAGTCACGTGGTGAGAGTCTACTGGCGGTTTACGCAGGTCGGCGCCCCGGTCCCGGCTGTACGTTCCTCCAAGCATTCTTCCCGGCATTCCCCGGGCCGGGACGCCGGGGGCCGCACCCGGCATTCCCCGGCCCGGGGGCGGGAGGTCAGCCCTCGTACGGCAGCAGCTCGGGGCGCTTCGCCGGGCGGCCGTCGACCACCACCGAAAGCAGTCCACCGACACGCAGGAGGCCTCCGGGCGTCGCTGGGCTGACCGCAACGGCTACACCGTCCGTCATGTGTGGGGAGATCTGGCGTCCGGCTATTAGGCGGATGCCAAGCGTCCTGATTTCGACAAAGCGCTGGCAGCGCTACGGAACCGTGAGACCTCGGCGCTGTGGTGCTACATGGTGGACCGGTTCTCTCGCCAGGGTGCCCGTGCTGTCCTCGACGTGATCGACCCGGCAGACGGCACCGAGCCCGGCCGCCTGATCTTTGAGTACGACAACAACCTTGACTCCGCGAACGAGCGAGACAAGCGCCGGATCTTGAACCGGGCGATGGGCGCAAAGGAATACAGCGATCAGCTTTCCGCGCGTACGAGGGACACCGAGCAGCGGCAGTGGGTTACGGCTCAGCCCTCGTACGGCTACCGCGTAGAGATCATCGGCAAGCGCCGTCAGCTCGTGCCTGACCCTGACCCAGCCAAGTCGTGCAGGAGATCTGCCGGCGAGTGAGCGCTGGCGAATCTGCGCGGACGATCTCCGGTGACGTGAAAGCGCGAGGCATTCCGGGACCGTCTGGGGGCGCGTGGCGGCACGCAGCGATGAGCCGGACCATCTCGCACCCTGCCTACGCGGGATGGCAGGTGATCAAGGAGGGGCGGCGGCTCGTCGCCTACCGGAACGAGGCAGGGGAGCGCGTCGGCCTGCGCACGGAGCTGGTGGATGAGGCTGGTCAGCGGCATGCACAGGGCGTGGCGGCGGGCAAGGTCCGTCCGCTGGCCGGCGACGGATTTCCGGGCGCTGGGAAGGCGTCTCACCTCCTCACTGACCTGCTGCGCTGTGACGGGTGTAAGCGCGCGATGACTTTCCGTGCGCCCGTTCCTTCTCGTACAAGTGCGAGAGGAACGGGCGCGCGGCCTCTGCCCGGCTCCAGCGTCCGCGTACGCCGGCGCACTCGAACGGAGGCCGTCGGCCGTCGGCTCAACGTCGTCATGGCGCTGGAACCGACCGACGCTCCGGCGGTCAAGATCGCGGAGCGCTGGACGGCTCTGACGCTTCCCGAGGAGACCGAAGAGGCGAGGGGAGCGCGGGAAGCGTTCGTCGCTGCAGAATCGTCCCTGGGGCGCCTTATGGCGGACAGGCAGGCAGGGCTGTACGACGGTCCGGCTGCCCGCTACTTTGCTCCGCTGCATCGTGACGCGATCGACGCCGTGGAGGCCGCGCAGAAGCATGTGGAAGCCGTTGCCCCGCGTGCTGTCATCGACACGAGCATCGTGGACGACGGCCAACTGCAACGATGCTTCTGGCTGGATGCATGGTGATGAAGACACTGTCCCCCACCCGGCAAGTGCGGTGGTTCCGGCGGATGCAGCCTCAACTGAGGCTGAGAAAGGCCCCCATGGCTGCGGCGGACACCCCGATGAACCAGCCGGTCAAGGAGTTGAGCAGCGCGCCCCCGAGTCGACCGCTTACGAGCAACCGACTGGCCTCGTGGCCGCAGAAGCTGAATGCGGTGACTACCCCGCCCAGCAGAATCGTGCCGCTGGTCATCCGATGCAGGTAGGCCCACCCCGCCAGCACGCCCAACAGGAAGCACCCGACGAAATTGAGGACGAACGAAACCCAGTGCGTAGGATCCCGGAAGCGCGCCCGAAGGCGCTGCTCCATCCCGTACCGCAGCGCCCCGCCGCTGAATCCGCCCAGCAGCATCAGTAGTAGAGACACGGGAATCTCCCTCTCGCGAAACGCTCGGTAACGGAGTCGTGGTCGCGCCGCCGGCTGGTATGACGCGAGGGGTATCGCGCAGCGGACGCGGCTCACCGGCCGATAGCGGAGTCTGCCTCTTGCAGCTGTGATCGACCCTCTCGAACGGCACGTCAGGTGGATAACGTTGACGCTGCCCAGTCGAAACGTCGCGGTTTCGGCGAACCGTTCTGCCCGGCTTCTGCACAATATCTCGTGGCTCCCGGCCGGGAGTCCCCTCGCGCGCGGGCCGAATCACCGAATGTCACAGGACAACTCAGACGGAGCAACGGCATGGCTCCGTCGGAGTGATTACCCCTTGTCAGTCGGACTCCGGGTGGCGTGAGGTCCGCAGTCCCATCATGATCAGGCCCAAGGTCCGACGCCGGCACACTGAGCTCTGAATTGCCGAGGAGACGCCGATATCCATGAGCGAACCGGTTCACAAGCCACAGATTTTCCGCGAAATGTCCGCGGAATTCGTCGGTACGATGGTCCTCATTCTCTTCGGGTGCGGCGTCGTGGCTCAGGTGGTAGCGGGAGGTGCCCTCACCGATCCGAAGGGCGGACTGGGCAACCACGACAGCATCGCCTGGGCCTGGGGGCTGGGCGTCACACTCGGCGTCTACGTCGCGGCCCGCCTCAGCGGCGCCCATCTCAACCCGGCCGTGACGCTGTCCCTGGCCACCTTCAGGGGCTTCCCGTGGGCCAAGGTCGCGCCCTACGCCCTCGCCCAGACAGCCGGCGCCTTCGTCGCCGCACTGCTGGTGCGCTGGAACTACACCGAGGTGTTGGCTCGGGCTGATCCGACGCACAGCATCAAGACGCAGTTCGTCTTTTCCACACTTCCGGGGAACGGTTCGACCACGGCCGGAATCCACGAGTGGGGCGCTTTCCGTGACCAAGTGATCGGCACCGCCCTGCTGCTGCTCCTCATCTTCGCTATCACCGACCTGCTGAACACGCCGCCCGGCGCCAATTTGGCGCCCTTGATCATCGGCTTGGTCGTGGTCGCCATCGGCATGGCCTTCGGCACCGACGCCGGCTACGCGATCAACCCGGCACGCGACTTCGGCCCCAGACTCGCCAGCTTCATCACGGGCTATCGAGGCGCCTGGCGAGACCAGTGGGGCAACCTGTATTTCTGGGTGCCCATCGTCGGACCGCTAATCGGCGGCGTTCTCGGCGCCGGCATCTACAAGTTTCTTATCGGCAACTTCCTGCCCACTGCCGAACCTGAGCCCCCCGGCCGGGTCCCCGCCCCGGAGTCGTAGTCACGAACCATGCCGACCGCGGCCTCGTACAGCCCTGGGGACGAGCCGCGCTGAACGACGTCGCCACGCCGGGCAATCTCTCCCGCGTGGCTTTGTCAGTAGGTACCGGTTCTGGCTCACATGCTGTGACGTTGCACGGCGCCGGCGCGGGTCGGCCGAGGGGCGCTCTGGCAGCCTGGATGAACTCTGCGAGCAGAGCGACCGCTCGCTGCTCCCGCCGATACGGATCGGTAGGCACCTCGTATCGCCAGGACAGATCTGCTCTCCGTCATGCAGGTCAGTGCCAGTTACGCGACTGAATGATCACAACGCTGTCGGCAGCGCCGTTCCCTCGCGCCACTTCAGGATCAAATGGCGCGAGGGCACGGCCTGCTGACCAGAGGGAACTACGCTCGGTAGTTATCGCTTGGGGCCCGTAGTGCTTTCCGCGCGCTGTGCTGTGGAGGTGCCCGCCGAGGGCCTCGCACTGGCCGACGTAGGTGACGCCCCATCAGCGAGGGTGCGAAGCCGTCGTCTGTCCCGGATGCGGAGTGACGATGCAGCCGCCTGCGTACGGGAGCCGTCGCTGTTCGTGAGTGTGTGGGCCGCGGAACTCGCCGTGGGGGGAGGTCATTTGCCTCCAGCGCAGTCGTAGAGGGTGAAGCTTCCGTCCGAGATCTGACCGTAGGCGCTTGGGGAGACGGGGGTGCAGCTTTTCTTCACCCAGACCGACGCCGGAGTGGACGGTCGGCGCGTGGTGAGGAGGGCGTAGCGCAGTTGGTGGGCGAAGACCAGGTCCCTGAGCCGTGGTGCGGTCGGATAGGGGGTCAGGCCGGTGAAGCCGCCCATGACCAGGAGGGGTTGGGGGGTGGCGCGCAGCAGGGGCTCGGCGCCGTACGCGGCTTGGGTGGCGAGCAGGTACTTCTCCCCGGAACGGTGCGCGGAGAGGTAGTGCAGCAGTGCGGTGTCCCGTGCGGACGGTGTGTTCAGGGGGTTCCGGAGGACCTTGGCCCGGTGATGGTGCGTACCGTGGAAGCCGGGGCCGACGGGGCCGGCCAGGGGTTCGATCGGTGAGCCGGGGTAGCGCGGGTTCAGGCAGGAGACGGCCCAGACGGCCGGGGCGAGGAGTACGGCCGCCAGCGACGCCGCCAGGGCGCTGTGCATGGCCGCTCGTGTGGTGCGGGGCCCGCTGGTCCACAGTCCGACGGTCCCGCACAGGCCGAGCATCAGCACCACCGGCAGCAGCCAGGGCGCGAATTCGCTGTGCGGGCCGTCGATGACCGCGGCCCACAGTGCCGTGAGCCCGACGGCGACGGGCAGCGCCGCCCGGCGTCGGCCGCCGGCGCGGTACTCGGACCGGAAGAGCGCGATTCCGCCACCGGTCAGCGCGGCGAGGGCCGGGGCCAGTACGGCCGTGTAGTAGCCGTGGTTGCCGTTGGAGTTGCTGAAGACCACGAGGTGCATCACCAGCCAGCCGCCCCAGAGCAGGAACCCGGCCCGCGGCCCGTCGGTGCGCGGTCGTCCGGCGCGCCACCACACGCCCAGCGCCAAGGCCAGTACGGCGAGCGGCAGAAGCCAGGCGATCTGCGGGCCCACGTCATGGTTGACCACCATGCTCCACCCCGTGTTCCCGCTGGTGCGGCTGGCGGTGGTGCCGGCGACGGCGCCCAGCGCGTGCGGGTCGTGGCCGAAGCGGCTCAGCCCGTTGTAGCCGAAGACCAGGGTGAAGGGGTTGTTGTTGCTGGTTCCGTCGAGGTAGGGACGGCTCGCGGCGGGGGAGGCCCAGACCAGCAGCAGCCAGGAGCAGGAGACGACGAGTGCGGTGAACCCGGCGAGCAGCACCCGCCGGGCCCGGTCCCACCAAGGGCCGGGCGCTGCGAACTGGTACACCGCGGCGAAGACCGGCAGGACGAGCCAGGCCTGGAGCATCTTGGCCTGGAAGGCCAGTCCCACCCATGCCCCGCAGACGAGCAGCGGAAGCAGTCTCCCGGTACGGACGGCCTTCTGCAGCGACCCCGCCGCCAGGACCAGCAGCAGGACGAGCAGGGTGTCGGGGATGTTGTGCCGGTTGAGCGCGACGGTGACCGGGGTGAGGGTGAGCGCCAGCGCGGCCAGCAGCCCTGCCAACGGCCCGGCCCAGGCACGCACGATCCGGTGCAGCGCCCAGACGGCGAGGAGGCCCTCCAGCACCTGCGGCAGTACCGCCGCCCAGTTGTACGGCCCGAGGACCCGGACGGAAAGGGCCTGCGGCCACAGCGCTCCGGGGATTTTGTCCAGGCTGATCGAGCCGCTCGGGTCGAGCCCGCCGAAGACGAAGGCGTGCCAGTCCGCCGCCATCGACCGCACGGCCGCGCTGTAGTACGGGTGCACCGCGGCACGCCCGAGGGCCCAGGTGTAGAGCACCGCGGCGGCTGCCAGGATCAGCAGCAGGGCGTATGACTCCCGGCTGAGGGGGGTGGGTTGCCGGAGCTTGGCGCGGAGGGCGCGGCTGATGTCGCGGATGCGGTCGCGGCGGTCGGTGGGGTCCCGGGTGAGGGGGACGGTGGCCATGGCGGGGTCTCTCCTGGGGCGGCGGGCTGGGGATGTCGGCTTCACAGGCGGCGGGCCATGCGGAATCCCTGGGCGTAGAAGCCGGAGCCGTCGAGCGTCGCGCGGCCGGCCAAGTCGCCCATGGTGGGCCCGTTGGCCCGCGAGCGGCTGGAGTAGAAGCGCGGGCGCCCTTCGGTGTCCGGCCCCAGGTAGATGCCGCAGTGGTCGATGCCGTGCGGTCTGCCGATGTCGATGGCGAAGAAAACGAGGTCGCCGGGGAGCAGCTGACTGAAGTCGGCAGGCGGTCGGCCGGTGTTCGGGATCAGCAGTACGCCGGGGGCCCGGGTGGCGATGGCGTAGGCCCGGCGGGGCAGGCCGATCCCCGGGTCGTTGGTGGCGTGCATGGGGTAGCCCATCCGGTAGCCCCAGACCAGGCGCATGAAGCCGGAGCAGTCCACGGCCCCGTAGCGCTCCTTCTCCGGGTGCTTGCGGGTGCCGTCCGGGAAGGTCCAGGGAACGCCGAGGTAGTCGTAGAAGTCGGACTTCTCATCGCGGTAATGGAACGACGTCTCCGACTGCCCGGGAACACGCGGCCCGAAGCGGGCGTTGCCGCCGTAGCGCAGGCCCGATGCGGTGCGCAGATCGGGCGCCCCGTCGCCGTACTGGAAGGCCACGGCGAAGACGTCCGGACTGCGGTCGGCCAGGGCCTTGGGGAACCACTCCCGGAACCAGTGGGTGCGCTCCTTGCCCTGGCTCCATGCGTCGCCCATCAGCCGCACCCAGGCGTCACTGCGCACCACCGCACGCGTGGTGCGCGGCTCGCTCCAGGTACGGGTCGGGCCGGTCAGCAGCGCGGTGCGGGCGCCGTCGGTGAAGGTGGCCAGCACGCGGTCGTCGGCGGCGCGCACCACCGTACGGGCGGGCGCGGCGCGGCGCTCGAAGCGGTAGCCGCCGGCCGGTACCGGGGCGTCACTGTCCGGTGCGCCGCTGCGGAAGTGGTGCCAGGCGTATCCGGTGACCGCTCCGGCGGAGGCCAGACCGGCGGCACAGACCAGGACCTGGCGGCGACTGGGCCTGCCGGACGGGGTGGGGCGGGTGCCCATGTGACCTCCTCGACGTGCGGACGGGTACGGCGGATGCGTGCGGCTAGGGGGTGTCCCCAAGATCAGCCGACGGGCAGGGCCCCCAGCAGCAGCCCGGCGACCAGCACCACGTACGTGCCGAGGGTCACCGCCGTGGTGGAGACCACGGTGGCCGCCAATGGCTGGCGGACCAGCTGATAGGCGATCAGGCCGGGCACGATGAAGCCCAGGGTCTGCGCGGTGTACAGGAGCGGGAACTCGTGCTGGAGGGCGAGCATCACCGTGGTCTGGAGCAGTACGGCGGACAGCACCACGGCGGCGAACAGCCGCTTTCCGTAAAGGATCACATGACGCTGGAGGAGCTTGGTCGCGGCGAGGGTGAGGGCCGTGACGCCGATCATCATCGCGGCCCGGACCACATCGGTGACCAGGGTCAGTGCCAGCCAGCCGGGGGTGATCATGCCGCCGGGGGAGAGGTTGGTGGTCAGATAGCAGATCAGCGAGAAGAGCAGTCCGAGGGCGATCCCCAGTGCGGCGGTCTGCGGAGTGACGATGACGGGGATCACAGCGGGTTCCTTGCGGTTTCGTACCGGGCGTCGGCAGGGGCATCGGCATGGGCGGAGGAGGGGCCTTGGGCGTGTGCGCCGGACGTCGGGCCGTTCATCGACCCCACCCAGCTGTACGGCTCCGCCTCGGGCGGGTGCGCGACCGGAAGCGGCTCGTCGGTGTGGTCCGGGGGCAGCTTGCCGAGGTGGTCCAGGAGGAGTTCGCCCTGGCCGTGGATATTGCCGACGGCCACCAGCGAGGAATCCGGGGCCAGTTCGGCGAGGACGGCGTGGGTCAGCTCCTGCGCGTCGCGCCGGTCGCCGCCCAGGTCCACCACCCGTCCCGGCGAGCCCGGCGGGATGCCGTCGCGGGCACTCTTGGTGGGGTGCCCGATGAGGAAGACCGTCTCGGGGGCCAGGTCGGGGACGATCGCTCCCATCTGCCCATTGCGTTCCACCCGGTCCGGGCGGCAGTTGATGACGAGGTTCAGCGGGCGGCGGATCGCCCCGAGTTCCTCCAGCTGACGGACGTTCATCAACGTCGACTCGGGGTCGTTCGCGGCGAAGACATTGGCGAAGCGCAGCCGCTTGCCGTCCGGTGTGCGGTAGCGCTCGACGGAGAGCACGCCGGGGTCCGGCGGCGCCTCCCGCATACCGCGCAGGGCGGTGGCCCGGTCCACACCGAGCAGTTCGGCCACGGCCAGCGCGATGGCGACGTTCTCCTTGAACGTGAACCAACTGAACTCGCGCAGCTCCTCGTCGGTGACCGACTCCGGATCGACGGCGATCAGCCGGCACCGCCGCTTGTCCGCCTCCTCTTCGAGGATGTGCAGCCGCTCCTGCTCGGCGGTGACGCAGACCCCGTCGAACGGCATCGACCGGGACAGCGAGCGGGCGACATCGTCCAGCGTCGGCCCCATTTCGGCGAGGTGGTCCTCGCGCACGTTGCACAGCACGCCGATGGTGGAGCGGATCAGCTTCTCCTGGTTGACCTCCTGCAGCGCGGGCATCACCGCCATGCACTCGATCACCAGGGCGTGCGGCCGGTACGCCGCCGCGCGCCGGACGATGCCGATCTGCTCGACGACGTTCGCGATGCCGAACTTCCGGTACACCGGCTCCTCGGTGGCGTCCGGGTGGATGAACCGGGCAGCGGTGCCGGTGGTCTTGGCCACGGTGACCAGACCGCCGCCGCGCAGCGCCCCCGCGCACAGCCGGGTGATCGAGCTCTTGCCGCGAATGCCGTTGACCAGCACCCGGGTGGGTATCTGCGCCAGCGCGGCGTAGTGGCGCCGCTGCTCCAGCACGCCGGCGACCAGCAGCACGGCACAGCTCAGCAGCAGGACAACATAGAGGAAAAGCACGTCGGTCGATCCTTCACTACGGTGCGCTGCCGCACTGGAACGAGGGGGCAGGGACAGCGGCCAGACCGGATCCCGCGCCACGGTCCCGCTCCACCAGCGCCTGCCGGAGCAGTTCCAGACTGCGGGTGACCGAACCGCACTCGTCGTGGTGGACCGGGAACAGCACGGTGCGGCGGTCACCGGCGGCCAGCCGTTCCGCGCATCCGGTGAGCGTGCGCAGCGGTCTGACCACCACGATGTGCAGCCAGCCCAGGCAGGCGCCGCCCGCGGTCAGGGCGAGCAGTCCGGCCAGCATGGTGCGTGCCTGGACCTGATATGCCGCCAGTTTGAGCGCCGCGGCCGGCTCGGCGGAGACCACCCGCCAGCCGAGTCCGGCGGCAGGCCCCTTCTGTGCCAGTGGCGCGGCGGCCGCGACCGACAGGCCCTCGCCCGGGGAGGTCCCCGCGTGCAGTACGGCCGATGCCGACTTGCCCGCGCCGCCGGGGGCCGCGTCGGTCTTCGCCACCAGACGGGTGAGGCGCCGGCTGGGAAGGGACTGGAAGGCTTCAAAGCCGACGCTCGCCGCAAGCACTCTGTGGCGCTCGTCGGTCAGCCACACGCTGCCGAGCCCGGGCCGGGAAACCAGGTCGTCCAACGCGTCCACGCCGATCTCCGCGACGACGACAGCCGGGGCGGTGTCCTCGGCCTTCTTGGCGCCCTTGGCCTTCCCGGGCGCCGGGATCCGGGCGTAGGCGGCGATCGCCGGGATCTTGCCCGACGTGTTGACCTGGGTGATCCCCTCGCCGGTCGGCGGGACGAGGGTGCGCACCGGCGGCTTGCCCACCTGCTGCACGAGGGCACCGGTGCGGTCCAGCACATACAGCGACCGGAACGTGGGGTGGTCGGCGCGTTCGCGCCGCAGCACCTCCGCCGCCCGCTCGCGTGACGCACCGGAGAGGGCCGACGCCGCCGCCGCGAGGTCGGTGCGGCTCCCGCCGAGGGACCGCTGCACCCGGTCGGCGGCGGCCTCGGTGCGTGCCTGTTGATCGGCGACGGCGGCTGCCGGTACGGCCTTGGCCGCCGGTACCCGGTTGAGCAGGAACAGTAGCGGCACCCCCCACACGGCGATCACGAGGGCGCAGACGAGCACCAGCGCCCGGACGCCGGGACGGCGCCGCACCTCCTGCTCCGGCTCCGGCCCCGTCTCGCCGAGCAGTTGGCGGCGTATCGACTCCAGCGCCCGGCCGGCCCTGCCGGGCTCGCCGAACCCGAGAGCCGGCACCGGCCGCGCCAACTCCGCACGCTCCTCCGGCACTTCGCCGACACCCCTGGCCAGCCGGGCGGCGGACAGATGCAGCCGCAGCAGCGGACGCTGCATCGTGCCCCACAGCACCAGGGTGACCAGCACGGCGATCACCACCAGCACACCCGCGGCCACCAGGGCGAACCACATGTGGTCGGCTCCCGTCTTCGCCGGAGCCACCTCCCGGGCCGTCAGGACGGTCAGTCCCAGGCCGGAGGCGTCGTCCTTGCCGTCCGCCGCGGCGACCGAGGCCCACCCCGTGACCCTGCGCAGCCCGTGGTGACCGTCACCGAGCACGCTGCCCGAGACGTCGCCGGTGGGAACGCCGGTGTTCGCGGCGTTCGCCGCAGCGGCAGGCAGCGTGCGGTGGCCGGTAGCGGCCGCCAGGGTCGCGCCGGTGGTGGGGGCGGAAGCACACACCTTGCCGTTCCGGTCCACCAGTTGTCCGGTGCGCCCCGCTCCGTACACCGCTGGAGCAGCGACCTTTTCGGAGACGACAAACAGGAGTCCGCGTTCCTCCGCGTCCTGATTCCCTCTCAGGTCCCCCGCCTGATCCTGGTTCTCGTCCTGCTTGCGGTCCGCGACGGGGACGTTCACCCGGGCGAAGAGCAACAGCCGCGGTGCGCCAGTGCCGGAAGCGACCACCCGGGGCGCGATGTTGCCGGTATCGGGCCGCGCCAGATCCTTCGCATCCACCCCGGTCAGCGGCACCTTCTCCCCGCTGGCCGCCAGCGGTTTGCCGGTGCGCGGGTCGAGCAGCACACCGCCCGCCGCAGGGTGCCCGGCGGGGAGAAGGGACCGCAGAACTGTCGCCGGTTTGCTGCTGCCGGCGGGTGTGGCCGACGCCGCAGAGCGGCGCACGGCCCTGGCACTTGCGTTGATGGAGGTCCCGACCGAGTCGGCGGCATCCTGGGCGATCTGGCGTTCCGCGTCGCTCAGGGCCTGGGGCACATCCTGTTCGTGAACGGTACCGAGACCAAGAGCGGTCAACGCGGAAACGGCCAGCAGGCCGCAGAGCAGTGCGGCGATCGGTGGGCGGACGCCTCCGAGCATGGGCATGTCGGCGCGGCGTCGGGTGCGGTGCGGACGGGGTGCGCGGGCAACGGCGTGCAGGACAGCGTCCTCTCGGAATGTGGGGAATGGCCGTGCGGCAACTCAACCAGTATGAATACTGGGAACACAGGATAATCACAAGGGTGTTCGTTCTGTGCCCTCTATGCCGGTCCCATACGGCTCTTGGCTCAACTCGCCCTGAGAAGCGGCCGCTTACACGGTCTCGACCTCGTCCCGGCGTCCGGAATTTCCCACGCAACAGCCGACAGGGTCGTTTGCCCCTTCGTTCCCCGTCTGCATTCGATCCCTCACGCACAGTCGCGGTTGCGGCCGAAGGCAGCCACCGAAACTGCCCCTTCCCGAGAAAATACGCAATTCCACAGGGGGCGGTCGTCTCGGTCAGCAGTTACGAACTGCCGCGTAATAAAAGCGCTCAGTGAAAGCGGTGAGCAAAGTCGAAGCAAACCTGGATCCGATGGCCACCACCATGCGAGGGCGTGAACCAGCCACCTTTCGCAGAGGCGTGCTGGCCGGGGCTGACGCTCCTTCAGTCAACGCACTGAGGCAACGAAACGGTCGTGCGCGTCCGGCCTCCCCCGGCTTGGGCCTTGCTGCTGCAACTGGTTGCCCGGGGATACCGAGTGGCCCGGCGCCGACAACTGTCACCGGCCGCACCAGGGGATTTCCCCTTCGCGCATCCCGCACGGACACTCCACGTTGCTCAACTCGGTGGCATGCACCACCAGCGCCGACAGGCAGCGCCCAGCGCATTGGGGTCCAGCGCAAAAGGCCGGTCACAGGGGCCCGGCGACGGGCGGTGTACGAAGCCGACACCGCGCAATTCCGGACGCGTCATGAGCGCTCACCTCACCCACCGCCGTGGATAACTCCCCGCACTATCAAGTGGGTTGGTCGGGCCACGGCAAAACTGCATATACGATGACCGCCAGCCGATCGCTGATCACGTGTCGATCACCACCATGGAGGGGGGCTGCCCATGAAGCACGCACGAAGGCGCCACAGCCGGTTGCGCACCCGGGTCGCCGGCACCACAGGACTACTGACCCTCGCCCTGGGCGCCGGGATCGCGCCGGCCACCGCCGCGGAGAAGACCGCCCATGCGCCCATGGCCGCGGCGGCGGCCTTGGACACAGCGGCGTCCGCGGACACGGAAGCGGCCGTGGAACCGCCCCAAGCCCCGGGCCAGCTGACTCTCCCTGCTCCGACCGGTCGCCATCGCGTCGGGACGGTCGACCTCCACCTGCGCGACTCGTCCCGCATGGATCCGTGGGTGCCCGGACAGCAACGCGAGCTGATGGTCTCGCTGTGGTACCCGGCGACGAACACGAGCCAGTACCCCGCCGCACTCCTCCCCAACAGCCAGCAGGTGCTGCCGGGCGGGGTGACCCTGCCCACCACGGCCGGGCACACCGGCGCCCCGGTCGCCCGCAAGGACGGCAAGCTGCCGGTGCTGCTGTACTCGCCCGGCGGGCGTGGGAACCGTGCGACGGGTACGGCACTGGTTCAGGACCTGGCCAGCCGCGGCTACTTGGTCGTCACCATCGACCACACCCACGACACCGGCGATGTGGTGTTCCCCGGCGGGCGACATGAGGTGAGCATGCTGCCGCCAGGCACCAAATCGCGCGACTTGATCGACGTCCGGGCGGCGGACAGCCACTTCGTCATCAACCAGCTGGCCGAGATCGCCCGCGGCCACAACCCGGACGTGGAACACAAGCCGCTCCCCCACGGGCTGACCCAGGCCGTGAGCACGAAGCACATCGGGATGTTCGGCGCTTCCCTCGGCGGCGGATCAGTGGCCGCCGCCATGCACGCGGACTCCAGGATCGACGCCGGCGTGAACCTGGACGGCCAGCTCTTCGGCCGGTCGGAACACCAGCGGCTCGACCGCCCCTACATGCTGTTCAGTTCCGAGCACCACAACCGCAACACCGACCCGAGCTGGGCGCGGCTCTGGGAAAACCTGCACGGAGAGCGGCTCGACCTGAAGCTGCGCGGCTCCGGGCACAACTCCTTCGTCGACAACCAGGTCCTGTTCCCCCAGGCGCCGGGCGCATTCGGGATAACCCCGGAAGTAATGCAGCAGGCACTCGGCACGATCGACCCCAACCGCTCCATCGAGGTCCAACGCACCTATGTCGCCGCCTTCTTCGACAAGCACCTGCGCCACCAGCACAGCAGCCTCCTCGACGGCCCCTCGCGCCATTACCCGGAGGTCGACTTCGTCCGCTGAACCGACCGGAGGCCACCGTCGGCAACTACACCGTCGGCCACTGCACGGGGCGACGGTATGCCGCGGCCGTACGCCCCGATCGCACGCCGACCTGCTGCAGACGCTCGACGGGTGCCCCGCGGCCCAGGCAGCAACGGACGAGCTTCGAGGGCAACCGAGCAAGGTGCACGAGGGCGTGGCACGACATCCGTTTCGATCCGCCAGGTTGCTGCGCATGATGACGCCACTGCTGGTGCCCAGGCGGCTCCACTGCCGTACCCGACGCGGTCCGACTACCGCAGCAAGGGCGTCCAGCCGCCCTTCTGGCCCACCAAGGACGACATCGCCGCCCACAATGCCACGGCGTGTCCATGAACCTCGTCTGGGCGGACTGGGAGTCAATGGATCCAGCCGGAAGCCGTCCGGCCAGTTCTTCGACCTGGCCGTTACTGAGTTCCACCGTCGGGACTCGGACTGGACCTGGGAGTGGGAGCGGGACGCAGTATTCGACCGTTATCGCGACACGGTCTCGCCGTGAGTTGCACGGCGGTGGCTGCCCTGCATATCCGCAGTGCAGGGCTGCCACCGCCATGGACGGCTCCGGGTTGAAACCTGCCGGCTACGCCGCATCCGCCCGTTGCTACGGCGCAAAGCGTTATCCCGTAAATGATCTACGGCATCGCGGGTGACCTGATCGTTTCTCCGTCACCCGGCGAGGGTGAGGTTGTGCAGGCGTGTGATGCCGAGCATGGCGTGGTGTACGTCGTCTCCCTTGAGACGGTAATCGCTCATGATGTTCCAGGTCTTCATGCGGGCGAAGGCGTGCTCGACGCGGGCGCGGACCTTGCGGTGGGAGCTGTCGAGGTCCCCACGCTCGTCGCCCACGGCCGCCGCGACTGGTTCTTCCCTCCACCTGATTGAGTGTGGGTCAGCCCAAGCCGGCATCCGGCTGTCACCACCGCATCCCGAAGCATCACGATCCGTGACACTGCCCCGAACGTCCCCGAACGCAGGACACTAGGGCCCCACCTGTCGCCAGTCCGTCACAAGGCCGGGGTTTGTGTGGTCCGCAGGGGTGACCCAGAAGGCTTTGCCCAGCTCAGCGCTGAACTGGGCGCCTGTCCGGCCGTCGCCGGAGGAGCGGCCGGTGAGCCGCCGTCCTATCCACGGCACCAGATGCTCGCGCGCGAAGCGCAGATCCCCGGCCCGCCGCGCACCCCAGCCCGGCGGTGGGGCGGCCGGCAGCGGTGCGTCCCAGTCCGACGCGGCGGGCAGTCCGAGCGCCTGCCAGACGGCCTCCGCCACCCTGAGGTGCCCCTCGGCGTTCAGGTGCAGCCGGTCATCGGCCCACATCCGCGGGTCGGACAGCGCCCGCGACGCATACAGGTCGACGACCACCGCACCGTGCCGCGCGGCCGTCTCGTCGATCCGTGCGAACAGCTGCTCCATCCGCGGCCGGAAGCGCTCCAGCACCGGCCCCTGCCGTCCCGGACTGCGCATCAGCACCAGCCGCCCGCCGCCCCGCGCCAGCAGGGCCGCGGCCTCCTCGAACCGCGCGCACACCCGGTCCACGTCGCACCGCGCGCGCAGAACGTCATTGAGCCCGCCGACCAGCGTGACCAGATCGGCGCCCATCGAGGCGGCCGGCCCGCACTGCTCGTCGGCGATCTGCCCGATGAGCTTGCCGCGCACCGCGAGATTGGCGTACCGGAAACCGGGCGCGGCGGCCGCCAGCCGGGCGGCGAGCAGATCGGCCCAGCCGCGGTACGAGCCGTCCGGGAGCCCGTCGGACATCCCCTCGGTGAAGCTGTCGCCGACCGCGACGAAACTGGTGTAGTGAGCATTCATTCCCATGGCGCGGTGATCCTACCGTTCGCCATACCGAGCGGTATGGCGAGGTTCACGGCGGTGCGCCCGGCACCTGCGGTGTACGGTCTGAAGTCGTCGTCAGGGCGAGGAAAGGTGCAGGTGGAAACGCGATGACTGCTCGCCGGGAGGCTGGACCCGACGCGCTGACCTTCACCGAACGGGGCCGCCGCCAACAGCTCATCGAAGCCACCATCGACCTGATCTCCACCCGCGGTTACCCCGCCACCTCGCTGTCGGCGATCGCCGAGCGCGCCGGGCTGTCCAAGGCCGCGGTGCTCTACCACTTCTCCTCGAAGGACAACCTGACCCGGGCGGCACTGGAGCAGGTGATGGAGCAGTTCCGCGCCCACGTCGGCGAGCGGGTGGCGCGGGCGGCCGGCCCGCGGGACGCGATCGTCGCCTACGTACGGGCGATGATCGGCTACCAGCAGGCCCACCGCCGCCAGGTACGCGTGATCACCGAGATGCTGCTCGACGACGAGGGGGGCACCCGGCTCAAGACGCCCGGCTCGCACGACACCCACGGCCGCTGGCAGGCCCTCGCCACATTGCTGACGGAGGGTCAGGAGGCGGGAGTCTTCCGGAAGTTCGATGTCCGGGTCGTTGCCCTGGCGATCGGTGGGGCGATCGACGGGGTGATCGCGCACTGGCTGGTCCATCCGGACCTCGACCTGGACGCCGCGGCCGCGGAGCTGGAGGGGTTCGCCCTCAGCGCGATCGAGCCCCGGGCGTGACCCGGGCGAAGGCGGGAGCCCGCTCGGGACGGACTCCGAACCCGCCGAGATAACCGGCCACCGTCCGCAGCGGCGGCACCCGCCGCAACAGTCGCATCGGCACCGGCAGCCGGTCCGCGTCGAGCGTGCCGTCCAGCGCGGACCGGATCATCGTGTGCTCGGCCTGCTGGGACTTCTGCACCACGGCCATCGGCAGGTGCCGCCGCTTCTGGACGCGCGCCAGATCGGCCACGCCGACCGTGCCGCGGCGCAGCGGCACCGCCAGGATCCGGGCCGCCGCGACCGCGTCCTGCAGCGCCAGATTGACCCCCACGCCGCCGACCGGCGACATGGTGTGCGCCGCGTCCCCGATGCACAGCAGGCCGTCCCGGTACCAGCGCCGCAGCCGCCCGAAGGTCACCTCCAGCAGCTTGACGTCGTCCCACGAACCGATGGCGCCGGTCACCTCGTCGTCCCAGTCGAACAGCGCCCCGAGCCGGTCACGCAGCCACTGGATGTCGTGGGCGCGCAGCTCCGCGTCCCGGCCCTTCTTGATCAGATAGGACGTCTGGTAGTACGTGCCGCGGTCCATGGTGACCGCCGCCTGGCCGCCGCCGAAGCGCGCGAAGACCCGCCCGTCCTTGCGGGTGTCGGCATGGGGGTCCCCCCTGCTCGAACGAAGTTGAGAGCTTCGGGGAGCCTCCACCCTTACCTGCCAGACGTCCATCGGTACCTCGAACAGCCGCTGCCGGAGCCCGGCCGCCTGCCGCACCCGCGAGTGCCGGCCGTCGCACGCGACCGTCAGATCCGCGGCCAGCTCGCCGGGTTTTCCGTGCTCGTCGCGAAACCGCACCCCCGTGACGCGGCCGTTCTCGGTCAGCAGTCCCCTCACCTCGGTGTGCCTCCGCAGGGTGAAGCACGGCTCCTCGGCGGCCGTCCTCGCGAGCAGATCGAGGAAGTCCCACTGCGGGACCATGGCGATGTACTTGTGCCGGCCCGGGAGATGCCGCATATCGCCCAGTACCACCGTGGTGGTGCCCACCTGCGCCCGCATCTCCTCCAGCTTGGTGAACGGCAGCCGGGCGAACGCCTCGCCGAGGCCCAGTTCGTCCAGCAGCCGCAGGGTCGACGGATGAACGGTGTCCCCGCGGAAGTCCCGCAGGAAGTCGCCGTGCTTCTCCAGGACGGTCACCTCGACGCCGGCCCTGGCCAGCAGCAGTCCGAGCATCATCCCGGCGGGTCCCCCGCCCGCTATGCAGCACCTGGTGCGATCCATGCCCCTGCCCCCTCGTCGCGTCGGATGCGATGGCGACCGGTGTGGGCACGCACGCGATGGAGCACGCCGTACGCTGAGCGCGCCCGCGTCTGACCGATCGGTCAACAATCTAACCGATCGGTCAGACGCTCGGGCTGCCGCCCCTCCTCAGGCCCCGGGCCGCTGCAGCACCAGCTCCCGGAGCACGTCCTCCATCGTCACCAGCCCGGCCAGCCGCCCGTCCTCGCCGATCACCGCGGCCAGATGCGTACGGGATCCGCGCATCGCCGTCAGCACGTCGTCCAGCAGCGTCGAGGCCTTGACCCGGGCGATCGGGCGCAGCGCGGACACCGGGAAGGGCACATCGCGCGGGGCGGCGTCCAGCGCGTCCTTGACGTGCAGATAACCGAGGATGCGGCGGGTGTCGTCGACGACGGGGAAGCGGGAGAAGCCGGACTCGGCGGCCAGTTGCTCCAGCTCTTCGGGTGTGGCCCCCATCTGCGCGGAGACGACCTTCTCGGCCGGCAGCACCACATCCCTGACCGGGCGGCGGCCCAGCTCCAGGGCGTCCCGCAGCCGCTCCTGCGCGCGTTCGTCGAGCAGCCCGGCCGCCCGCGAATCCTCGACCATCTTCGCCAGCTGGTCGTCCGAGAAGGTCGCGGCGACCTCGTCCCGGGTCTCCACCCGCAGCAGCTTGAGCAGCGCGTTGGCGAGCGCATTGATCGCGAAGATCACCGGGCGCAGCGCCCGGGTCAGCGCGACCAGCGGCGGCCCGAGCATCAGGGCGCTGCGGACCGGCTCGGCCAGTGCGACGTTTTTCGGCACCATCTCGCCGAAGAGCATGTGCAGGTAGGTGGCCAGCGACAGTGCGATCACGAACGAGATCGGATGGATCAGCGTGTCCGAGATCCCCACCGCGTGGAACACCGGCTCCAGGAGGTGCGCGATGGCCGGCTCGGCGACCGCGCCCAGCACCAGGGTGCACAGCGTGATGCCCAGCTGGGCGGCCGCCAGCAGGGCCGAGACATGCTGCAGCCCCCACAGCACGCTGGTCGCCCGGCGGTCACCGCGCTCCGCGTACGGCTCGATCTGGCTGCGGCGCACCGAGATCAGGGCGAATTCGGCGCCCACGAAGAAGGCGTTGACGACCAGCGTCAGCAGGCCCACGAAAAGCTGCAACCCGATCATCGGCGGGCCTCCGCGTCCTGCTCGTCATGGCTGCCCGGGAGCGGGGCGTGCAACAGCACCCGCGCGGCACGATGACCGGCGGCGTCCAGCACATCCATCCGCCAGCCGGCCACCTCCAGGGTGTCGCCGGCGACCGGTATCCGGCCGAGTTCGGTGGCGACCAGGCCGGCGAGGGTTTCGTACGGGCCCTCGGGCAGCCACAGGCCGAGCCTCTGCAGCTGGTCGGTGCGGGCGGAGCCGTCGGCCTGGTAGACCCTGCGGCCCTCGGCGTCGGTGCCGGCCGGCGCCAGGTCGGGGGTCTCCATCGGATCGTGTTCGTCGCGGACCTCGCCGACCACCTCCTCGACGATGTCCTCCAGCGTCACCACGCCGGCCGTGCCGCCGTACTCGTCGATGACCACGGCCATCGTGCGCCTGCCGGAGAGCCGGTCCAGCAGCCGGTCCACGGTCAGCGTCGTGGGCACCAGCAGCGGCTCGCGCACCAGCTCGGACACCGGGTGCCGCGGCCGGCGTTCGGCCGGGACGGCGAGGACGTCCTTGATGTGCGCCACCCCGACGACGCTGTCCAGGCTGCCGCGGTAGACGGGGAAGCGGGACAGTCCGGTCGCCCGGGTCGCATTGGCCACGTCCTCCGCGGTGGACTGCACCTCCAGCGCGATCACCTGCACCCGCGGGGTCATGACGTTCTCCGCGGTCAGATCGGCGAGGTTGAGGGTGCGGACGAACAGCTCGGCGGTGTCGGGCTCCAGCGCGCCTTCCTTGGCGGAGTGCCGCGCCAGCGCCACCAGCTCCTGCGGACCGCGAGCCGAGGCCAGTTCCTCGGCGGGCTCCAGCCCCATCCGGCGGACCGTGTGGTTCGCGGCGTTGTTGAGATGCCGGATCAGCGGTTTGAAGGCGGCACTGAAGCCGCGCTGGGCGGTGGCCACCCGCTTCGCGATGGCCAGCGGGTCGGAGATGGCCCAGTTCTTCGGCACCAGCTCGCCGACGACCATCAGCACGACCGTCGAGACCGCCGTCCCGAGCACCAGGGCGGCCGATTCCGCCACCGAATGCGGCAGGCCCATCGCGTCCAGCGGTCCCGCCAGCAGGGTGGCGATAGCCGGCTTGGACAGCATGCCGATGACCAGGCCGGTGACGGTGATGCCGAGCTGGGCGCCGGAGAGCTGGAAGGTGAGGCTGCGGACCGCCTTCAGCCCGCTGTCCGCGCCCCGGTCGCCGCGCTCGGCGGCGCGTTCGAGGTCGCTGCGCTCGACGGTCGTCAGGGAGAACTCGGCGGCGACGAAGACCCCGCAGGCCAGGGTCAGCAGGAGCGCCACGCCCAGAAAGAGCAGGTCGGTCATCGAGTCACCTCCGTCCCATGATCGAACAGGATCGGGAGGTTCGCGCTCTGTCCAATGGATGATCGGCAACTGGGAGGCTCGTCCATGGCCGGACGCTCACACACCTTTCACTCGGGGGAGGGGAGACTCCATAGTAAAGGATCAGCAAAGTTGCCGGTCGAGAGCGAGCCCGCCCCGCCCCGTGCCGGGGCGGGCCGGGCTCTTTGGATGTCGGTGCGTCGGTGCGTCGGTGCGTCGGTGCGTCGGGGGGCGGGCGCTCAGCCGTCGAGATGCTTGACCCAGCGGCTCCACTGCGGCTCGGGCGCGTAATCCGCCGCGCGCCACGCATGCTGCGCCGTTTCATTGCGGTCCAGCACCATCGCATCGCCGCGCCGCCCGCCCAGCGCACGGAACCGCTCCTCGGCGGCCGCCAGCAGCGCACCGCCGATGCCCTGCCTGCGGTGCCCGGGGTGCACGGCCAGCCGGTAGAGGTGGCAGCGCCATCCGTCGAAGCCGGCTATCACGGTCCCCGCGAGGACACCGTCGCGCTCCGCCAGGAGCAGCGCTTCGGGATCCCGGGTGAGAAGCCGGGCCACTCCGTCGCGGTCGTCGCTGATGCTCGTTCCTTCCGCGGCCTCGCGCCAGAACTGCAACACGGTGTCGATGTCCGAGAGGCCGGCGCAGCGGATCTGTAGATCGTTCATGACCCGAGCCAAACAGAACGCCGGCCTGTCCGGCGAACGGTTTCCCCACCGGTGGACCGACGCCCGGCAGGCCGCTCACCTGTCCGCCACCTGCGGGCGAACGACAGGACTGTGAAGGCAGGCCTCAGCTCTGAAGGCCGGTGTGCAAGGTGGCGAACAGTCCCGCGGCGCGGCTGCCGTGCGGCATCTGCCAGGAGCCGGCGATGTGACCGGCCGTTCCCCGCGGGGGCAGGGACGAGGCCTCCGGAGTGGGCCGAAGTACCCGGTGCAGTCGGAGGACCATGCCGTTCAGCGTGGGCAGTTCCGTGTTCTCCCGGGTGTCGGTGGCAGTCGTGGTGAAGTCCATGGGGAGGGGGGCTTCGCCGGCATAGGAGCAGGTGACGCCCCGGGCCGGGGTGCCCGTGGTGTTCTGGTCCTGGGCTTGTGCCCGGCCCTCGATCAGAGCCGGCAATTGGCCGATCAACACCGGATCGTGGCAGCCGTCGTAGACCCAGCGCCGCCCCAGCACTCCGTGCTCCATGGTGCCGACGAGCGCGTGCCCGGCCCCGTCGAGCGGGGCGCCGCGATAGGTGAGCGGAACGAGATAGGCGGCCGGGAGAGGGCCGCGGGCGTCGGTGACCACGATGAACTCGATCCCGACCTCGCCTTGCGGGTCGTCCAGCCGGAAGCCACCCGCATTGGCCAACTCCGGCTCCCCCGCGCCGTCGCCGTACCACGGGCGGGAGGGCAGCCAGGACGCCAGGAGCTCCAACTTGGTCGGTACGAGGCGGGTGTGGTGGATGACAGCCATGCCGAGAATTCTCCCCGTGACGCAGATGTGTACCGCCCCAGCTTTCCATCTGCAACGCGCTGATGGCGCGGTTCCGGGGGGATCCGCACGAAGAGCCCACTGCGCAGCCCTCCCCGCTCCACGACGGTGCCCGGCGTCCCCAGCGCCAGGGACAAGGCCAAGACGCTGGGGACGCCCCGGGGGCTTCCCGGTGGGCACGGCTTCGCCGCCTCTTCGGTGCGGGACCGTCCTCTTCATGAGGGCGGCGAGGGGCGTGTCGTGCTCCCGGCCCCGGGTTATGCGAACTGGCCGGGCCGGTAGTCGCCGGCGGGCTGCTGGATGAGGACGTTCGCCCGGTTGAAGGCGTTGATGAGGACGATCGCGCACACCAGGGCGGCCAGCTGCTCCTCGTCGTAGTGCTTGGCGGCGTTCGCCCAGGCCTCGTCCGTGACCCCACCGGCCGCATCCGCGATGCGGGTGCCCTGCTCCGTCAGCTCCAGCGCGGCCCGTTCGGCCTCGGTGAAGACCGTCGCCTCCCGCCACGCCGCGACCAGGTTGAGGCGTACCGAGGTCTCACCGGCCGCGGCAGCGTCTTTGCTGTGCATGTCGGTGCAGAAACCGCATCCGTTGATCTGGCTGGCGCGGAGCTTCACCAGCTCCTGCGTCGCGGCCGGCAGCGTCGAGTCATCCAGCACCTTGCCTGCCGCAATGATGTGCTTGAAGACCTTGCTCATGGTCGGGCTGCCGAAGGCGTTCAGTCGGGCACTCATCGTGATCTCCCATGGCGTTGTGGTGCTTGCGTTCGTTGTCGGTGCTTGCACACTGATGACGAAACGGCGCGGCAGAATGTGACACGGGCGCCTGACCTGCGGCTTCCCTGCCGTGTCGCAGCGGGGGAGGGGAGGGCGGGGAGTCCGTGCCAGGAGGTCCGGGGCATGCCGGTTCCCCTGTGGTGGCCGAGGCGGGGGTGTCGTGGTGCAGGCGCCAGCTGCGGTCGATGTGGATGGTGGCGTGCTGGTCGGTGTCGTAGGGCTGCCGGCCGGGGTCGCCGTGGGTGGCGAAGGCGACCCAGGCGACCCAGGCGGCGTGGGTGCGGGCAGCGAGGAAGTCACCTCCCTGGAGTGCTCCTTGCAACGGGAAGTGTTCAAGCGGTACTGGACGGCCCGGTCTTGAGCTCCGCCGAACCGGTGCCGATGACCGTGTCGGCGCGCAAAGCGGGCCGGTGCCCTGCAGAATCCAGTACCGAGAATCCGGAACCGGCAGAGGAATTGGCGATGTCGGTGCGGGGTGGGGCGGGGCGGTCCGGCTCGGGCGGCCGTGTTGGGTGAACGGTCCGTGCGCGGAGTGCGCCGGCGGGGAGGGAGTCACAGTGGGGGCGGTCGAGGAAACATCCGGGGTCGCGGCACTGCTCAAGGAGTTGAAGAACCGCTCCGGGCACAGCTACGGGGCGCTCGCCAAGCGACTGCACATGAGTACGTCGACGCTGCACCGCTACTGCAACGGTGATGCGGTGCCGACGGAGTACGCACCGCTGGAGCGGCTGGCACGGCTGTGCCGGGCGACGCCGGACGAACTGGTGGAGCTGCACCGGCGGTGGATCCTGGCGGACGAGGCGCGACGCCGGGAGCGAGATCGCAAACAAGCGGGCAGGGCCACGGCGGTTGTTGCCGTGGAGGGGGAGACGGTTGCCGGGGCTGAGGACGGGCTTGGGGCTGGGGCAGGGCCCGAATCCGAGCCCGATACCGAAACTGAGCCCGAGACCGATACCGAGCCCCACAGCGAAACCGGTTCCGGGGCCGGCCGCGGGGCCGGTTCCGGCACCGCGCCCGTGCCACCACCGGCTCACCCCGCGGCCGCCTCCGCCTCCGCCCGAGTCGCCGAGACCAGCGCCGCGGGGCGGCCCGTGACCCAGGTGGTGTCCGGGGGCCGCCGCCGGCGTATCGCGCTGACGGCCGGAATCGCCGTGGCCACCGTGGCCGTCTCCGCCTCGCTTGCCGCCGGACTGGTCGCCGACGGGGACGGGCACGGCCGCGAGGCGGCGGCCGAGCGGACCGCAAGTGCGGAGAGCGGCAACGGGGCGGTGGGGGCCGGGGGCGGC
Source organism: Streptomyces sp. 2114.4 (assembly GCF_900187385.1). Lineage (NCBI taxonomy): Bacteria > Bacillati > Actinomycetota > Actinomycetes > Kitasatosporales > Streptomycetaceae > Streptomyces > Streptomyces sp. 2114.4. The sequence continues at coordinate 7,544,283 of NZ_FYEY01000001.1, forward strand.
CGGTTGCCCTCGGCGTCCGCGCAGCCGCCCGCTACCGGGAGCACGAGTTCGTCCCCGTCCCCTTCCCCGTTCCTCTCCCTCTCCCCGTCCCGTACGGCCGGCGGCGGAGAGGCGAACGGGCCGGACACGGACGACCGGGCCGGGCTCCCGGTGAGTGTGGATGTCCGCCCGTACCGCTGGGAGAGCCCGTGCAGCCAGCGCTACTTGGTCGACCGGGACCCCGGCACGATGGGTCCGCCGCCCTCCGAACAGGACGCCCGGGGCTGGATTTCGTCGCTGGGCGCGGTCTCGGCGGACAGCCAGCTGGTGGAGGTGTCGGTGCAGGGCACGGGGGACAGGACCGTGGTGTTGCACGGGCTGCGGGTGCGGGTGGTCAGTAGTGCCGCGCCGCCCGCCTGGAATGCCTACAGCATGGGCGTGGGCTGCGGCGGCGGCATCACCCCCAAGACGTTCGGGGTTTCCCTGGACGCGCCGCAGCCCAGCATCGCGCCGCAGGGTGGACAGCGGGACTTCCCCTACAAGGTGAGCGAGCGGGACCCCGAGGTCTTCAAGATCACCGCGCACGCCGGGGTCCGCGCGGTGCGCTGGTACCTGCAACTGGAGTGGTCCAGCGGAAACCGGCACGGCACGCTCCGCATCGACGACAACGGGGAGCCGTTCCACACCAGTGGGATGGAGGGTCGGCCGCAGTACGACTACCCGCTGGGCGGCAGCAAATGGATCCCCGCCCCGAAGGAGGATGGTTGAGCCCGGCCGCCGCGCCCCGACCGCTACCGGCTTCGGTCCGCGACCAGTTAGGGCCGGGCGCCTGCGACCGGATCAGGGCGCTCGTTCACCAGGTCAGCGCGTCCTCGGAACGGGACTGCCAGTAGGTGACCCAGGCCGAACTGTCGGTGTGGACACCTCCGTTGGGCAGCGTGAGGCGCACGGACGGGCCGGTGGAGCCATCGCCCGCCCGGTTGCCGAACAGGACGCCCAGGGTGCGGGCGGTGTGGCCCTCGCTGCCCGAGCCGTCAGCGGACTGGTACATGATCCCCGCGTACGCCGACTCGCCCGGCGCGAGGGTGATCACGGCCTGCGGCTTGGAGGCTTCGAGGAACGTGGTGGCGGCCTGCCCGTCATCCCAGCGGAGGTAGGGCGCGCCGTAGGCGTTGCAGGGCACGGAGCCGGTGTTGGTGGCCGTCAGCAGCATGTGGTTGACGGGGCGACGGACCTTGGTCACGGTGACCTTGACGTGCGCGCCGGTGCAGGCGGTGGTCGTCACCCGGCTGCCGTTGTCCTGTCCGGCGGTCTGGGCGGAGCCGTTCTTACCGGCGTTCCCGCTGCCGGAGGCGCCCGACGACACGGAGGCCTTGGACGCGTGACCGCTCTTGGCGGGGCCGTTGTCCTTGCCGTTGCTGTCGCCGCCCGAAGGGGACTGAGCATCCTGGCCGCCGTTCAGGGGCCGGGAGGACGCGGTCGGGGCCTGGCTGCCGTTGTTCTTGGTGGTGTCGTTCTGGCAGGCGGTCAGCGCCAGGCTTGCCGTCAGGACGGCGGTAGCGGCGACGAGCTGGGTGGCGCGACGAGTGGTGCGCATGGTGACTGGATGCCTTCTGTTCGGTTGCGTGGGGTCGGAATGCGTGCCGTCAGAGACGGTCGACGAGCAGAAGGAAGACGGTCGCCGCCGATGCGACGAACACGGCGACAGCTACCGCGTCGGTGATGTCGGCGCTGCCGAACCGGCGGAGTCGGAAGCGTGTCCGCACGGTGTCTCCCTTCGGTATGAGGCATACGGACGGCCTGAGACCTGAGGCCCGTGGAGGCCTGAGGTATGCGGCATGCGGCCGTGGTTGCTTGCTGACCTCAGCTTGCGACGCCCTCTGTCCCGGGCGCCACGGCCGACGCCGAAAACGGGACGCCGGAACGCTCGTACGCCCTCTGACCTGCGAGAACGGCACCTTCCTGGAACGCCGTGACGGGACGTAGGAAGCGGGATGCGGGGAACGGGAAACGGGAAGCGATCTCCCGGGTGCGCCCCTAGCCCCCAGCCGACTCGACAACGACGGCCAGGTCGGCGCCCGCTCGGAGGAGCGCCACGGTGCGTGCGGCGATCTGCTCCACACGCTGCTGCAGGATGCGTTGGGCCTCTCCCGGGCCGTCGAGATGCCCCAGGGAGTCCATGGCCTCGCGCACGGCGGGAATGCCGTAGCCGGCGCCGCGGAGAGCCGTCACGATGCGCGCTGCTCCGATGGCCGGCAGGCCGTAGCGCCGTGCTCGCAGGGACGTCACCCGCTCCGGGGTGACAAGCCCTTCCTGCTCCCAGTACCGCAGGGTCGAGGGGCGTACGCGGAGCGCTTCGGCGAGTTCCGTGATCGTCATCGCGTCGCTCTCCTGCTCGAACCCGGTTGCCTCCGCTTCGGCCTGGATCGCCCGCAACGCCTGTTGGGCGCGCAGTGCCTCCTCACGTTCCCGAGCGAGCCGGACGTGGACCGCATTGATCGCCGAGGCCGCCTCCGCGACCGTCTCCGTCCGCAGCCGTGCGAGCGTCTGCCGGGCTGCGACAGGCCCCATGGCACCCGCGAGTCCCCGGTAGGCCCGCAGAGCATGCACGTGAAGCGGTGTGTAGGAGCGGTAGCCGTTGCCCGATCGGGCGGCTGCGGGAATGACCCCCAGCCGTTCCAGGTCGCGCACCTGTTGCACCGAGTACCCCGACTCCCTGGCCACGTCGATGGTCCGCAGCAGTACCCGCGGCGCACCGCTCGCCGGCTTGCCCATCGGCCAACCCCACATAAGCACTTGAAGGTGATGCTTGAACCATGAGTATGGAACAGATCCTCACGGCCGTACGGGGCTTCGACGGCGCGCTCGTGGTCAGCCCGGAGCCGGGCGGCGACTTCCCCGAGTTCACGTGGGGGAGTGCCTTCTTCTATTTCGCCCCCGACGGTCAGCTGCCGCAGAACGTCCAGCCCTACGGCACGATCGTCGTCAAGGACTACCCCGACGACTCCGCTTCCGCCCTTGACCCGCCGGACCGGTGGCGCGTGAACATCCACGTCGACCGAGCGACGTTCCGGGAGCTCACCGGGGAGGAGCCACGCCGTCTCACCCGGCCTCGCGACTACGCAGCCGCCGACAGCGTGATGCCGCATCCGGTGTACGGGCCACTCGGCTGGCTGGCTGTCGTCAACCCGGGGGAGCGGACCACGGACACGGTGGTGCAGCTTCTGCGCGATGCCCACGACGCGGCGCGTGCGAGGTTCACACGGCGACGGTCATAGGACACCTCAGACAGACAGGCAGACCGGCCCGGGTGTGTTCCTGGGGGCGCCGTCCCCAGGAACGGCCTGTCCTGGTTGCTCCTTCCACTGCCGCCCAGACTCCGGAGAGCGGACCGCCCGCCCGTTCTCTCCAAGGAGCCAACGACATGCCAACACCCCCCAAGGTTGTCGCGATCACCGGTGCGAGCAGCGGTATCGGTGAGGCGACCGCACGCCGTCTGGCGGCGGACGGACACCGGGTCTTTCTCGGCGCGCGCCGCACCGGCCGGCTGGAGCGCCTGGTCGAAGAGATCACGAAGGAGGGCGGCACCGCCGCCTTCGCCAAGCTGGATGTCACCGACGCGGCAGACATGCGCGCGTTCATCGAGGCGGCGCTGCGCCGGCACGGCCGGATCGACGCCCTGGTGAACAACGCGGGGGTGATGCCCCTCTCCCCGCTGGAAGCGCTCAAGACCGATGAGTGGGACCGCATGATCGACGTGAACGTGCGGGGAGTCCTGCACGGCATCGCCGCCGCCCTCCCCGCGATGCGCACGCAAGGGGGCGGGCACTTCGTGAACATCGCCTCCGTCGGCGCCTACGAGGTCTCGCCCACCGCCGCCGTCTACTGCGCCACCAAATTCGCCGTCCGCGCGATTTCCGAAGGGCTGCGCCAGGAGTCGGCAGGGGACATCCGGGTCACCCTCGTCTCTCCCGGCGTGACCGAGTCCGAACTCGCGGACAGCATCTCCGACCCCGCGGCCAGGGAGGCGATGAAGACCTACCGCGCCGTGGCGCTGCCCGCATCGGCCATCGCGGAGGCCATCGCCTACGCCCTTGCACAGCCGCCGCAGGTCGACGTGAACGAGATCGTCGTCCGTCCCACCGCAAGCGCCCAGTGACCCACCCCGAAAGGAAGGAGCGGGCATGCCACCCCCTGCCGCCGACTACGACAGCCTGGTACGAAGACTGCGGGACCTGGAAGACAAAGAAGCCCTGCGCTCCCTCATGATCCAGGGGTGGCGGGCGCTCGACCGCAAGGACTGGCAGACCTGGATCGCCTGCTGGGCCGACGACGCGGTGCTGGAGTTCGGGCCGTGGCAGCAGATCCACGGGAAGGACGCGGTCCGGGCGACGGTGCAAGCAGCGGAATCGCCGTATCCGAGCATGCAGCATCACCTCCTGAACATGCACTTCGACATCGACGGCGACCGGGCGACCGGCATCGGCTACATGTGGTTCGTCGCCGTCACCGAAGCCGGGAAGACCTCCTCCCCCTACGCGATGGGCGGCCCGTACGACTGGGAGTTCAGCCGGGGCCCCGACGGCTGGCTCCTGACGCGCCAGAGGCTCGGTGTCTGGTGGACCCAGGGGGAGGACGCCCTGAAGGCCTTCGGGTAGAGGGCGGGCCGGGGAGCCCGGGGCGCGGGACGGCATCCGCAGCGGCTATGACGCGCATCACAGCGGCGGCCTGTCACGGTTCGCCGGGGTGAGGTGTCTCGATGGGCAGCCGAAGAGGGGAGCCGCGAGTGAAACCCGGGTACCGACGCATGGTGGTGGGGGCAGGCCATGCCTGAGGACGCCTTCGTCGAGTACCGTCCGCTGCTGTTCACCCTCGCCTACGAGATGCTGGGCAGCGCCACCGATGCCGAGGACGTGCTGCAGGAGAGTTACCTGCGGTGGAGCGCGGTCGATCCGGCCGGGGTCGGGCATCCGCGCGCCTACCTGGTCCGTGTGGTGACCCGTCAGGCCCTCAATCACCTGCGCGCGGTCCGGGCGCGGCGTGAGGAGTACATCGGCTCGTGGCTGCCCGAGCCGATCCGCACCGCACCTGACGTGAGTGACGACGCGATCCTGGCCGAGTCGGTGTCGATGGCCATGTTGCTCGTCCTCGAAACGCTGAACCCGACCGAGCGCGCGGTGTTCGTCCTGCACGACGTGTTCGGGTACACCCATGGTGAGATCGCCGCCGCGGTCGACAAGACCGAGGTCACGGTCCGGCAGATCGCCCACCGGGCACGCCGGCACGTCCATGCGCGGCGTCGCCGCTTCGAGGCCGACTCCGCCGCCACCCGGAAGATCGTCCAGCGATTCCTGCATGCGGCGACGACCGGCGAGGTCCAGACCCTGATGGACCTCCTGGCGCCCGATGCCGTGCAGATCTCCGACGGCGGCGGAAAGGTCATCGCCGCCCGCCGTCCGATCACCGGCCGCGCCGATGTCGCCCGGTTCGTCCTCGGGGTGCTCCGCACCACCACCGCGGCGACCCGCATCGAGCACGCCACCTACAACGGCATGCCCGCGGCACGGTTCGTCACCGGCGGGGAACTCGACTGGCTGGTCGCGTTCGAGATCCACGACGGACGGATCACCGGCCTCTACGGCATGCGCAACCCGGACAAGCTGCACCGCGCCGAGACGGTGCTCCCACTCGAACGAGGAGGTCACCAGCCGTGGAAACCATGACGGTGGAACGTGTCATCGACGCCCCGATCGAGGACGTGTTCGCCTGGCTCACCACGACCACCCACTACACGCGCTCACCCTTGATCCTGCGCTGCCGCCTGACCCGGCACGGCGAGTTGGCCCCTTATGGAGTCGGCGCGGTGCGCAACCACCTCTGGCTGATCGGCTGGTTCCGGGAACGCATCACCCGCTACGACCCGCCGTACGCCACCGAGTACGTCGTGGAACGCAGTTGGCCGCCGTCCCGGCATGAACTCGGCCGCATGACGTTCACCGAGGTTGACGGCGGCACACAGGTGCGCTGGACCACCCGCGCCGAGATCCCGGTTCCGCTGCTCGGCACCCTCCTCACCCGGCGTCTCGCGAGACCGATCATCACCCGGACCTTTCGCAATATCCTCGACACCGCCAACACCGCACTGACTGCACCTCCCGGGGTGCCAGGCGCATGAGGACCCCGCATACGCCAAGGGCCGGGCCCGGCTGGTGCGGGCCCGGCTGATGCGGCCCGCCGCCAACGGCCCCGATGGGTGGCGGCGCACCGAGAAATAATCTCCGGAATACCAGAGAGCAAACCCCGATATCCGCGCGGGGTCCCGCGCTGTCCCAGGCGTAGATTTTCTGTGGCTGGGCCACAATTTCCTTTCCCTGGCGAGGGGGAGGCGGCTTCTCGTTGCGTTGGATTTCTCGGGCCGGAGGTCCGGGGAGTGCCAGATCTTTCGCGTAAGTGGCGTAGTGGCGGCGGTCTTTCGACGATGAACCCAAGGGCCTACTTGCGCGTATCGGGCAACCAAGGCGGCGAAGTCGGTGAACTCGCCTGTGCAAAGGCGTCGTTGACATCTTCCCAGGCAGATGGCGGGCCGGGAAGGGGGAAGTGTCAGGCCTTCGAAGTGTGGTGAAAAGCGGGCGTGTTCCCGCATTCCGGCCGGACCGGGCAGGGTGTCACACATCAATGGCCGGGCGTCCAGAGGGCAATTGCTTTGTTACGGCCGACCGCTACGAGGCGGAGATCAACCGGCTCGTCAAACGCCCGGAAGAAGCACGGTTGCGAGCCCCTGCACCGCGACCCGCGGATGGACAAGGCGGCCCGGCTGCACAGCCAGGACATGGCCGCCCACGGCTTCTACGCGCACACCGGCCCCAATGGCAAGGGCCCCAAGGAGCGAATGGAGGCACAGGGTTACGACGACGCCTCCGCGGAGAACATCGACGCCTGGCCGAGGACTCCCCAGGGCGCGTTCGACGCCTGGATGCACAGCCCCCACCACCGTGACAACATCCTCAGCTGCCAATCCAAGGGCACCGGGATAGGCGTCGCCCTGGGCGGCAAGCTCCGGGCCTACTGGACCCAGGACTTCGGCTACAAGTAAAGACGCCGGCCCGCGGGGCGCCGTCCGCCTGACGACCGCACTGCGCGGCATCCGGTGGGCGGTGCCTTGTGCGCGAGGGGCGGCCGGGGCGCCGGCCGAGGTGCCGACCCCGGTGCGGCCGTCCTGAAGGCGATCTTCCTGTACGCCGCAGGTCTCCCGTGCGCTCCGCAGGTCTCCCGTGCGCCCCGTCCGTCTCCGGCGGATCCGCCGCTTTCCCCGCCCTGCCGTCCCCTCCTTCCACCCTCCGGACCGGCCAGTACTCGCCCCGGGCCGACCAGTGCTTGCCGCTGCTAGCGGATGCGCGCTAGCTTGGAGGTGTGGCGAAGACACAGCTGAACGTCCGTGTGGATGAGGCCACCGCCGAAGCGGCGCGGGAGCGCGCCCTGCAGCGGGGAGTGAGCATGAACCGCTACATCGAAGAGCTCGTCCTCAAGGACGCCGGTGAGGTCGGCCAGACCTTCGTCGAGGCCGCCTCCGACTTCATGAAGCAGTACGAGCGCGTCTTCGCCGAGGAATTCGGCCTGGAACCAGGAGGCGCCGACGGCGTCGCGACCGCCACCCACCACGAAGGACTGCCGGGCACCACGTGACGCTGCGCATCGACCTCTCCTGGCTCCTTCTGATCGCCGAACAGCACACACCCGGAGACCCTCAGGTCACCGACTGGGGCGCGCTGGTGGCCGCCGTCAGTCGCCATGAAGCCGAGATATTCGGTGTGCCCGTCTACACCGAACCCCAGGACCGTGCCGCTTCCCTCCTGCAACTCCTGCTCCAGGTGCCGGCGCTGGAGCGTTCGAACGCCATGTTCGCGACCGCCGTCGCCTATGGCTATCTCGTCGCCAGCGGCCTGAAGATCACCATCTCGCCCGAGCAGGTCCGTGACCTCGCCCGCCTCGTCAAGGAGGGCACGGCCGACGTCCGCACCATCGCGGACGAACTGCGCACCTGGACGGTGTGAGCGACGGCTGCCCAAGGGCCGCCGGGAGCCCGCCGGGAGCCCGCCGGGGGGCTGGGGTCAGCCGCCCGCCCCGCCATGGGGCCGCCCGGTCGCTGTCCGCCCGTAGACCATCAGTCGCCCGACCGCCGCGCCGTGCCCAGCACCGCCGGCGACGTGGGCAGTGTCGGCCCGCGCTCCGGCACCTTCAGCCGGCGCACCCGCAGCACCTCGAACCCGGCCGTCCGGATCTCGCCCAGCGGATCCCGGCCGGTGTGACAGCCGCCCATCAGCAGGGGCCAGACCGTCCGGTCCAGCGACCACTGCACGGCCGCCAGCCCGCGCCCCGCGGCCCGCCCGTGCTCGAAGAACCGCAGTTCACCGCCTGGACGCAGGACCCGCCGCAGCTCCGCCAGGGCGCGCTGCACCTCGCGGACGGAACACAGCACCAGCGATGCCACCGCCGTATCGAACGCCTCGCTCTTGACCGGCAGGGCCTCCGCCACTCCGGGCACCAGATCCACCGGGACCTCGGCGCGCGCCGCCGCCGACCTGGCCACCTCCCGCAGTGTGGCCTCCGGCTCGATCGCCACCACTTCCGAGACCGTGCCCGGATAGTGCGCAAAGTTCAGCCCGCTCCCCGCGCCGACCTCGATGACCCGGCCGGTGGCGCCCGTCAGCAACTCCTTCCGGAGCGTGGCGACCCCTGCCCGCGCGTCCGCGGCCGGACCGCAGCAGCTCGCGTAGAAGCGGGCGAACACCGGGTGATGGACGCTGCCTTGCGGAACCCCCGATACTCGCGGAACCCGTGGAACGTGCGGAACTCTCCTGCCCTGCCACATGACGGACCCTTTCGCCGACGATGCCCGCTCCCGCTGTCAGTCTCCCCACTCGTGGCCCGGGAGCCGCAAAGAGCCGCCTCGGTCGGAGTCCGGACATCTGTACGGGCCGGCGTCGGGAGCGGAAGAGCGCCCCGGGAGTGCCGCATTTTCCTCCGCACCCCCCTCCGGGTGCCCGCCGTCGTCAGGTGGGAATACGGAACGCACCCGATCCGCCGAGCACCGGTGCCAGCCAGCCGGGGGCCGCGGCGCGGAAGTCCCGGGGTGCGAGCCCGCCGGAACCCTCCGGGATCAGGCCGAGGAGCGGTGCGCCCGCGGCGTCGGGGAGATCCGCCAGGTTGCAGCGGGATGCCAGGTCGGGCTCGGCCGGCCAGCTGCCGACGACGACGCCCGGGGAGCCGAGCCCGTACGAGCGGAGCGCCAGCGCGGTCAGCGCGGTGGCGTTGAGGGTGCCCAGGCCCGCCTGGACGACGACCAGGACGGGGGCGTCCATGAGCCGGGCGGCGTCGGCGAGCGTATGCCCGTCGGCGTCGAAGCGGACGAGCAGCCCGCCCGCGCCCTCGACCAGGACCAGGTCGTGCGAGGCGTCCAGTTTGGCGGCGGCCTCGGCGATGTCCTGGGGGAGCACCGGCGGCAGACCGGCCCGCAGCGCGGCCGTCGAGGGCGCCAACGGGTCGGGGAAACGGGCGAGTTCGGCGGTGGTGACCGGGCCGGCCAGCCGTTCGACCTCCGCCGCGTCGCCGCTCTCGTGCGCCGTGACCCCGGTCTGGGCCGGCTTGAGCACGGCCACCGAACGTCCCCGGGCGAGCGCCGCCGCGGCGATCGCGGCCGTGGTCACGGTCTTGCCGATCTCCGTGCCCGTGCCCGTCACGAACAGCACCGACATGGTCTGCCTCCGACTCTGCGCGGCGGCCCCGCGCGGGGATGGTGCGAATGGTTCCTGGTGGCCGGCCCGCCGGTGACCGGCTCGTGCGCGCAGCCGGTGCGGTGCGTTCAGCCCTCCCGGGCCGCCGCACACACCGCCGCGCAGATGCGCGCCACATCCTCGTCACCGGTGATGTACGGCGGCATGGTGTAGATCAGATCCCGGAACGGGCGCAGCCACACGCCAGCCCGGACCGCCGCCCGGCTCGCGGCTGCCATGTCCACCTCGTGATCGAGCTGGACGACGCCGATCGCGCCGAGTACACGTACCTCGCGCACCCCGGCGATGCCGGCGGCCGGTGCCAGACCGTCCCGCAGCCCGGCCTCGATCCGCTTGACCTCCTGTTCCCAGTCCTGGGACAGCAGCACGGAGATCGAGGCGTCAGCGACGGCGGCGGCGAGCGGATTGCCCATGAAAGTGGGGCCGTGCGCCAGCACCGGCAGCGCGCCGCGGGAGATGCCGTCGGCGACGGCCGTGGTGCACAGCGTCGCCGCCAGGGTCAGATAACCGCCGGTCAGCGCCTTGCCGAGGCACATCACATCGGGTGCGACCCCCGCGTGGTCGGCGGCGAAGAGCGCGCCCGTACGGCCGAAGCCGGTGGCGATCTCGTCGAAGACCAGCAGCACGCCGTGGGCGTCGCAGGCCTCCCGCAGCACCCGCAGATACCCGGGGGAGTGGAACGACATCCCGCCCGCCCCCTGCACCACGGGCTCCACGATCACCGCTGCCAGCTCCTCGGCGTGCCGACCGATCAGCTCCCGCAGATGTGCCGCATACGCCTCGTCGGGCGCGGCGTCGAAGCCGGGCGGCGGCGTGTCCGCGAAGATCTGCCGCGGCAGCACCCCCTGCCACAGCTCATGCATACCGCCGTCCGGATCACAGACCGACATCGGCTGCCAGGTGTCGCCGTGATAGCCGCCCCGCCAGGTCAGCAGCCGCTGTTTGCGGGGCTTGCCGAGCGAGCGCCAGTACTGCAGGCACATCTTGACGGCGACCTCGACCGACACCGAGCCGGAGTCGGCGAGAAAGACATGCTGCAGCGGCTCCGGGGTGAGGTCGACCAGCCGCTTGGCCAGCCGCACGGCGGGCTCATGGGTGAGCCCGCCGAACATCACATGGCTCATCCGCTCCAGCTGGCCGTGCGCGGCGTCGTTGAGTACCGGGTGGTTGTAGCCGTGCACCGCCGACCACCAGGAGGACATCCCGTCCACCAACTCGTCCCGGCCCTCGACCGGTTCGGCCAGCCGCAGCCGTACGCCGGATGCCGACTCCACCAGCAGCGGTGCGGCCTTGCCGGGCATCGGCCCGTAGGGATGCCACACATGCTGCCGGTCGAGTGCGAGCAGCGCGTCGGGGGTGAGTGGCTCAGGCATTGGGCGGAAGGTCGGTACCGGCGCCGCGGCGGCGTACCGAGACCAGGTCGCGACGGGCCTCGTCGGACGGCGCCGGGACGGTGGCGGCCGGGGCTCCGGCGTCCTCTGCGGCCGTAGGGACACCGGTGTCCTCGGCGGGGGCCTCGGTGTCCGCATGACCGCCGCACGGCCTGCGGTGCTCGGGCAGCGTCGTGGTGTCCGAGCCCTCGACCTCGAAGCCGGCGTCCTCGATCATCGCGAGATCGTCCTTGCCGGCCTGCCCCTCGCTGGTCAGGTAGTCGCCCAGGAAGATGGAGTTGACCAGGTGCAGGGCGAGCGGCTGCATGCTGCGCAGATGCACCTCGCGGCCGCCGGCCAGCCGTACCTCGATGTCCGGGCAGACGAACCGCACCATCGCCAGAATGCGCAGCGCACGCTGCGGGGTGAGGTTCCACTCCTTGGCGAGCGGGGTGCCCTCGAAGGGGATCAGGAAGTTCACCGGGACGGAGTCCGGGTCCAGCTCACGCAGCGCGAAGACCACATCGACGAGATCGGCGTCGCTCTCGCCCATACCGGCGATCAGCCCGGAGCAGGCGGACATGCCGGCCGCCTGGGCCTGCTGGACGGTGGACACCCGGTCCGAGAAGTCGTGGGTGGTGCAGATGTCGCCGTAAGTGGCTTCCGAGGTGTTGAGGTTGTGGTTGTACGCATCGGCGCCCGCCGCGCGCAGCCGCCCCGCCTGGCCGTCGGAGAGCAGACCGAGGCAGGCGCACACCTCCACGCCCTCGTTCTGCTCCTTGATGGCGGAGATCGTCTCCGAGACGCGGTCCACGTCCTTGTCCGTCGGGCCGCGGCCACTGGCCACCAGACAGACCCGCTTGGCGCCACCGGCGACCCCCGCGGCGGCCGCCTTGGAGGCGTCGTCCGGCTTGAGCCAGGTGTACTTCAGGATCTCCGCCTTCGACCCCAGCCGCTGCGAACAGTACGAGCAGTCCTCGGGGCACAGGCCCGACTTGAGGTTGACGAGATAGTTGAGTTTGACCCGCCGCCCGAACCACTGGCGGCGCACCTTTCCGGCCGCGGCCACGACATCGAGCAGTTCGTCATCGGAGGTGGCCAATACGGCCAGCGCCTCTTCGCGGGTCGGCAACTCGCGCCGGAGTCCCTTGTCCACCAGTGTGCTCAGCAGGTCCATGGCGTTGATCCTGGCCTACGCCACCGCCCCCGGCCAAGGAGGATTCCCACAAGGTGCCGCGATCGAGGTGTGTGTATCGCCACACCGTGGGCCTGCGGAACGACCGCTAACGTCTATCGACAGCCCACAATCGAGGCCGACAGACGAAGGACGCCGATGCCGCAGGACTCCGCCCCGCCGCTGCCGTGCGACACCTCCCCGGCGAGGCCCGCCGAGCCGTGTGCCGAGCCGACCCGCCCGGCGTACGACGCGGCCTTCGACTGGCTGGATGTGGCCAGTGCGGAGCGCCGTGACGCCGGGCTGGTGCGCACCCTGCGCCCCCGCCCGGCCGACTCCCCGCTGCTCGATCTGGCCGGCAACGACTACCTCGGACTCGCCCGGCACCCCGAGGTCGTCCGTGGCGCCGCCGAGGCCGCGCACCGCTGGGGCGCCGGCGCGACCGGCTCCCGGCTGGTCACCGGCAGCACCGAGCTGCACGCCCGGCTGGAGGCGGAACTCGCGGCGTTCTGCGGCTTCGAGGCCGCTTTGGTGCTGTCCTCCGGCTATGCCGCAAATCTCGCCGCGGTCACCGCGCTCACCGCCCCCGGCACCCTGATCGTCTCCGACGCCGGCAACCACGCGTCGCTCATCGACGGCTGCCGGCTCTCCCGGGCCCGCACCCAAGTGGCCCCGCACGCCGATCCACAGGCCATACGCGCCGCGCTGACCGGCCACGACGGCCGGGCACTCGTCGTGACCGACTCGGTGTTCTCGGTCGACGGGGACGCCGCGCCGCTCCCCGCTCTGGCCGTGGCCTGCCGGACACGGGGCGCCGGACTTCTCGTCGACGACGCACACGGACTGGGGGTGCTGGGCGAAGAGGGCCGCGGCGCGCCGTGGGCGGCCGGTCTCGCCGGCGACGGCGACGTGGTGACCACCGTGACACTCTCCAAGTCGCTCGGCTCCCAGGGCGGTGTGGTGCTCGGCCCGGCCCGCGTCATCGAGCATCTGGTCAACACCGCCCGGTCGTTCATCTTCGACACCGGTCTTGCCCCGGCGGCGGTCGGCGGCGCCCTCGCCGCGCTCCGGCTGCTGCGCCGCGAACCCCAGCGCGCCACCCGTGCCGTCGCAGTCGCCCAGGGGCTGTACGACCGGCTCACCGCGGCGGGCCTGACGGCGGTACGTCCCGCCGCAGCAGTGATCTCCGTCCGCGCCCCGTCGCCGGAAACGGCGCTCCGCTGGGCCGCCGACTGCCGTACGGCCGGACTCGCGGTCGGCTGCTTCCGCCCGCCGTCCGTCCCCGACGGGATCTCCCGGCTCCGGCTCACCGCCCGCGCGGACCTGACGGACGATCAGCTCGACACGGCGGTCGACACCATCGTGGCCACCGCGCCGACGGTCTGAAGCCGGCGGCGTGCGGAGTCGGCCCCAGGTGGTGAGGTCGTACACGGTCCGGCAGCGCTTATCGGAGACCGGCCGCCGGAAACGTTCGAGGCCGCCGGACGACGCCCCACGATGCGGGGCAACGGTTGACGCCCTGCCAACAGGCGGGATCGTACCGATCCTGCCCGGGTGTCCCGGCGGTTTGCAACGGCTGTCCTCGGTCTGCCGGTGCCACCAGGGTCTGCCGGTGCCACCAGGACATCACCCTGATCTTGGCAACCGGGTGTCCGGCGTCCCGGGCGAGTGGCGGAGGAAGGCGCCGCGCAGCAGGGCCCGCAGGGTGTCCGCGGCGGGGGTGCCTCCGGGGCGGTAGGCCACCGAGATCCGGCGGTGCAGTTCCGGTGGGTCCACCCGGCGGACCCCCAGGGGTGTCATCGACCCCTCCGCCACCATCTCCGGGACCACCGCCACCCCGAGCCCGGCGCTCACCAGCGCACACACCACCGCATAGCTCGGCGACTCACAGCGCACCGCCACACTCGCCCCGGCAGCCGCCAGCGCGGCCTCCACCTCGCGCCGGTTGGGGTTGGCCGGCGCCATGCTGACCAGCGGCTGACCGGCCAGCTCGGCGAGCGGCAGGCGTCCGGAGCCCGCCGACAGCGCATGACCGGGCGCGGTGACCAGCACCAGCTCCTCGGTCAGCAGCGGCTCCAGACGCACGCCCTCCGGCGCCGGCATCGCCTCGCCCGGCACGTACTCGTGCGTCAGCGCCAGATCGACCTCACCCCGCGCCACCGCCGCACTCGCCTGCGGCGGGACGTACTCCGTCACGCTCAGCTCCACATCGGGGTGGGCCCGCCGGAACGCGCTGAGCGCGGGCGGCAGCAGATGCGTACCGGCGGTCATGAACGTGCCGACCCGCAGCCGCCCGCCGGACAGCCCCGCCAGCCGGGACAGCTCGTGCCGCGCCTGATCCAGTTCGTCGAGGACCCGCCGGGCCCGTACGAGCAGCAGCTCACCGGCCGCCGTCAGCCGGGCACCGCGATGGTGGCGCACCAGCAGGGCCGCCCCGGCCTCCCGCTCCAGTTTGGCGAGCTGCTGGGAGAGCGCCGGAGCGGTGTAGCCCAGCCGGGCGGCGGCCCGGGTGATCGAACCGGCCTCCGCCACCGCTACCAGGGCGGCCAGCCGGGTGGGGTCGTACATAAGAATCTCTTCAGGCTCACCAAGAACATTGCCAATACCCATTAAAGCCTCTGACCGGCGAAGCTGCTCTTATGGACGGACAGCTGATCACCTTCACCGGAGTCGCCGCGGGCATGGTCGCCATGCCGGGCGCGGATTTCGCGGTCGTGGTGCGCAATGCGCTCGATTCGCGCCGGGCGGGGGTGGCGGCCGCCGTCGGAGTCGCGGGCGGGCTGCTGGTGCACACCGCCCTGGCGGTGGCCGGGCTCGCGGCGGTGCTCGTCGCCGTGCCCGCGCTCTTCGGCGCGGTCCAACTCCTGGGCGGCGGCTACCTGTTGTACCTCGGCACCCACGCCCTGATCGCGGCCGTCCGGCGCCCGGCGGCCACCACGGACGGCACGGCCCGCACGGCGGCGGGCACCCCGGCCGACGGCCGCCCGCATGCCGCTGCCCTGGACACCACGCGGAGTCTGCGCCAGGGCTTCTTGACCAATGCGCTCAACCCGAAGGCGCCCGTGCTCTTCCTCAGCCTGCTCCCGCAGTTCGTTCCGGCGGGAGCGCCCGCGCTGCCCCGTACGCTGCTGCTCGCCGCGATGGTCGTCGCCATGGCGCTGGTCTGGTTCCCCGCCGTCGCCCTGCTGGTCGACCGGCTGGGCGTCTGGCTGCGCCGCCCCTCGGTGGCCCGTGCCCTGGAAGCCACCACCGGAGCGCTGCTCACGACCCTGGGCGGCATCCTGCTCGTCGAGCTGGCGCTGTCCTGAGGGAGGTGGCGCGCCCAGGGCTGTTCAACGGGGTGCGGTGGGCCTCGGTGAAATCGGCCGAACGCACCGGAAATTGACCGATCGTGAGATGAATGCGCAGGATCAGCCCACCCGCCCGTACCAGACCGAACGGCTCCAGATCCGTTCGAGCCGCACCACGCTCCCGGCCTTGGGTGCATGCCACATCCGGCCCTGTCCCGCGTAGATGCCGACGTGGTAAATACCGCTGCGCGAATGGAAGAAGACCAGATCGCCGCGTCGGCGCGCGCCGGGCGGGATATGCCGGGTGCGGCCGTACTGTGCGGCGGCGGTGCGTGGCAGCGACCGGCCGGCCCGTTTGAACGAGTACAGCATCAGCCCCGAACAGTCGAAGGCATGCGGTCCCTGGGCGCCGTACCGGTAGGGGGCTCCGCTCTTGGAAGCCGCGATCCGCAGCGCATGGGCGGACACGGATGCGGCTTCGGCATTCCCGGCCGCTCCTGGCGCGACGGTGGTCCCGCCGAGCGTGACCAGCGTCAGAGCGGTGACGGTGCCGGCGCGCGCCAGCAGATTCGGCGTATGCATGCGCATGGTCATGCGCAAACCCTTCGTCAGCCGCCTGCGAAGGAAGACCTGTCGGGTTCGGGCAGGCGAAGATGCCCGGCCGTGCGTACGGCTTCACCCCAAGGAGCCCTCGGCCGTGTAGGCCGGGGCCCCGTCCTGCTCGGGTCCTCCGCTCCCGCCGGTCCACCTCGTCGACCGGACGTCCGGCACGGCGGCGGGATTAGGCGCCCGTCCGGACCGCCCCGTCGCTGTGGCGGGGTCTTGTCGTCGAAGGGATCGTCACGCACCTTGCATCCGAATTCCGAGTTGAAAATGCCGTATGTGAGATGGGTCACAATTGACCCGAATGGTTAGATTTGTTCCCTCAGGTGCCGCGGCGCGGGGCGTTGCACCCCGCGGACCAGGGGCGAAACATCCGGGACCGCAGGAATTGGGTCCGCGCCGCGCAATTCGTCGCCTCCTCAGATCGGGTGCGGAGGCTACGCCGTATGCGCAGCCTCGGAGCGTGTGCCGGGTCAGATTTCCTCGGGTGGCGGCATCGTCACCAGCCCGGCCCGCCGCTCACCGTCCAGCACCCGCAGTGCCCGGGTCAGCGTCGCGCGGTGCAGTTCGGTCTCGCCCCGGTGGTGCATCAACGTCAGGGCGTCCCGCAGCCGGGTGGCCTTGCCGACCAGCGCCTGGGCGGCGCGCAGCCCGCTGTAGGTGCCACCGCAGCGGGCCGGGTTGATCCGGCCCAGCAGGTCGATCACTTCCAGGTAGCTGTCGATGAGTTCCCCCTCCGCGCGGGTCAGGGCGGGCAGCGGTGGTGGTTCGGGCGGCAGCATCGGGCTCACCGCGCCGCGGGCCGGAGCGCCGACAGCTTGCGGTTACGGGTGATCTGGTCGATCAGGCCGTACTCCTGGGCGGCGGGGGCGTCGAAGATCTTGTCGCGCTCGATATCGGTGGCGATCCGCTCGCGGGTCTGCCCGGTGTGCTTCGCCAGCATCTCTTCCAGTACGTCGCGGGTGCGCAGCATTTCCGCCGCCTGGATCTGCAGGTCACTGGCTTGCCCCTGGACGGGTTCGCTGAATGACGGCTGATGGATCAGGACCCGGGCGCCGGGCAGCGCCAGCCGCTTTCCGGGAGCGCCGGCCGCCAGCAGCACCGCGGCGGACGAGGCGGCCTGCCCCAGGCAGACGGTCTCCACGTCGCACGACACGAAATGCATCGTGTCGTAGATGGCGGTCATCGCGGTGAACGAGCCGCCGGGGGAGTTGATGTAGAGCGAGATGTCCTCGTCGGGCGCGGCGTGTTCGAGGTGGATGAACTGCGCCATGACGGCATTGGCGGAGGCGTCGTCGATCGGGGTGCCCAGAAAGATGATGCGCTCGCCGAGCAGCTTGGAATACGGGTCCATGGTGCGCGTCCCCTGGGCGGTGCGCTCGGTGAACTCCGGAAGGACATAGCGGGCCGTCGGTCGCAGCATGTCTGCTCCTCTCTTCCGTAAAAAATGTACAGGATGTACATCCCGTTAGAATGGCAGCATGGCCTACGAAATTCCGGTGACGCAAGCACGAGCGGAGCTGGCGGATCTGATCAACCGTGTCGTCTACGGCGGCGAGCGGGTGGTCGTCACCCGTCACGGCAAGCCGTTGGTGGCGTTGGTATCAGCCGCTGACCTGCAGCTACTTGAAGAGCTGGGGCGGCGTGACGAGGGCGCGGAGGAGGAGCAGGTGATCAGCACGGTCTCCTCCGTGCGGCAGCTCCCGTCCGCTCCGGGCGAACGGCGGCGCTTCGGTATCGCGGCAGAACACCGCGACCCGGCTGCCGGGGACCGGCGGCCGGGTCGCGAGAGCTGACGGTTCAGCGACTGCTGACCGTGGGGTGGGGCGGGTGACTCAGGAGCTGAGCTCCCACAGGGCGCCGGCGATGGCGTCCGTGTTGGTGTCCAGCGCCTTGTCGTCGATGTTCTTCGAGGTGTCGCAGGCCTGGTGGTAGCAGGCGTCGAACGCCTTGCCCGCCTCACCGCCCCAGTCCTTCGCCTGCTTCTCGGTCTTCTTGTAGTCCGCGCCGGAGAAGAGACCGCCGACGGGGACGCCCGCGTCCTTGAAGGCGGCGTGGTCCGAGCGCCCGTCGCCCTCGGTCTCCTTCTCGGTGGCGATGTTCTTCTTGGCGTACCAGTCCTTGAAGACCTTCTCCAGGCGGGTGTCGTCGTCGTAGACGAAGTAGCCCGGGTTCGGCGAACCGATCATGTCGAAGTTGAGGTACGAGTCGATCTTCGACTTGTCGGCGCCGAGCTTGTCGACATAGGCCTGCGAGCCGACCATGCCGTCCTCTTCGTCGCCCCACCAGCCGAACCGCAGGTGCTTGGTGGGCTTGAGGTCCGCCTTGGCGACGGCGAGCGCGACCTCGAGGATGCCGGCCGAGCCGGAGCCGTTGTCGTTGATGCCGGGTCCGGCGGGCACCGAGTCCAGATGGGCGCCGGCCATCACGGTCTTGCTCTCGTCGCCGCCGGGCCAGTCGGCGACGAGGTTGTAGCCCTTGGTGCCGCCGCCGTCGAACTCCTGGACCTTGGTGGTGAAGCCGGCCTTGTCCAGCTTCTCCTTGACGAAGTCGATGGACGCCTTGTAGCCCGGCTTTCCGTGGGCGCGGTTGCCACCGTTGGCGTCGGCGATCGACTGGAACTGGTCCAGGTCGCCCTTGACGGCCTTGACGTCGATGTCCGGCGCGGTCTTCGGCGTGGTACCGGCGTAGGCGCCGGCCGTGGTGAAGAGAGTGGCGGCCAGGGCGGCGACGGCGCCCGAGGCCAGCGCGGCCCGGCGTATTCGGGTGGAACGAGTCACGATGTGGCTCCTGGTGTGGGGGGTGGAGCTGATTCGATGTGCGTCATGGGTTGACGCGCACATGAGAATTGCGATCACTCCGGAAACCGTCAAGAGCGCATACCGGACAGTTGAGTTCGCGGAGCGGTTCGCGCCCGCTATGTGCGGATCATGGTGATCAGCGATGCGTGGGAGGGGTCTGTTCCCTCGGGTTCCCGCGGCCCTGGGGAGCGGATTTCGCCACGCGGAGCCGCGCACGTCCGGGGGAAGGTGGGTGGTCGGGCCGCCCCGGGAATCCGTTGTCGCGCCGTAACGGACGGTAATGACACCGCGTTACATCAGGCGTAAGAGGAGGCGCGAAGAGGTCCCTGGCCGTAACGCCGATGAAATCCCGCCGAACTAGTCTCCGGGTCTGGGGCTGTTGATGGCCAAGTGCTGGAAGTCGGTTTGCTCCTCCTTTAATTACTGCGTGGTACATCTATCGTCACAGGGTGTGTCCACGCCTGTGACCTGGGCGAATGCGTCCGGGCTGAAAGACTGTGAGGTGGAACGTATGCAGCTGACCCCGCATGAACAAGAACGCTTGATGATTCATGTGGCGGCAGACGTGGCCGAAAAACGTCGCTCCCGGGGGGTGAAGCTGAACCATCCGGAGTCGATCGCCCTGCTGACCGTGCACATCCTCGAAGGCGCCCGGGACGGCCGCACCGTCGCCGAGCTGATGTCCTCAGGGCGCAAGGTGCTCACCCGCGACGAGGTCATGGAGGGCGTCCCCGAGATGATCCACGACGTGCAGGTCGAGGCCACCTTCCCCGACGGCACGAAGCTCGTCACCGTTCACGAACCCATCAACTGACCACGGGAGCGCAGACCATGATCCCGGGACAGATCCTCTACGCCGACGAGCCGGTGCGCCTCAACGAAGGCCTTCCCCTCACGCGCATGACCGTCCTCAACGCCGCCGACCGCCCCGTCCAGGTCGGCTCCCACTACCACTTCGCCGAGGTCAATCCCGGTCTCGACTTCGACCGCGCGGCCGCGCACGGCAAGCGGCTGAACGTCCCGGCCGGCTCCGCCGTGCGTTTCGAGCCCGGCATCCCCACCGAGGTCGAGCTCGTCCCCCTCGGGGGCAAGCGCATCGTCGTGGGCCTGCGGGGCGAGACCGGAGGAGCTCTCGATGTCTGAGCTGACCCGCCAGGCGTACGCCGACCTTCTCGGCCCGACCGTCGGTGACCGGATCCGGCTCGCCGACACCGACCTCGTCATCGAGATCACCGAAGACCGCGCGGGCGGGCCCGGCAGGGCCGGCGACGAAGCGGTCTTCGGCGGCGGCAAGGTGATCCGCGAATCGATGGGCCAGTCTCGCACCACCCGCGCCGAGGGCGCCCCCGACACCGTGATCACCGGCGCGGTCGTGCTGGACCACTGGGGCGTCGTCAAGGCCGATGTCGGTATCCGCGACGGGCGGATCACCGCCCTGGGCAAGGCCGGCAACCCCGACACCATGGACGGCGTCCACCCCGACCTGGTCATCGGCCCGGAGACCGAGATCATCGCCGGCAACGGCAAGATCCTGACGGCCGGTGCCATCGACACCCACGTCCACTTCATCTGCCCCCAGCAGGCGGACGAGGCGCTGGCCTCCGGCGTCACCACGATGATCGGCGGCGGCACCGGACCGGCCGAGGGCAGCAAGGCCACCACCATCACCCCCGGCGCCTGGCACGTGGCCCGGATGTTCGCGTCGATGGACTCCCTGCCGGTCAACGTCGGACTGCTCGGCAAGGGCAACACCACCTCCCTCGCCTCGATGCGTGACCAGCTGAGGGCGGGCATCCTCGGCTTCAAGGTCCATGAGGACTGGGGCGCCACGCCCGCCGTCCTCGACGCCTGCCTGACGGTCTGCGAGGAGAGCGGCGCCCAGCTCGCGATCCACACCGACACCCTCAACGAGGCCGGCTTCCTCGGGGACACCCTCGCGGCCATCGCCGGCCGCACCATCCACGCCTTCCACGTCGAAGGTGCCGGCGGCGGCCACGCCCCCGACATGATCGCGATGGTCTCCGAGCCGAATGTGCTCCCGGCCTCCACCAACCCCACCCGGCCGCACACCGTCAACACCGTCGAGGAACACCTCGACATGCTGATGGTCTGTCACCACCTCAACCCGGCCGTCCCCGAGGACCTGGCCTTCGCCGAGTCCCGGATCCGGCCCTCCACCATCGCGGCCGAGGACATCCTGCACGACCTCGGCGCCATCTCGATCATGTCCTCCGACGCCCAGGCCATGGGACGGATCGGTGAGGTCGTGCTGCGCACCTGGCAGACCGCCCATGTCATGAAGCGGCGCCGCGGCACCCTCCCGGGCGACGGCCGTGCCGACAACCACCGGGCCCGCCGCTATGTCGCCAAGTACACCATCAACGCGGCCCTCGCCCAGGGCATCGACCATGTCGTCGGCTCCGTCGAGGACGGCAAGCTCGCCGACCTCGTGCTGTGGGACCCGGCGTTCTTCGGCGTCAAACCGCAGCTGGTCATCAAGGGCGGCCAGATCGCCTATGCGCAGATGGGTGACGCCAATGCGTCCATCCCCACTCCGCAGCCGGTGCTGCCGCGGCCGATGTTCGGCGCCACCGGCAAGGCTCCGGGCGGCAACTCGGTCAACTTCGTCTCCCGGCAGGCCCTGGAGGACGCGCTTCCCGAACGTCTCGCGCTGGACAAGCCCTTCGAGGCGATCCACAGCACCCGCGGCCTCACCAAGGCCGATATGCGCAACAACGATGCCCTGCCGCGCGTCCATGTCGACCCCGACACCTTCACCGTGACCATCGACGGCGAAGCGATCGAACCGCAACCTGCGGCCGAACTTCCCATGGCCCAGCGGTACTTCCTCTTCTGAGACATCCGAGGAATCCGCGGAGCCCCCAGGAGCCCGAGGACGCACGCCGATGCACACCCCGATCAGTAACCCGATGAGCGCCCTGATGAACACCCCGATGAGCACCGCGATGAAGGACACGTACCACCGATGAGCCGCGCAGCGCTGCTCGTCCTCGCCGACGGCCGGTTCCCCGCCGGAGGGCACGCCCACTCCGGCGGCGCCGAACCGGCCGTCACCGCGGGACGCATCAAGGACGCCGCCACCCTGGAGACCTTCTGCCGGGGCCGGCTGCACACCGCGGGCCTGGTCGCCGCGGGGCTCGCCGCCGCGGCCGCGGACGGCCACGACCCGCTCCTCCTGGACGACGCCGCCGACGCCCGTACGCCCGTACCCGCGCTGCGGCAGGTCGCCCGGCGGCTCGGCCGGCAGATGATGCGGGCCGCCCGTGCGACCTGGCCGAGCCAGGCGCTGGACGCGCTCGCCGCGGCCCGTCCCCGGGGCGCCCACCAGCCCGTTGTCCTGGGCCTGGCTGCCCGCTCCGCGGGTCTGCAGCCGCTCGATGCCGCATACGCCGCGGCCTACGAGAACATCAGCGGCCCGGCCACCGCGGCCGTCCGGCTGCTGAGCCTGGACCCCTTCGACGCCACCGCCGTGCTCGCACGTCTCACCGCCGATCTCGACCAGGTCGCACAGCAGGCCGCCGACGCCGCGCTGCGGATCGCGGCCGAAGGAACCGGCGCACTGCCCGCGGCCTCCGCGCCGCTGCTCGACATCACTGCCCAACAGCACGCCGCCTGGCCGGTTCGGCTCTTCGCGTCCTGACCCTCGCGGCCGTCCCACCCGACCCACGCCGCTGCACCCCACCACCGGAGTGACCATGCACCTTGACCACCAGGACACCTTCCGCGAGCGTCACACCTACAGCGCCGCCGACCCGGCACGCCCCGACGGCACCCGCCGCGCCCTGCGGATCGGACTCGGCGGCCCGGTCGGCACCGGCAAGACCGCCACCGTCGCCGCGCTGTGCCGCGCCCTGCGCGACGAACTGTCCATCGCCGTCGTCACCAACGACATCTACACCCGCGAGGACGCCGAATTCCTGCTCCGCGAGGCCGTCCTGCCCGCCGAGCGGATCTCCGCCGTCGAGACCGGCGCCTGCCCGCACACCGCCATCCGCGACGACATCTCCGCCAACCTCGAAGCCGTCGAGGACCTGGAGGAGGCGGCCGGCCCGCTCGATCTCGTCCTGGTCGAATCCGGCGGTGACAACCTCACCGCCACCTTCTCCAAGGGCCTGGTCGACGCCCAGATCTTCGTCATCGACGTGGCCGGTGGCGATGACATCCCGCGCAAGGGCGGCCCCGGCGTCACCACCGCCGACCTGCTCGTCATCAACAAGACCGATCTCGCGCCCTACGTCGGCGTGGACCTGGAGGGCATGGCCCGCGACGCCAAGGCGCAGCGCGGCGAGCTGCCCGTCGCCTTCACCGCCCTGAAGTCGGAGAACGGCGTCCGGCCGGTGGCGGAGTGGGTCCGCGGACGGCTGGCCGACTGGACCGCGAGCCCGGCATGACCCTCGCACTCCCCACGCCGGAGGCGGGCCGCGCCGTCGCCGGGCTGTGCGCCACCGCCCGTATCGTCGCGCGGGCCGACGGGCAGGGGATCACCCGGCTGCCCGTCCTCGACGGCGACGGCCCGTTCGCGCTGCGCCGTATCCGCGGATACGGAAACCAGGCCAGGGTCTGCGTCGTGGGCGCCATGAGCGCCCCGCTCGGCGGCGACCGGCTGGGCATCGAAGCCACCGCCGAGGCGGGCAGCGCCCTGCACCTCACGGCCGCCGCCGCGACCGTCGCGCTGCCCGGCCGTACGGGGGAACACGCCCGCTACGACGTGTGGTTGACGGTGGGTGAGGGCGCACGTCTCGACTGGCTGCCCGAACCGCTGATCTCGGCGGCGGGCAGCGACCTGCGGATGACCACCACCGTTGAGCTGGCCCCCACCGCACGCCTGGTGCTCCGCGAGGAACAGGTCCTGGGCCGCAGCGGGGAGCCGGCCGGCGCCCTGCGCAGCCGGCTCACCGTCCGCCGGGCGGGCCGGACCCTGCTCGACCAGGAGACGGCGTATGGGCCCGGCGTCCCCGGCTGGGACACCTCGGCCGTCCTGGACGGGCACCGCGCTCTCGGTCAACTCCTGGTCATCGGGCCGGAGTTCGAGGAGCGACCGGTCGAGGTGCGGCTGCTCGGCGGCGCGGCGGGCGAGCGGTCCGATGACGGCGTGGGGCAGGGCGTCCTGGCGCCGCTTGCGGGCCCGGGGGCCCTGGCCACGGCCGTGGCCCCGGACGCGCTGCGGCTGCGGCGCCTGCTGGACGAGGCCGCCGGGAGCGCGGCCGTGGGGAGTGCGGCCGCCGAGTGACGGCGGCCGCGTCGCCTCACACCTCCAGATCGGACTCCAAACGGGCGAGGCGGAGGCGCGCCAGCGCAAGGTTGGCGCGCTTGCGGTCCAGCACCAGATAGAGGAAGAGGCCGCTGCCGTTCTTTCCCGTCACCGGTCGGATGATGTGGTACTGCGTGGTCAGGGTGATGAGCATGTCCTCGATGGCGCCCTGGAGTTCCAGCATCTCCATGGTGCGCATCTTTGCCCGTACGACATCGGTATTGCCGGCCGCCGCGACATTGAGGTCCAGAGTCTGCTTGTCGCCCAGGGTGGCCAGGGCCATTCCGCTGGTGTAATCGACCAGGGCAACGCCGACCGCGCCCTCGATGGTCGACATCGCGTCGGCGAGAGCGGATTCCAGTTGAGCCATGAGGGGTTCAGACCTTTCGATTCCTTGATGGTTAAGCCGGGTGTTTACGGTGTGCGGTGTGCGGGTCTCCGGACTTCCGGGATCTGCGTTCGTGCGGGTGCGGGCGGGGAGCGCCTACCGGCGGGGCTGCGCGTCCACCAGGGCGCCGATCCGTTCCGCGGCCCTTCTGGCCTGCAGATGGAGCCGCCCCACGTTGGTGTCCGGGCTTGCCACGGCGGTCAGGACCGCCCGCCGTCCGGCCGAATAGGCCGCGATATAGCCGTCGGCGCCGCGCGTCAGGGATTCCTCGAAGGGACCCTGTCCGGTCGCGTCGGTGAGTCGTTTGGCGACGCCGATCGCGGCGGCGGTGAGGGCGGCCAGGCCGTCCGGCTCGATATCGGGCAGGTCATGGGCGATCACCATGCCGTCCACGCTCGCCACCATCCCGCCCTGGAAATGGCGTACTTGATCGCGCAGCGTATGCAATTCCTCCCGTATCCGGGGTTCTATCGTCATCAGTCTCCTTTTCACGGCGTGCCTTCTGATGACGCGCCTCATGGGGTGCACGGTCTTCGTGCGCAAGGGCTCACAGGTTTTCCTCCAACGCCGTACGCAGTCGGACAAGGAGGGCAATATCCGGATCGGTGGTATCGAGGACATCCGGTGCCGGTAGGTGCCAGGTCGCGGCGGTGTCTCCTGCGGCGACGGGGTCGGGGCCGTTCAGGCAGGCGCCGGGCCGCCGCCGGGGGAGCGGGGTGGGCGCCCGGGGGACGTGGACGAGGCCGACGGCGGCGAGGCGGCGGATGTCGAGCAGTGTCCCGAACGCGGACTGGCCCAGTGCCCGGGCGAGTTCAGGGGGCGTGTGCCGGCCGTCGGCGTGGTCGAGCAGCCGTCGTTGGCGGCTGGTGGTGGGGGCCGGGATGCGCGGGCTGACGGGAACGACGGGTGAGGAGTCGACCGCCGACCAGGGGAGGAGCCGGTCGAGCAGCAGGCGGCGGCGGGCTGTCGCCTGCTGGAGGGCGAGGACGCTGACCGGGCGTATGACGCCCAGCCAGTGCCCGGCACCGGGGGTGAAGGAAGTGGTTTCGGGTGCCAGTGGCAGGGCGAAGAACGCGGCGTCGAGCAGCGCGGCGAGGTGGCATATCTCCAGCTCCCCCTGGGACAGCCAGCCCTTGCTGACCAGGAATTGGCCGCCGTCCTGCCGCGGCCCTGCCGTTTCGGCGGCGTACTGCCAGCCCTCCGGCGGCAGTTTGCCGGACGCGGTGAGCCGTGGGCCGAGTCCGGGGGCGGTGGTGCTCTCGATGCAGTAGACCGCACCGTCGAGAAGGTAGAGGCAGCCGTGCGGGCCGCTGAGGGCGCCGGTGACGCGTTCGGCGGCGCACCGGTCGAGCAGCCCGGCCGGGGCGGGCGGGTGAGGAGATATGGGCAGGCCCATGGCTGTTCCCTTACCGTTCGTGCGGTGTGGCGGGGCGCGCCGTCAGGACGCGACCAGCTCCGCCGCCAGATCGCGCAGTCGGAGCCGGGCGACGGCGAGATTGGCCTGTGTGCGGTCCAGCCAGAGGTAGAGATAGGTCTGGCTGTCGAAGGCCGTGTGCACAAAACGGATGAGGTGGTAGCTTCCCGCAGCCGTGATGATGAGGTCTTCGAGGTCCGGGCCGGCGGCGCCGGTGGTGTCGAAGGTGGCGTTGCGTGCGACGGTCTGCACCACCTCGGCGGTGTCCGCGGCGGCCGCGTCGTGATCGTCATGCGGTGCCTGCCCGGCCGTGCCGAGAGTCAGACCACTGGTCCAGTCGATCAGTCCGGCGCACCGGACGCCGGGGATCCCCATTGCTTGGGACAACACCTGATCGATTCCCGGCACTTCGGCTCTCCTTCGCGACGGTCCGGACGCGGCGTGAAAACGCCGAAGCCCTCCCTTGTGGCGGTGAGTGGGAGAGCCTTCACGGAAGGTTACTGAAGGTGTGCGGCTGGCACATGCCCGATGGGCAGGTCTACGGCAATTGACGAATTCTCGCCCCTGCACGCCCCTCCGGGAGCCATTGCGCCGCTCCGTGCTCCAGCAGGTCAGCCAGGGCGGTGAACTCTGCGCCGAGTGGCCTCACCCGGCAGCGAGCTGCGCTGTTGGCCCGTCAACGCCGCGTCACCGCAGCCCCGTTGAGGGTCCCACGGGTGGGGCGGGGGTGACACGGGATTCCGACCGGACGCCCTGATTCGTTGGCCGGAATGGTGAGGTTCCGCTGCACTCTCCGGCCGTTCGCCGCCGCTCGGCCGGGTCGGCGTCCGCGTCACCGAGGCGCCGGCGCAGCACTCACCGCACTTCGCGGCCGGACGGAGGCCGGCACCCTCACCGGCCGCCTCCGGCGGCGTCGAAAAAAACCTACAGGTTGGTAAAGAAGTGTGCGTCAGGCCTGTTCAGGAGGGGAGGCCACACGTCAGGATCCCTCCGTAAGTCCATGAACCATCCCGCCACCAGTGCATCCCACGCAGGGGGAATCAGCCACGTGAGAAGAACAGCAGCGCTCGGCGCCGCCGGCACCCTGGTGACCGGCGCGCTCCTCGCCGGAGCGATATCCGCCACGCCCGCCAGCGCGGGCGACAAGCACCAGCGCGGTTCTGCCGAAGCGCGCGGTGTGGCGATCGCCGCCGCGCGCGCGGCCAAGAAGGGCATCAACTGGCAGGCCTGTCCCGCCGACTGGGGCCTCAAGCCGCCCATCCAGTGCGGCTATGTCACGGTCCCGCTCGACTACGCACGGCCCAACGGCCGTACGATCAAGGTCGCGGTGGACCGGGCCGTCAGCACCGGCAGCAAGAAGGAACGTCAGGGCGCCCTCGTCTACAACCCCGGCGGACCCGGCGGTTCGGGCATGAAGTTCCCGGCCCGCATCACCACCAAGAGCGCCCTGTGGGCCAAGACCGCCAAGGCGTACGACTTTGTCGGCTTCGACCCCCGGGGCGTAGGCCACTCCGCGCCGATCTCCTGCATGGACCCGCAGGAGTTCGTCAAGGCACCCAAGGCCGACCCGGTGCCGGGCAGCGAGGCCGACAAGCTCGCCCAGCGCAAGCTCGCCAAGGAGTACGCCGACGGCTGTGCCGAGCGCAGCGGCGATCTGCTGCCGTACATGACGACCAAGAACACCGTCCGCGACCTCGATGTGATCCGGGCCGGGCTCGGTGAGAAGAAGCTGAACTACCTGGGAGTTTCGTACGGCACCTACCTGGGCGCCGTCTACGGGACGCTCTTCCCGGGCCACGTGCGCCGGATGCTCGTCGACAGCGTCGTCAACCCGGCCCGCGAGAACATCTGGTACCAGGCCAACCTCGACCAGGACGTCGCCTTCGAGACGCGTTGGGGCGACTGGAAGAAGTGGGTCGCCAAGAACGACGCCACCTACCACATCGGGGACACCCCCGAGAAGGTTCAGGCGGCGTGGGAGAAGCTGCGCGCGACCGCGAAGAAGAACCCCATCAGCGGTGTCGTCGGCCCCGCCGAGCTGACCGGCTTCTTCCAGAACGCGCCGTACTACGACTCCATGTGGGCCCCGGTCGCCGAGGTCTGGAGCGCGTACGTCTCCGGCAACACCAAGCCACTGGTGGAGAACGCCGGCCCGAACCTTCTGGATCTCGCGGGCAACAAATCGGCGGAGAACGGCAACGCCGTCTACACGGCCGTCGAGTGCAACGACACCAAGTGGCCCACCAGCTGGCAGAAGTGGGACCGCGACAACACCCGCATCCACCAGCAGGCACCGTTCATGACCTGGTCCAACGCCTGGATGAACCTGCCCTGCGCCACCTGGCCGGTCAAGCAGCAGCGACCGGTCGAGGTCCGGACCGGGAAGGGGCTGCCGAGTGTTCTGATCGTGCAGAGCACCCGTGACGCGGCCACGCCGTACGACGGCGCGGTCGAGCTGCACCACCGTTTCAAGGGCTCGCGTCTGATCACCGAGCGGGACGCCGGATCGCACGGTGTCACCGGTCAGGTCAACCCCTGCATCAACGACCGGGTCGACGCGTACTTCCTGGAAGGGAAGACCGACGCCAAGGACGTGACGTGCGCTCCGCACGCCACGCCCCAGCCGAGCAAGTCGACGGCGAAGGCCGCCGCCAAGGGTGCCTCCGGCCTTCCGGGCGTTGCCTGGTAACGGCGGGGACACCACCGGCATGTCACGCCGTCATGACATGACGGCGTGATGTGACGGTACGGAGCGGCGGCCGGGAAACCTCCCGGCCGCCGCTTCCGTCACCGGGGCGCGAGGGCGCCCGGTCCGCTCGGCCCGCCCCGCCCCACACCCCCACCGTCACTGCTGCTTACGCCGAAAACACTGCGGAGAAGGCGGCTCTGGTGGGGGAGTCCTCCCGGCGGTCCAGCACGGCGAACACGATGCGGTCGAACCAGCCGGCGAAGCGGCCGCCGTCCAGCAGCGCGGCCGCGAAGGCCCGTGCCACGTCGGCCGGTTCATTGCGGAACACCCCGCAGCCCCAGGCGCCGAGCACCAGCTGACGGTGCCCGCCGGCCGCCGCGACCTCCAGTACCCGCTCCGCGCGCACCGCCAGTGCCGCCGCCACCCGGCCGGTCTCGTCCGGCCGCTGTCGCGCGATCACCCCCGCGTTCGGCGCGGCTGCCGTCAGGAAGCCCGCTTCGTACGGCACGTCGAGCAACGTGCCACGGTCGTCGCGGAAGACCGGTACACCGGGGGAGAGGATCACTCGGTCGCTGTAGAACGGGCTCGGATCCGCCCGGTGAGCGGCGTAGAAGTCCGGGGCCTCGCGCACACAGGCGTAGAGCGCCGACCCCCGGCACAGCGCCTCTTCCTGGGCCTGCGCACCGTTGAGATACCCGCCGCCGGGATTGCGCGCGGAGGCGAAATTCAGCACGGCGAGCGGGCCCGCGCCCGTCCCGGCGAGCCGCCGGCCGGCGGTGAGGCTGCCTTCCCCCGTCACCTCGAACTCCGTGCGCACGCCGGGCGACGGTCCGGCCACGGCGACCGGCTCCGGACCGTACAGCCGCGTCTCAGCTCGCGCCCGCGCGACCGCCGCCGCGATCTCCACCAGCCGTCCGTCCGGTGCGCGGTAGGCACCCGCCGCGACGATCCGTTCCGTTTCCTGTGCGAGGCCACGCAGCCGGGCGCTCATCGTCGGCACCCCCGTATCCGATTCTTCATGGTGATCAAGGTAAGGACCGGTGGCGCGCCACGCGATCGGATTTCGCCGCCTGCCTGCCCGCCTGCCGCTCTGCCTGCCCGCCTGCCGCTCGCCGCCGGCCCGCCGCCGTCCTCAGCCCTGCCGGCCCCGCTCCGCCAGCCAGCGGTCCTCGGCCGCATAGCCGAACAGCTTCTCGTCCGGGTAGACGCCGGCCATCATCGGGAACACCTCCCACCAGTCGCGCCCCTTGACCCGGTCGGTCAGCCATCGCACCGTCTCCGGCAGCGACTCCTCGTACGTCGTCACCGCGTGGTAGCCCAACTCGCGCTCCGCCGCCGCCATGTCGTAGACGATGGGGTGCGGGCTCGACCACGGGGTAACGCCGACACCGGACGAGGGCGGGGCACCGTCCACCGCCACGACCTCGCTCCGTGGCGCACCCATCACGGCATCCACCGCCGCCGAGATCCCGGCGACCGTCGGCGCCTGCGGATCCCCCGCGTTGAGCACCCTGCTGCCCGGCCGGCGAGCCGCCAGCCGCACCAGTTCCGCGAGGTTGTCCACGTGCACGGGGTGGAAGCTGCTGCCGCCGTACGCGAGCACCCGCACCCGGCGCCCGTCCAGGACCCGCTTGACGAAGCAGAGCTCACGGGGCAGGGGACTGTACGGCCCGTGAATGGCGCCGGCCCGCAGCAGGGTCACCGGCAGCCTCTCGCCCTGTGCCAGCAACGCCTGCTCCAGGGCCACCTTGCGGGTGCAGTAGTCCTCGTCGCCGGGGGGCACGGTCGGCTGGGACTCCGGGACGGGCAGCGGATAGGCCGGCGCGCCGTCCGGCTCGCCCATGGTGGCGAAGCCGCGCCCTTGGTCGTCCGCGTACACCGAGCCGCTGGAGATCACCACCGCCGAACCGATCCGGTCCGCCAACGCGCTCAACTGCTGTGCGTGCGCGGCCCCGTACGCCACACAGTCCAGCAGCACGTCACAGCCGTCGCCGATCAGCCCGGCCAGCGCCGCGTCGTCCTCCCGGTCCACCGCCACCGAGCGGACCTCCTCGGGCCAGGAGTCGTCGCGCCCGCCGCGCCGGGACGCGGCCCGCACCTCCCAGCCGTCCCGTGCCAGGGCCCGCACCGCCGCCCGCCCGATCTGCCCGCTCGCCCCGATCACCACTGCGCTGCCTGAAGTCATGACCGGACCCTACGGAGCGTCAGCGGGCGGCAGTAGTACGGTTCGCCCTCGGCGCAAGGGGAACGCCCGGGACCTGGCCCTCCGTTCAGCCCACGGGCCCCTTGCCGCGCCCCCGCCGTCCGTGCGCCCGCCCCCGCGCCTGCGCCGCGGCCTTGGCCTCGCCCGCGTAGGTGTCCACGTACTCCTGGCCGGACAGGGTGAGGATCGCGTACATGATCTCGTCGGTGACGGCACGCAGCGCCAGGCGTTCGTCCTCCAGCCCCGCATAGCGCGAGAAGTCCAGCGGTGCGCCGAAGCGGATGGTGATCCGCATGATGCGC
Source organism: Streptomyces sp. 2114.4 (assembly GCF_900187385.1). Classification (NCBI taxonomy): domain Bacteria; kingdom Bacillati; phylum Actinomycetota; class Actinomycetes; order Kitasatosporales; family Streptomycetaceae; genus Streptomyces; species Streptomyces sp. 2114.4. Next base: position 7,575,559 of record NZ_FYEY01000001.1, read on the forward strand.
GGCAGCCGCCGGCCCGTCGGCTGGGCCTCGAAGGTGCCGATCATCGCGCACGGCACCACCGGCACCCCGGCCTTGATGGCCATCGAGGCGACGCCGGTACGCCCCTTGTAGAGCCGGCCGTCGTGCGAGCGGGTGCCCTCCGGGTAGATGCCCAGCAGCCGGCCCTTGCGCAGCACGGAGAGCCCCGAAGAGATCGCCGCCTGCGAGGCACGGCCCCCGGACCGGTCCACCGGAATCTGCCCGACGCCCCGGAAGAACGCCGCGGTCAGCCGCCCCTTCAGACCGGGTCCGGTGAAGTACTCGGCCTTGGCCAGGAACGTCACCCGGCGCGGCACGATCGCCGGCATCACGAAGTGATCGGCGAACGACAGATGATTGCCCGCGATGATCGCCGCGCCCTCCTCCGGCACATGAGCCAGCCCCTCGATCCTCGGCCGGAACACCAGCCGCAGCAACGGCCCCAGAAGCAGGTACTTCAGCACCTGGTAGAGCACAGGACAGCTCCCCTTTGGTCGGCTTACCCGGGCGGCTACATCGTTCCAGGCCACACGGAGCGCCCGGGGACGGCCAGTGAGTTTATGGACAAGTATCGTCGCCGATAACCACCTTCGGCCGGATCGATGCTGTCTCCTTTCCGGTGCCTGGTGCCTGGTGCCTGGTGCCTGGTGGCCGGAGCGCGGCGCCCTGCCGATGCTGCCGCCCCGCGCCGGCGACCACCTCCCCTGGGAGGCACCGGAGGTTGTCAGGCCGAGCAGGTGCTGACAGCGGGGACCCGGCTGAGCCGGCGGCACGCTGCCCAGGACGGCCGACGGGCCGCCGCCGCAGCCGACGCCTCAGCGCTCACCGGCTTCCAGGAGCGCACAGAACCGGCGTCCGAAGAGGTAGGCGTCCCCCGGCCAGCGCGCCGAGAGATAGCGCCCGTCCTGGACGACGAACGCAGCGGAGTCGTCGGTCGCGGTGCCCCGTGCGGCAAGTACCCTGGGCCCCCGCTCGAAGCGGGCGTCCGGGCCGGTCAGTGCGGCCCTGACCTCGTCCTGTACATACGCCGGATAGGTGCGGTAATAGCGGCCCAGCCGCCATGCGGTGGCCAGATATGCCGACCGCTCCATGTACTTGGGCAGACAGGTCGTCCGCCGGTCCGCCAGCAGGCTGCGGCCGGTGGACGCCTCCTGTGTCCGGGCCAGTACCAGCACACCGTGGCAGATCGCCCCGACCGGTCGGTCCAGCGCCCAGAACCTGCCGACTTGCCGCCGCAGCACCTCCGAGCCCAGGTACTGCCGCATGCCCGGTGCGTGCCCGCCCGGCAGGATCAGCCCGTCGTACTCCTCCGGGGCCAGCTCCGCCCAGCCGAGGGTCGCGGTGAACTCCTCGCTCCGGGTGAGCTCTTCGTAGAAGCGCCGGGGCTCTTCCGCGGCGCCGAGCTGTCCGAACAGGACGCCGGTCAGCAGCCGCGGATCGCATGCGGGGCGGGTACCGGCCTGTTCGGTGGCGAAGACGACCCGGTGGCCGGCATCGGTGAGCAGTCGCCAGGGCACCGCCACCTCGGTGGCATCGAAATCGCGGTCGGGAACCGGCATCAGCACGCGCACCGGGACATCCTCGCAGGCTCGCAGGTCCCTTCGGTACCCGCTTTGGCATCCGCGGACAACTTTGAACTCCCCTTGAATGCATCGGGGTTGACTCGCCGTATCGACCGGAGACCGAGCCTGAACCCAGGGTCCAGGCCGAGGACAGGAGTCAGAGATGTCCCGGAAGAAGAGAGTCGGCACGCGTCAGAAGATCGTCATCGGCGTCAGTGCCGCCGCGCTGGTCGGCGGCATCGCCATCGCCACCGCCGGCACCAGCCAGGCCTCCGTGGCGTGCGACGGACTGGCCACCGCCCTGAGCAACAACGAGAAGTTCATCGCCGACCAGAAGGCGAACCCGGACGCCCAGTCGGCGGCAAGAATCGCCAACCGCGAGGCCGTGATCAAGGAGATCCAGGTCAAGCAGAAAGCCGCCGGCTGCTCGGCCGGGCAGGGCGGGGACGACGCCGCGGGCGCTCCGCCGACGGGCAATGAGCCGCCCGCCTCCAACGCCCCGCCCGCCTCCGAGGCACCACAGGGGTCGGCGGACCCGTCCGCCTCCGGTGACGCCTCCGCTTCCGCCGCTCCGCCGGCCTCGGACGACCCGCCGGCCGCCGACGGCGATGTGGTCTGCAAGGGCTCGACGGTGACCCTCTCCGGCGAGAGCGGCGCCCCGGCGGCATCCAGTGACCAGTTCCCCGTCGGGACCAAACTGAAGGTGACCAACCTGGACAACAACAAGTCGACGACGGTCTCCGTGACGTCGGCCTCGGGCAGCTGTGCCCTCCTCAACAACGCAGCCTTCGAGCAGGTGCGTGAGGAGGGGAAGTTCCTGATCCGCAACGCACGGATCGAGCGTGTGGGGTAACCCCGGTCCGGGCGGCCGGCAGTGGAGCCGCCTCCTCCGCTGCCGGCCGCCCTTGTCTCCAGGGGCGGCAATCGAAGGTCCGTACGGGCGACCTCGCGGCGTGGCCGCTTGCCCGCCGCGGCCCGGCGAGGTGGCCTGGGGCCGCCGGGCGCCACGCGTCGTCGCGTCGCCGTCAGGCTCCCGCAGCGATCCCACCGAGCTTCCCAGGAGACATCGATGCCCGTGAGCCCAAGACGCCGATCCCTCCGGACCACCCTGACCGTGGGCGTGTCCGCGCTCGCCGCCCTGTCTTCCGCCCTGCTCGGCACGCTCTCCGCAGGTCCGGCGCACGCCGATGAGCTGCCGGCCGGCGATCAGGGCCTGCTGCTGACGGTGTCCGGGGCCGGCAACACCTGGAGCCGGGGGGTACGGCTCAACTGCCCGGACGTCCACGGCAGACATCCGCACGCGGCCGCCGCCTGCGACGCGCTGACCTGGGCGCGCGGGAACCTGGACGCACTGCCCGGCCACCCGCAGGCCTGCACCAGGGAGTACGACCCGATGACCGCCACCGCGATCGGCACCTGGCGCGGCGTCCCGGTGAACTGGCACAAGGATTTCCCCAACGCCTGCACGATGGACGCCGCGACCGGGCCGTTGTTCCGCTTCTGACGCTTCCGAGGTGCTGCGCCCGCGCCTCCCCGCACCGACCGGCTCGAACCGGCGCCCCGTGCGTCACCACGCCGGTCGGACCGGCCGCGCCGCCAGCACACCCGTCGGACCGGCCGCGCCGCCACCACACCCGTCAGACCGGTCGTGCCACCACCACCCCGATCGTCACCAGAGCCAGCACCACCCAGGAGAACCAGAGCCAGCCATTGGCACCCATCGCCACGGTGTAGGCGGTCGCCACCACCAGCCCGCCCACCGTGCACACGGCCATCGTCCTAGCAGATCCGGGCATACCCGCAACCTCCTCACGTCGGCCCCGGGCACTCATGCCGCGGGCCGCGGCCATGGGACCATCGTCCCCGGCCGCGGCCCGTACCGCCAGAGCGGTGCGCGTCATCGGCTCCGTGCGTGGAGCGAGGCGAGGTAGGCGTTGTACTCCGCCAGATCCTTGTCGCCGTTGCGGTCGGCGGCCCGGTCCGCGCGCCGCGACTGACGCTCCTCGGACTTGTGCCACTGGAAGACCAGGGCGATCAGCACCACCACGGACGGGATCTCGCTGAAGGCCCAGGCGATACCGCCGGCCGCCGACTGGTCGGAGAGCGCTTCGATCCCCAGCGAGGACGGCGGGTGCAGGAAGGTGTCGACCATCGGCTCGCTGGCCATCATCAGGGCGATACCGAAGAAGGCATGGAACGGCATGCCCGCGAACAGCTCCAGAATCCGCATCACATGGCCCGGCCGGTGCGGCCCCGGGTCGACGCCCATGATCGGCCAGAAGAACACCAGGCCGACCGCGAGGAAGTGCACCATCATCGCGATGTGCCCGGCCCGGGACTCCATCAGGAAGTCGAACAGCGGCGAGAAGTAGAGCGCGTAGAGACTCGCGATGAACAGCGGGATGGTGAACGCCGGGTGCGTGATGATCCGCAGGTAGCGGCTCTGCAGCAGCGCCACCAGCAGCTCGCGCGGTCCCTTGCGGCCGCGCCCGGCGGCCGGCAGCGCGCGCAGGGTCAGCGTCACCGGCGCCCCGAGCAGCAGCAGGATCGGCGAGAGCATGCTGATGACCATGTGCTGGACCATGTGCACGCTGAACATCGCCATGCCGTAGTCGTTGAGCTTGGTGCACATCACCAGGGCCACCGTCACCACGCCCAGGGCCCAGGCGGCGGTCCGGCCCACCGACCAGGCATCCCCCCGCCGCCGCAGCCGGACCACCGCCCAGCCGTACAGGCCGAGTCCCAGCAGACAGCCGACGAGGAAGAACGGATCACCACCGAACTCCAGGCCCCGCGACAGCGTGAACGGCGGCAGATCCATGTTCATGCCGTCCATGCCGTGCCCGCTGTGATCCATCCGCTCGCTCCTGATTCGTACCAATGCTCCGGCGACAAGACTAGAACCGCCCCCGGTCACACCACGCGGCAGGGCCGCATATCGGTGCCAGTGGCCGGGGGCGGTTCGCGCCGCACGGAGCTAACGCGCTGGGATCAGCGGAGTCACAGCACGCACTCGGCCTCGTCGTAGCGCTCCGCGGGCACGGTCTTGAGCGTTTCCACGGCCTCGGCCAGCGGCACCAGCGTGATGTCGGTGCCGCGCAGCGCCGTCATCATCCCGAAGTCGCCGCGGTGCGCGGCCTCGACGGCGTGCCAGCCGAAGCGGGTGGCGAGCACCCGGTCGTACGCGGTCGGAGTGCCGCCGCGCTGGACGTGCCCGAGGATCACCGGACGGGCCTCCTTGCCGAGGCGGTTCTCCAGCTCCACGGAGAGCTGCCGGGCGACACCGGCGAACCGCTCGTGGCCGTAGATGTCCTTGCCGCCGATGTCGAAGGACATGGTGCCCTCGCGCGGCTTGGCACCCTCGGCGACGACCACGATCGCGAACTTCTTGCCGGCCTCGAACCGCTCGGCGACCCGCGCGGTCAGCTCGTCGATGTCGAAGGGCCGCTCCGGCACCACGATCGCGTGCGCACCGGCCGCCATGCCGGAGTGCAGCGCGATCCAGCCGGTGTGCCGCCCCATCACCTCGACGATCATCACCCGCTGATGCGACTCGGCGGTGGTCTTGAGCCGGTCCAGCGCCTCGGTGGCGACCCCCACCGCGGTGTCGAAGCCGAACGTGACATCCGTGACGGCGATGTCGTTGTCGATGGTCTTCGGTACGCCGACGATCGGCAGCCCGGCGTCCGACAGCAGCCGCGCCGCCTTCAGCGTGCCCTCGCCGCCGATCGGGATGATCGCGTCCAGGCCCAGCTCGGCGACGTGGCCGCGGGCCCGCTCGACGCCGTCGCGCAGATGGGCGGGCTGCACCCGCGAGGACCCCAGGATGGTGCCGCCGCGCGCCAGGATGCCGCCGACGGCGTCGAGGTCGAGCTTGCGGTAATCGCCCTCCAGCAGGCCCTTCCAGCCGTCACGGAAGCCGATCACCTCATCGCCGTGATCGGCGGTGGCGCGGTGGACGACGGAGCGGATGACGGCGTTCAGACCGGGGCAGTCGCCGCCGGAGGTGAGTACACCAATACGCATTGCTCGAAAAACCCTCTGCAACTCAACCGGGGGCCCGGACCCCGTCGTCCGGTTGGATTCCGCTCACCCTACAAGTGCGGGGCCACCGGGCACACGTGCGCCCGCAGTGCGGGACTGCGGGCGCACGAAAAGGGTTCAATTCCGGCATGCATGACATAGCGGCGAACCGTCCGCACCAGGCGGAAGCGGTATCAGGCAGGCTGGGTCGCCGCGGCGATCCGCTCCTGACGCAGCGCCTCGTACCAGCGGTCCTCGACCGGCGGCAGCGCATTGACGTCCAGCGCCAGCTTGATCAGCAGGTCGGCGATGTGCGGATTGCGTGCCATCACCGGGCCGTGCATGTACGTCCCGAAGACGGTGTCGTTCCACGCGCCCTCGTAGCCGTCGCCGACGCCGTTGCCCTTGCCGAACCGCACCTTGGCGAACGGCCGGGCGGTCTTGCCCAGGTGCGTCACGCCCTGGTGGTTCTCGAAGCCGGTCAGCGGCGGCAGCCCCAACTGCGGGTCGATGTCGGCGAGTACGTCGCCGACGCAGCGCTCGGCCTCGCCGCGGGTGCTGACCACGTCCAGCAGCCCCAGGCCCTCCTGGCGCTCCCCGAGGTCGTTGATGAATTCATGACCCAGGATCTGGTACCCGGCACAGACCGAGAAGACGATCGCGCCGTTGGAGACCGCGCGGCTCAGCCCGCCGTCGCGGATCAGCCGCTCGGACGCCAGCCGCTGCGGACGGTCCTCGCCGCCGCCGATCAGGTAGATGTCGCCGGAGGTGGGAATCTGCTGGTCGGACCGTACGTCCAGGCGCTGGACGTCCAGGCCGCGCTGGCGCGCCCGCCGCTCCACCACCAGGGCGTTGCCCTGGTCGCCGTACGTGCTCAGCAGGTCCGGGTAGATCCACACCAGGCGCAGGCTGTTGTCACTCATGCTCGCTCGTCCTTGTCCCTCACGTCGGTGGACCGCATTCAGTTGCCCACGCGCCGGCGCAGGTCCTGGAAGGCCGTGTAGTTGGCGATGACCTCGATCCGTCCGGGCGGCGCCATCCCCACCGCCTCGTCGAGGCTTTCGCACACGTGGAAGTCCAGCCCCGCGACCTCCAGGCGCACCGCCAGGTCCAGCTTGCGGTCGCCGAGTACGAAGATCGGGTGCCCGGCGAGCCGGGTGTAGTCGACGTCCCACAGCCAGGAGGTGTCCGTGCCGTCCGCGCCGCGGGCGTTCACCGACATGATGACCGGGGTCGGCGGCGGGTCGATCAGCGAGAACGTCTCCAGCCAGCCGGCCGGGTTCTTCGCCAGCAGCAGCCGCAGCTCCCGCTCCATGAACGTGACCACGTCATAGCGCCCGGCCACCGCCTGCACCGAGAACATCCGCTCCAGGGCCACCTGCGGCGGCACCCCGAAGGCGGCGGCCACCGCGGCGGACGTCGTGGCGTTCGCCTTGTTGGCGCGCCCCGGCAGCTGCAGCTTGATGGGCCAGGCGCTGCCGTGCGGGTCCAGGACATGATCGCCGGAGAGAGCCCAGCTGGGCGTGGGACGGCGGAAGCCGCACTCCGCGCAGAACCAGTCATCGCTCGGCCGCTGCATCACACCACCGCAGGACGGGCACGACCAGGCGTCGTCCTTCCATTCCTGCCCGGCCGCGACCCACACCACGTTCGCGGACGACGACGCCGCCCAGACGATCAGCGGGTCGTCCGCGTTGGCGATGATCAGGGCCTTGGAGCCGGCCAGGCCCTCCCGCCAGTGCTCGGCCAGCATCCGGGTCTCCGCGGCGCGGTCGAGCTGGTCGCGCGAGAGGTTCAGCAGCGCTATGGCCTTCGGTGTCACATCGCGTGCCACACCGGCGAGGTACTTCTCGTCCACCTCGATGACGCCGTACTTGGCGTCCGATCCACCGGCCAGCGCGGAGGTGATACCCGCCGGCATGTTGGCGCCGAGCGCGTTGGAGACCACCGGCCCACTGGCCCGCAGAGCCTCCGCGATCAGTCGCGTCGTGGTCGTCTTGCCGTTGGTCGCCGACACCAGGATGACGTCCAAGTGCCGTGCCAGCCGCGCCAGCAGGTCGGGGTCGAGCTTGAGCGCCACCCGGCCACCGATCACCGATCCGCTGCCGCGGCCCGCCGCGCGCGACACCGCCGCCGCGGCCTTGCCCGCCGTCACGGCCAGCTTGGCCCGCGGCGACAGCGGCTCCGTGTTGCCTGCCATCGTCCTTGATCCTCCTTGCATCCGGCGCCCGCCTGCCCTGAGGCTGCCGGTGGAACGCTTCCTCCGCAGCCGATGACCGGCCGAGGCTTCGGTCGGGGATCAGCCTATCGAGATCCGGCGCCGGGCCCGAACCCCGCCACCCGTCCGGCGACATCCCGGGCGCGCCGGACCGTACGCTTACCCCCATGCCCGACCGCACCATCCCCGGCTCCTCCGGCCGGATCCGCCCCCTGCGCCTGCTCGGCGATCCGGCTCTGACCGCACCCTGCCGGGAGGTCACCACCTTCGACGGCGAGCTGGCCCGGCTGGTCGAGGACATGTACGCGACGATGTACGCCGCCCACGGTGTGGGCCTCGCCGCCAATCAGATCGGCGTCCCGCTGCGGGTCTTCGTCTACGACTGCCCCGACGACGAGGACCGCCGCCATCTGGGGCACCTCGTCAACCCCCGGCTCGTCGAGACCGACGGCCCGGTCATCCGCGGGCCCGAGGGCTGTCTCTCGCTGCCCGGCATCGAGGCCGGCACCCCTCGCCACGACCACACCGTGGTGACCGGGTTCGGCGTCACCGGTGAGCCCAGGACCGTGACCGGCACCGGCTTCTTCGCCCGCTGCCTCCAGCACGAGTGCGACCACCTCGACGGCGGGCTGTACGTCGACCACCTCACCGGGCTGCGCCGCCGCCGGGCGCTGCGCGCGGCGGCCAGGGCCCCGTGGGCCGCGACGGAGGCGCCCGGCCGCTGAACGGCCAGGCGCCTCCCGTCGTCTCACCCTCCGGCGCTCAAGAGCCGGGGTTCCCAAGCCGGGCTCAGAAGCCGGGGCCGCCCTCGCGGTCCTCGACCGCGGCCAGCCGGCCCCAGAGCAGATCGGCCAGCTGGGTGACCAACTGCTCGCGTGAACAAGGGCGTTCGCGCAGCCACCAGTCGCCCGCCCCGTGCATCATGCCGACGATGCCGTGGCCCCATACGCGTGCCCGCAGCTCGCCGCCCGGTCCCAGGTCGAGCCGGTCTGTGATCACCTTGGCCAGCTCCTCGCCGAGCCGGCGCAGCAGCGGTGCGGAGTGCCGTCCGACGTCGAAGCCGGACTCCGACGCGTTGTCCTCGTCCGACGGGTGCATCAGGAAGCGGTACACCTGCGGCCGGGCCTCGATCGCGAGCAGGTAGGCGTCGAGGGTGGCCTCGACCCGGTCCCGGCGCAGGACGGGTGCGTCCAGCGCGGTCGCCAGATTGGCCAGCAAGGCGTCGGTGTGCCGTACGGCGAGGGCGCGGTACAGACCACCCTTGTCGCCGAAGTGCCGGTAGAGGATCGGCTTGGTGATGCCGGCCTCGGCGGCGATGGCGTTCATCGATGCGTCCGGGCCGTCGCGCAGCACGATGCGCTCGGCGGCCTCCAGCAGCTCCCGCCGTCTGCGCTCGGTCGCCGTCTGCTGGCGGCCGCTGTGCTCGGTGCTTTCCATGGTCGTGCTCCCCACCCTTGTGAATCCGTGGCGCTCGCGCAACGTAACACCCGATCTCCACGGTGAATTCGTTCTCAGGGGAGTTGACATCTCCTACTGGTGAGTAACACACTGCGGGTTACCGCTAGTAACAACAGTAATGCCAGGCAGCAGTGGAGGGGACATGGCCGAGTTCACCATGGAGCTCAACGACGAGCAGAAGGAAGTCCGTGACTGGGTTCACGGCTTCGCCGCGGACGTCATGCGCCCCGCCGCCGCCGAATGGGACGAGCGCGAGGAGACCCCCTGGCCGGTCATCCAGGAAGCCGCCAAGATCGGTCTGTACTCGCTGGACTTCTACGCCCAGCAATTCTTCGACCCCACCGGCCTCGGTATCCCCATGTCCATGGAGGAGCTGTTCTGGGGGGACGCCGGTATCGGCCTGTCGATCGTGGGCACCGGACTCGCTGCCGTCGGGGTGCTCGCGAACGGCACCGAGGAGCAGATCGGTACCTGGATCCCGCAGATGTACGGAGACGTCGACGACGTGAAGGTCGCGGCCTTCTGCTCGTCGGAACCGGACGCCGGCTCGGACGTCGCCGCGATGCGCACCCGCGCGGTCTACGACGAGGCCAAGGACGAGTGGGTGCTGAGCGGCACCAAGACGTGGGCCACCAACGGAGGCATCGCCAACGTCCATGTCGTCGTCGCGGCCGTGGACCCCGGCCTCGGCTCCAAGGGTCACGCGTCCTTCATCGTCCCCCCGGACACCCCTGGTCTCTCCCAGGGGCAGAAGTTCAAGAAGCACGGCATCCGTGCCTCGCACACCGCCGAGGTCGTCCTGGAGGACGTCCGGGTCCCCGGCCACTGCCTGCTCGGCGGCAAGGAGAAGCTGGACGAACGTCTCGCCCGTGCCCGCGAGAAGGCCAGGAGTGGTGGCGAGCGCGTGAAGAACGCCGCCATGGCCACCTTTGAGGCCTCCCGCCCCGCCGTCGGCGCGATGGCGGTCGGCACCGCCCGTGCGGCCTACGAAGAGGCCCTGGAGTATGCCAAGACCCGCTCCCAGTTCGGCCGCCCGATCATCGACAACCAGGGCGTGGCCTTCCAGCTCGCCGATATGCGCACCCAGATCGACGCCGCCCGTCTGTTGGTCTGGCGCGCTTCCTGGATGGCGGTGACCGGTAAGCCGTTCACCTCCGCCGAGGGCTCCATGTCCAAGCTCTTTGCCAGCGAGGTCGCCAAAAAGGTCACCGCCCAGGCCGTACAGATCCTCGGCGGCAACGGTTTCACCCGCGAATACCCGGTCGAGCGGATGCATCGCGACGCGGCCATTTATACGATTTTCGAGGGCACCAGTGAAATCCAGCGACTGGTGATCGCCCGGACGGTTTCGGGAATGCCGATCCGCTGAGGTGTGCGTGCCATGGCGCGCGCGGAGTTTTCTTTCGTGTGGGCCCCGTCCGGTTTCGGGCGGGGCTTTTCGCGTGCCGTTTCTTCCGGGCGTCAAAATGCGGTTACGGGAGATTCCGGGGGATCAGCTCGGGGGGGCGGGGGTGAACGGGGATACGTCGGTGGTGCGCCGAGGATGCGCCGGGGCGGGGCAGGAGCCAGGGTGCGCCCGGGCGGCATGCGGCGCGCATGACGGCGGCCGGTGTACGCGGAGGGCCTGGCCGCGGGGCGCCGAAAAGCGCTCATGCAACCTTCAACCAGTGGGTGAGGGCTGGTTTGTCGTCATCGGTGCGGATGTCGGCGTCGTTGCCGGCGGCAGGCGAGTGTCATGCCTTGAGTTGGCGAAACCTATAACGTCGCCGCGGTTCTCGGCAGGCAACGGCGCATTGCTTCCCCGTGCCGCGGCCGTCGCCCTCGCTGAATGACGGCGCCCGAGGGTGCGAACAATGGGCTGGTTGCCGTAAGTGGTAATCATGCGTCCGGTAAGGGGGCCCCACCGCAAGGGAGTTGTGGTGGGGCTCCGTCGTGTCGCGTCGTACGGCCGCTGGTCGTATGGCTGCCCCCTGCCTCCCGTCCGCCGCCCGCAGTGGCTGCCCGTGCCTCCGTGGTGGTGCGCCACCGTGCACCCGCCCCACCTGTGCCGCACCGCCGGCCTCCGCGCCGGAGGTCCGGCCTCCCCTTGACGGGTGGGTCGCCGCACTCTACTTTCCTTCCATAAAGCAAAATATTAATTCCATGATGCGGAATTACGTCCCTCCGGCCCTTCGCTGGAGCTTGCCCGTGACAGGTCGACGCAGGAGTACTCGATGCCTCGAATGACAGCCGCTCGTGCCGCGGTGGAGATCCTCAAGCGGGAGGGCGTGAGCCACGCCTTCGGAGTGCCGGGTGCCGCGATCAACCCCTTCTACGCGGCGCTCCAGGGCGCCGGCGGGATCGATCACACGCTGGCCCGCCATGTCGAGGGCGCCTCGCACATGGCCGAGGGGTACACCCGCACCCACCCGGGCAACATCGGCGTCTGCATCGGCACCTCCGGCCCGGCCGGCACAGACATGATCACCGGCCTCTACTCCGCGACCGGTGACTCGATCCCGATCCTGTGCATCACCGGCCAGGCGCCGACCGCGGTGATCCAGAAGGAGGACTTCCAGGCCGTCGACATCGCCGCGATCGCCGCACCGGTCACCAAGGCCGCCACCACGGTCATGGCGGCCGCGCAGGTCCCGGGTGTCTTCCAGCAGGCCTTCCACCTGATGCGCTCCGGGCGGCCCGGCCCGGTCCTGATCGACCTGCCGGTCGATGTGCAGCTGACGGAGATCGACTTCGACCCCGAGACGTACGAGCCGCTGCCGCCCTTCAAGCCGGCCGCGACCCGCGCCCAGGCCGAGAAGGCCCTCGCGCTCCTGGGCGGGTCGCAGCGGCCGCTGATCGTCGCCGGTGGCGGCATCATCAACGCCGACGCCTCCGAGCTGCTGGTCGAGTTCGCCGAACTGACCGGCATCCCGGTCGTTCCCACCCTGATGGGCTGGGGAATCCTCGCCGACGACCACGAGCTCAACGCCGGGATGGTCGGCCTGCAGACCTCGCACCGCTACGGCAACGCGAACTTCCTGGAGTCCGACTTCGTCCTGGGGATCGGCAACCGCTGGGCCAACCGCCACACCGGCAAGCTCGACGTCTACACCCAGGGCCGGACGTTCGTCCACGTCGACATCGAGCCGACCCAGATCGGCAAGATCTTCGCCCCGGACTACGGCATCGCCTCGGACGCCAAGGCCGCGCTGGAGCTGTTCGTCGAGGTCGCGCGCGAACTCAAGGACGCGGGCGCGCTGCCCGACCGCTCCGACTGGGCCGCCGCCACCCAGGTGCGCAAGGCCCGGTTGCAGCGCCGTACGCACTTCGACGACATCCCGATGAAGCCGCAACGCGTCTACGAGGAGATGAACAAGGCCTTCGGCCCGGAGACCCGCTACGTCACCACCATCGGCCTCTCCCAGATCGCCGGTGCGCAGATGCTGCACGTCTACAAGCCGCGCCACTGGATCAACTGCGGCCAGGCCGGCCCGCTCGGCTGGACCATCCCGGCCGCGCTGGGCGTGGCCACCGCCGACCCAAAGACGCCGGTCGTCGCCCTCTCCGGCGACTACGACTTCCAGTTCATGCTCGAAGAGCTGGCCGTCGGCGCCCAGCACAGGATCCCCTACGTGCATGTCCTGGTGAACAACGCGTACCTGGGCCTGATCCGCCAGGCCCAGCGCAACCTCGACATCAACTTCCAGGTCAACCTGGAGTTCGAGAACATCAACGCCCCCGAGCTGGGCGTCTACGGCGTGGACCACGTCAAGGTCGTCGAGGGCCTGGGCTGCAAGGCCCTCCGCGTCACCGACCCGAGCGAGTTGGGCGCCGCCTTCGAGGAGGCCAAGAAGCTGGCCGCCGAGCACCGCGTCCCGGTCGTGGTCGAGGCGATCCTCGAGCGGATCACCAACATCTCGATGAGCGGCAGCGACCTCGCCAGTGTCCAGGAGTGGGAGGACATCGCCACCGAGCCGGGCCATGCGCCCACCGCGATCAAGCCGCTCAAGGTCTGACGCAAGCAGCTCAAGGTCTGACCCCGCCCGCCGCGCACCGGTGTCATGACCGGCGGCGCCGTGACTGCCGCAGCGCGGTCACGGCGCCGGTCCGCCGTCACGGGCCGAGGACCACCGGGAGGCCGGCCGGCCCGTGCATCAGGCGGGTGTGACGCCACTCCAGTGCGTCCCAACCGTCCACCGCCGGCCGGATTCCCGGGAAACGCGTCAGCAGCACCTCGAAGGCGATGCGGGCCTCGAGGCGGGCCAGCGGCGCACCGAGGCAGTGGTGCGGGCCGTGTCCGAACGAGAGATGACCGCCCGGGCGGTCGGGGCCCGGGATTCCCTCCGGGGAGCGGGGGCGGCGGGGACGGTCCGGAGAGGCGGGAGCGTCCGCGTCCCATGCCTTTGTTGCCTCCGCCGGCTCCGTTCGCTCCGTACGGCGGTGACGGTCGAGGCGTACCTCGTCCGGCGCGACGAACCGTGCGGGATCGCGATTGGCGGCTCCCAGGGACACCAGCACCACCTCTCCCGCGCTGATCCGGGCGCCGCCGAGGTCGAAGGTTTTGGTGGCGAAGCGGAAGGTCGCGAGCGTGATCGGGGAGTCGTAGCGCAGGAATTCCTCGACCGCGGCGGGGAGCAGACCGGGATCGGCCCGGAGACGGGAGCGGAGCGCGTCGTCCTGGAGCAACGCCACCATGCCGTTGCCGATGAGATGGGTGGTGGTCTCGTGACCCGCGACCACCAACAGCACGGCCAGGGAGACGAGTTCGGCTTCGGACAGCCGGTCGGCCTCGTCCCGGGCGGCGATCAGGCCGCTGAGGACGTCGTCCCCCAGGTGTTCGCGCCGGGCCGCGATCAGCCGCGTCATATAGTCGCTGAGGGCGTGCGACGCGCGGTCCACGGCGTCCGGGTCCGCCGCGGCGAACAGGTCATGGGACCAGCGCCGGACCGCCGCACGGTCCGGCTCCGGCACCCCCAGCAGTTCGCTGATCACCGTGATCGGCAGTGGCTCGGCGAACCCCTCGACGAGGTCCGCCTGCCCGCGCGCGGCCAGTGCGTCGGCCAGTTCCTCCGCGATCGCACGGATACGGGGCTCCAGCCGTGCCACCGCCGCCGGAGTGAACGCCTTCATCGCCAGCCTCCGCAGCCGGCCGTGGTCCGGCGGGTCGGTGGCGAGCATGGTGCGGCTCACGGCGGGGGCCAGCCGGCGGTTGCCGGGCCGGTCGGCGAAGTAGCGGGCGGTGTCCTTCGACAGCCGGGCATCCGCCAGCGCCGCTCTGGCCTCCGCCCATCCGGTGACGACCCAGGTCGTACGGCCGTTGTCCGTAGGTACCCGCTGTACCGGGCCGCGCGCCCGCAGGGCGGCGAGCAGCGGATACGGGTCCCGGGAGAACTCGGCTGAGTCCAGGGGGTTGTTCACGGTCGGCCTCATGGTTCCGTCGGGGAGGCCGGTTCCGGGGCGCTGTGGAGCGGTTCCGCGCGGCCCCGGCCACCGGCCGGCCTGGTGAGTGCTTGCAGGGACAAGGATTGCTGCTCATGGCGGCTGCCGAGGTGCGCGACCAGAAAGCCCGGCGCACGCTGGATGCATGTCCGAGCATCCGCCTGTCATCGTGCACCCGCCGACCCCATCGGGTGGCCGGCGGGTGACCGTACGTGGGCAGATCGTGGGCCTGGCCCACGGCCGTGGCGATGTCGCCGAATTCCTCCGCCGCGCGGGTGTCGCCGGTCCGGCCGAGGACATTGCGCTGGACGACCCCCGGCTCGTCGAATGGCGCGGCGGCTCGCTGGACGACTGGCCGATGCCACCGGCCTGACCGGGGCGAAGACCGGGGGACGAGCGGGGCCAGACGCCTTCGCCGGGCTCGAGCACGCCGTCCGATTTCCGCCAGCACCGCCGCGCGACCTGCGGCACAGTGGACCTGTGATGAGCGAGGACAGCAGGTACGAGGCGGTGCGCAGCAGGGACGCCAGATTCGACGGCGCCTTCTTTTTCGCGGTGTCCACGACCGGGATCTACTGCCGCCCGAGCTGCCCCGCCACCACGCCCCGACGGCGCAACGTCGCCTTCTTCCCGACCGCCGCGGCCGCCCAGGGCTCGGGCTTCCGGGCGTGCCGACGCTGCCGCCCCGATGCGGTGCCCGGCTCCGCCGAGTGGGATGTCCGCGCCGATGTCGTCGGGCGGGCGATGCGGCTGATCGGGGACGGTGTGGTGGACCGGGAGGGGGTCACCGGGCTGGCGGCCCGGCTCGGGTACAGCGCCCGGCAGGTGCAGCGGCAGCTGAACGCCGAGCTCGGCGCCGGCCCCGTGGCGCTCGCGCGGGCGCAGCGCGCCCACACCGCGCGGGTCCTGCTGCAGACCACCGGCCTGCGGGCCGCCGAGATCGCCTTCGCCGCCGGGTTCGCCAGCGTGCGCCAGTTCAACGACACCATCAAGGAGATCTACGCGCTCACACCGGGCGAGCTGCGGGCCGGCCGCTCCGGGAAAGCGGTCCGCGGCGCCCCGCCGGGGTCGTACGGTACGCCCGGGGTGCTGCCGCTGCGGCTGGCCTTCCGGGGCCCGTATGCGGCACGGCAGCTCTTCGACCACCTCCAGCGGCGCGCGATCACCGGTATCGAGGAGGTCAGCGGCGAGCCCGGCGCCCGCACCTACCGGCGCACCCTGCGGCTGCCGCACGGCACCGGTATCGCCGAGGTCGACGAGGCGACCGGAGACGGCTGGCTGGACTGCCGGCTGCGCCTCACCGAACTGCGCGATCTCACCACCGCGGGGCAGCGGGTGCGCCGCCTCTTCGACCTGGACGCGGATCCGTACGCGGTCGCCGAGCGGCTCGGTGAAGACCCCGTCCTGGCGGGGCTGGTGGACCGCCATCCCGGCCTGCGCTCCCCGGGGACCGCCGCCCCGGACGAGCTGGCGGTCCGCGCCGTGCTCGGCCAGCAGGTCTCGGTCGCGGCCGGGCGGGCTCTCGGCGGCGCGCTGGTCGCCGCGTACGGCGAACCGCTGCCGGAGCCGTCCGGTGCACTCACCCACCTCTTCCCCCGCGCCGACGATCTGGCGGAGGCCTCGCTCGCGGAGATCGGCATGCCCGGGTCGCGGCGGACAGCCCTGCGCACCCTCGGGGCCGCGCTCGCCGACGGCACCGTCACACTGGACGCCGGGGCCGACCGGGACGAAGCCGAACGGGCGCTGCTCGGCCTGCGCGGCATCGGCCCGTGGACCGCGGGCTACATCCGGATGCGCGCCCTCGGGGACCCCGATGTGCTGCTCACCGGCGATACGGCCGTACTGGCCGGAATGCGCCGGGCCGGTGCCCCCACGGACGGCCTGGCCGCCCGGTCGGACGCCTGGCGCCCCTGGCGCTCGTACGCCCTGCACCACTTCTGGAACGTGCCGGTCGCCGGACCGGCGCACACCCACCCCTCCACCACGGAAAGCACCGGACCATGACGCTCTACACCACCCTCGACAGCCCACTGGGTGAACTCCTGCTGGTCGGCGAGGAATCAGCCGCCGCACCCGGCGGCACCGCGCTCGCCTCGCTCAGCGTGCCCGGCCAGAAGGGCGGCGCGACCGTCCAGGACGGCTGGACGTACGACCCGGACGCCTTCGCCGAGATCGCCCGTCAGCTCCGCGCCTACTTCGACGGGGAGCTGACCCGCTTCGCCCTCACCTTCGCCGACACCCGGGGCACGGACTTCCAGCGGCGCGTGTGGCGGTCCCTGGAGGGCGTCCCGTACGGGACCACGACCACGTACGGGGCCATCGCGGCCGGGATCGGTGCGGCGCGGGGAGCGGTGCGCGCGGTCGGTACGGCGATCGGCGCGAATCCGCTGCTCGTCGTCCGGCCCTGCCACCGAGTGATCGCCGCCGACGGCTCGCTGTCGGGATACGCGGGCGGGCCCGTACGCAAGCGGCAGCTCCTCGGCATCGAGGGGGCCGGGCCGGACGCCGGCTGAGTCCGCCTGGACGGCGCCGGCCGAGGAACTGGACACCCCGGGTTATGGGTTGACCCCACGGCTGCTCAGCTCGGCCTGGACCAGCAGGGCACCGACTGCACCGGCGGTGAATTCCTGCTGGTCGAGCAGCGGCGGGGACGCACGAACGAGGGTCAGAGCATCGAGCCGCCCGTGACGTCGAAGCGCTGGCCGGTGATCCAGCGGGATGCGTCCGACGCCAGGAACGCGGCGACGTCCGCGATGTCGGAGGGGCGGCCGATGCGGTTGAACACGGAGTAGGCCGCCAGTGCGGCCCGCCCCTCCGGCGTCGCCCTCCGCTCCGCCGTCACATCGGTCTCGACCCAGCCGGGTGCGATGGTGTTCACCGTGATCCCGCGCGCGCCGACGTCCTTGGCGAGGGTGCGGGTGAGCGTTTCCAGGGCGCCCTTGGAGATGCTGTAGGCGATCTGCGCCGGGTGCGCCGTGCTCGTCACCGCCGACGAGATGTTGATGATGCGTCCGCCGTCCCGCATCCGTTGCAGACCGTGCTGGATGAGGAAGAACGGCGCCTTGACGTTGACTGCGAAGGTGCGGTCGAACTCCTCGTGGGTGACCGCGTCCAGGCGCCCGGGGAAGTTCTGAGCTGCGTTGTTGACGAGAATGTCGAGGCCGGGCTCCGCACCGGAGGCGGCGAGTTCGGCGTCGAAGGCGGCGAAGAGGGCTTCGGCGTCACCGGGAACTCCCAGCTCCGCGCCGACCATGAATGCCCGGCCGCCCGCCCGCGTGATGTTGTCGACCGTTTCCTTGGCGGCGATGTCATTGCTGCCGTAGTGGACGGCGATCAGCGCACCGTCCTCCGCGAGGCGCTGGGCGATGCCCCGGCCGATGCCGCGGCTGGAGCCCGTCACCAGTGCGGTCTTGCCCTTGAGGTCACCCATGATCGTTCTTGGCCTTCCGTTCACCTGTGGTGGCATGCTGCCGCCGATTGCTTGCTGGTGGGACAGCAGGGGAGCCCGATGCCCGTGCCTCAAGAGCCGTTACCACTCGCGACGGACGGCTTCCCGGGTCGCGCGGTCCGGTGGTTCATGAGGTGGGGAGACCCTGCAGAGAGTGCTATGCCTGGTGCGGTGTGCGCTCAGCGCTGGGCGTCCAGCGCGGTCAGGGTGGAGACGAAGACCGGCTTGCCCTCCTGGGATCCGGTGACCTGGACCGTCGTGGTGGAGGGGAGCGCGGACGGGACGTGCCGGGCCACGATGCTGCACGGGATGCCGTGTTCGGCGTAGCGGTGGAATTCGGTGCCGAAGGCGTACGGCACGAAGGCCTGAGGTGCGGTCAGCGCCCGGGCGGCCTGCTGTGCCGCGTCGAGCAGCAGCATTCCCGGGATGTGGTCATTCGCCGGATTCACCATCGCGCCATGGCCGGGTGCGATGCGCAGTTCCCATCCGCTGGACCTGTCGGTCGGGGACAGCAGGACATCGCTGTCCATGGCGCTGCCGGTCAGCTGGTGCGGGACGGGTGCGGGCGGCGGGCCCAGGGTGCGGCGGGCGGCCACGCGCTCGCCGCGGATCCGGCGGTAGACGGCAGGGGAGGCGACGGCGACATCGGAATAGCCCGTTGCGACGATCCGGCCCGCCTTGCGGATGGTCATGGTGAAGTGGCCGCTGGACAACGTGCCGCCCCGCAGGCGCATCCGGCTGCAGGTGACATCGATCGTCAGCCGGGTGGGTCCGCCGCCAACGGCCAGCTGCTCGGGGTGGGTTGTGTAGACCAGGTTGCCGAGGATGAAGTGGTGGCCGACCGGTACGCCGAGTTCGGTGTGGCACAACAGCAGCCCCGCCTGGCGGATGGTCTCGCCGGTGAGGATGAGGTGGTGGCGGCCGTGCACCGGAGTGAAGTACCCGTGGTCGTGCGGCCAACGGGCGGTCAGCGCGAAGCGGGAGTCGTCCAGCCGGCGCCATGAGGTGACCAGAATGTCGTCGACAATGGGCCGGTGAACGAACTCCCGGGGGACGCAAGGGTCGTGGCGGTGTCCGGCGGCCGCGCCGTGATTCCCCTTCGCGTGGGTCTGATGTGGAGCCCTGGGCTGAACCGTGCCGCTGACGTGCATCGTGTCGCTCATGAGTGCCCCCAGGCGTCTCTACGGGAAGAGGTACATCGCTGATAAGATACGTACCATCCGGTTTTGTTTTCAACGCCGGGTGTCGAATTGCGGCAAGCGGCTGACCCAGGGGGGAATTGAGCGGTAGCTAACTGATGCGAACATGGAAAACACGAGAGACAGGAGGCGTCCTGTGGCGCAACAGGACCGCGCGATCCGGACCCGGCGACTGATTTTGGAGGCGGCCGCCGCGGTCTTTGACGACCTCGGCTACGACCGCGCGACCATCGCCGAAGTCCTCGACCGCGCAGGCGTCACCAAGGGCGCCTTGTACTTCCACTTCGCCTCCAAGGAGCAGTTGGCGCTCGCGGTACTCGATGAGCACGTGCTGGACATCGCCGTCGAGCCGCAGAAGATCAAGTTGCAGGAGTTCGTCGACGCGGGCCAGGTGCTGGCGTACCGGCTGCGCAGTGACCCGATCCAGCGCGGGGCGGCGCGGCTGGCGGTCGAACAGGGCTCCAACCACCTCGACCGCAAGCAGTCGATGCTCTCGTGGAGCGTGTTCGTGGAGGGGCTGCTGAACGAGGCGAAGGACCGCGGTGAAGTGATGGAGAGCATCGTCGTGCGGGAGACCGCGGAGCTGTACGTCGGCGCCTTCGCCGGGCTGCAGATGATGTCCCAGGCCTTCACCAACCGGGCCGATCTCAGCCACCGGCTGACCGTCTTCTTCGAGCACACCCTCCCGAGCGTTGCGGTTCCGGCCGTCCTCGCCAAACTCAAGCTGGATTCTGAGCGCGGTGCACAACTCGATGCCGCCCTGCAGGGGAAGGCGCCGGCGGACGCCGGGATCGATGTCGCGGTGAGCTGACTCCGGTGCCTCGGGCCGGGCGGCTCGCGGCGGCCGGGCGGCGTGGATGGCCCGGCGCGGGCGGGAGGCGAAAACATACCGCGTATGCGGTGTTGACTGCTGAGCTGTGTGCATGTCGTGCATAAACGGTGCAGGTCAGAGGCGTCGTGGGGGCTCCCGCGGCGCCTCTCGTCGCAGGCGGACGGGTGTGCGGGGAGCGGTGGGTGGGCGGCCGGGCAGCGGCCTTCGGAGGTTTCCGCCGGACGGGATTGTCAGTGGTGTGCTGTTCACTGGGACTCGGCGGGTTCAGCGGAGTCCGCGCGTCGAGAACGAGTCCGGGGGAGGCCCGATGAACGGGGCGAGGGGGAGTCAGGAGCGGGGCGGAGTGAGGCATATCACAGCCGCCGGGAAGCGCAGGCGGCTGGTGTCGCGGAATAGACCGCTGCAATAAAACGTTCGGCATGCACGTATCCGTGGCCTGATCGTGCCGATGTCCGGGGGAGACGCCCCACACCTCGAACGCTGCGGCTCACCCCTGCTCCGCCGCTCTCACGACCCGTGCACACCCCACTCTCACCGACGTTCACCTCTGCCGCCCTGGAGGCCGCCCGCATGACCCGGATGACGACGGACCAGCTCCCCGGAAGGGCGGCGGGCACCGCTGCCGAGCCCCCGGTGCCCGAAACGGCCACGGCCGGGCACCGCAGAGCCCGCGGTGGCATCGTCCCGGTCCTGGCCTTCTCCGGCATCGTGGTCGCGGTCATGCAGACGCTGCTGGTGCCGGTCATCAAGGACCTGCCGGTGTTGCTCAACACGGCGCCCAGCAACGCCACATGGGTGATGACGGCCACTCTCCTCGCGGGTGCCGTCTCGACGCCCATCATGGGGCGCCTCGGTGACCTCTACGGCAAGCGGCGGATGCTGCTGACCAGCCTCGCCGTCATGGTCGTCGGCTCGTTGATCTGCGGATTCACCAGCGATCTGCTCATCATGATCGTGGGCCGGGCGCTGCAGGGCTTCGCGATGGGCGCCATTCCGCTCGGCATCGGCATCATGCGCGACGAGCTGCCGCGCGAACGGCTCGGCTCGGCCATGGGCCTGATGAGCTCGTCGATCGGCGTGGGCGGCGGGCTCGCACTGCCGGTCGCGGCCCTGGTGGCCCAACACGCCGACTGGCACGCCCTGTTCTTCGGCGCCGCCGGTCTCGGTGCGCTGTCGATGCTGCTCACCTTCCTGACCGTCCCGGAGAGCGCGGTGCGTGCCCGGGGACGCTTCGACGTGGCCGGCGCCCTCGGGCTGTCGGCCGGCCTGGTCGCCCTGCTGCTGCCCGTCACCAAGGGCAGCGACTGGGGCTGGGGTTCGCCCACCACCCTCGGTCTGTTCGGCATCGCGGCCCTGATCCTGGTGCTGTGGGGCGTGATGGAGCTGCGCATCGCCGACCCCCTGGTCGATCTGCGGACCACCGCCCGGCGCGAGGTCCTGCTGACCAACCTCGCCTCGATCACTGTCGGGGTGGCCTTCTACGCGGTCTCCCTGGTGCTCCCGCAGTTGCTGCAGCTGCCCGCGTCGACCGGCTACGGCCTCGGCCAGTCCATGGTGGTGGCCGGTCTGTGCATGGCGCCGCTGGGCCTGACGATGATGCTCGTCGCCCCGCTGTACGCGCGGATCGCCGCCCGGCGCGGCCCCAAGGTCTCGCTGCTGATCGGCATGCTGGTCATAGCGATCGGCTACGGCGCGGGCCTCGGCCTGATGACGGCCCCCTGGCAGACCGTCATCATCGCGGTGGTCCTCGGCGCCGGCATCGGCCTGGCGTACTCCTCGCTGCCCGCACTGATCGTCGGCGCCGTCGACCCCTCCGAGACCGGCGCGGCCAACGGTCTGAACACCCTGATGCGCTCGATCGGTACCTCCGTGTCCAGCGCCGTGATCGGCATGGTGCTGGCCCATATGTCCCAGCGGATGGGACCGGCCACGGTGCCGACGATGGCCGGGTTCCGGGCCTCCTTCCTGATCGCCACGGCCGCCGTGATCGCCGGTGCCGTCCTGGCCGCCTTCCTGCCCTCGGCGCGCCAGGCGTCCCGGCCGACCCTGGTCGCGCAGAGCGCGGACGGCGGTGACGGTGGCATCAGCGGTGACAGCGGTGCCGGGGGCGTGGGCGGTGCCGGCACCGAGGCCGCCGCTGCGGCCGTGCGGGGCGTGTCGGCCGGGCCGACCGCAACCGAGCAGACCGCAGCGGGGCCGACCGCAACCGGGCCGACCACGAACGGGCCGACCGCGAGCCCGTCCGGCTTCTCCGGCCGGGTCCTGGACACCTCCGGTACCTCGATACCGGGTGCGAACATCACCCTGATCGACCGCCAGGGGCGGCAGGCCGGTGTCACCACGGCCGACGCCGACGGGCGCTATGCACTCGCGGCCCCCGCGGCGGGCACCTACGTCCTCACGGGTGCCGCGCCCGGCCACACCCCGTATGCCGCCTCGGCCATGTACCGAGGTGGGGACGTGTCCGCCCGGGTCGATCTGATCCTCGCGGGCACCGGCCGGCTGGGCGGTGTGCTGCTCGGGGGACCTGGCCCCGATGGTGCCCCGCTGGCGGGCGGAGGCATCGTCCTCACCGATGCCGGTGGCGACGTGGTGACCCGTACGACCTCCGGCACCGACGGGAGCTGGGCCCTCGCCCCTGCGCCGCCCGGCCCGTACACCCTGGTGCTGAGCGCCCCCGGCCACCAGCCGCAGGCCCGTGCCGTCGAGCTGTCCGGTGGCGAGCCGGAACGGCAGGACGCCCGCCTGCAGCCGACCGCCACCGTCCGTGGAACGGTGCGGGGCCCGAACGGCCGGCCGCTCGCCGATGCCGCCGTCACCCTCGTCGAGGACGGCGCCGTCGCGGGGTACACCGTCACCGGACCGGACGGCCTCTTTGCCTTCTCCGAGCTGAGCGGCGCTCACTACACCCTCACGGCAGCCGGTTTCCCGCCGCACGCCGTCCCGATATCCCTCGCCGACGGCGCCCACGAGGTCCTTGACCTGGACCTCGCCCAGCCGTCGGCGGCCACCCGCTGACCCAGGCGTACGGTGCACGGAGCGTGGGCGGCCCCGCCCGACTCATGGGCCGCCCCGCGCCAGGCCCCGCTCAGGCCTGGTACTCCGTGAGATCAATGCTGTACACCGTCAGCGCATGGCCGTACTCCGGATGTGTCGCCTCCCGCTCGAAGGACATACCGAGCTTGCGCAGGACGTTGTCCGAGGCCTCGTGGCCGAGCCGGTTGACGGCGATGACGCGGTCCAGGCCGCGGTCCTGGAGGGCGAACTCCAGCACGGCCTGGGCGGCTTCGGCGGCATAGCCCTGGCCCCAGTACTGCCGTCCGAAGCGCCAGCTGATCGCCACCTCGTGCGCTGCCTCCGGAAGGAATCCGGGCACGGACAGACCGACGCATCCGGCGAGTTCGCCCGAGGCGAGCAATTCGACGGCGAAGACGCCGAAGCCCTCGTCGTCCCACTCCTCCTCCCACCGTTCGATCTCCTCGGCGGTCTGCTCCAGGCTCAGGACGGAGCCATCGCCGATCCAGCGCATGACCAACGGGTCCGTGTTGATGTCCGCCATGGGGGCGAGGTCGTCGTCGGTCCAGCGGCGGAGGATGAGGCGGGGGGTGCGGATCTCGGTCATGCCGCCCATCCTGTCCAATGCCGGGGGCTCGGCGGTAATCGGCAGGTGCCGTTAGACATCGGCGACGGCCGCGAGGCGCAGACGCGCGGGCCAGTCCTCGGTGGGCTCGGTGGCGATCACGAAGACGCCGGCGCCCTGACGTGGCTGCACCAACCCGGCTCCGGCCAGGGCCCGTACGGCTTCGCGCACCGTGGAGCGGCCGACGCCGAGGGTTTTGGCCAGAGTCGTTTCGCCGGGGGGTTTGGTGCCCACCGGCCAGTGACCGCCGGTGATCTGGTCGCGCAGCCGCTGGGCGGCCAGTTCGACCAGTGGACGGGGGCGGAGCGCTTGGAGCGACATCCCGTCATACCTCTCAGGTTGTCTGAGGAGTTGATCATGATGAGTGTACCCGCCATGAAACTGCGTGGTTTCCTTCTCGGTCGCCGCGGCGGGGCCTGAGGCGACCGGCAGCCCGCCGCGGGGAGCGGGGCAGGAAGTGTCCGCCCTGACGGCCTCGGTGCGGGCGGTGCTGTCGGCCGTCAACCGGGCGAGCGGGGCCGGGGCGACCGCTGGTGAAACGGGGCCGGCGGGCCTGCCGGGGCCCATGGGGCCGGTGATCTCGATCGACGGAACGGCCGAACCTGGCGGTGGCGTATCCGCAACTCGGGAATTCTCTGCGATTCTGTGCGACACGCCCCGGATACCGGCTGGTCACGCCGATTTCCGGGGGACCGGCGTGCCGAGCGCCCCGGCTCGTTAGTGGTGTGTTAGTGCCTCGTTAGCGGACCGGCAGTGCCCGAGGCCACGCTGGCAGGAGCATGGGACGGACCGTGCGCACCTACGACGAGAGTTCGCACCTACCAGACGAGGGGGACACTTATGTCGCTCACCTTCAAGACACTCGGCCGCGGCCGGCGTGTCGCCGCGGGATCGCTGATCGCCGTCGCGGCGCTGGGGCTCACCGCCTGCCAGAGTGGGCCCGACGCCACCTCGCGCCCCTCGTCGAACGCCGCGCCCGTCACGTCCCACGACCAGCAGAGCGGGGACGGCTCGCAGTCGGCCGGCGGCAGCAAGCCGACCGGGGCAGGGCCGCAGTCCCCCGCGAACGGTCAGGGGCCCTCGGCCTCCTCGGCGAAGGAGACCTCCCCCGGCAGCAAGCCGACGGGCAAGGCCCCGAGCGCCGCACAGTCCCAGGCCTCCGCCATGGCGGCGTCGGACCGTTGCACCGCCGACCAGATGTCGCTGCGCCTGGGCGCCTCCGACATCGGTGCGGGCAACATCCGCTACCCGCTCGTCTTCACGAACAAGGGCAAGAAGGCCTGTTCGCTGCGCGGCTACCCCGGGGTCTCGCTGATCAAGCGGGACGGTTCGGCCGTCGGCAAGCCCGCCACCCGCGGGGGCGGCTCCGGGGGCGCCGTGCGGCTCCAGCCGGGTCAGAGCGCACACGTCCTGCTGCACACCCTCAACGAGGGCGTCTCGGACACCCCGTGCTGGGACCGCTCGCAGCTCGTCTTCGTCTACCCGCCCGGATCCAAGGAGCCGATGACCACGGGCAGTGCGGGTCTGCGGGTCTGCGGCGGACGATTCGACGTGACCGCGGTGGAGGCCGGGGGGCTGGGCTGACCCGCTGGACGGCGACACGGGAGCCGGGCGGCCGCGAGCGCGGTCACCCGGCTCCCGGCGTTCTGCGGCAGGGAGGGGCATCGGGTATTCGCCGAAGGGGGTTCGGGGTGCGTCACCGCAATGGCCCCTGGTGACCGCCCCGCCGGTCCGGATCGGTGTTACCAAGGTGGATGGAAGCCTTGAATGAGTGCTTTCGTTGCATATCTGCCGAGGAGCCATCCCCATGTCTGCAGCTTCGAGCGTGGCCGCCAAGGCCGCTGCGAACGGAAAGCCGTCCGCCGAGGACGAGTCCCCGATCCACATTCTCTGGATCAACGCCGGCCTGAGTTGCGACGGCGACTCCGTGTCGCTGACCGCAGCGACCCAGCCGAGCATTGAGGAGATCGCGCTCAGTGTGCTGCCGGGGCTGCCCAAGATCGCCGTCCACTGGCCGCTGATCGACTTCGAATGCGGCCCGGTCCAGGGCGCGGACACCTTCATCGAGTGGTTCTTCAAGGGCGAACGCGGCGAGATCGACCCGTTCGTGCTGGTCATCGAGGGGTCCATCCCCAACGAATCCATCAAGCCGGAAGGGTACTGGTGCGGTTTCGGTGACGACCCCGAGACCGGTCAGCCGATCACCACCAGTGAGTGGATCGACCGGCTCGCCCCCAAGGCGCTCGCCGTGGTCGCCATCGGCACCTGTGCCACGTACGGCGGTATCCACGCGATGGCGGGCAACCCGACCGGAGCCATGGGCGTGCCTGACTACCTGGGCTGGGACTGGACCTCCAAGGCCGGGATCCCGATCGTCTGTGTGCCCGGCTGCCCGATCCAGCCGGACAACTTCTCCGAGACGCTGACCTATCTGCTCTACCAGGCGGTGGGCTCGGCCCCGATGATCCCGCTGGACGACCAGCTGCGCCCCACCTGGCTCTTCGGGGCGACCGTGCACGAGGGCTGCGACCGGGCCGGTTACTACGAGCAGGGCCAGTTCGCGACCACCTACGACTCGCCCAAGTGCTCGGTGAAGCTCGGATGCTGGGGTCCCGTGGTCAAATGCAACGTGCCCAAGCGGGGCTGGATGGACGGCATCGGCGGCTGCCCGAACGTCGGCGGTATCTGCATCGCCTGCACCATGCCCGGCTTCCCCGACAAGTTCATGCCGTTCATGGACGAGCCGCCCGGCGGCAAGGTCTCCAGCACCGCGAGCGCCGCCTACGGCAGCGTCGTCCGCCGGCTGCGCGGCATCACGGCCAAGACCGTCGACCACGAACCCAAGTGGCGGCATCGCGGCGACCAACTGACCACCGGCTACCGGAAACCGTGGTGAGCGCACCCCCGTAGCCGTCCGGCTCCTTCCGGGCCTCCGTCCGACCTCACTTCCGCGCGCAACGAAAGGGCACGGCACTCACGATGGCACCGAAGACAAAGGCGGCCGGTGACGGCAGCGGTCTGACGGAGATGTCCTGGGATCCGATCACCCGGATCGTGGGCAGCCTCGGCATCCACACGAAGATCGACTTCAAGCAGAAGCGGGTGGCGGAGTGCTACAGCACCTCCTCCGTCTTCCGTGGCTACAGCGTCTTCATGCGGGGCAAGGACCCGCGTGACGCGCACTTCATCACCAGCCGGATCTGCGGTATCTGCGGCGACAACCACGCCACGTGCTCCGTCTACACGCAGAACATGGCCTACGGGGTGAAGCCCCCGCACCTGGGGGAGTGGATCATCAACCTCGGCGAGTCCGCCGAGTACATGTTCGACCACAACATCTTCCAGGAGAACCTGGTCGGGGTCGACTACTGCGAAAAGATGGTCCGTGAGACCAACCCCGGCGTCTGGGAACTCGCCCAGCGCACCGAGGCTCCGCACGCGGCCGAGCACGGATACCGCACCATCGCCGACATCATGAGCTCCCTCAACCCCCTGGAGGGCGAGTTCTACCGCGAGGCGCTGCAGGTCAGCCGCTACACCCGGGAGATGTTCTGCCTCATGGAGGGCCGCCATGTGCACCCCTCCACGCTCTACCCGGGCGGCGTCGGCACCCTCGCCAGCGTCCAGCTCTTCACCGACTACCTCAGCCGGCTGATGCGCTACGTCGAGTTCATGAAGCGGGTCGTCCCGCTCCACGACGACCTGTTCGACTTCTTCTACGAGGCGCTGCCCGGATACGAGGAAGTCGGCCGGCGGCGGGTGCTGCTGGGCTGCTGGGGGGCGCTCAACGACCCCGACCACTGCGACTTCACCTATCGCAACATGACGGACTGGGGGCGGAAGATGTTCGTCACCCCCGGCATCATCGTCGACGGCAAGCTGGTCACCAACGACCTCACCGAGATCAACCTCGGTATCCGGATCCTGCTGGGCAGCTCCTACTACCAGGACTGGGCAGGGCAGGAACTGTTCGTCACCCACGACCCGCTCGGCAACCCCGTCGACCCGCGCCACCCGTGGAACCAGCACACCATCCCCGCGCCGCAGAAGCGGGACTTCAACGACAAGTACAGCTGGGTGATGTCCCCGCGCTGGTTCGACGGCAAGGAGCACCTGGCGCTGGACACCGGTGGCGGCCCGATCGCCCGGCTGTGGTCCACCGCGCTGTCCGGGCTCGTCGACACCCCCTACGTCAAGGCCACCGGCCACAGCGTCACCATCGACCTGCCGCGCAGCATGACCAAGCCCGAGACCCGCTTCGAATGGAAGATCCCCAAGTGGAGCAACGCGCTGGAGCGTAACCGCGCCCGCACCTACTTCCAGGCCTACACGGCGGCCATGGCACTGTACTTCGCCGAGCAGGGGCTCGAAGAGGTCCGGGCCGGACGCACCCAGACCTGGGAGAAGTTCGAGGTGCCCGACGAGTCCATCGGCTGCGGCTTCACCGAGGCGGTGCGGGGCGTGCTCTCGCACCACATGGTCATCCGGGACGGCAAGATCGCCAACTACCACCCGTACCCGCCCACCCCGTGGAACGCCAGCACCCGCGACACCTACGGCACCCCGGGCCCGTACGAGGACGCGGTGCAGAACACCCCGATCTTCGAGGAGAACTCCCCGGAGAACTTCAAGGGCATCGACATCATGCGCACGGTGCGCAGCTTCGACCCGTGTCTGCCCTGCGGCGTCCACATGTACGTCGGGGACGGCAAGTCCGTACAGAAGATGCATGTGCCCACCGGCCTGAGCGGATTGTCGGGATGAGCGCCCGAGCCACCGCGGCACCGGCCGCCGCCCCCGAAGCGGCCGCTCCCCAGGGCGCCGCACCCCGGAGTGCCACGCCGAACGCCGAGACGGCCGGACGGCGCGTCGAAGAAGTGCTGGACCACCTCGCCGGACGCGACCGCGAGGCGAGCGCCGCCGCCGAGGAACTGGTCCGGCTCCTGATGGACTTCTACGGCGCGGGACTCGCCCGGATCATGCACCTGGTGGGCAGCGGCACGGACGGCGGCGGCCCCCGGGCGGCGCTGCTGAGCGATGAACTGGTGACCAGCCTGCTCGTGCTGCACGACCTGCACCCCGAGGACACCGCGGCACGTATCACCCGCGCGCTCGACAGTGTCCGCCGCCAACACCCCGCCGATGTCGCGGGGTTCGACGCGGAGAGCGGGGAGCTGCGACTGCGCGCCGGTGACGGCGGAGGCTGCGGTTGCCCGAGCACGAACCAGCAGGCCCAGCAGGCCGTCGAGGCCGCCGTGTCCTGCTTCGCGCCCGAGGTGACCTCGGTGCGGTGGGAGGCCGCAGGGGACCGGACCGAACCGGCGCTGCTGCAGATCTCCCGTCGTCCGCCGACCGCCGCCACCGCCCCGTGAGCGGCCGGCAGGCGGCGTCCCCGCGGCTCGGACCGGCGGCCGCCCACCGCGGCCTGCGCCGCTTCCGCGCCCCGGTACCGCCCACCCCCGAACGCTGCGAACTGTGCGGTGTCGTGCTGGCCGAGCACAACCACCGCCACCTGGTGAACACCGAACGCCGTGCGCTGGCCTGTGCCTGCACCCCCTGCGCACTGCTCTTCGACCGGCCCGGAGCCGGCGGCGGACAGTTCCAGACCGTCCCCGACCGTTATCTCGTCGACCCCGGCCACACCCTCGACGACGCGGCCTGGAACCTCCTCCAGATCCCCGTCGGCGTCGTCTTCTTCCTGCGCCATGCCGACCCCGACCGGCTGGTCGCGCTCTACCCCAGCCCGGCCGGCGCCACCGAGAGCGAACTCGACCCCTCGACCTGGCAGAGCGTGCTCGCCACCAGCCGGCTGACCGGCCTCCTCCGGCCCGATGTGGAGGCGCTGCTGCTGCGCCGCTCCGAGGGCCGGATCGACTGCTATCTGGTGCCCGTCGACATCTGCTACGAACTCGTCGGCCGGATGCGCCTGTTGTGGCAGGGCTTCGACGGCGGGGCCGAAGCCCGCACCGCGCTCTGTGACTTCTTCGCCAAGGTCGCCCGCAGGGCCAGGGAGCCGAAGGAGGACGACCGGCCGTGACCGATCTGTCCTTCGAGTGCACCGGTGTCCGCGCCGACCGCTACGCCGCCGCCCCCACCCTGCTCTTCCGGCTGCGGATCACCGCCGCCGAAGGGGCCCGGGTGCACGCCGTCGCGCTGCGTTGCCAGCTCCGCATCGAACCGGCCCGGCGCGGCTACCACCCCGACGAGGCCGAAGCGCTCAGCGACCTCTTCGGCGCACGCTCCCGCTGGGGCAGCACCCTGCAGCCCCTGCAGCTCGCCCAGATCTCCCAGGTCGTCCCCGGCTTCACCGGCGAGACCGAGCTGGACCTCCCGGTCCCGTGCAGCTACGACCTGGAGGTGGCGGCCGGCCGCTACTTCCGTGCGCTGCGCGACGGCGAGGTCCCGCTGCTGCTGCTGTTCTCCGGCACGGTGTTCGCCGGCAGCGGCGGCTTCCACGTCGAGCCGGTGCCCTGGAACAAGGAAGCGTCCGTGCGGATGCCCGTGGACGTCTGGCAGGAGATGACCGAGGCGCACTTCCCCGGCTGCGGCTGGCTCCGGCTGCCGCGCGAAACCCTCGACGCGCTGCTCGCCTACCGCTCGCGGCACGCCCTGCCCTCCTGGCAGACGACCGTCGAGTCGCTGCTGGCCACCGCGGAGGACACCGAACCGCCCGCGCCGCGCGCCCGGCTGTTCCCCACAACTGCCGCCGCGCGCACCGCCGCCGCCCACCCCGCCGTCGAAAGGAGCGCGCCGTGACGACCAGCGTCCTGCCCGACGAGACGGCGGACCGCTTCGCCACCGCCCGCCAGGTGGCGGACGCCGTGCTGTTCGAGGGCTATGTGCTCTACCCGTACCGCGCCTCCGCCGCCAAGAACAAACTCCGCTGGCAGTTCGGTGTCCTCGTACCGCCGCACTGGGGCGCCCCGAGCGCGGAGCACTCCTTCCAGCGCACCGAATGCCTCATGGAGCCCAGGTCGGGGGCCCGGCTCTCGGCCGAGCTGCGGTTTCTGCACGCCCAGCGGCGCACCGTCCAACGCCGGTGCCCGGACGGCGAGTTCGAGACCGTCGCGGAACTCGAACTGCCCGACCGGGTACTGGTCCCCTGGGACGAGGGCGTCGAGGAGCGTGTCCCGCTCGCGGCCGGGATCTCCCAGCTGACCGGCGAAGGCGTCACCGTCCCGTTCACCCGGTCCGCGCGGGAGGAGACCGAGCCGGTGCACGACGCGGACGGCCGCCTCGTCGGCAGGCTGGTGCGCCGCCGCGCGGAGCTCCATGGACGCGTGCGGCTGACCGCGAGCGAACTCGACGGCCCCTACGCGGCGCTGCGGCTGACCGCGACCGTCGAGAACACCAGCGGCTGGCAACCGGAGGAGACCGGCGCCGACCGTGACGCGGCGCTGCCGCACTCGCTGGTCGGCGCCCACCTTTTCCTCGGCCTGAGCGCGGGCTCGTTCGTGTCCATGACCGACCCGCCGGAGTGGGCCACGGGCGCCGTCGCGGCCTGCCGCAACGAGCACGCCTGGCCCGTGCTGGCCGGAGACTCGGGCCGCGCCGATGTGGTCCTGTCCTCCCCGATCATCCTGGAGGACCACCCGGCCATCGCCCCCGAGAGTCCCGGCGCGCTCTACGACGCCCTGGAGATCGACGAAATCCTCGCCCTGCGCACCGCGGCCCTCACCGACCAGGAGAAGCGAGAGGCCCGCGGCACCGACCCCCGCGCCGCCGAGGTCATCGAGCTCGCCGACACCATGCCGCCCGAGGTGCTGGAGCGTCTGCACGGTGCCGTACGGGCACTGCGCGAGGTGACCGGTCCTGGCCCGGCCGCCCCCGACGACCTGACGCCCGACGTGCCGGGCCTGCGCCCGGACACCCCCTGGTGGGACCCGGAGAGCGACCGCAGTGTCGACCCCGTACGCGACCGGATCACGGTTGACGGGCACTCGGTCGGCGCGGGCAGCCGGGTGCTGCTGCGGCCCGGACTCCGTCGCACCGATGCCCAGGACCTCTTCCTCCAGGGCCGCACCGCCCATGTCGAGGCCGTGTTGCACGACGTCGACGGCGGGGTGCACCTCGCGGTGACCGTGGAGGGCGATCCGGGCGTCGACATCCGGCGCGAGCAGGGCCGGTTCCTGTACTTCCAACCCGACGAAATCGCCCCCCTGGAGGACGCGTGAACGCCGAAGCGCCGGTCGCCGGGCCGCCCGCCAAGACCCTGATCGCCGGCGTCGGCAACATCTTCCTCGGCGACGACGGATTCGGTGTCGAGGTCGTACGACGGCTGGGCGAGCACCGGCTGCGGGACGGGGTCGAGGTCGTCGACATCGGCGTCCGCGGCGTGCACCTGGCCTACCAGATGCTGGACGGCTACCACACGGTGCTGCTGGTGGACGCCTCCGCGCGCGGCGCCGAACCCGGCACCGTCCATCTCCTCGACGCCACCGCTCCGGCCGGCGCCCGTCCCCACGACACCGCGCTCGACGGTCACCACATGACCCCCGACACGGTGCTCGCGCTGCTCGACACGCTCAGCGCGGGAACCGACGGCCGGCGCCCGGAGCGCGTCCTGGTCGTCGGCTGTGAACCCGCCGATGTCACCGAGGGCATCGGGCTCAGCGAACCGGTCGGCGCCGCGGTCGACGAGGCCGTGGCGCTGATCCTGCGGCTGGTCGGCTCAGCGGAGCCCACACCGGCCGCCGACGCACCGCACACCAGCGATGAGAGGAACACGACACCATGCTGAAGCTCGCCCTGGGCGGGGCACTCGCCGCCACGCTCGCCGTTGTCCTCAAGGCCGTACTGCCCGACGTCAGGCGCTATTTGCGCATCCGGTCGATGTGACGGGTGGCGCTGCACCGAACGGTGTACGCCACCGCGCCACCCCGGCGAGGCACCGCAGCCGCCCTTGGGGCCCGCCGTCTAATGAAGCCGGGCGGCACCCGGTCGTGCCCGCACCAGAGAGGGACCGATGCACGAGATGTCCATCGCGCTCGCGGTCGTGGACCAGGTCGAGAACGCTGAGCGGCCCACCGGGGCCACCACCGTCAACAGCGTCCGGCTGCAGGTCGGCGAACTGGCCGGGGTGGTCCCGGACGCGCTGGCCTTCTCCTTCGAACTCGCCTGTGCCGGAACGGTGCTGGAGGGGGCCGAGCTCATCACCGAACCCGTCCCGGCCCGCGCCCGCTGCGGCCCCTGCGCGGACACCTGGTCGGTGGGCATGCCACCCCGGCTCAGCTGTCCCGGATGCGGCGGGGCGACGACCGAGCTGCTGTCCGGCCGGGAACTGCAGATCATCCGTGTGTGCTGGAACGACGCCCCGGCACCCGCCCCGATCCCTGAGGAGCGCTGAACCATGTGCCGTGTCGTCGACCTGCAACAGGCGGTCCTTGCCAAGAACGACGCCTGCGCCCACACCCTGCGCGAGGACCTGGCCGCCCGTGGCACCGCGGTCGTCAACCTGCTCTCCAGCCCCGGCAGCGGCAAGACCGCCCTCCTGGAGCGGGAACTCACCCTCGCCCGCAGCCGGGGCATCCCGGTCGCGGCGCTCACCGCCGACCTCGCCACCGAGAACGACGCCGTACGGCTCGCCCGCTCCGGCGTGCCCGTCAAACAGGTGCTGACCGACGGGCTCTGCCACCTCGAGGCCGAGATGCTGGGCGGCCACCTGCACGGCTGGCTGCCCGCCGACACCCGGCTGCTGTTCATCGAGAACGTCGGCAACCTGGTCTGCCCGGCCTCCTACGACCTGGGGGAGACGCTGCGCATCGTGCTGGCGTCGGTGACCGAGGGCGAGGACAAGCCGCTGAAGTACCCCACCGCCTTCGGGCTCGCCCATCTGGTGGTGGTCACCAAGACCGATATCGCCGAGGCGGTCTCCTTCGACGAGGCGGAGTTCCGCGCCAACGTCGAGCGCATCAATCCCGGCGTCGAGGTCGTCCTCACCTCGGCGCGCCGGGGCGAAGGGGACGGCGTCCTGGTCGACCGGGCGCTGGCCGCGCGCGACGGGGCGCCGGTGCACATCCCGGTCATGACCCGTAAGTCCCATCACGTCCATGACGCCGGGGACGGCCAGCCGCGCGACGAGGGCCACCTCCCTGACGGGGCCCGCCACCACGGCGCGGTCCACCCCCACCACGGGGACCACACTCACCACGGGGACCACACCCACGGCACGGACCACGGCCACCACCGTGAGCACGCCCACGCCCCCCGGGCTCAGGACGGCGGCCGCCCGCACACCACCGACCCCGACCCCGACACCGTGGCCTCAGGCCGCTCATGACCACCGGGCAGGCCGAGGCGGGCGCCGGGACGGCCCCCGCGACAGCCGCCGAACGCCGCCGGTTCACCGTGCGCGGCGTCGTCCAGGGCGTCGGCTTCCGCCCGTTCGTCCACACCCTCGCCACGGAACTGGGCCTGACGGGCCATGTGACCAACACCGGCGAGGGCGTCGTCACCGAGGTCGAGGGGGCCGCCGCCGCGCTCGCCGCGTTCGGCCGGCGGATCCGTACCGATGCGCCACCGCTGGCCGTGGTCGAGACCGTCGACGCCGAGGACGTCGGTGTGACCGGCGACGCCGGATTCCACATCCTCCCCTCCCGCGCCGACGGCCTCTCCCGCACCCTGGTCTCCCCGGACGCCGCCACCTGCGAGGCCTGCCTCGCCGAGCTGGCCGACCCGGCCGACCGCCGCCACCGGCACCCCTTCCTCACCTGCACCCATTGCGGGCCCCGCTTCACCATCGTCACCGGGGTCCCCTACGACCGTGCGCTGACGACCATGGACCGCTTCCCGATGTGCCCCTGCTGCGCACGGGAGTACGCGGACCCCGCCGACCGGCGCTTCCATGCCCAGCCCATCTCCTGCCACGACTGCGGACCCCGGCTGCGCCTGCTGACCGCGGACCCGGCCGACCGCACCCGCCCGCCCATCCCGGTGCCCGGTCCCGACCCGGTCGCCGGTGCCCGCCGGCTGCTCGCCGACGGAGCGATCGTGGCGGTCAAGGGCCTGGGCGGCTACCACCTCGTCTGCGACGCCTCCGACGACACCGCCGTCACCCTGCTGCGCCGCCGAAAGGCCCGTGGCGACAAGCCCTTCGCCCTGATGGCCCGCCATATCGACGACATCGCACACCTGGTCCGCGCAGGGGCCGAGGAGCGCGCCCTGCTCACCGGGCCGGTACGGCCCATCGTCCTGCTGCGCCGCCGCAGGGACCCCGTGCCGGCCCCGGACGCTCCGGCGCTGTCCGACGCCGTCGCCCCCGGCAGCCCCGACCTGGGCGTCATGCTGCCGTACACCCCGCTGCACCACCTGCTGCTCGGCCTGCCCGGCGACCCTCCCCCACTCTCGGCCCCGCTCGAGCGGAGGGACCCCACGGGCCCCGGCTGCTCGTCATGACCAGCGGCAATGTCGCCGGCGAACCGATCGTCACCGACGACGACGAAGCCGTACGGCGCCTTGCGCACCTGGCCGACGCCTGGCTCACCCACGACCGGCCGATCCGCATCCCGTGCGACGACTCCGTGGTCCGCGTCAGCGACGGGGAGCCGCTGTTCCTCCGCCGCTCGCGCGGGTATGCCCCGCTGCCCGTGCCGCTCCCGGTTCCGGTCCGGCCCGCGCTCGCCACCGGCGGCGATCTCAAGAACGTGCTCTGCGTCGCCGAGGGAGACCGCGCCTGGCTGTCCGCGCACATCGGCGACATGGACGACCTGGCCACCCAGCTCGCGTTCGAGCAGGCCGAGGCGCATCTGGAGACGGTCACCGGGGTGCGCCCGCAGGTGCTCGCCGCCGACCGGCACCCCGGCTACCGCTCCGGGCAGTGGGCCCAGCGGCACACCGACGGACGGCCGCTGGTCCGCGTCCAGCACCACCACGCCCATATCGCCGCCGCCATGGCCGAACACGGCCTCCCCGACGGCCACCCCGTCATCGGCGTCGCCTTCGACGGCACCGGCTACGGCGACGACCACGCCATCTGGGGCGGCGAGATCCTGCTCGCCGACTACGACGGATACCGGCGCTTCGGCCAGCTCGCCTACGTCCCGCTGCCCGGCGGCGACACCACCGTACGGCGCCCCTACCGGATGGCCCTGGCCCATCTGCGCGCCGCCGGCCTCGACTGGGCCGCGGACCTGCCGCCGGTGGCCGCCTGCCCGCCGCAGGAGCGGCAGTTGCTGGCCCGTCAGCTGGAGCGCCACCTCAACTGTGTGCCCACCTCCAGCATGGGCCGTCTCTTCGACGCCGTCTCCTCACTGGCCGGGATCTGCCACCACGCCGGCTTCGAGGCCCAGGCAGCGGTCGCCCTCGAATCCGCGGCCCTGACCGCGGGCGAGGACCACGGGCCCGGCTATGCGTTCGCGCTGCGCGCCGCGCCGTTGGGCACGACGGGCGCCGACACCGTCGCCGACCCGGCGCCGGTGCTCGCCGCCGTCGTCGCGGACCTGCGCGCGGGCACCGCCCCGGCGCTGATCGCGGCCCGCTTCCACACCGCGGTCGCCGACCTCGTCCGCCGGGGCTGCGCACTGGCCCGGGAGCGCACGGGCCTGACGACCGTGGCACTGACCGGCGGCGTCTTCGCCAACACCCTGCTGGCCGAGGCCGCCGCCCGCCTCCTGCGGCAGGACGGCTTCACCGTCCTGCGCCACCGCCGCGTCCCGCCCAACGACGGCGGACTGGCGCTCGGCCAGATCGTCGTGGCGGCGCGCACCGCAGGAGCCGCCGCGCGCTGAGCGGCGCCACGACGCGGCAGACGCAACGTAGACACGACGAGGAGAAGCCCATGTGCCTGGCGGTACCCGGCAAGGTATTGGACATCGAGGAACGGGAGGGCACCCGGATGGCCACCGTCGACTTCGGCGGTGTGGTCAAGGAGGTGTGCCTGGAGTACGTCCCCGACCTGCAGGTCGGCGAGTACGCCATCGTCCACGTCGGCTTCGCGCTGCAGCGGCTGGACGAGGAGTCCGCCCGCAAGACCCTGGCGCTGTTCGAGGAACTGGGTCTGCTGCAGGAGGAGTTCGGCGATCCCTGGGAGGCGGCGGCCGCGCCCCCGGAAGGGGAGGAGAGGGGCGCCGGGGCAGGCGCCGGAGTGGGCGGTGCACCCACGGCAGCGGTCGGCGACGGAGCGCAGGAGGCGGGCCGGTGAAGTACCTCGACGAGTTCCAGAATCCCGAGCTCGCCCGCCGGCTGCTCGACGACATCCGGTCCACGGTGACCCGGCCCTGGGCCCTGATGGAGGTCTGCGGCGGGCAGACCCACACCATCATCCGCCACGGAATCGACCAACTGCTGCCCGAACAGGTCGAGTTGATCCACGGGCCGGGCTGTCCGGTCTGTGTGACACCCCTGGAGGTCATCGACAAGGCCCTGGAGATCGCCGCCCGGCCCGACGTGATCTTCTGTTCCTTCGGTGACATGCTCCGCGTCCCCGGCAGCGACCGGGACCTGTTCCAGGTCCGCAGCCGGGGCGGCGACGTACGGGTCGTCTACTCCCCGCTCGACGCGCTGAAGATCGCCCAGCAGAACCCGCACCGCGAGGTGGTCTTCTTCGGCATCGGCTTCGAAACCACCGCACCGCCCAATGCCATGACGGTGTATCAGGCCCGTAAGCTCGGCATCCCCAACTTCAGCCTGCTGGTCTCGCACGTCCGGGTACCGCCCGCGATCGAGGCCATCATGACCTCGCCCAACTGCCGGGTCCAGGCGTTCCTCGCCGCAGGGCACGTGTGCAGTGTGATGGGGATGGGGGAGTACCCCGAACTGGCCGCACGCCACCGGGTGCCGATCGTGGTGACCGGCTTCGAGCCCCTGGACATCCTGGAGGGTATCCGCCGCACCGTGCGCCAGCTGGAACGCGGCGAACACACCGTGGACAACGCCTACCCCCGCGCCGTACGCAGCGAGGGCAACCCGGCGGCCCGGGCCATGCTCGCGGATGTCTTCGAGGTCACCGACCGTTCCTGGCGCGGCATCGGCACCATCCCCGCCAGCGGCTGGCGGCTGTCGGAGCGCTACCGCGACTACGACGCCGAGTACCGCTTCTCCGTCGACGGCATCGCCACCAGGGAACCCGCCGCCTGCCGCAGCGGGGAAGTCCTCCAGGGGTTCATCAAGCCGCACGAGTGCGAGGCCTTCGGGACGCTGTGCACCCCGCGCACCCCGCTCGGCGCCACCATGGTCTCCAGCGAGGGCGCCTGCGCCGCCTACTACCTCTACCGCCGACTCGGCACCACGCCCACCCCCCAGGAGGCGAGCCCCGTTGTCTGACACCATCCACCCCACCCCCGGCGGTTCCACCCGCGGCGGTCCCACCCCGGCCGACCGTGGCCTGCCCACCGTCGACATCTCCGGCTGGACCTGTCCCGCCCCGCTCCGCGACCAGCCCCGTGTCGTCATGGGGCACGGCGGGGGCGGCGCCCTGTCCGCGGAACTCGTCCAGCAGATCTTCGCCCCCGCCTTCGGCGGCGAAATCCTCGCCCAGCTCGGCGACTCCGCCGCGGTGTCCCTCGGCGGCGTGCGCCTCGCCTTCTCCACCGACTCCTATGTCGTCCGGCCGCTCTTCTTCCCCGGCGGCTGCATCGGCGACCTCGCCGTCAACGGCACCGTCAACGACCTCGCCATGAGCGGCGCCCGGGCCGCCTACCTCTCCTGCGGCTTCATCCTGGAGGAGGGCGTGGAGATGCCGGTGGTGGCCGGGGTCGCCGACGCCATGGGGGCGGCCGCGCGGGCCGCCGGTGTCGAGGTGGCCACCGGCGACACCAAGGTCGTCGAGGCGGGTCATGGTGACGGCGTCTACCTCAACACCGCCGGTATCGGGCTGATCCCGGCGGGCGTCGATCTGCGTCCGCAGCGCGTCACCCCCGGCGATGTGGTGATCGTCAGCGGCGACATCGGCCTGCACGGCGTGGCGATCATGAGCGTCCGCGAGGGCCTGGAGTTCGGCGTCGAGATCGAGAGCGACTGCGCGGCGCTCGGCGGCCTCGTCGAGACCATGCTCGCCGTCACTCCCGATCTGCATGTGCTGCGCGACCCCACCCGCGGCGGGCTGGCCGCCGCGCTGTGCGAGATCGCCACCGCCTCCTGCACCGGCATCGTCATCCAGGAGCGCGCCATCCCGGTCCCGCCGGCCGTCGCCAACGCCTGCGCGATCCTCGGCCTGGACCCGATGTACGTCGCCAACGAGGGCAAGCTGGTGGCCTTCGTGCCCCGTGAGAACGCCGACGCCGTGCTGGACGCCATGCGCGCCCATCCGCTGGGGGCCGGCGCCGCGATCATCGGCGAGGCCGTCGCCACCCACCCCGGCATGGTGGTGGCCAGTACCCCGCTGGGCGGCACCCGGGTGGTCGATCTGCCGCTGGGGGAGCAGCTGCCGCGGATCTGCTGAGCGGGTCCCCCGGCGTACGGCCGAGGGCGGCACCGGA
This sequence comes from Streptomyces sp. 2114.4, assembly GCF_900187385.1. Lineage (NCBI taxonomy): Bacteria > Bacillati > Actinomycetota > Actinomycetes > Kitasatosporales > Streptomycetaceae > Streptomyces > Streptomyces sp. 2114.4. The sequence goes on from NZ_FYEY01000001.1 coordinate 7,614,788, forward strand.
ACCGGTGCCGCCCTCGGCGTGGGTGTCCTTCCTGCTCAGGTCTTCTGCAGCAGCCCGGAACCGAACCAGTCGTCGGCGTCCCGTACCCCGGGCAGGATGAAGAAGTAGCCGCCGCCGAGCGGGGTGATGAACTTGGCCAGCGGCTCGTGCCGCAGCCGCCGCTGGACGGTCGCGAACTGCCGCTCCGGGTTCTGCTGGTAGCCGCAGAAGACCAGTCCCAGGTCCATCCGTCCGGACTGGTCGAAGCCCTGGTCGTAGTTGTAGCTGCGGCGCAGGAAGCGGGACCTGTCGGTCTTCTCGGTGCGCGGGTTGGCCAGCCGGATGTGCGAGTCGAGCGGGATCTTCCTGCCGTGCGGGTCGTCGCGGTACCTCGGCGGGTCGTTCTCCTGCTTGCCGTCCAGGGGCGCACCGCTCGCCTTGCGCCGTCCGAAGATCTGCTCCTGCCGGGCCACCGGCACCTTGTCCCACTTCTCGATGTGGAAGCGGATCAGACGCAGCACCTGATAGCTGCCGCCCAGCGCCCAGTCCGGCTCCCCGCACGGCGGGGTCACCCACAGCAGCCGGTTCATCTCCCGGGACGAGCCGGTGTCCGGATTGACGATCCCGTCCTTGAAGCCGATGAAGGTACGCGGGGAGCCCGAGGGCCGCGACGGGTTGAGGAAGGCGTCCGCGCGCCAGCGGGGCCGCAGCAGGCCGTGCGTCTCCCGCGCCAGATCGCGCAGCACATGGACGATGGCGTCCGGATGCTGGGCGCAGATCTGCAGCGACAGGTCACCGTGGCAGCGGGCCGGCTCCAGCCGGTCGTCGGGGAACGCCGGCATGGCCTTGAGGTGGCGGGGCTTGTGGCCGGAGAGCCCGAACCGGTCGTCGAACAGGGAGGCGCCGACGCCGAGCGTGATGGTGAGTGAGTCGGGGGTGGGCCGTTCCGCGGCGACCTGCTCGTCCAGCGGCTTCACCCCGTCCGTCAGCACCCGGCAGCGCGTGGTGAGCTTCTGGAACAGACCGGTCAGGGCTTCGCGGCTCTCGGCCATCACATCGAAGCCGACGAACCCGGCGAAGAGCTGCTGGGGAGTCACGATGCCGGCCTGATGCCGGCCGTGGAAGGGCACTTTGTCGGGCAGTCCCCCGTTCTCGCGGAGCCCGCTCGCGGAACGGTCCGCAGCGGCGGCGGCTGCCTGACCGCCGAGCCCCGTCGCGGCCGCGACACCCGCGATCCCCGCCGCGCACTTGAGAAAGCCCCGGCGTCCGTCGTCGCTCACAGGGGCACGTTCGTCCCCGGCCTGATCACATCTCATCGTCCCGCCCATCCTGACTGCTGAGTCGTCCGGAAGCCGCGTGCCTGGCACCAACCTGTGCGCGATGCTCGTCGCCCACGGGGCGACGGCCGGGAGCAACACGGCTCCGGAGCCGGATATCACGCCCTGGCCACGGGCCGGTCGTCCGAATGGCGCAGCAGACGCGCTCCCCGCGCGACAGGGCCCCGGAGCGCTTCTAGCGTCGGCCCTGTGACCTGCCCGGACACGGCACAGCGCAACGCCGGGGCCGCCGGTCGCCTACCGCGCTCCACCACCGATCCGACGGACCCCACATGAGTACATCCACCGACGCGAGCACCATCATCGGCGAGGCCAGACCCGTCGGTGACGGCACCTCCACCGAGGCGAGTGAAGCCCTCGGCGCAGCCGCCGTCACCGACGAGGGCACGGCCGTCGGCGCGGACCCGGTCACGGGCGAGCCCGCATCCGTCGCGGCCGACACCCGCGCCGAGGAGAGCGGAGCCACCGAGGAGCGCGGGGCCGCCGAGGAGAGCACGGCGGCCGGGGACGCTTCGGCCGCGGGCGAGGGCACGGCCGTCGATGTCGTCGCGCCGGTCGAGGAGGCGGTGCCGCTCGATGGCCCGCCCGCATCCTGGCTGCGGATCGAGAGGGGCCATGCCGAGCCCGAGGAGATCGCGGCGATCAGCGTCGTGCTGTGCGCGCAACTCGCCGGTCTGCGCGCCCTCGCCGAGCCCGGCCACGCCGAGGAGCGGTCCGCCGCCCGGCGGCACCACGCCCGGCACACCGCGTGCTGGTCGGGCTGCTGGAGCTGCGGCTGAACCTCGGGCGGGTGCACCTCCGGTCGGCGTACCTCCGGACGGCGACTCCCGCACGGCCGCCGGCCTCGCCCGTCACATCCGCCGCTCCCGCGTCCGGCGGCCGGCCCGGCCGGCGCCCGGGATGCAGCGGGCCGAGAGGAGGGCCGCCAGGAGGAAGCCCGCGGCGCCGATGCCCACCGCGGTGTGCAGGCCCGGCACGAGACCGGTGGCCACCAGCGTGCCGAAGAGGGCGACGCCGAGGGCACTGCCGATCTGCCGTGCGGCGTTGAACACGGCGGCCGCGGCACCGCTGCGCTCGCCCGGCGCGGCCTCCATCACGGCCGCCGTGGAGGCCGGCATGGTCAGCGCGGTGCCGAAGCCGGCACAGGCCATGGGCGCCACCAGCGCGAGATAGGGCGTGCCGGGGCCGGCCTCCAGCCAGCCGGCCAGCCCGGCCGCGCCCACCACCAGGCCCGCCACCATGGGCAGCCGCGGCCCGGTGCGGGCCGTGATCCGTCCGGCCAGCGCGGAGCCTGCGGCCACCACACCGACCGCGGGCAGCAGCGCGCATCCGGTCCGCAGGGCGCTGTAGTGGTGCACCCCCTGGAAGTACAGCGGGGCGAGGAACAGCAGCCCGTAGAAGCCGGTGTTGAGCAGCACGCCGATGACCGCCGAGGCCGAGAAGGCGCGGGCGCGGAAGAGCGTGAGCGGCAGCATCGGCGCGGGTGAGCGCCGCTCCAGTACCAGGAACGCGACGAGTCCCACGAGGCACCCGGCGAAGGCGCCGAGGACGGCCGGATGCGTCCAGCCCAGCGCTCCGGCCTCGATGCATCCGGTGACCAGTCCGGCCAGGCACACCGCCGCTGCGGTCTGGGCCGGGAGGTCCAGGCCCCGGTGGCCGCGGCCGGCGGGGGAGTGGGGGACGTGACGGGAGGTGAGGAACAGCGCGGCGAGGCCGACGGGGAGATTGAGGAAGAACACCGACCGCCAGCCGGGCCCGGCGACCAGGACGCCGCCCAGGGCGGGACCGGCCCCGGCGGCGAGGCCCGCGACGGTTCCCCAGATGCCGAACGCGCGGGCCCGCGCCGCCCGGCCGGGGTACGCGGTCCGCAGCAGTGCCAGTGAGGCCGGCACCATCAGCGCCGCGCCCAGCCCCTGCACCAGCCGGGCCAGGACCAGCACGGTGGCGCTGGGCGCCAGTGCGCACCCGGCGGAGGCGAGGGTGAACACCACCAGGCCGCTCAGGAACACCGGCTTGCCGCCCAGCCGGTCGCCGAGTCCGCCGCAGAAGAGCAGCAGCCCGGCGAACACCAGGGTGTAGCCGTCCACCACCCACTGGAGGCCGGTCACCCCGGTGTGCAGGGCGGTGCCGACCGCCGGGAGAGCGACCGTGACGACGGTGACGTCCAGGATGACCATGAAGTACCCCAGGCACACGGCGACGAGCGGCAGCGGCGTGAGCCGGTCCGCGGTCCGTAGTGCCGTGGGGGGTGCGCAGAGCGTGGGCATACGGCCAGTGTTCTGCCGGATCCGTACGGCAGGCGCCGAAACGTTCTCGCGCCAGGGAGGTACCCGGCAGGCCGGGGGAGCGGGAGGACGTTTCGCCCTCTGCCGAAGCGTGAGCGGCGTACCGTCGGGAACATGGATGCCCCGACCGAGACCGACGTGGCCCATGTCGCGGCGGCGATCGGTGACCCCTCCCGCGCCAAGGTGCTGCTGGCCCTCGCCGGGGGCGGCGCACTGCCGGCCAGCGCTCTCGCCGCCGAGGCCGGGGTCAGCAACTCCACCATCAGCGGCCATCTGGCCAAGCTCCTCGACGCCCGGCTGCTGACCGTCGAGCTCGACGGCCGCCACCGCTACTACCGGCTCGCCACCACGGACGTCGCCCGCGCCCTCGAACAGCTCGCCGCGATCGCCCGTCCCCTGCCGGTGCGGTCCCTGAACGCCGACACCCGCGCCAAGGCGCTGTGGCGCGCCCGCCTGTGCTACGACCACCTGGCGGGGCGGCTCGGCGTCGCGGTGATGAGCGCCCTCCGGGAGCGGGACATCCTCGCCGCCGAGCGGACGGTGCGGAGCGGGGGTGCGACGGACCCGAGCGCGGACTCCCCTCCGAGCGCGGGCGCCACGGCCCCGGAGGCGGGTGCCGCCGCCACGGACGTCGTCTACGTCCTCACTCCGCACGGCCGCCGGGAGCTGACCGCCTTCGGCGTCGAGACGGACCGCCTCCCCCGACGCCGGGCGGCCGTCCGCTACTGCGTCGACTGGGCCGAGCAGCGCCACCACCTGGCCGGCGCGCTCGGTGCCGCGCTCACCGCCCGGCTGTTCGCCCTGGAATGGCTGCGCCACGGGACGTACCGCCGCGTCGTGCATCTCACCGACGCCGGGCGGGACGGCCTGGCGACGACCTTCGGCGTCCCGGTCGACCGGCTCGGGTGAATCGGGTGAGGCCGCCCGCCGCGGCCCGTCCGTGACGGATCGGGGCACACCCTCCGGTATTCCCTGACTGCGCTGCGTGCTCGACCGATGCGCTGCGTGCAGGAAGTGTCCGCTGGTGGAACGGAAGATTCCTCGTCGGCCATCGTCGAGTAGGGTCCGGCGAGCCGGAACAGTGAATCAAGGAGGCCGCTTTCGTGACGGAGCGTCAGGTATCAGGTGAGGGCGACGGGGCCGGCGCCCCACAAGTGCTGGCGCAGGAGCGCCGATTGCGCCGTGACCTGGGCTTCTGGGGGCTGACGGGTATCGGTTTCTCCAATATCGTCGGTTCCGGCTGGCTGTTCGCCGCCATGTACGCGGCGCAGACGGCCGGTCCCGCGGCGCTGCTGTCCTGGGTCGGGGCCGGGCTGCTGTGCGGCCTGGTCGCCCTGGTCATGATCGAACTCGGCGCCAGCCGTCCGGAGGGCGGCGGTACGGTCCGCTGGCCGCTGTTCGCCAGCGGCCGGCTCGTCGGCACCCTCATCGGCTGGTCGACGATGCTGTCGGTGGGCGGCACCGCCGCCGAGATCAGCGCGATCATGCAGTATGCCGCGCACTACCTCCCGGGCATCTATAACGGCCAGACCCTCACCCTCTCCGGCCTGGCCCTGGCCACCGGACTCAGCGTGGTGCTGACGGTGCTGAACTGGTTCGCGGTGCGGATGTTCGCCCAACTCAACAACCTGATCTCGGTGTTCAAGATCGTCGTCCCGGTGATCACCGTGGTGGCGCTGATTGCCTCCGGCTGGCACTCCGGCCGGCTCACGGACCACGGCGGCTTCGCGCCGTACGGCTACGTCGCCTGCCTGACCGCGCTGGCCGGCGGCGGCATCGTCTACTCCGTCAACGGCTTCCAGGCGCCACTGGACTTCTCGGGCGAGACCCGCAACCCCCGCCGGACCATCCCCGCCGCGGTCCTCACCGGCATCGGCCTCGCCGTCGCCATGTACCTGGCGCTGCAGCTGGCGTTCCTCTTCACCGTCCCCGAGCATCTGCTCGGCCACGGCTGGCAGGGGGTCTCCTTCGACTCGCCGTTCGGCCAGCTCGCGCTGATCCTCAACCTGCACTGGCTCGCCAGCCTGCTCTACGCGGACGCGGTGATCTCGCCCGGCGGGTCGGCCTACGTCGGCGTGGCGATCGACGCGCGGCACACCTACGCGCTCGCCAAGAACGGCACCATCCCCCGGTACTTCATGAAGGTCAACGAGCGGTTCGGCATCCCGCGCCGGGCCCTGGCGATCAACCTCCTGGTCATTGTGATCTTCCTGCTGCCGTTCGGCGGCTGGCAGGACATCGTGAGCGTCATGGGCGATATGTACCTGCTGATCTATGCCGCCTCCGCGGTCGCGGTCGCGGTGTTCCGCGCCGAGCCGGGCGGCCACACCGCCGGCTGGGTTCCCGGGCTGCGCTGGATCGCCCCGCTCAGCTTCGTGGTGGCCAGCGAGTTCGTCTACTGGTCGGGCTGGGACGACCTGCGCCTCGCGCTGCCCCTGGTCCTCGGCGGCCTGCTGATCTTCCTGGCCATGCGCCGCCCCGGTGTGCGCATCGAGGACGACGGCGCAGGCCCGAGCCGTCCGCTCGGCGCCGAACTCCGCACCGGTGCCTGGCTGGTGGTCTACCTCGTCGCCCTGACCGTGGTCTCCGGGCTGGGCACGTTCGAGGGCTCCGGCCGGCTGCCGGCGCCGTACGACTCGATCACTGTGGCCGTCCTGGCGCTGGCGGTCTTCTTCTGGGCCGTACGGTCCGGCGTCCGGCATCTGGTGGCGGCCCGCCCGGCGGCTGCCTGAGCCGGCCGGAGGACGCGGCGGCGGGCGGGGACGACCCGGAAGCCCTGATCGTCCGGGGGGCTGCCCGCCGCCCGCCGCCCGCCCTGGCCACCCGGCCCTCGGCCCCGGCCCCTGGCCGTCAAGCGGAAGTCCCCCCGCAGAAATAAGATGAACCGGGAGAGGCGGGCTCCACTGGAGCCCCCATCAGGCCAGGTCAGGCGGCCACCGCGGACTGCCGTACGGAGCACGCTCCCTGGCGGGCAGACCGAGGCACCTGGGAGCGGCCCATGCTGCGGCGTCGTCCCCCGCGGTCGGCGAGCGCCGACGACCTGCTGACCACGCTCGGACGGCTGACCGCCCAGGCGCGGGAGGGCGCCGAGAAGCAGCGGGCGCGCGTGGAGCTGGCCGAGGCGCTGCAGCGCGAGATGCTGCCGAACGCGCTGCCGGGGGTACCGGGGCTGCGCGCCGCCGCGACCTACGTACCCGCCCGGCACGGACTGGACATCGGGGGCGACTGGTACGACGGTTTCCGTCTGTCCGACGGGTCGCTCGCCTTCTGCATCGGTGATGTGCAGGGGCACGACGTCGAGGCGGCCGCCTTCATGGGACAGATCCGCTTCGGGCTGCGGGCCGTCGCCGGCCATGCCGCCGACCCGGGCGAGGTGCTGAGCCGGGCCAACGACCTGCTGGTCTCGGTCGACTGCGGGCTCTTCGCGACCTGCACCTTCGTCCGCTTCGATCCGGCAGCCTGGGAGCTGTGCAGCGCCCGGGCCGGTCATATACCGGCTGTCTGGGCCACCACCGACGGCCGCTCCGGCCTCGCCGACGACCCCGGGGGCCTGCCGCTGGGCATCCTGCCGGGCGAGCGCTACCCGGTGACCCGCCACCGGTTCGCCACCGCGGGGGCGTTCGTGCTGCTCACCGACGGCGTGGTCGAGGGCCCTTCCTTCCCGATAGAGGCGGGGCTGACCCAGGTGACCCGCCTGGTCAGCGCCAATGCCGACGGTGCCCCGGCCACGGTGGCCGGCGTGGCGATCAGCGTGGCCGAGTTCACCGGGCACACCGATGACTCGGCGGTGCTCGTCCTGCGCTTCGACGCGACCCCGCCCGGAGCCGGGTGAAGCGCGGGCCGGGAGTGCGTGTCGCAGCCTGCGCCCGGTCCTGGGCGTTGTCTGATGGCTGATGTGGTGCGCACCGAGCAACTCCGCCGTCTTGCACCAGTCGCCCTGATGATCCTCGGCCTCGCCGGCGTCTACTACGCGTCCGCCCGGATCGGCCTGCTGGAACAGGTGGTCATCTCGGGTGCCGTGGTCACGCCGCTGTGGCCGCCGACGGGCATCTCCCTGAGCTGTCTGCTCCTCCTGGGCCTGCGGACCTGGCCGGGCATCGCCCTCGGCACCCTCGCGGTCGTCGCCACGATCAACCCGCTCGATGTCTCGGTCCTGGGCATCATGGCGGGCAACACCCTGGCCCCGGTGTGCGCCTTCTGGATGCTCCGCCGGGTGGGATTCCGCACCGCACTCGACCGGCTGCGCGACGGCGTGGCGCTGGTCGCCCTCGGCGCCTTCGCCGGGATGCTGATCAGCGCCACGCTGGGCACCGGGACGCTCTACCTCAAGGGAGCCCTGCCAGGCGGCGGCTTCTGGCGGACCTGGGTGGCCTGGTGGGTGGGCGATGCGATGGGCATCCTCGTCATCACCCCGCTCGTCCTGGTCTGCCGCACGATGCGGTGGCCCCGCGGTATCTCCGGATACCGGTGGGCGGAGGCGGCGGCCCTGCTGGTCGCCACGGCCGCGGTCACGCTCATCGCCATCCACAGCGAGCTGTCGCTGCTCTTCCTGGTCTTCCCGGTGATCGTCTGGGCCGCGCTGCGCTTCCAGCTGGCGGGTGCCGCGCCCTGCGTGCTGCTGGTGTCCGTCCTGGTCATCAGGGCGGCGACGGTACGCACCGGACCGTTCGAGGGCCAGAGCCTGTTGGAGGCGATGGTCAATCTGCAGGCCCTCAACGCGTCCGCGGCGCTCACCGCATTGCTGCTGTCGGCGATCGTCACCGAGCAGAACACCATCCGCCGCAAGATCGAGCAGGCCTGCGGCGAACTGGCCGACGTGGTGGACCGGCTGGCGCCGGGGGAGAGCCGGCGCCGCTGGCCGCCGGACAGCGGCCCCACCTGACCCGGCGTCCGGTGGCCACCGGCGCGCCGCGCCGCCCGGTCAGCCCGGCAGCAACCCGCGAGGTCGGCCCGCAGCCACGGCCCGGTCAGCCCGGCAGCAGCTGCCCCAGGTCGTACCCCACCGGCTCCTCCAGCTGGGCGTAGGTGCAGCTCTGCGGCGTACGGTCGGGACGCCAGTGCCGGAACTGGGCGGTATGACGGAATCTGCTGCCCTCCATGTGGTCGTAGGCGACCTCGCACACCCGCTCCGGGCGCAGCGGCACCCACGACAGATCCTTGCCGCCGCTCCAGCGGCTGGGCCCGCCGGGCATCCGCCGGGAGGCATGCGCCGCCTCGTCGGTCCACGCGCCCCAGGGGTGCGCCGAGACCTCGTCCATCAGCAGCGGCGCCAGCTCCTCGACCAGCGCACGCCGCCTGGCCATGGGGAACGAGGCGCACACCCCGACGTGCTGCAGCTGCCCGTCGCCGTCGTACAGGCCCAGCAGCAGGGAACCGACCACCGGCCCGCTCTTGTGCAGCCGGTAGCCGGCGACCACACAGTCGGCGGTCCGGGCATGCTTGATCTTGAACATGGCGCGGTCGCCCGGCCGGTACGGCAGACCGAGCGGCTTGGCGACCACCCCGTCCAGACCCGCCCCCTCGAACTGGGTGAACCAGCGGCGCGCCAGCTCCTGATCCTCCGTCGCGGGCGCGGTGTACACCGGCGCCCCGGCCGGGCGCAGCGCCTCGACCAGGGCTTCCCGGCGCGCCGACTGCGGCTCGTGCAGCAGCGCGTCGGAGCCGAGCGCCAGCAGGTCGAAGGCGACCAGCGAGGCGGGCGTCCGCTCGGCGAGCGTGCGGACCCGGGAGTCCGCCGGGTGGATGCGCTCCAGCAGCTCCTCGAAGTGCAGCCGGCCGTCATGGGCGATGACGATCTCGCCGTCGACGACACAGCGCGGCGGCAGCTCGGCCCGTGCCGCGGTGACCACTTCGGGGAAGTAGCGGGTCAGCGATTTCGTCGTACGGCTGGCGATCTCGACGTCCTCGCCGTCCCGGAAGACGATGACGCGGAAGCCGTCCCACTTGGCCTCGTACAGCATGCCGGCGGGGATGGCGGTCACCGGCTTCGCGAGCATGGGGGAGACCGGGGGCATGACGGGCAGATCCATGGTCCCGATCCTGAGGCCCGGCGCCGCATCCCGCGCGCTGGGACGGCCGCTCCGCGGGAGGCCGACGTGCGGGATCGCCCGGCGCGCGGCGGCGGCGCCCGGAACCTAGCGTGGAGTCATGGCCGGAGCCGGAGCTGTCGAACTCGACGTCGCGGGGCGCACCGTGCGCGTGTCCCACCCCGACAAGACGTATTACCCGGAGCGCGGATTCACCAAGCTGGACGTGGCGCAGTACTACCTCGCCGTCGCCGACGGGGTGCTGCGGGGACTGCGTGACCGGCCCACCACCATGCAGCGCTTCCCCGACGGCGTCGAGGGCGAGTTCTTCTACCAGAAGCGGGCGCCCAAGGGGATGCCGGACTGGCTGCCCACCGCCCGTATCACCTTCCCCAGCGGCCGCTTCGCCGACGAGATGTGCCCCACCGAGCCCGCGGCGGTCCTCTGGGCGGCCAATCTGGGGTGCCTGACGTTCCATCCGTGGCCCGTCCGGCGCGGTGACACCGAGCACCCCGACGAACTGCGCATCGACCTCGACCCGCAACCCGGCACCGACTTCGCGGACGCCGTCCGGGTGGCCCACCTCCTGCGCGAGCTGCTGGCGGAGCACGGACTGCGCGGCTGGCCCAAGACGTCCGGCGGCCGTGGGGTGCACGTCTACGTCCCGATCCGGCCCCGCTGGACCTTCACCGAGGTCAGACGGGCCGCGATCACTCTGGCCAGGGCGCTGGAGCGCCGGATGCCGGATCTGGTGACCTCGGCATGGTGGAAGGAGGAGCGCGGCGCGAAGGTCTTCGTCGACTACAACCAGATGGCCCGGGACCGGACCATCGCCTCCGCCTACTCGCTGCGCGCCCGGCCCCGGGCGACCGTCTCCACCCCGCTGCACTGGGACGAGCTGTCCGACGCCGCGCCCGAGGACTTCGATCTGCGGACGGTCCCCCCGCGGTTCGCCGAACTCGGCGATGTGCACGCGGACATGGTGGACCACGCCTTCGGCCTGGAATCCGTCCTGGAACTCGCGGACCGTCAGGCGGCGGACGAAGGAGTGGGGGACATGCCGTATCCCCCCGACCACCCGAAGATGCCGGGGGAGCCGTCCCGGGTCCAGCCGAGCCGCGCCCGCAAGAACTGAGGCCGTGCGCCGTGCGGGCTGACGCAGGGCGCGTGCCGTGCGGCCGGAACCGTCGGCCGCACGGGGGCGATTGACGGCGGCGCCACCTACGGTGCGGCGCTCGGCGTCACCCGGCCTCCGACCAGGGCTTTCACCAGACCGCTTTACCGATCCATTACTGCTATCGGAGCAATTCTTGGGGCCGTTGGAGTGGCTGTTCGTCGTGTCTGCGGGGTTTACGGCGGGGCGCGGTACTCATCAAATGTCAGATTTCCTGCCAAACAGGAGAAACGCAATGCGCAAGTTCATAGGCCGTTCCGTGGCCGCCGCGGCCCTTGCCGCCGCTACCGTCGTCCCGCTCGCCGGCATAGCTTCGGCCACCCCGCAGGCGCCGGCTGCATCCTCCAAGGGCGACCACCACGGTCGTCACCACGAGGGCCGTCACCACCACAGGCACCACTGCCACCACCACCACGGCTTCGGCAACTTCGGCTACGGCGGCTTCGGCGGCCTGGGCGGCTTCGGCGGTCTGGGCGGCTTCGGCGGCTTCGGCGGCTACAACGGCTTCGGCGGCTACGGCCACTGCGGCTTCGACAACTACGGCTACGGCTTCGGGGGCTTCCCCTTCGGCCTGCTGGGCATCCTCTGACCGGCAGTAGCACTGAAGGCCGCCGCAGCCCCCGGCTGCGGCGGCTCGTCGCTGTCAGCCCGCGGTGCCGGCCTCCTGCTCGGCCCGCCGTCGCAGCTCCTTCTTGTCGGGCTTCCCGGCATCGGTCAGCGGCAGCGCCTCGACGAAGGTGACGTGCGCCGGTTCGTACATCGCACCGCGCTCCGCGCAGACCATCTCGCGCAGCTGCTGCCCGTCGACGCTGCTGCCGGGCGCCCGCACCACCGCCGCGTGCACCCGCTCCATGCGGTCGGCGTCGCGGACTCCGAACACGGCGCTCTGCAGTACCTGCGGGTGCGAGTTCAGCAGGTCCTCCAGTTCCGTCGTGTACACATGGCCGCCGACCACGACGATCATGTCCTTGATCCGGTCGACGATCGTCAAGTACCCCTCGTCGTCGAGGAATCCGATGTCCCCGGTGTGCAGCCAGCCGTCCCGCAGGACCTCGGCGGTCAGCTCGGGCTGCTTCCAGTACCCCTTCATGATCATGTCGGAGCGGACGCAGATCTCGCCGTGTTCCCCGGCCGGCAGATCGCGGCCCGATTCGTCGCGGACCGCCACCTCGACCTCGGGCAGCACCTTCCCCGCCGACCGCAGCCGCTCGGGGCGCTGCGGGTCGTGGTCCTCCTGGGTGAGCACGCTGATGCCGCCGGCCTCGTTCTGGCCGTAGGCCTGCATCAGTACCGGGCCGAACGTCCTTACCGCGTCGGCTATCCGGGCCGGGGACGCCTGGCAGCCGCCGTAGGTCAGCATCCGCAGGCTGGAGGTGTCGGTGTGCCGCGCGTCCGGGTGGTCCATCAGCTGGTAGAGCAGCGGCGGCAGCAGGAAGACCTCGGTGATGCGCTCGCGTGCGATGGTGGCGAGCGCGGTGCTCGGGTCGAAGTCGTCGAGCAGTACGACCGTGCCGCCCGCGTGCAGCGTGCTGTCGGCCATCAGGCCCGCGGCGTGCGCGAGGGTGGTGCACACCAGCTGGCGTCGCTCGTACTCCGGCTGCTGGAGCACCCCGTGGAACCAGCGCGCCTGCTCGAAGGTGGTGCAGATGCCCTTCGGGTGGCCGGTGGTGCCGCCGGTGTGGCGGATGGTGCAGACGTCGTCGGGCCGGGCCCGGCTCGCGAACGGCTCGTCGGACTGACCGGCCGCCAGCTCCAGCAGGTCCGTGCCCACCTTGGCGGGGCCGAGGACGAGCACCTCCGGAACCGGCGCCAACGCGGTGACCTCGGCGGCCCGTTCGGCATAGCGCGGGTCGACGATCAGGGCGCGGGTCTCGACATCGCGGACGATGGCGGCCTGGGACTCGGCGGACAGCTTGTTGTAGAGGTAGTTGACCCGGGCGCCGACCAGGTTGGCCGCGTAACGGGCTGCGATGATCTCCGGGAGGTTGCCGCTCAGGAGCGTGACGGTCGCTTCGCGGCCGACGCCCCGGGCACACAGTGCCCGTGCCATGCGGTGGACCAGTGAGCGGAACTCACCTGCCGTGACGCGGCGGCCTTGGTGTACCAGGACTTCGCGCCCCGGGTCGGCGCTAAGTACATCGAGGTTCTCCTCTACATAGGTGCGGAATGTCCGGGCGGCGTTGGGCATGATGTGAGGCTTCCTCCTGACGCCGGCGGGCGCAGTCGGCTACGCCGGATGTGATGTACATAGATTTGGTTGCTACAGGCAACCAAATGCCAGGATAGTCGCTGCAGATCAACATCTCCAAGTCGGTCTCCGGCCGGGCTCCAAGTCGGTCTCCGCGCCGGACGGTTACACGAGGAGAACCCCTGGCGGGCGCACCGAGATGCCCGCCGTGCGCTGCCCGGCCACCGCTCCACGGACCCGCCCCGAAAGCGCGTCCGAAATCATCGCACTGAATATCGTCAACACGGTCGCCCGCCTGGAAACAGCGACGGATAATGCTCGCTCGCGCACGGGTCGCCGATGCCCTGCGGAACTCGCTCTCCCTGCGGGTCCGTCCCGTGGCGAGAGATGATGGAGACCAACGGAAGCACAGCGAGAACCGGCCGATGTACGGAGAGCGCCACGGCTGTCGGTCCGCGATGACCGGCGGAAGGAGTGCCTGGATGGGTGCGACCGACGCGTTCCCCGAAGGTGCCGCCCCGGTCGGGGCCACACCGGGGCGTCCCGGCGGCCTGCTGGATGTGCTGGGCGTGGCCGCCGTGATGCTGGATGCGGACGGGCGGATCACCCTGTGGAGCCCCCAGGCCGAGCAGCTTTTCGGCTGGAGCGCGAAGGAAGCACTCGGCCGGCCCGCGGCGCAGCTGTTGGTCGGCCCTGAGCACTTCGATCTGGTCCTGGGCCTCTTCTCCCAGGTCATGGCGGGCGGCGAAAGCTGGGCAGGGGTCTTCCCGGTCCAGCACAAGGACGGCACCACCCGGCTCGTCGAGTTCCGCAATATGCGGTTGCTGGACGAGCGCGGTGAGACCTACGCCCTGGGCATCGCCACCGACCAGGCCGTGCTGCGGCGCGTCGAGCGGGATCTGGCGCTGTCCGTACGCCTCGTCGCCCAGTCACCGATCGGCCTGGCGGTCCTGGACACCTCGCTGCGCTTCGTCATGGTCAATCCGGCGCTGGAGCGCATCAACGACCTGCCCGCCGACCAGCACCTCGGCCGCGATGTCCGAGAAGCCCTGTCGTTTCTGGACACCGGCACCATCGTGGCCCAGATGCGCGAGGTGCTCGACACCGGGACCCCGTTGCTCGACCAGTTCACCGTCGGCCGTACCGCCGCCGACCCCCACGCCGACCGGGCCTGGTCGGTGTCGTACTACCGGCTGGAGGACCCGCACGGCCGGGTGCTGGGGCTGGCCACGTCGGTCGTGGACGTCACCGAGCAGCACCGCGCCGCCACCGAGGCCGCCCGCGCCCGCAGGCGGCTGGCCGTCATCGCCGACGCCTCCGCCACCGTCGGTACCACCCTCGACGTCGACCAGACCGCCCACGAACTGGCCGACGTCATCGTGCCCGAGCTGGCGGACCTGGCCGCGGTCGATGTCCTCGACGCCGTCCTCGACGGCCGGCGCCCGACCTCGCTCTCCCGTGGCGGTCCGGCCCGTTTCCGGGCGCTGGCCGTGGCCACGGCGTACTCCACCGAGGCGGTCCGCGCCGCCGACCCCACCGGCCAGATCGCCTCTTATGAGGCCGACCGGCTGATCACCCGCTGTGTGACCGAAGCCCGTCCGGTGCGCATTGCGCACGTCGGCCCGGACGATCTGCCGCACATCGCCCCGGACGAGCAGGGCGCCGCCCTCCTGGGGAAGGCCGGACTGCACTCCTACCTCGCCGTGCCGCTCATCGCCCGCGGCGAGGTCCTGGGTGCGCTGTCGCTGTACCGCGTCCGCAACCCGGAGCCCTTCGACGAGGACGACGCGGTGCTCGCGGTGGAGCTGGCCGCCCGCGCCGCGGTCTGCATCGACAACGCCCGCTCGTACCAGAGCGAACGCCGCACCGCGCTCACCCTCCAGCGCCATCTGATGAACCACCGGCCGCCGCAGCCCACGGCCATGGAGATCGCCTACCGCTATCAGCCCGCCCAGGCGGCCAGTGAGGTCGGCGGTGACTGGTTCGACGCCATCCCGGTGACCGGCGACAAGACCGCGCTGGTGGTCGGCGACGTGATGGGCAGCGGCATCAACGCCGCCGCCACCATGGGCCAGTTGCGCACCACCACCCGCGCGCTGGCCGATCTCGACCTCGATCCGGCCGAAGTGCTCCGCCACCTCGATCACATCGCCGGCGGTCTCGACCCGGCCTTCGCCACCTGTCTGTACGCCGTCTACGACCCGCACCGCGCCCTGTGCCGGATCGCCGTCGCCGGGCATCTGCCCCCCATCGTGGTGCGCCCGGACCGGCCGCCCGAGCTGCTGGATCTGCCCACCGGTGCGCCGCTCGGCGTCGGGGGCGTCCCCTTCGAGCAGACCACGGTTCCGCTCCGCGACGGCGATCTGCTGGTGCTCTACACCGACGGGCTGATCGAAACCCGGGACCAGCCCATAGACACACGTCTGGACACCCTCCTGGAACTGCTGGCGGAGCCCGAGCGGGATCTGGAGGGCCTGTGCGACCGTCTCCTCGCCGCGCTGCGCGACGAGCACGACCACGACGATGTCGCGCTGCTCATCGCCCGGGTGCACGCCCTCGGGGCCTGACCGCACGGGCGGCGGGTTTTGGTGGGACCGCTACGGATTCGGCGGTGATCAGCGCGATGTCGTGCTGCTCTTTCCGACGCGGAATCCGCTTGTCTACCGCGGATGCATCGTGGATAAGCACCCTGATGGCCTTGATGAGCTTCGGATTTCGTTGCCCAAAGGCCTTAACAAGACCTTGACGTGAGTCGTCGGCAGGGGTTGTATTCGGTCACCGAAGCGAGACCTGAGGATGTCCGGGTTCGGATCGCTTTGCGGCGTTCTTCCGCCAAGACGCCACGCCTTCCTGCCGTCAGCACCGATGGGATACGGATACCGATATGCCCTACACGCCTGTTGCCTCCGCAGCTCCTGAGCGGGACCCCCGCAGTGCGACGGTGAAAGACGCCCCCGGCGCTCCCCAGCTCACCCGGTCGATCGGTGTGGTCGGCGGCACCCTGCTCACGCTGTCCTGTCTGACCCCGGCATCCTCGCTCTTCGTGATCGTGCCGGACTCGTTCGCCACCCTGGGCACGGGCACCGCACTGACCATCGCCATCGCGGCACTGCTGTGTATCGGGGTGGCCTTCACCTACTCCGAGCTCGGCACGCTGATACCGAGCTCCGGTGGCGAGTACGCGATGGTGGGCACGCTCATGGGCCGCCTCGCCGGGTGGCTGGTTTTCGTTCTTTCGCTGATCGTCGTCATGATCGTGCCGCCCATCATCGCCCTGGGCACCGCCGACTATCTGGCACCGATCATCCAACTGGATCCGCAGTACACCGCCGCCGCCGTGATGCTGCTGGCCACCGCCATGGGCCTGCTCGATCTGCGCGCCAACGCCTGGATCACCGGCATCTTCCTGGTGCTGGAGGTCGTCGCCTGCGCCGTGGTCGCGTTCCTCGGCTTCACCCACACCCACCGCTCCGCGTCCGTGCTCGTGCACCCCGTGATCGACGCCGGACACGGTCACGGCACCGCCGTCACCGCGGGCCTCATCGTGGCCGGGCTGGCCACCGCGCTCTTCATCCTGCAGGGCTTCTCCACCGCCGTGTACCTCGCCGAGGAGATGGAGAACCCCCGCCGCAACGTCTCCCGTACGGTGCTGTGGACCCTGGGCATCGGCGCGGCCGTGGTGCTGGTCCCGGTGGTCGCGATCACTCTCGGCGCCCCCGACCTGAAGACCCTCGGCGCCGGTGACGTCGCCGGAATGGTGCAGGAGTGGAGCAACTCGGGCGTCGGTACGTTCGTCAGCCTCTGCATCGCCCTGGCGATCATCAACGCGGCGATCGTGATGGTGATCCAGAACTCCCGTGTGGTGTTCTCCTCGGCGCGTGACGCGGCCTGGCCGACGGCCGTCAACCGCGTCTTCTCGCACGTCGGCCGGCGCTTCGGCTCCCCCTGGGCGGCCACGCTCGCGGTGGGGGTCCCCGGTGCGGCCCTGTGCTTCGTCAACCTCGACACCCTGAGCGAGGTCACCGGCGTGGCCGTGGCCGCGATGTACGTCTTCGTCGCGCTGGGCGCCCTGGTCTCGCGCCGCGGGGAGCACAAGCACCGGCCGGCCTGGCGGATGCCGCTGTGGCCCGCGGTCCCGGCGCTGCTGATCGTGGTGCTGGCCTGGGTGCTCTGCCGGCAGAGCACCACGAGCCTGGTCATCACCGGCCTCATCGTGGCCGTCGCCGCGCTGTACTGGCTGTGCTACCTGCGCCCGCGCCAGGAGACGCACTGGGTGATCGCGGTCCCCGAGGACGAGCAGGCTCCCGCACCGGAGCCGTCCACGGCCTCGCTGTCCGCGTAGGGCACCGAGCACCGCAGACGCCCGCCCGGGCCGGCACTCGGGCGGGCTTTCGCTTCTCTGCCGGCCGGCGGGTTCCTACTGCCCCGCGGGCCGGGAGAGCGCGACCGCGTCCAGCAGAAGGCATACATGGTCGACGGCGTCCCGCCCGGCCGGGCTCTCGGCGGCCGGTCCCTCATCGAGCAGCCCCGCGGTCTCCCGCAGCAGCTTCAGCAGCCGCTCGTCCGCGTCGGCCGCCGTTTCCGCGTGCGCCAGGGCGGACCGGATCTGCTCGCCCGTGAGCGGCTGACCGGTTTCGAGGAAGCGGTACAACGCCACGGCGGCTCGCCGGTCGGCGTCGTTCGGCTTCCACAGTCCGAGCGCGTGGTGGTCGATGAGCGCGGCCGCCTCGGCTCGGATCTCCTCGGGAACATGCATGCCCACGAACGTCTCATACCGCCTCGGCGGGCCGGATGGCGTCGCGGGAGCCCCGCAGCCGCCGGCCGGCCGGCTCCCTTTCCCCGGCGAGCGCGCCTGACCAGGCACGTTGTGTCCGTGTCCGGCTCACCCGACCGGCAGACGCCCGTCGTACAAGCGGCCGGGCCTGTGGGAAGAGTTACATGAACCATGCATGCTCTGGGCGATTTGTTCCCTGTGGCGTGGCGCGATAGGGGCGCCGTGTATGTCCCCTTCGTCGTAGAGGTTCGCATATGTGCAACAGGAAAACCTACCCGGGGGTCTTCCCGCCCTCTGGCGCCCGGCCCCGGATCACGGGACCATCCTCGAACAGCCCGTGAGGCCGCCCGGCGCAGCGCGGGCTCTGACTGCTGCTGCGCTCCGCATCGCGCGGCTCGCCCACCGTATGCGGGAGGTGTAGAAAGAGGACATGGCCGGACGCTACGGCCGCCCGCGTTCGGTTCTCAGGATGCGAACTGTCGCAGGTCAGGTCTTTCTCCTGCAGGTGGCGATCGTGGTGTTGCTCGTCGCCGCCGCCATCGCGGCGCTCGTGCTGCAGTCCAGGGCCGACGGGGACCGCGAAGCCCGCAACAGATCCGTCGCCGTGGCCGAGGCCTTCGCGAATGCGCCGGGCATCGAGGAAGCACTGAAAAGCGCCAATCCGACGCTGGTGCTGCAGCCGCGGACCGAGGCCGCCCGCAAGCGCTCCGAGGTCGACTTCATCGTCGTGATGAACACCCAGGGCATCCGCTACACCCACCCGATCCCCAACCGGATCGGCAAGAAGTTCGTCGGCACGCTGAAGCCGGCGCTGTCCGGCGGGGTGGTCACCGAGCGGATCACCGGGACCATCGGGCCCCTCGTCCAGGCCGTGGTGCCGGTCTTCGGCCACAGCGGCAAGGACAAGGGGAAGGTCGTCGGGCTGGTCTCCGCCGGGATCACCGTCAAGCGGGTGAGCGGCGTCGTCGACGACCAGTTCCCCCTGTTGTTCGGCGCCGCCGCCGGCGTTCTCCTCCTCACCACCGGCGGCACGGCGCTGGTGAGCCGCCGCCTGCGGCGCCAGACCCACGGCCTGGGCCCCGCCGAGATGACCCGGATGTACGAGCATCACGACGCGGTGCTGCACGCCGTACGCGAAGGCGTGATCATCGTGGCCGGCGACGGCAGTCTGCTGCTCGTCAACGACGAGGCACGCCGCCTGCTCGACCTGCCGCCGGACGTCGAAGGACGCCAGGTCGGCGACCTCGGGCTCGACCCCGCCACCGCCCGCCTGCTGGCCTCCGGCCGGGCCGTCACCGACGAGGTCCACCCGGTCGGCGAGCGGCTGCTGGCGATCAACCAGCGCTCCACGGACCAGGCCGGCGGACCACCCGGCAGCGTGACGACGCTGCGGGACACCACAGAGCTCCGGGCGCTCACCGGCCGGGCCGATGTGGCCCGCGGCCGCCTGAAGCTGCTCTACGACGCCGGCACGGAGATCGGCACCACGCTCGACGTGGTGCGCACCTGCGAGGAGCTTGCGGAATTCGGCGCGACCCGTTTCGCCGATATCGTCACCGTCGACGTGGCGGAGGACGTGCTGATCGGCGAGGAGCCCACGGCCCCCACCGGTGCGGCCATCGAGATGCGGCGGACGGCCACCAGCGGCGCCCCGGCGGACAGCGGCCTCTACCCCGTCGGAAAGCTGATCCGGTTCGAGCCGGCCACCACCCTCGGCGCCAGCCTCACCACCGGGAAAGCGGCCCTCGAAGCGGATCTGTCGGCGTTCTCCGGCTGGCATCTGCAAAGTCCCGGCCGGGCCAGGAAGATCGTCGCGCACGGCATCCATTCGCGGATCGCGGTCCCGCTGCGGGCCCGCGGCGTGATCCTCGGTGTGGCGATCTTCTGGCGTTCGCACAAACCGGAACCCTTCGAGGACGAAGAACTCTCGCTCGCCGAGGAGCTGGTCGCCCGCGCCGCGGTCAGCATCGACAACGCCCGCCGCTACACCCGCGAACACGCCATGGCCGTCACCCTGCAGCGCAGTCTGCTGCCGCGCGGGCTGCCCGAGCAGAACGCCGTGGAGGCCGCCTACCGCTATCTGCCCGCACAGGCCGGGCTCGGCGGGCTCGGCGGCGTCGGCGGCGACTGGTTCGACATCATCCCGCTGCCCGGCGCCCGGGTGGCGCTCGTCGTCGGCGATGTCGTGGGACACGGGCTGCACGCCGCCGCCACGATGGGCCGCCTGCGCACCGCCGTGCACAACTTCGCCAACCTGGACCTGCCGCCCGACGAGATCCTCTGGCATCTCGACGAACTCGTCACCCGTATCGACCAGGACGAGAGCGCCGAGGAGGCCGAGGGCTCGGTCACCGGAGCCACCTGCCTCTATGCGATCTACGACCCGGCGTCCGGGAACTGCACCATGGCGCGCGCCGGGCACGTCCAGCCCATGTTCGTGCTGCCGGACGGCACCGCGGAGGTCGCCGATGTGCCCGGCGGCCCGCCCCTGGGCCTGGGCGGTCTGCCGTTCGAGACCTGGCAGCGGCAACTGCCCGAGGAGAGCCGTCTGGTGCTCTTCACCGACGGGCTCGTCGAGGACCGGGACCGGGACCTCGACGAGGGCATGGCGCTGCTGAGCCGTACGCTGTCCGACCCGGCCGGCCGGACACCGGAAGAAACCTGCGAGGTGGTGCTCGACGCTCTGCTGCCGGAGCGCCCCAGCGATGACATCGCGCTGCTCGTGGCCCGCACGCGGGTGCTGGACACCGAGCACGTCGCCGACTGGGACGTGCCGCCCGACCCCTCGGCCGTGGCCCAGGTACGGGCCGCCGCGGTACGGAAGCTGATCGAATGGGGACTGGCGGAGGGGGCGTTCACCGCCGAGCTGATCCTCAGCGAGCTGGTCACCAACTCCATCCGGTACGCCGCGGGGCCCATCCGTGTACGGCTGATCCGCGACACCTCCCTGATCTGCGAGGTCTCCGACCGCAGCAGCACCTCTCCGCATCTGCGGCAGGCCGCCTCGATGGACGAGGGCGGCCGCGGCCTCTTCCTGGTCGCCCAGCTGGCGGAGCGCTGGGGGACCCGCTACACGAGCGGTGGCAAGGTCATCTGGACGGAACAGGCGCTCACCGGCCTCGATCTGGTCGCGGAGCGGACCGACGGCGGGGATGCTTGAGCAAAGGGGCGGACGAGTCCGGGGGCCCGAGTGAGTGCCTGAGGAGGCCGTGATGGATTACCCGCTGCTCAACGCCTTCTGGACCATGTGCCTGATCTTCCTGTGGGTCCTGTGGCTGATCCTGCTGTTCAGGATCATCGGTGACATCTTCCGCAGCCAAGACCTCGGCAACTGGGGCAAGACGGGGTGGCTGGTCCTGGTGATCGTGCTGCCATTCCTGGGCGTCTTCATCTATGTCATCGCGCGGGGCCACGGCATGAGTGAACGGGAGGTCGCGCAGGCCGAACGGCAGCAGAAGCAACTGCGGGCCTACCTCCGGGACACCGCCGCGACCGGCGACGAGGCGGGCGGGCATGCGGACGCCCTGGCGAAGCTCGCCGATCTGAAGAACCACGGCGACATCACGGAGGAGGAGTTCCAGAAGGCCAAGGCGAAGATCCTCGCCTGACCGTGGGCCCACGGCCCACGGCCCCGCCCCCGGCGGATGGCGCCCGCCGGGGCCTCCTCGGCCGGCTGCTCGACTGCTAACCTCGAATTGCGCGAAACACGCAACTTCAAGGGGTGTCCCGCGCAGGGCGCCCGGCAGGCGACGGCAGGCGGAGGCGGCAGCGAAGTGAGCAGTGGGGAACGCTCGGCCACCCGGCACCGACGCGAGCGGATGGTGGAACTCCTCGGCGCCGGCGACATCAGCGTGCACGATCTCGCCGCCGAGTTCGACGTCTCGCTGTCCACCGTCCGCCGGGACCTCGCCACCCTCGCCGCTCTCGGCCGGATCACCCGGACCTACGGCGGCGCGGTCGACCACCGGGCGGTGGAGCGCTCCTGGCACGACAAGGAAGGCGAACAGCGGGGCGAGAAGGACGCCATCGCCCGCACCGCCGCGGCGCTGGTCCGCCCCGGTGATGTCGTCCTCCTCGACGCGGGCACCACCGTCGCCCGGCTGGCCCATGAGCTGCGCGACCGCGGCGACCTCACGATCGTCACCAACGGCCTTTCCACGCTCGTCGAGCTGGCGGACGCGGAGGTGGAGGTGGTGGTGCTCGGCGGCCGGCTGCGGCGCCCCAACGAGTCGCTGCTGGGCACCCGGACGGATCAGGCGCTGCGCCGGCTCACCCCGGACATCGCCTTCCTCGGCGTCGACGGTCTCGATCCCCGCCGCGGCATCAACTGCCCCGATCCCGAACAGGCCGCGCTGAAAGAGACGATGGCCGAGTGCGCCCGCGCCGCCTGGGTGCTCGCCGACCACTCCAAGCTCGGCGGGGGAGGGAGCGGGGGAGCGGGCTTCCCCTACTGGGCGGCGATGCCGGGCGGTACGGGCCTGATCTCCGGGGCCGGGGAGCGGGAGCTGGCCGCCTTCAGGGACGAGGGATGGCCGGTGTGCGCCGCCGTGGACGGGGGTCCGGCGCCCGCCGGGAGCGCCCGGCCGCACACCTCTTGACAGTCCGTTCGGCCAGTCGCCACCCTGAATTGCGTGAATCGCGCAATCAATAATGCGCGATCCGGTCACTTCAGGGTGCGCAGACGACCCCGGAGCCGACAGGAGGAGACCTCGTGGCCCAGGTGCTCGTCATCGCGGACGACCTCACCGGCAGCAATGCCACCGGCGCGCTCTATGCGCGCCTGGGCCTGCGGGCGGTCACCGTCGGCGCCCTCGCCCAAGTGGCGCGCTACGCCGACCGGGTGGACGTCCTCGTCGTCAACACCGCATCGCGGCACCTGCCCCCGGACCGCGCCGCCGCGGCCGTCCGGGCCGCCGCCGGGACGGCGGACGCGGCACCCCTGATCGTCAAGCGCGTCGACACCACGCTGCGGGGCAACCCCGGCAGCGAACTCGACGCGCTGGTGGACGTCCTCGCCGCCCGTGAGCCCGCGGCCAGGATCCGGACGCTGGCCGTACCCGCCTTCCCCGACGCGGGCCGGACCACGGTCGGCGGACTGCATCTGGTCGACGGCGTCCCGTTGACCCGTACGGCCGTGGCCCGCGACCCGTTCGATCCCGTCCGGCACTCCCGGGTCGCGGACGTGCTCGGCGCGCAGAGCAGGCGCAGCACGGGCGAACTCGCCCTGGACGTGGTGGAGCGGGGTCCCGACGCGGTCGCCGCGGCGCTGCGGGAGAGCCCGGCCGAGACCGTGGTCTGCGACGCCACCGAGAACGCACATCTGCACACGGTCGCGAGGGCCGCCGCCCGCCTCGCCGTCGAGGACCGGATCCGCTGGGTGGCGCTGGACTCCGGCCCGTTCGGCGCCGCCCTCGCCGGGGAGCTGGGCCTGCGGCCCGCAGGCGGCCCGCCCGCCCGCATCCTGGCGGTCGTCGGCAGTGTCACCGACCGCACCCGCACCCAGCTCACCCGCACGGAAGCCGCGCTCGACGCCCGCTGGGCCGACCTGGACCCCGCCGCCCCGGACCCCGGCGCCGTACTGGCCCGGTTGCGCGCGGCGGCAGCGGAGGGCGCCACGGTGCTCGGCGTCCGGGTGGCCCCCGTCCCGTCGGCCACCGCCACCGGATCCGCCGCCAAGGCCGCTGCCGAATCCGCCCCGCGCGCCGCCGCCCGCATCCTGCGCGCCCTCGCCGAGATCGCCCGTCGCGCGGTCACCGAGCTGTGCCCCGGCGGCCTGTACGCCTCGGGCGGCGATGTCGCCGCCGCGGTCACCTCGGCGCTCGGCGCCGACGGCTTCGCCATCGAGACCGAGGTGCTGCCGCTCGCCATCGCGGGGCGTCTGGTGGGCGGCCCGCACGACGGTCTGCTCTTCGCCACGAAGGGCGGCCTGATCGGCGGCCCCGACGCTGCCCGCGACTGCCTGGAACACCTGCGCGCGGCCTGCACCCGGCACACCCTCGGCCCCACCCTGAGCACGACCTGATCACCCACCCCGAAAGGCGCTCCCATGCCCCAGCCTCAGCAGGCGACCGATGACCGGACCGCCGCTACCGGCCGTCCCGTCCCCGACGGCCCGCTGCCCCTCCTCGCGGTCACACTCGGCGATCCCGTCGGGATCGGCCCCGAGATCACCGCCCGCACCCTCGCCGACCCGGCGACCTGCGTGCTCGGCCGTGGACTGGCCGTCGGCGACGCCGCCGTCCTGCGCCGCGCCGTCGCCGTCTGCGGACTGGACGTCGAGGTCAACGCGGTCGGCGCCCCCGGTGAGGCACGCTTCGAGCCCGGCACCATCGATGTGCTCGACCTCGGGATCGCCCCCGGCGATCTCCCCTGGGGCACGGTCGACGCGGTGGCGGGCCGTTCCGCCGTGGCCGCGATCGAGGCCGCCACCAGCGCCGCGCTGGCCGGCGAGGTCGACGGCATCGTCACCGCACCGATCAACAAGGAGGCGATCTGGGCCGCCGGTTCGCAGCACCTCGGCCACACCGAAATGCTCGGCGAACTCACCGGCGCCGCACACTTCGACACCATGTTCGTGGTCCGCGGCCTCAAGATCTTCTTCACCACCCGCCATGTCTCGCTGCGCAAGGCGCTCGACCAGATCACCGAGGAGCGGGTCGCCGCGAGCATCCGTCACGCCGTCACCGCACTGCGTGTCTTCGGCCATGACGACCCGCGGCTGGCCGTGGCCGCGATCAACCCGCACGGCGGCGAGGGCGGCCACTTCGGCGACGAGGAGATCACCGTCCTGCGCCCGGCGGTGGCGAAGGCGGCCGCCGAGGGGCTGGGCGCCGTGGGCCCGATCCCCGCTGACTCGGTCTTCCACCAGGGCCTCGAAGGCCGCTTCGACGGAGTGCTGTCCCACTTCCACGACCAGGGCCATATCCCCGCCAAGACCGTCGACTTCGACGGCACCGTGTCCGTCACCGTGGGCCTGCCGGTCCTGCGCACCTCCGTCGACCACGGCACCGCGTTCGACATCGCCGGGAGCGGCCGCGCTTCGCACGGCACGATGGCCGCCGCCTTCCGTGCCGCCGCCGGCTTCAGCCGCTTCACCGACCGGATCCGCGCCGCCTACGGAACGGCGGTCGCCCAGTGACGGACACCGGCCCGCAGCCGATCCCGCAGTCGCCGCCCGCGGCACGCGCGACACCCGCGCCGCCCGCCAAGCGCTGGGCCTATGTCATCCCGGTTGCCGCCATCATGTACATGCTGGCGTACCTCGACCGGAACAACGTCTCCGTCATCCTCCCCTACATGCACGGCGATCTACGGCTGTCCAACGCCGACAAGGGTCTGGTCGGCGGCGTCTTCTTCCTCGGCTATGTCTTCCTGCAGATCCCGGCCGCGATCCTCGCCCAGCGCTGGAGCGCCCGGAAGACCGTCCTGCTCCTCATGGTGGCGTGGGGGGCGGCCGCGTCGCTCTCCGGCCTCGTCCGGACCACGTCGCAGTTCTACGTGGCCCGTTTCGTGCTGGGCCTCTTCGAGGGCGGCGTCTGGCCCGCCGTACTCATCCTGCTCGCCTCGTGGTTCCCGCTGCGGGAGCGGGCCCGGGCCAACGCCCTGTGGATGGCCTGCCTGCCGCTGTCCTCGGTGCTGATGGCGCCGTTGTCGGGGTGGATGCTCGACCAGGGCAGCTGGCGCTGGGTGCTGGTGCTGCAGGGCGTCCCGCCCCTGGTGTGGGCGGTGGTCTGGTGGTTCGCGGTCGCGGACCGGCCGGCCCGGGCCCGGTGGATCTCCCGCGCCGAGGCCGACCACGTGGAGCGTGCGATCGCCGCCGACGAAGCCGCCAAACCGCCGGCGGGCGGCGGCTCGTACCTCGACGCGGTCAAACAGAAGCCGGTGCTCGTCCTCATCGGCGTCTACTTCTTCTGGATCACCGGCTTCTACGGCTTCAACCTGTGGCTGCCGGCGGTCATCAAAGAGCTGACGCACGACGGCTCGTCCACCGAGGTCGGACTGCTCACCGCGATCCCGTTCACCGTGGCACTGGCCGTGATGATCGCCAACGCGGCCTGGTCCGACCGCACGGGCAGACGACGCCAGGCGGTGGCCGTCCCGCTCCTCGTGGGCATCGCCGCACTGCTGCTGGGACAGACGGTGGACGGCGCCCTGCCCCGGATGCTGCTGCTCTGTGTGACGGCCGCCGCGCTCTACGCACCGTACGGACCGTTCTGGGCGATCCCCGGCGAGCTGCTGCGCTTCGAGGTGGTGGCCGTCGCGATGGGGCTGATCAACGCCCTCGGAAACCTCGGCGGCTTCGCCGGCCCCTACCTGGTCGGCTGGCTGACCGACGCCACCGGATCCAGTGTGACCGGCTTCGCGGTGCTGTCCGCCTTCCTCGCCGCGGCCGTGGCACTGGTGACCCTGGGCCTGCGACCGGCCGTACGCCCCGTAGGGAAGCCCGCCAGGGAGGCACCGGAGGGAGCCTGAGCCCTGACGGACGCGCTTTCCGGCCGGCTGATTACTGAATACCTGGCACACCTTCGGTGTTTGCCGATGTGCCGCACGCATTTCGACGGTCAGCCGAATTCAAAAAAATGATTGATGTGACTTTCTCCGCCGTTCTTCGTCACCTCGAACGGGCGACACCTGTAAGGCAATTCCCGGCGGATCGGTCCACGCCAGGGGTATCCGCTCGTCGCTGTGGCCGAACGACCCCGCTGATGGTGAACGGGCCCTTTCCGCCGGGGTGTTGGGGGTGCGCGAGCGCCGCAGGAGAGGCCCGTTCGGTGTCGGCCTGGCCGGGCGTGCCCTTTGTGCGGGCCGGGAAACGGTTACTCCGACCTGCGCAATTAATGATGAGCAAGGTTTTGGGAGGTTCTGTGAAGGTGATTCCTGAAAAGGTCGATATACCCCTTTGATCCTCCTGAGGAGCACATATGCGCATCCGTGCCGCGATCGCAGCCAGCGCCCTGGCCACCACTATCGTCATGGGCGGTGCGAGCGCCGCCCTGGCTCACGGCAAGGACCGCCACCACCACAACCACCACGGTCACTACGCCTCCTGCTGGCTCTCCGCGGCCGTCCTCCACCACGTCGGCCCGGTCTTCAGCGAGGGCTGCGAGAAGGGCGGCTGGGGCGGCGGCTACCAGCGGTAATCCAGAGCGCTGTCCAGCCGGTGCCGGCCGAGAGGACCAGGGGTCCTCTTCGGTCGGCACCGGCTGTATGCCCGGGCTGCTCGCCGGCCCGGAGTCCGTGTCAGCCGGGGACGTCGAACCGTTTGAGGGCCGGTCCTTTCCTGCCGTTCACCGGTGTGCGAGACATGGCCGCGGGGGCCGGGAGATGGCTGCTCTCGGGTCCCTCAACAGCGGTCGGCCCGGGTGCTGTTGCCCGCCGTCTGCGGACGCTCGCGACCAGCCCCGCGCCGGCCAGCAGGGTCAGACCTGCCATCGTGCCGAAGCCCATGAACACCAGGGGCTTGGTCCCCGTCGCCGCCTCGGCGGGCTTCGCGACCGGTCTGGCGGCACGGCCCACGGCCGAGGCCGGAGCCGACCCGAAGGTGGCGCACACCGCGACGAGCAGAGCGGCGAGGAGAGCGACGGGGAGATGCCCACGGCAAAGACGGCCCAGCGGGCCCGGGGCGGGTGGTGCGGTCATGCGGTGCTCACTTCTCCGCCTCGGCAGGGAGGCTGCTGGATCGAGGATGTGCCGGATCCCAGCGTTTCCGGCTGCGGCCGGAAGAGCGTGCCGTGGAAGGCAGAAGAGTGAAGGCGACCGCCCATCCGAGTGGTGACCGGCCCCGCCGTGCATTCCGGCGCCCCGCCCCTTCGCTCAACGAAGCGCTCTGGACGAGCCCGAGGCAGTGCCCTAGCGTCACCAGTCGGCCGGGCCCCACCGCGCGGGGGCCGATCCGTCCAGGGAAGCGGAGGACGCGTGATGAGCACTCTCCCGCAGCCGCCCGACATCCTGTCACCGGAGTTCGCGGCGGACCCCTATCCCGCGTACCGCATCCTGCGTGAGCACCACCCGCTGTTCCACGACAAGGGAACCGACAGCTATCTGCTCTCGCGGTACGAGGACGTGGCACGGGCCTTCCGTGAGCCGGTGTTCACCACCGACAACTACGAGTGGCAGCTCGAACCGGCGCACGGTGGCCGGACCCTTCCCCAGATGAGCGGTCGTGAGCACGCCGTGCGCCGCGCCCTGGTGGCCCCCGCCTTCCGCGGCCGGGAGCTGCGGGAGAAGTTCCTGCCGGTCATCGAGCGCAACGCGAGGGAACTGATCGACGCATTCCGCGACGACGCGGAGGCCGATCTGGTGGGGCGGTTCGCCACCCGCTTCCCGATCAACGTGATCGTCGACATGCTCGGTCTGGACCGGGCCGACCACGACCGCTTCCACGGCTGGTACGCATCGGTCGTCGGCTTCGTGTCCAACCTGGCCCAGGACCCCGGGATCGCGGCCGCCGGCCGGCGCGCCGGTGAGGAGCTTGCCGCCTACCTACGGCCGATCCTGGCCGAACGGCGTGCCGCACCCCGCGACGACCTGCTCTCCGGCCTCTGCACCGCGGAGGTCGAGGGCACCCGGATGAACGATCAGGACATCACCTCGTTCGTCAGCCTGCTGCTGGCTGCCGGCGGCGAAACCACGGACAAGGTCCTCGCCGCCCTGTTCCGTAACCTGCTGGCCCACCCCGACCAGTTCGCGGCCGTACGCGCCGACCGGTCGCTCATTCCCGCGGCCTTCGCCGAGACCCTGCGCTACACCCCGCCGGTCCAGATGATCATGCGTCAGCCCGCTGCCGAGGTCACCCTCAGCGGTGGCACGGTCCCCGCGGGCGCCACGGTCACCTGTCTCATCGGTTCCGCGAACCGCGATGAGCGCCGCTACGCACGGCCCGCCGCCTTCGACCTCTTCCGCACCGATCTGACCACCGCCACGGCCTTCAGCGCCGCCGCCGACCATGTGGCCTTCTCCCTGGGCCGGCACTTCTGCGTAGGCGCCCTCCTGGCCAAGACCGAGATCGAGGTCGGCGTCAACCAGTTGCTCGACGCATTCCCCGCCATGAGTTTCGCGGAGGACACCGCGCCCGCCGACGAGGGAGTGTTCACCCGGGGGCCGGCGCGGCTCCGGGTGCGGCTCCGGCCGGGCGTAGGCGCGGCACGGTCTGCCGGTACTGCCTGAGGCGCACGTCTCCCACGGATCCCCCACGATTTCCTCAACGCCCCCGGGGCAGAGGGGGGACAGGCCGGTCGGCGGCCGTCAGCGGCCTGCGCAGTACGTAGAGGCCGACGGTGACGGCGAGCGCGATGTCGCAGGCGGAGAAGGCCAGGCCCGCGCCGCGCAGGCCGAGCGCCAGCGTGAGCGCTCCGACGCCGACGACCGGCAGGGAGATGCCGAGGTAGGCAACGAGGAAGAAGGCCGAGATGGTGCCGCCCCGGTGCTCGGGCGGTGCCGCGCGGCCCACGGCGGTCAGGCCGGCGCGGAACGCCAGGCCCTGGCCCATACCGCCGCACACCGCACCGATGACCAGCAGCGGCAGTGAGGTCACGGCCAGCGAGGTGGCGACGAGCACGAGCCCCGCCACCAGCACCAGGCAGCCGCCCGGCAGGGCCCTGCGCACACCGATCCGTTCCGTGAGGGACTGGCCGGCCGTCGATCCCAGGAACACCGTGAAGACGATGAGCCCGGCAACGGCCAGATTGTGGACGCCCAGGGTCTGGCCGACGAAGCTCGGTGCGACCGCGGTGAACAGGCCCAGGAGGGAGAAACCGGCGAAGGCGGCGACGGCCGACGGGGTGAAGACGCCCCGCACTTCGGGCGGCAGCCGAAGGCCCTGGGGACGCAGTCTCCGCGGGCGGTGCGGAGGCCCGACGGTCTCCGGCAGGAGCCAGGTCGCCGCGGCGGCCACGGCCACCAGCGCCAGGTGCGCCAGAAAGGGCAGGGTCAACGGCCACGGTGCGTACTGGGCCAGCAGGCCCGACAGCAACGGGCCGCAGCCGAGACCGCCCATGTTCGCTGCGGTGGCGGCGAATCCCGCCCGCGCCTCCTGGCCCGGCCTCGCGAGCTCCAGCACACACGCCGTGGCGGCGCCGCTGAACAGCCCCGCGGCAAACCCGGACAGCACCCGCCCCAGCAGCAGCATCGGCAGCCCGCCCTCGAAGATGAAGCACAGGGCGCTCGCCGCCGACAGCCCCAGGGCACAGAACAACACCGGGCGCCGACCCACCTCGTCGGAGAGGTGGCCCGCGAGGAGGAGCACCGTGATCACACCGAGGGCGTACACCGCGAAGACCACGGTCACCATCAGTTCGGAGAATCCCAGCTGCTCGCGGTAGAGCCCGTACAGCGGGGTGGGGAGCGTCGTCCCGGCCATGCCGATCGCGAACACGCCCGCCGCTACCGGATAGCCGAGCCGCCGGGGGCCGCCCGTGCGATCGCTGATCATGGTCCCCAACGTAGGCGCCCGCCCGCCGAGGCGTCGAGAACCGCGGCAAGGACCCGCGGGCCGGGCTGTGGGCGGCACGCACATGGTGCCCCCGCGTGCGGCGGGGGCACCACAGTGCACCTGACCCGGACGGTCAGTGCTGGGCGGTGGGCGCGTTGGCCGCCGTGACGTTGACGGCGGCCCAGGCCTTGTCCACCGTCTTGTACTCGGTGCTCCCGGCGCCGTACAGGTCCTTGGCCGCGTGCAGCGTCGCGGTCCGGGCGTCATGGAAGTCGGTCGTGGAGACCATGTACCGGGTGAGCGCCCGGTAGAAGATCGCCGTCGCCTTGTTCCGGCCGATGCCGGTCACCTTCGAGCCCTTGTAGGTGGCGGAGTCGTAGGCGACGCCACCGATCGTCTTCTTGCCGCTGCCCTCGGCGAGAAGGTAGTAGGCGTGCGAGGAGACACCGGAACCGCCGTGCACCTCCGTGTCGTAGGACGCCTTCGACCAGTAGTCGACCGTGCTCTCGAGCTTGTCGAGGGACGGCTTGTCCAGGCGGCGCAGGAACTTCTGGTCGAGGCCCAGCTTCTCGCCCAGCAGGTAGTTCGGCGGGTTCTTCGGGTTGTTGGCCGAGAACTCGACCGCGCTGCCGAAGATGTCCGCCAGCGACTCGTTGAGGGCACCGGGCTCGCCGAACGCGTTCCCCTCCTCGTCGGTGCGGGTGGGCTGCAGGTTGGCCGTTGCCTCGACGACACCGTGGGTGAGCTCATGGCCGGTGACGTCCAGTACGACCAAGGGCTTGGTGAACGTCTTGCCGTCGCCGTCGCCGTAGAGCATGCAGCCGCAGTCCGGGTTCCAGTAGGCGTTGCCCACCTTCTGGCCGAAGTGCACCAGGGCGTGTGCCCCGCGGCCGTCGTTCTTGATGCCGTTACGGCCGAAGGTCTTCTTGTAGAAGTCCAGGGTGCTGGTGACGCCGTACTGGGCGTCGACGGCGGCGGTGGTCCGGTCGTTCGTGGTGCCGTTGCCCCAGCGGTTGGTGGTGCTGGTGAACGCCTTGCCGTCGGTGACCTTCTTCGCCTCCTTGTTGCCGGCGTCCCGGGTCTCGGTGTTCCCGCGGGTGGGGTCCTTGAGGGTGAAGGACTTCTGCGCGGTCCGGGTGGTGGACAGCGGCACCTTGCCGACGAAGAGGGAGGCGCCGGAGCCGGTGGCCGCGGAGGGGAAGCCGGCGCTCCCGGCCGCCTTTTCCGTGGCGGCCGGGGCGCCCGGGGCGGTGGAACCCAGGCCGGTGGCGGGGCTGAGCCGTTCGCCCCGCGCACGCAACTTGGCCTGGACGGCGGGGGAGAGGAAGGAGTCGTCGGCCGCGGTGTTGCTGAGCACCGCACCGGAGGCCGCGTCGAGGACGAGCGTACGGGCGCCGCCGGCCTCGGAGGTGCGGCTGTCGGCCACCTGCACCCGGTAGGCCAGCGTGGTCCGGTTCGCGCGGGCGTCCACGACCAGTTCGGGCTCACCGGCGCGGCCCTTCGCCACGGCGGCGGCCTTCGTCCTGGCCTGACCGGCCGACAGCTTCGGGTGCGCGTCGGGCACATCGACCTGGTGACGGTAGGCCCGGGTCACGCTCTCGTACGCCGACTTGGCGGTCAGGTGGATGACGAGGTCACCACCGAGCACCGGCAGCCCGCGGTGCGTGCGGACGAAGCGGACATGCGCTCGCCCGTCCGGATCGATGAGCGTGTCCGTGACCTTGAGAGTGTCCTTCTTGCCGACTCCGGTGGCCGAGGCGTGGGCGTACGCGGCGGCGCGGGCCGCTTCCACGGCCTTCTGGGGAGCGGGAGTTGAAGCGGAGGGGGAAGCGGCCGGCGAGGCCGCGGGGCCGGCGAAGGCGCTGCCCGCCGCCCCCGCGGTGAGGGTGGCGGCCGTTGTCACGGCGACGGCGATGGCCAGACGGTGCCCGCGTATGTGGGGTCTACGCACTGCTGTGGGTCCTTAGCGCTGCGGGGGCGGTCGGCTGGCCAACCGCCCGTACGCGCGGTGCTGTTGTGCACCACGGGGGCCGTGGGGCCCCGCGCAAACCCTGGTATGTCTGGCATGAGCATGTAAAGCAAAATGATCAGAATGCGAGATTTATGTGCGAGATTTAACAAAGGGCGAACTTTAGATGGCCAGAAGATGACCAACAGTGCTCCATGGGGAGAGACATGGAGTGGCGCCACTTGGTTGCTCGGGAGCCGCGCCGAACTGTGAATTGTCGGCGATTCGGCGTCGCTTGCCCTGTCCGGCCTGTCCGGCCTGTCCGGCCTGTCCGGCCTGTCCGGGGTGGCCTTCGCGGGAAGGCGCGTCGATGCGCGGCAGCGTGGGGCCGGGGTCGGGGCCGGGCCGGGGCCGGGGCAGGGGTGGGGTGCTGAGGAGGTGGCGGCGCGGGGAGGCGCCGGGAGACCCGGGGCGGCGAGCAGAAGGCCGTCGGTCGGTTATGTGGGAGACACGGCGGCCGTCGAGGTGGTGCCGGGGGGCGTATGGCGTCGGCCGCCGGACACCCTGCGGATGCCGGTGATCAGAGTGCTCCCGCGCTCACCGGTGGGGTCGCGCCGGCCGGAGCGGCCGCGCCGACCCGTGGGGCCGCGTTGATCGTTCGGGCCGTGCTGGCCGTCCGGGCCGTGGCGGGCTACCGGTGGAAAAGTTCCTCCAGGGAGGCCTCGGCTCGCTCTCCGCCGCGGGCGGCTTCGACGACGGCCTGGTGGAAGGCGCGGCTGGCTTCTTCGGAATGGCACGGGACGGGGCTGCCGGCCATGGTGTACCAGTCCGTGGCTCCGGTGTATTGCACAGCTACATGAGCCAGATCGTCCGACCAGGTCGTATGGATGGTCAGGTCGCCGTTGATCACGCCGATCTCCGCGGTGCGAACCGCGCCGGGTAGGGCGTGAATCCCGACAGTGGTCCAAGATGCCCAGGTCATGGTGGTCCCCTCGGCGACAAGGGCCCCGGCCGGCGGCCGGGCGCGGTGACTCAAGTTTGGCACTTGAGGTGCGGGAGCGCACCGCATGCGGCGGCACGGATTCCGCTAGGGCCTGTCTTCAAAGTCCCGCCTGCCTTGCGGCGCCTGGCCCGGTGGGCCCGCGCTTCCGGTGGGTCGTACGCGCGGGCACCCAGGGCGCCGCCGGGCCGGGGAGTGCCGATGCCGCGACGGGAATTCAGTCGATGACCGTATGGAAAAAGGTGACGGCGGCCCCGAAGGCGGCGCCGCCGACGAGAGTGGCGGAAGCCGGGGTGCCGCCGTTGAAGAAGGTGAGCACACCGGCGCCGATAGCGGTGAGGGCGCCGAGCAGGAAGATGACGGCGGAGCGCTGACTCAGCAGGGTTGATCTGTTGTCGGACACATCAACTCCGATCTGCGCGGGAGCGACGGAGCGCTCGGTGCGGATGCTGATGCTCTGACTGATCTTCTCATCCCACTCACCGGATTCTCGGCAGCACACGAGAAAATTCGCAAAGAGTCACGGAAAGGGTCACGGGAAGAGCCACGGGATGAATCAAGGGGGGCCTGCGGGCGGGGGCGGACGCGGAGGCCGGGCGGTCGCCGAACTCCCGCTGGACGGCGGGCTTTGTGGTGGTCCGCCGGCCCAAGGACGAGCTGCCTGGGCTGACGGGCCGGGCGGCGGCGATGCGGGGTTTCCTTACGCCGGTCGCGTCTGCGAACGCGTCTCAGTGTTCGGTGCTGCTTCCCCCGGTGCGGGCCTCCCGCGGCCCGGTACCTGGCGGGTGATCGCGAGGACCGCCATATCGTCGTCGCGCGGCCCGCCGGTCCAGTGCTCGACATCCGCCGCCAAGCGGTCGATCAATTCCCGGGGTCCCCGGAACGGGCCGTGGTCCGCCAGCTGCGTCGCGGGGTCGTAGAACGTTCCGGCGTGGTCTCTGGCCTCCGTCACGCCGTCGGTGATCAGCAGCAGTGTGCTGCCCGCCGGGAACGGCCAGTCGGTGGGGTCGGTCCGTGCCGCGCCCAGGGCGCCCATCCCCAGGGGAAGGCCGGGATCGTCGACCTCCAGTGCGCGCACCTCGTCGTCGTGGCAGAGGTAGGGCGCAGGGTGGCCGCAGTTCAGCAGGCGCAGCCCTGCCGCCCCCGGGAGGACTTCGCAGATCAGGGCCGTGATGAAGCCTTCGAGCCGGTTCTCCTCCGAGGTGTGCTCGCTCTCCCGCAGCAGTGCGTGCTCCATCCGGTCGGCCAGCGCCCTCAGGTCCAGCTCCTGCTCGGCGGCCTCACGGAACGCACCCAGCAGCACCGATACTGCGCTCACCGCCCCGAGTCCCTTGCCCCGCACATCGGCGATCATCAGCCGTACGCCGAACGGGGTGCGCTGGACGGCGTAGGCGTCGCCGCCGATCCGGGCCTCGCTCTGCGCGGCCTGGTAACGGGCGGCGATGGCCAGCCGGCCGATGCGTTCCGGCGGGGCGGGCAGTACGGCACGCTGGGCCGCCTCCGCCACCGAACGGACGATATCCAGATGGCGTCCGTGACGGGCGATCACCCGATTGACCCCGACGCCCATGAGTGCGGCGAAGAGGGTGTTGACGAGCTCCAGATGGCCTTCGAGGTTGTCGGCGGTGCCGTCCTTCACCGTCAGCGCGAAGACGCCCACGACGATGGCGGCACCGATCGCCAGGGTGTGCCGCAGGGAGAGCAGCGCGCCGGCCGTGACGCTGGCGGCCGTCAGCATCGGGTCGCCCCAGTAGTCCGCCGGTGAGAACGCGTCCCAGGTAAGCCCTCCGGCGACCAGGACGCTCGGAGCGAACTGGACGTATCGGGGCCATCGCGGAGAGAAAGGGGACATAGGGAGTCCTGACCAGCCGTCCATGTCGGGTAGCAGGAATATGCCTGGTTCGGGGAGATTTATACAGCGTGCTCCGGTGGTCGGGCGAGGGTCGTGGCTCGCCCGGCCGGCCCCGCTACGCCCGCAGCCTCCGGCCACCGGCCTTGTGGGGCGGCCCGAACGCGTGTCACTCCTTCGAGGCGAGCCGGGCGCTGCGCGGACATCGGCGTCCGGGTCGTCCGCGACCGTGGCCCAGGCCCGGTGGGCGTCGTTGCGGCCGGAGTGCGCACGCAGCGCGAGAACCCCGGCCTTGCGCACATCCGCGTGCCCGTCGCGGAGCGCGGAGCGCAGCGGACACGGCGAGCTCGGGGGCGCCGGCCGCCAGGGCCGTGGCGGCACCGGCAGGGATGCGGCCGCCCGGCCCCCGGGGATGCGGCCGCCCGGCCCCCGGGGGTGTGGCCGTCCGGCCGCCGGGAACCATCCGTCCGGCCCAGCGAATGCGGCCTCCCGGCGCCCGTGTCGCCGGGCGGTCCCGGCCGGCCGCCGGATAGCGTCGGGGCCCAGTGCAGCGCCGCCCCGCCGCCGCCCGACACCGGCGCGGGCCCCGCCGGGTGTCCGGGCGGCCGACGAGGAGGTGGGCCGTGACCACGTGGCCGGCCGTGGTGTTCGCCGTGCTCGCGGCGGCCAGCAATGCGCTGGCCACGGTCCTGCAGCGGCGCGCCGCCCGAACGGTCCCGCTGTCCAGCGGACTGCGCCTCGGCCTGCTCGTCGACCTGCTGCACCGTGCCGTCTGGCTCGGCGGGATGCTCGCGGTCGTCGCCGCGGCCTGCTTCCAGGCGCTGGCACTGTCGCAGGGCGCACTGTCGGTGGTGCAGCCCCTCTTCGTCCTCGAACTGCCCCTCGCGCTGCTCATCGGACGGGTCCTGCTGGGCGGACGGATCCCCCGCACCGGCTGGATCGGTGTGGGGCTGCTCGTCGTCGGGCTCGGATCCGCCCTCGCCGCCGCGGCGCCCACCCTCGGCACCACCCACGCCCCGTTCGACCGCTGGGTGCCCGCCCTGGTGGTCTGCGCCGCGGTGATCGCCACGGCGGTCGGTGCCGCGCTCCGCCGCGGGGCGGGCGGCGTACGGGCCGCCTGCTTCGCCGGGGCGACAGCGGTCGGGTACGCCCTCACCGCGGCCATGCTGAAGGACGCCACCCACGCCTGGCAGACCGGCGGACCCGCCGCGTTCTTCACCACCTGGCAGACCTACGGCTTCGCCGCCACCGGCGTACTGGCCATCTTCCTCCTGGAGAACGCCATGCAGTCCGGCCCGCTGACCGCCTCGCAGCCGGTCCTCACGCTCGGCGACGCGCTGGTGAGCCTGTCGCTGGGCGTCACCCTGTTCGACGAACGGGTACGGGCCGGCTGGTGGCTGCTGCCCGAGGCGCTGGGCGTGGGGCTGGTCCTGTGGGGCGCGGTGCTGCTCTCCCGCGTCGCCCTGGCCCAGGACCTGACAGGCGCCCACGAGGCGCCACCGGCCGCCGCCCGCGACGCCGGTACGGCGAAGTAGCGGAAGGTGTCGATGACCGCGGGCAGTTCCTCGGTCCGGAACCGCCCAGGCGGCTTGCCGGTGTCCGAGACCTCGGCGGCCACCAGGGCATCGGGCATGCTCCTCGACCGCCCCGGCGATCCGCAGCAGCGCCCGCCGCGGGAACGCTCGGCGTGCCCGGCGCCTTCACCGAGATCTGACTCGTCTCGGGCCTGTCTTCAAAGTCCCGTCTGCCTTGCGGGCGAACGGCGGGACTTTGAAGACAGGCCCTGGCGACCCGCCACGCTTACCCGTGGACGGGAAGGACCGTGAGCGCTTGCTGGCACCGGGCGACGGCGTCGCCGTGGCCGAACAGACCGGGCAGGCCGCCGGAGTGCAGCAGGACGGTGCGCCGCCCGGGTGCCACGCTTCCGTCCCGCACCGCCGCCCGCAGTCCGGCCAGCGCACGCCCGGTGTAGACGGGGTCGAGCGCGATGCCCTCCGTACGGCCCGCCAGCGTCAGGGCATCCATTGACTCCTCGGTCAACGTGCCGTAACCGGAGCCGACTTGGTCCTGCCGCAGACGCAGGGTCTCCGGCGCGTGGACGGTGCCGGACAGCGCGCTGACCAGGCCGGTGACGGTGCCCGCAGGGTCGCGCACGGCGCCGCAGTCGACGCCCAGCACCTTGCCGGGGCCGAGGGTGTCCACCAGGCCGGCCATCGTGCCTCCGGAGCCCAGGGCGACGACGACGGTGTCCAGGTCGGGGGCCTGCCCGAGGAGTTCGCGCCCGCACTCGGCATAGCCGTACGCGCCCAGCGGGCTGGAACCGCCCAGCGGAATCAGCGCCGGGACGGCTCCCCGCTCCCGGAGCCGCGCCGCCACCTCCTCCGTCGCGGCCGCGAGCTGTGCGCCCCCTACTTCCCCGGCCCAGACGACGGTGGCCCCGAAGAGGCCGTCGAGGACCAGGTTCCCGGAGGCCGAGGAGCCGGCCGCACCGGCCAGCACCAGCACCACATCGAGCCCGAGCCGCGCGCCGGCGGCCGCGGTCAGCCGGGCGTGGTTGCTCTGGGCGGCGCCGGTCGTGACCAGGGTCGTGGCGCCCTCGGCGAGCGCCGCACCGCAGATCCACTCCAGTTTGCGGACCTTGTTACCGCCGCCACCGAGCCCGGTGAGGTCGTCACGCTTGATCCAGAGGTCGTCCGCCCCGAGGCCGAGCGCGCGGGCCAGCCGCGGCGCCGGCTCCAGCGGGGTCGGCCAGGTCGCGAGCGTCGCCCGCCGCGGGGTGTCGCTGTCCGCACTCATCGTTAGTTCCTTCCGTCTGCCCTGCGGTGCCGGTCCGCCGGCCAGAGTGCCATGCCGTACC
Organism: Streptomyces sp. 2114.4; assembly: GCF_900187385.1. Taxonomy (NCBI): domain Bacteria; kingdom Bacillati; phylum Actinomycetota; class Actinomycetes; order Kitasatosporales; family Streptomycetaceae; genus Streptomyces; species Streptomyces sp. 2114.4. Next base: position 7,652,635 of record NZ_FYEY01000001.1, read on the forward strand.
CGCCGTCGGCCCCGCTCAGCCGGCCGGAGTGCGGTCGCCGGATGCTGTGTGATCATCTCGGGATGAGGACGAGTAGCGGGGCAGTGCTGCCCGGAGGCCGGACGGAAGCGGCCGGGAGGCCTGTTTTTGCGGGGGAGTTCGAGGTGCATCTCACCGTCCGGGACGAGGGGGACCATGAGGTGGCCGCACGCCTGGCCGCCTATGCGGCGGCGCATCGCATGAAGAGCGTCCACATCCTGCTGGACCACGGGGAGGTGCCGTCACAGCCGATGCTGACGCTGCGCGGGGCCGGGACGTATGAGGAGGTCAGGGCCGATGCCGCGGCGAAGGGGGACGGTCTGCGGGCCGCGGGGTTCGACGTGCTGCGGACGAAGATCGAGGCCACGCCGTGGAGCGCGGGCGTACCCGGCACCGACGAGGAGGCCGCGGCGCTCGGCCCCGGCTACTACTTCGAGCATCACCTCAAGCTGGTACTGGCCCGCTCCGCTCCCGTCGGCTCCCTGCTCGCCCTCGTCGTCGGGCACGGCGCGCACCTCTCGCGCAACGCACGGCGGGCGCGGCCCGACGGCCGGGTGGAGCGGTTCGTGACACAGCGGTGCCGCGGGGTGGGCCGTGCGAACGCCGGGCAGCGCCTGGACGCGCTCTCGCGGCAGCTACGGGCCGGGGGCCATCACATCGCTGCCGTGGAGCGGGAGTTCGTGGTGCATGACGGGAATCTCGCGCTCGACGCGGGCTGGATGGACGAGGAGTGCGTGATGACGGGGGAGAGGGCGGCTCCATGACGGGGACCGACGAGACGGGCGCGGCGGCGCACTGGCAGGCGTTCCGGTACGGACCGTGGGAGGACACGGCCGTCGTGCCCCGGACCCGGCCCGACGAGGCGACGCAGGCGGATATGGACCTGCCGGCCACGCTGCTTCCCGTACCGGACGACGGTGTGGTGCAGCACCCGGTGTTCGACCCCGCCGCGACCCACCATGCCTTCGGGATGCGCCTGGGCGAGCCGAGCTTCACGGACGCGGTGGTCGGCGGGCGCTGGTACGAGGCACGGCGCCATGCGTTGCACCACGTCCTGACCGCCCTCGCCGACTCTCCGTGGGCCGGTCATCTGGTCCTCCGCGGCAGCATGCTGCTCACGTCGTGGTTCGGGGACGCGGCGCGTGAGCCAGGGGATCTTGACTTCGTCGTGGTGCCGGAGACCTGGCAGCTCACGGACGATCGTACGGACCGGATGCTGGACGGCATCGCCGCCGCGGCCGAGGCACTGTCCCACCGCGGCGGTCCGGTACGCCTGCACGCGCACGCCGCGGTCGGCGACGAGATCTGGTCGTACGACCGGGTGCCGGGCCGGCGGCTCGTCATCCCGTGGACCGCCGAAGCCGACGGTGTGCCGTCGGGCAGCGTGCAGCTCGACTTCGTCTTCAACGAACGTCTGCCCGTTCCCCCGGAGCCCGCCGGGATCCGCGGACCGCAGGGCACGGCCCCGGTGGTGGTCGGTGCGGCGACCCAGGCGCTCTCCCTCGCCTGGAAGGTGCTCTGGCTGGTGAGCGACAGGCACCCCGAGGGCAAGGACCTCTACGACGCCGTTCTGCTCGCCGAGTGCACCGAGCTGCCGTTCGCCCTGCTCCGTGAGGTGTTCCGGGGAGTGGACGACGGCACCTACGACTGCCATCCGGTGCTGCCGGAAACTCTTCACGGGATCGAAGCCGACTGGTTCGAGCTGCGCAAGGAGTACCCGGACCACGCCGCGTTCACGACCCCGCACCGGCGCGTCGAGTACGGGTACGCCTACCGCCTGGTGAAGGCTCTGGAGCCGACCTTCGCCATGGACGACGGCAGTGGCGAAACCGCCGCCTACCAGCAACGGGTCGCCTGGTTCGCCTCGCTCACCGCGGAATGCGCGGGTGTCCTCGCCGAGCGGGGCATGGACGCGGCGCAGAACCTGTTGCTGGAGCGGCACCTACCGTTCGAGAACACGGTCGTGATCACCCGGGAGCTGTCCGGCCGCGACACCTGTGCCCTGCGGGACGCGGCCGCGGTGGTGGCGGACTTCCGCAAGGACCATCCGGCCCTGGCCCGGCGGGCGTGGCTGCTCCAGGACCCCGACGAGGCGGTGCGGCTGCTGAGCCGAGGCGAGTTTGGGGCTTCGGACTGAGCGGAGGTGAGGCCGGCGCTTCGGACTGAGCGGGCTCCCCTCCCCGCCGGGACCGGTGGAGCCCGGAGCGCCGCTGCGGCGGTGCTCCGGGCCGTGCCCGAAGGCGCTCAGCCCGTTCCGCTGATGCTCTCCGGCGCGATGACGAAGAGGACCCGCTCCTCGTCGCGGCCGCCGTACCAGGGGTAGGGCGCGTTGAGGTACTTCTGGGCGAGCTGTTCGATGTGCTCGACCGCGCCTTCGGTCGTGGTCTCGACGCCCCGGCCGCGCACCTGGAAGTAGCGCGCGGGGCCCGGTACCGGGTGGTGCGCGGCACTCACTTCCAGCCGCTATGCTTGCTGGATACAAGCAATGTATTCAGCGGATCGACCACTTCACCGCGAAGGATCACGACGATGAGTAAGGGCACGGTCCACGCCTGCGACCGGGCTGCTGTGCAGGTCACCGCCTCGTCGGGGCTGGACGAGGCGGCCGCCGGGCTGGGAACGGAGATCGTCCGCTTCTCGCGCCTGATCGCCGCGTGGAAACAGCGCGCCAAGACCGACGGTGGCGCCGCCGACCGGGTGCTGCTGGCCAGGCTGGTGGTCGGCGGGGACCAGCGGGCGACCGATCTGGCCGCCGACGCGTTCCTCGATCTGTCGACCGTCAGCCGCCAGGTGCGCTCGCTGGTCGAGCGGGGACTGGTGACCCGTCGTCCCGACCCGGAGGACCGCCGAGGGTCCTTGCTGGCGGCGACCGACGCGGGGCGCGCGGCCTTCGCGCACTACCGCCGTCAGCGCGATGCCGAACTGGCCGCGCTGCTCGAACCGTGGCCGCCCGAGGACCGGGCCGACCTGATCCGGCTGCTGGGCCGTCTCAACGAAGACATGGCAGAACGACAACACACACGGCTGGGCCCCGGGGGAGACCAGGGCGGCGCCGTGGAGCAGGGAGACATACGTACATGAGCACAGCCACCTCCCCACCCGCCGCGGGAGCCGAGGCGATACCCGAACCCGGAATCCTGAGTCACCGTCAGATCCTCACCATCCTCAGCGGCCTGATGCTGGGGATGTTCCTGGCCGCGCTCGACCAGACCATCGTCAGCACCTCGATCCGGACCATCGCCGACGATCTGCACGGCCTCAGCGAGCAGGCCTGGGCGACCACCGCCTACCTGATCACCTCGACGATCGCCACCCCGCTGTACGGCAAGCTGTCCGACCTGTACGGCCGCAAGCCGTACTACCTGGCCGCGATCAGCATCTTCGTCACGGGTTCGGTGCTGTGCACGTTCTCCAGCTCGATGACCGAACTCGCCGCCTTCCGGGCGGTGCAGGGCCTGGGCGCCGGCGGTCTGATGTCGCTGGCGCTGGCGATCATCGGTGACATCGTCCCGCCCCGCGAACGCGCCCGGTACCAGGGCTACATGCTGGGCACCTTCGCCACCTCCAGCGTGGCCGGCCCGCTGATCGGCGGGGCGCTCGCCGGACAGGACCAGCTGCTGGGCATCACCGGCTGGCGCTGGGTCTTCCTGGTCAACGTACCCATCGGCATCATCGCGCTGTTCGTGGTCGCGAAGGTGCTCAACATCCCGCACACCCGGCGCGATCACCGCATCGACTGGTGGGGAGCGCTCACCATCTCCGTCGGTGTCGTGCCGCTGCTGCTCGTCGCGGAGCAGGGCCGGGAGTGGGGCTGGGACTCGTCCCGGTCGCTCGCCTGTTACGCCATCGGGATCGTCGGCATCATCGCCTGGATCTTCGTCGAGCGCCGGATCGGCGATGACGCACTGATCCCGATGCGGCTGTTCCGCAACGGCACCTTCAGCAAGACCAGTCTGCTGTCCGTGCTGATCGGTATGGGCATGTTCGGCGGCATGCTGATGATCCCGCAGTACCTCCAGATCGTGAAGGGCGCCAGCCCCACCAAGTCCGGTCTGGAAATGCTGCCGCTGATGGCGGGCATGTTCATCGCCTCCATCGCGTCGGGCCAGATCACCGCCAAGACCGGCCGCTACAAGATCTTCCCGATCATCGGCACCGCGCTGATGATCGCGGCGATGCTGCTCTTCCACTTCCGGGTCCAGTGGGACACCCCGCTGTGGGAGACCATGGTCTACATGCTGGTCTTCGGCCTGGGCCTGGGCGGCTGTATGCAGACCCTGGTGCTGGCCGTGCAGAACGCGGTACCGCCGCGGGACATGGGCGTGGCGACCGCCTCGTCCACCTTCTTCCGGCAGATGGGCGCCACGGCAGGTACCGCGATCTTCCTGTCCGTGCTGTTCAGCACGGTCGGCGACAAGATCTCCTCGGCGTTCAAGGACGCCGCGTCCACCGAGCGTTTCCAGGCCGCACTGCACGACCCCGCGGTACTGCGCGACCCGGCCAACAAGCCCGTGCTGGACATGCTCAAGCACCCGGGCAACGGCAACTCCTCGGGCGTGCTCAGCGATTCGTCGTTCATCCAGCACCTCGATCCGCGGCTGGCCGAGCCGTTCAAGCGCGGCTTCGCCGACTCGATGCACACCGTGTTCCTGATGGGCGCGATCGTCGTCGCCCTGGCCTTCGTGCTGATGTGGTTCATCAAGGAGATGCCGCTGCGGCAGATCTCCGGTCTGCAGGCACGTGCGCTGGCCGAGGCCGAGGCGGAGACCGCCAAGGGCGCGGGGGACGCCGTCGACGGTGCGGCGAACGGCGCCGAGGACGCGGCCGGCCACACCGGCGGTGCCGATCCGCAGGCGCCGGCCGATGCCCCGGCCGCCGACGCCGTACCGGTCCTCGCCGCGGCCCCCTCGGGCTCCGCGGACCGCGCAACCGGCGCGAGCGGCCCGGTGATCCGGGGAACCGTCCGGGACGGGGACGGCAGGCCGGTGGCGCAGGCCGCGGTCACCCTGATCAGCGTCGGCGGCCGCCAGCTCGGCCGGACGTCGACCGCGGCCGACGGCGGCTACGCCCTGCCCACGACGGGCGCCGGCACCTACGTACTGATCGGCTCCGCCGGGGCCCGCCGGCCGCAGGCCGTGACCGTGGTGGTGGGCGGCGAGCCCGTCTCGTTCGACCTGACCCTCAGCGGCGCGGCCGGTCTCTTTGGCGAGGTCCGCGAGGAGAAGGGCGACGAACCGGTGCCCGGCGCACTCGTCGTGGCCACCGACGTACGCGGCGAGGTCGTGGCCTCGGGCGTGGCCGGCCAGGACGGCGGCTTCGCGTTCGGTGAGCTGACCCCGGGCAGCTACACCCTGGCCGTCAGCGCCGAGCAGCACCGCCCGTCCGCCCTCCAGGTGGAGGTCACCTCGGGCAACCGCAACTGGTACGAGGTGCGGCTGACGCTCGGCGCCCAGGTCCGTGGCACCGTCCGTACGGTGCGCGGCGGCCCGGTGGACGACGCCCGGGTGACCCTGCTGGACCCGGCGGGCAACGTGGTGGCCAGCGCCACCAGCGGTCAGGACGGTGAGTACGTCTTCACCGACCTCGACAGCGGCGAGTACACCCTGATCGCCGCCGGCTATCCGCCGGTCGCCACCCCGCTGCACCTGGGGGCGGACGGGAACGGCGCGTTCGACATCGAGCTGAACCACGACCCGGCGAGCTGACGGACGCCGGTAGAGACGGACGTGGGCAGAGACGGACGTCGGTAGGGATGGCGTCGGTCGATGCGGGGAGTCGGCAAGGGTGAGGGGCCCGGTGCGGGGAGCGCCGGGTCCCTTGGCCGTGTTGGTGGACCGGCCCGGAGCGGCGGGGCGGTGCTCACCGGCCGCCGCGCCCCCTGCCGCTGCCCCGCGGCAGGGGCGCTCACCAGCGCGAGCGCCCCTGCCGGGTTTGGCGCCGCGGCCCCCCGCTACGTAAAGTTCCGCCGAAGCGTGAATAGAACACACGATCCCAGGGAAGCGGCAGCGGCGATGACGGTGACCGAAACAGGCCGGGCCGATGGCACGGGTATCGACTCGGAGCGGATGGCGGTCTGCCTGAGCGTGCTGGAAGAGCTCGACGCGCTGCCCGTCGACCACCCGGACGCGATCGCGATACGGCGCGCCACCGCCGGGATCTATCGCAAGGTCAAGCAGCGTCGCCGGCAGGAACGCCGGGCGGCAAAGACCGCCAACGACCGTGCGGTGACCGCGTCCACGGCCACCGGCGCGCCCGACCGGATCGACGACGAGACCCAGGGCCTGGCCCTCACCAGCTCCGTGACCACCCAGATCGCCGGCATCCTGCAGCGCCCCAGGTCCTGCTACACCTGTAAGTCGCGCTACGTCGAGGTCGACGCGTTCTACCACCAGCTCTGTCCGCCGTGCGCCAAGGAGAACCGGTCCCGCCGCGACGCCCGCACGGACCTCACCGGCCGGCGCGCACTGCTCACCGGCGGCCGGGCCAAGATCGGCATGTACATCGCCCTCCGCCTGCTGCGCGACGGCGCCCACACCACCGTCACCACCCGCTTCCCGAACGACGCCATCCGCCGCTTCAAGGCGATGCCGGACAGTGCGGAGTGGCTGCACCGGCTGAAGATCGTCGGCATCGATCTCCGCGACCCGGCCCAGGTCATCGCGCTCGCCGACACGGTGAGCGCCGAGGGCCCCCTCGACATTCTGATCAACAACGCCGCCCAGACCGTCCGCCGCTCTCCCGAGGCGTACGGACAGCTGATCACCGCCGAGTCCGCCCCGCTGCCCGCCGGGGAGCTGCCCGCCTCCGTCGTCCTCGGCCACTTCGGCAGCGGCGCGCCCGCCGCCCTCACCGCCGCCTCCGCCACCGCCGGCGCGCTGAGTGCCGAGGACATCACCTCCCTCGCCCTGACCACGGGCTCCGCCACCCCCGCCCGCATCGAGGCGGGCACCGCGATCGACGCCGGCGGCCTCGTACCGGATCTGCACCCGACCAACACCTGGATCCAGAAGGTGGACGAGGTCGACCCCGTCGAGCTGCTGGAAGTCCAGCTGTGCAATATGACCGCGCCCTTCCTGCTGGTGAGCAAGCTGCGCCCGGCGATGGCGGCGGCCCCCGCACGCCGTAAGTACGTGGTGAACGTCTCGGCGATGGAAGGCCAGTTCAGCCGCGGCTACAAGGGCGCCGGCCATCCGCACACCAATATGGCCAAGGCGGCGCTGAACATGCTCACCCGCACCAGCGCCCGGGAGATGCTGGAGACCGACGGCATCCTCATGACGGCCGTGGACACCGGCTGGATCACCGATGAGCGCCCGCACCCCGACAAGATGCGCCTGGCCGAAGAGGGCTTCCACGCCCCCCTCGACCTGGTCGACGGCGCGGCCCGGGTGTACGACCCGATCGTCCGCGGTGAGGCGGGCGAGGACCTGTTCGGCTGCTTCCTGAAGGACTACGCGCCCGCGGCCTGGTGACCCGGACCGCCGTCCGCCGCGGGCCGGGCGTCCCCGGTCCGCGGCGGGGCCGGCGGCTCCTCGCGGCTTTCCGGTTCGGGAAGGGCGGTCCGCAGCCGTCCCAGCAGGGCTCTGGCCGCAGGGCCGGCGGGGCCCTCCGTCCGCCAGGCCAGGGCGATCCGGCCGCGCAGCCGCGGCCCGGTGATCTCCAGCGTCCGCAGCCCGGCGGCGGACGCCTCGTGTGCCGGCAGCGCCGGGAGGACGGCCACGCCGAGGCCACGGGCCGCCAGCCGCGCCAGCACCGGCAGGACGGACGCCTCGAAGGCGACGCGGGGCCGGAATCCGGCCTGTGCACAGGCGCGTTCGAGCACCCCGCGCAGACCGGTGCCGCGCGGCAGGCTGATCAGCGGGCGCTCGCGGAGCGCGGTCAGCGGCACGCTCGTACGGCCGGCGTGCGCCGTCAGGAGGGGGTCGCCCGGCGCGACGGCGGCGACCAGGGGGTCGTCGATCACGAGCCGGTAGGAGATGCCGGCCGGTGGCTGCTCGTCCGCCAGCCCGGTCACGGCGATGTCGAGTGCACCGCCGAGCAGTGCCGCGAGCATCCGCTCCGCCGTCTCCTCGGTGAGGGAGATCTCGACCTGCGGATGCGCATCGTGGAAATCGGCCAGCAGCGACGCCAGATCGAATCTTCGGGTACCGGCGCCGGAGATCAGGCCGACCCGGACGCGACCGCGCAGCAGCCCGCTGAACTCGTCCACGGTCTGCCGTATCTCCTCCACGGCGGCGAGCGCCGCCCGCGCATGGGTGAGGACGGCCCGGCCCACCTCCGTCGTGGTCACCGTACGGCCGGAGCGGTCCAGGAGCGGCTGCCCCAACTCCCTTTCGAGCTGCCGGATCTGGGCGCTCACCCCGGGCTGCGCCAGATGCAGCCGGGCAGCCGCACGGGTGAAGCCGGCCTCCTCCACCACCGCGACGAAGTACTGCAGCTGCCGAAGTTCCATAACTGCTGATTCTAGAGAGGAGTAGAGCCAGCTCTTGGACTTATGGACGAGCGCACAAGATCCTGGAAGCCGGAGGCAGTTCACGAGAGGAACCCTCATGGGGGAGGAGCAGCCGGATGAGCATCGAAGCGGCGATCGCGGCCGAACGCCGGGAACTGGCCGACCTGTTGGACGGGCTGACGGCCGAGCAGTGGGCGGCGCCGACACTGTGCGTGGGGTGGCGGGTACGCGAGGTCGCGGCCCATATGTCGATGGGGTTCCGCTACTCGCTCCCCAAGGTGGCCGCCGAACTCGTCCGCTCCCGCGGCAGCATCCACCGGATGGCCGACCGGTGCGCCCGCAGGGACGCGGAGGCCGCCACCACGGGTGAACTCGCCGGCTTCCTGCGGGACCACGCACATCACCCCTGGACACCGCCGGTAGGCGGCCTCGCGTCGGCGCTGGGGCACGACGTGGTCCACGGCCTGGACATCACGGTCGCCCTCGGTCTCGGCCGCCGCGTTCCCGAAGACCGGGTACGCCTCCTCCTGGAGAAGGTCACCCCCAGGTCCGCCAGGTTCTTCGGGGCCGACCTCAGCGGTGTCGAGCTTCGCGCCGACGACCTCGACTGGTCCTTCGGCACCGGCACACCGCTGACCGGCGCCGCCCAGGACCTGCTGCTGGTCGCGTTCGGCCGCAAGCTCCCGCCCGGCCGCCTCCACGGGGAGCGGCAGCACCGGTACGCCGCCGGCTGAGTCCGGCCGGCGGCCCGGCGGCGGCTCCAGGACCTGTCTTCGGGCCCTTGCCGCCACCCGGCGACCGCCGGTCCCGCATCACCGGCCCCGGCGCCCGCGCGGCCTGCCCGGATCAGCCCTCCAGCCCGTGGCGCGCCAGCAGCGGCGCGAGGTCCGGGTCCCGGCCGACCACCGCACGGAACGCCCCGAGCGGGTCGACGCTGCCGCCCTTGCCGAGGAGTTCCCGGCGGAAGATCTCACCGCTCTCGCGGATCGTCTTCCCGTTCTCGCGGAACCAGCGCACGGTGTCGGCGTCCAGCACTTCCGCCCAGCGGTAGCCGTAGTACCCGGCCGCGTAGCCGCCGCTGAAGATATGGGCGAAGTAGCCGGTGCGATAGCGCGGCGGGATCGCGGACACCGACAGCCCGTAACGCTCCAGCGCGGCCGCCTCGAAGGCCTCGGCCTCGTCGGCGGCCGGTGCCTCGCCGGGGGAGAGGGAGTGCCAGGCCCAGTCCAGCACTGCGGCGGCCTGGTGCTCCACCATCCGGAAGCCCGCGCCGAAGTTCTCCGCCTCGCGCAGCCGGGCCGGCAGTTCGGCCGGCATCGGCTCGCCGGTGACGTGGTGCCGGGCGTAGTGGGACAGCACCTCCGGCCAGTCCGCCCACACTTCGTTGACCTGCGAGGGGAACTCGACGAAGTCACGCGGCACCTCGGTGCCGGACAGCAGCGGATAGCGCACATCGGAGAACAGGCCGTGCAGCGCATGCCCGAACTCGTGGAACAGCGTGTTGACCTCGCTCCAGGTCAGCAGCACCGGCTCGCCCGCCGGAGGCTTGGCGACATTCAGGTTGTTGACCACGACCGGCTTCTGGCCGAGCAGCCGGGACTGCGGGACGAGGGCGTTCATCCAGGCGCCGCCCCGCTTGGACTCGCGGGCGTGGAAATCGCCGATGTACAGCCCGAGCGGGCTGCCGTCGGTGTCGTGCACCTCGTAGATACGGGCGTCCGGGTGGTACGACACCAGGTCGGGGCGCGGGGTGAAGCTGATCCCGTAGACCAGCTCGGCGGCATGGAAGACACCGTCGTGCAGTACGGTCTCCAGCTCCAGATAGGGCCGCAGGACCGACGCGTCGAGCGCGAACCGCTCCCTGCGCACCCGCTCCGAGTAGTACTGCCAGTCCGCCGCGCGAATCGTGGCCACGCCGGCCGCCTCGGCCAGGGCCGCGCCCTCCCGCTCGGCATTGGCGGTGGCGGGGGCGACCAGCCGGCCGAGCAGTTCCTCGACGGCGTCCGTGGTGCCGGCGGTGCGGTCCGCGACCTCCCAGGCGGCATGGCTGGGGTAGCCGAGCAGGGCGGCGCGCTCGGCACGCAAGGTGGCCAGCGCGACGGCGACCGGTCCGTTGGTGTCGCTGCCGCGCCCGAGGGACGCGGCCAACAGCCGCTCGCGCAGCGCAGGGTCGTCCAGCGCGGCGAGCTCGGTCTGCTGGGAGAAGTTCTTCAGGCTGAGCACGTACTTGCCCTCGTGCCCCAGTGCCCGGGCGTTCGCGGCGGCGGCCGCGATCTGGTCCTCGGGCAGACCGGCCAGCTCCTCGGCACGGTCCAGCACGAGCGCGGCGTCCGCGGTGGCCGCCCGGAGGTTCTGCCCGAACTCGGTGCACCGGGCGGCGATCTCGGCATTCAGCTCGCGCAGGTGCTGCTGCTGTTCCGGGGCGAGCCGGGCACCGGCCCGGACCCGGTTGGCGTGGTGGCGCTCCAGCAGCCGCACCTGCTCGGTGTCCCATCCGGACCGCTCGCGTTGCCCGAAGAGCGTGTCCAGCCGGGCGAACAGCGCGGAGTCGAGCAGCAGCGCATCGTCATGGGCGGCCAGCCGGGGAGCGATCTCGACCTCGATCGCCTGGATCTCCTCGTCGGTATCCGCCGCCGCCTTGTTGAAGAAGACACTGCTCACCCGGCCCAGCAGCGCGCCGCTGCGCTCCAGCGCCTCCACGGTGTTCTCGAAGGTCGCCGGTTCGGCGCAGGCACCGATCGCCGCGATCTCGTCCAGCTGATCGGCTATGCCGCGGGTAAAGGCAGGAAGAAAGTGATCGTTCCGGATCCGCGCGAAAGGAGGTAGCGCGTAGGGGAGATCACTCGGCTCGAAGAAAGGATTCGACGTCGTCACAGAGGCTGACACTACGCCCGCGGGTGACGTCCGGTCCCGCACTCGTCCCACGACGGCGCTTGCGTGCGCGGGTAGTTGTCACCCCGAACGTGTCCGCGCGGCGGCGCCCGGATCCCGTCCCGGGAAGCGTCGTGGGGCCATCCGTGGTGTGATCGAAGCGGGGCAACCAACACTCCTGAGTCAGGAGGAATCATGGCCAGCAAGCTGCGAGCCCGCGACATCATGTCCGGCGGAGCGCGCTGTGTGGGTGCACACGAATCGCTGATGGATGCGGCGAAGATGATGCGGGACCTGAAGGTCGGCTGCCTGCCCATCTGCGGTGACAACAACAGGCTCACGGGCATGATCACCGATCGCGACATCGTCGTCACCTGTTGTGCCGAAGGTGTCGACCCGGCGACGGTGCAGGCCGGTTCCATGAGCGGCGAGCTGCACTGGATCGACGCCGATGCGGACGCCTCAGAGGTCCTGCGGAGCATGGAGGACCACCACATCAAGCGCCTGCCGGTGATCGACGTCAAAGGCGGCCACCAACTGGTGGGAATGATCACCGAGGCGAACCTCGCCAAGAACCTCAGCGACGCGGAGATCGCGGAGTTCGCCAACCGCGTGTACGCGACCGCGGGCTGACTGCTCCGCCCGCACCGCCGTGGCGTGAAAGAAAGGGTAATTGGCGGAATTCCCCCGGCCCGCTGGCCAGGGGAATTCCGAATATTCCGTTACCCGCTCAGTGGGCGCCGGAGTGTGGTACGGCGAGCCGTGTGCCGGGGAAAATCAGATGCGGGTTCGCGCCGATGACCTGTCGGTTCAGCCGGTAGAATTCCCGCCATCCCAGGCCGTGTGCGTACGCGATACCGCTCAGCGTGTCGCCGGAGTTGACGACGACCGAGCCGCCGGTACTCCGATGGCGGCCCACCTTGTATCGCTTCTCATGGGACTCGGCGGGGCGGGGCTGTGAATGGCGGGGCTGTGAATGACGGTGCTGGGGATGGCGGGCCCGTGCCCGGGCCGACGGGTCTGCCTGCTGTTGTGGTGCGGGGCGCACCGGGGTACTTCGCGCAGTGCGGTGTGCGTCGGCCGAGTTGAGTCCCAGCGAGGCCGAGCAGGCCGGCCAGGCGCCCCAGCCCTGACGGGCCAGTACCCTCTGGGCCACCTGGATCTGCTGGGACCGGGTCGCCCGCGCCGCCCGGGTCGCGTAGGCGCCGCCGCCGAAGGAGTGCCAGGTGGAGTGGGCGAGCTGCAGCCCGCCGGAGAACCCGTTGCCCGTGTCGATACGCCAGTTGCCTCCGCTCTCGCACCCGGCCAGGCGGTCCCAGGCACCGCCGGAGCGGGCCTCGGCGGGCTGCCCGGACGCCAGGTTCAGCGCGCCGGCTGCGAGCAGGACCGCGGCCGCCGTGATGCCCCGGACACCATAGCCCCGGAATTCACTCCGGGCAGGCGCTTTTGCTGCCTGCGGAAATTCCATGCCCTTACTCCCGTCGCTCGCCGCGCAGTTGCCTGGCGGTCATTCAGGAATCCTGGCGCGTATGCGGCGTACGCGTTCGAATGGTGCTCGAACCGCGATTTCCGTGCCGCGCCATGAATTTGACGGGGAAGAGACAACCACGGCCCGAGTTCGCCCCGGCAGAGCGCGCGGTAGCGCCGCCGCGGCCCGGCCTGCACCCTTGCCGCCGTGGCGCGGCCGTGCTTGGACCGTGCGCACCTGTTCAGACGGGCAGGGGCGCACCCGGCTGACCGTGGGCGCATCACACCCCCGCGGCCGGTGATCGCCTGCCCGGCCCGGGGGGTGTCCGCCGAGCGCGACCGGCGCACTCGATGCACGCGCTGCGCAGGTCCGCATGCACCGCGCACGGGCTTGTGGCGGCGCAACGGTCCGTTCCGCCCTGGTGCAACGGCGCCTTGCCCACGGGCACGGCGAGGTGGATCGACCCTGCCGGGGCCCGGCGGCGCGGACGGGTGCCGGCAGGGGAAGCGGAGACCGGCGGGGGCGGACGCCGAAGGAAGGGGGTGACGAGAGAAGGGGGCGGCGACGGCGATGTGGCCGGAAATGCTTGAACGATCTCGTCAGAGGGCGGAGTGTTTGTGTGGCGCCCAGTGTGACGTAAGACGGTGATGAGCTGCGCATACTCGCCGTCGTGGGTATGCGGTTGACCCATGTGGATCTCTTGATCGCCCACATTGCTGAACAATCCTGAGGTAGCTTCGTTCTGTGGCTGATGAAACGAACGAGACGGGTGCGGCACCCCCGCATCTCGCCGCCGAGGCGGTCGCCGACCGGTTGCGCGACCGGATCACGACCGGTGTGCTCACGCCGGGTCACCCCCTGCGCGATGCTGCTCTCGCCGGTGAGTGCGGCGTCTCGCGCAACACCCTGCGCGAGGCCGTACGGCTGCTGGTGCACGAAGGTCTCGCCGTCCACCAGCTCTACAAGGGCGCCGCGGTCAAAAGCCTCGATGTCGAGGACGTCCATGACATCTACGCCACCCGCCGGGCCCTGGAACTCCGGGCCGTGGAGCAGAGCTTCACCGCCCCACAGGCGGCGCTCGACGGACTCGACCGGTATGTGTCAGCCGCAGAAGAGGCCGCGGCGGCCGGCCGGTGGGATCGCACGGCCACGCATTCGCTGGACTTCCACCGGGACGTGGTGCACCTGCTCGGCAGCGCACGGCTCAACCGCTTCTTCCGTACGACCGTCGCCCAACTGCGCCTGGCCTTCGCCGAGGTGCCGCATGAACCGGGTTTTCAGCGCCAATGGGTGCCACGCGACCGTGAGCTGTGCGATCTGCTCCGCGCCGGTCGGCGCACCGAAGCGGCCGCCGCGCTCGCCCGCTACCTCGACGACTCGGAGTGCCAGGTCGTCGACATCGTGCGCGCGGCCCGCTGCACCTGAACGAGCCCGGACCCACCCGATGGTCCCCGTCCGATGACTCCGACCCGATGACCCCCACCCGATGACCCCCACCCGATCCGCCCTTTCGACCGCCCGCCCGCCTGCCACCCCGGCGGGCCTCCCAGGAAAGCGAGCACACCGATGGTCACCAACGAAGCCGCCTACCAGGCCACCAAGGGCGGCCCCCTCGATGTCGACAAGGCCTTCTACGACCGGGTCTCGGGCCGCTCCGGCAGCGACAACTCCGGCAGCTCCGGCGGCCGCCGCCTGGTCGACAGCTTCACCATCCCGATACGCTCCGGCCGCGCCTGGGAGGTACCCGCGGGCCATCTGTGCCGCATCGTCACCGTGGACGGGCCGCAGGTCGGTGACTTCAACGTATGGAACCGCCACGACCCGCGCGAACGCCTCTGGGCGGCACGCACCCGTCAGCTGCAGCGCGCCCACGTCAGCACCTACGACCGCCTGTGGTCCACCCTCCCCTTCCTGCGCCCGCTGCTGACCGTCACCGGTGACACGCTCGCCGACTACGGCACCGACGACACGGGCGGCAGGGTGCACGACCTGCTGGGCACCCGCTGCGACCCGTACGTCAACCGCATGCTCACCGGCGAGGACTTCGACTTCCACTGCCACTCGAACCTGGTCCGCGCCGTCCTGCCGTACGGGCTCACGGAGTTCGACGTGCACGACGTCCTCAACGTCTTCCAGTGCACCGGACTCAACGAGGACGACCAGTACTTCATGAAGGCCTGTCCGGCCCGGCCCGGCGACCACTTCGAGTTCTTCGCCGAACTCGACCTGCTGTGCGCGCTGTCCACCTGCCCGGGCGGCGATCTGTCCGTGCCGCTGTGGGGACCGGACGCGGGGGACCCACTGGAGGTGTGCCACCCGATCGGCATCGAGGTGTACGAGGTCGATGACGCCCTCCTCGAGGGCTGGGCCTCCCCGCAGCCGGCCGCCTACCGCAATCTGCACGGTGTGACGTTGCCCCGCTGGACATAGCGCGGCGCGGCAGCCCCGCGAGGCCGCGTGCGCTCGCGCGCCACGGGACGTGCGCAAGGGGCCGCGCGCGATGGACAGCCCCCTGGCGCCGTGTTGCATTGGAGAGGAGAGCGTTTCCCGCCGGGAGGCAGCCGTGGCCCATGTGGATGTGCTGGTCGCGGGGCCGGGGCCGGTAGGGCTGACGGCGGCCTCCGAGCTGTGGCGCCGTGGCGTGCGCTGCCGGGTGATCGACAGGCTGCGCGCGCCGCACCCGTCGGCGGCGCCGGGCGAGGCGGCTGCCGCTCCTCAGGGCGCCTGCCACGCGGCGACCATCAGCCGCCCGTCGCCGTCTTCGTCCAGTGCCGTGAAAGCCGCCTTCGCCTGGGCGGCCGAGTACCCGGCCGCCTGGTGCACGGCCGTGAAGTCCGCCAGGCTGACCACACCGTCCCCGTCGGAATCGGCCAGGGCGACCGTCGCGGCGACCGACGGCCCCACGACCTTGCCGATCATCCCCGACGCGCCGGCCCGGGCGAACGCCGCGACGAACTGCTCCCGGTCCAGGCGCCCCGTGCTGTCCACGTCCGCCAGGGCGGCGAGCTCGTCGAAGGTGTTGCGCATCCCCGCACGGAGGGCTTGCGCCTTGGCGGAGTCCGCCGGTTCCCCCACCGCTTCCGTCAGTACGCGTGCCCGCTCGGTGAAGTCCTGCGCGGTCAGGTAGCCGTCGCCATCGGTGTCGTAGGTGGAGAAGCGGTGCTCGTACTCGGCACGCAGGGCATCGGAGATCATGCGTCATCCCTTCCGGAGGTGGACTCCCGGCGGTGCCGGGAGAGGTGGCCGGCCGTGCGCGCGGGGGTGCCGCGCCCACCCGCCGCCATGAGCACATTAAGTGCCCGTGTGATCGCAGAAGGTTATGACGGAGGGTGTGTTCGGACTCCGGTCCACCGGGGCGTGCTCACGACGGTCGGATCATGGCACGGCTTATCAGATATTTCGGGTCGGTCACGCCTGCAACCGACGGGTCGGGCAAACGGTCCTACGGGGCATGAAAAGACAACTGAACCTGCGGATACGGAGGTCCGGCGCCGCACGCCGCGCGGGCGCGACGCTTGCCCTCACGGCGCTGGCCCTCCCTCTGTCGGTGGCCTTCGGCTCCACGGCCCAGGCCGCCACCGCGTCGTCCTGCACCGCGAGCCGCGGCCCCTATCAGAAGCAGGCCGAGAAGTTCCTCGGGCTGACCGTGGACGGCCGGCAGTCGGCGGCCGACTGCCGGGCGATCCGTGCCTTCCAGACCAGCCACGGCATCACCCCGAACATCGGCTACGCCGGGCCCGTCACCTGGGGCGTGATGAGCCTCGTGGCGCAGCAGAAGGCGGCCGGGAGCAACCCGAACAAGGCCCATGAGTGCCCCACGAACAAGGGCCGGATCGCCTGCGTCGACCTCACCCGCCAGCTCAGCTGGATCCAGGACGGATCGAAGCTGGTGTTCGGGCCGGTCCCGGTCCGCACCGGACGCGACGGGTACGAGACCCGCACCGGCGCCAAGAAGATCTACTGGCGCCACCTGCACCATGTGTCGACGATCTACCACGTGGCCATGCCGTACAGCCAGTTCTTCGACGGCGGTCAGGCGTTCCACTCCATCAGCGGCAGCGTCTGGTCGGCCCCCGGCTCGCACGGCTGCGTCAATATGCGCAGCAACGACGCCAAGAAGTACTGGTCGCTGCTCAAGAACGGTGACGACGTCTACGTCTACGGCCGTAAGCCCGGCACCTGAGCCCTGAGCGGGCGGGCCGGGCCCGGCTGCGGAGGGGAGAGCGCGCCCGATGGCGGAACGCCACCGGGCGCCGCGTCGTCCGGTACGCCGTCTCGTCCGTACGCCGTGCCGTCCGCGTGCCGGACCGGCACCGCTCAGACGGGCCGTACGCTCACTGACTGCCGCGTCCACCGCGAGACGGCGGCAGCGCACAGGCCGCCGTACCGCCCGGCATCCGCCGGCGGTTCCTCGCGATGATCCGGTACACGCCCTGGGCGACCCACCGCACGAGCGGGAGCGTGAGCAGCGCTCCGACGACCGGCCATCCGCCGCCCGCGCTCATCAGCAGCTTGGCGACGGCCTGGGCGCCACCGTGCACGGAACCGGCCGGGGTCACCCACAACACTTCGTGTTCGGCGCGCCGTTGCGCGATGCCGAGCCGTGCGAGGTCGGCGAACTGCCAGGGGGTGGCGTCACAGCGCGGCCGCAGACGCCGCTTTGCGAACCGGACCGAGGATGTACAGAAGGCGCAGTCGCCGTCATAGACAAGTACGGGTTGCCGCCGCATCTTCCCGTCCCTTCGCACCGGTGCCCTGGCGATCACCATGATAGGTGCCCGCCGCCGCGAGGATCCGCGGAGCGGTGCACCCGTGCCCCGGCCGTATGCGGACCGTGCCGGTGGCCGGGGCCGGGTGCGCGGGTGGTCGGGTCAGGCGGCCAGCAGGTGGTACAGGGCCATCGGCGTGACGTAGCCGGGCCAGCGGCCGTCGGCGAAGAGATGCACACCGGCGTCCAGGTAGCACTGGTCGACGAGTTGGGAGCAGATCATGTGCCGGGTGCTGGCGACATAGCGGCGCAGGCCCGGAACGGGCAGATGGAAGCGGTGCGTGGCGATCGCGAGGTAGTCGAGGAAGCTGTAGGGGACCCCGGCGTAGCGGGTGGCGGCGGCGCAGATGCCGGTGCGCTGCCGCTCGGTGAGCCCTTCCGGGCAGACGTAGACCACGTCCGCGTCGGCGTAGGCGGTGAGGGACAGGATGCGGGCGCCGCCCGGCTCGGCCTCCAGCAGCCGGTCGCCGGGCAGGACCAGGAAGGCGTGTTCGTAGTCGGAGAAACCGTCGCCGTTGATCCACTGTCCGAAGCGGATCAACTGGCCGGTGACGCCGGATATCCGGGTGAGTCCGATGTCGCCCGGCAGGGGATGGGTGTGCTTCATGAGCAGCTCCCAGAGCCAAAGGGGGGTTCCCGTGAGTAATACCCGCTGTCATGGCGTGCGCACCGTCCGTGGCGGGACTTGGTGGCGGATGCCGGTGGGGGCCGGCCGGTGGATGACGGTGGAGGGCAAGGGGCAGATGGCGGAGGGGGAGGGACGGCGGGCGCTCGGCGGGGTACGGGTGTGCGGACCGGGTTCGGCCGCTGCCGGCCGAAGAGAGCGGGTCGAAGAGAGCGGGCGGGAGGAGTGGGAAGGTGAGGAGCGGTTCAGTGTCCGGGGAGTCTGTGACGGTGCGTCAGGAAAAGGGTGGGGCGGGTGGTGGCGGGGCGGCGCTGTCGGGCAGCGTGGCGCTGGTGACCGGGGCCTCCAGCGGTATCGGTGCGGCCGCCGCCCTGGCGCTGGCCCGGGAGGGCGCTTCCCTCGCCCTGGTCGCCCGCCGTCGCGAGCGACTGGAACACCTCACGCGGACCCTCGGCGAGCGGGGAGGGGCATCCCTCGCCCTGACGGCCGATCTCGGTGACACGAGGCAGGCACGGCGGGTGGTCGAGGAGACCGTCGACCACTTCGGGCGGCTGGATGTCCTGGTGAACAACGCGGGCTTCGGTGCGCGCGGCGCGGTGGAGGACAGCGACCCGGAGGACTGGGACCGGATGGTCGGCCTGAACTTCACGGCGGTTCTGCGCATGTCGCACGCGGCACTCCCGCATCTGCTGCGCGCGGCACACGAGGGGCCCCGGGGCGTCGCCGACCTGGTGACCGTCAGCTCTGTCGCGGGCCGGGTGCCCCGCAGGGACAACAGCGTCTACTCGGCCACCAAGCATGCGGTGTGCTCCTTCAGCGAGGCGCTGCGCCAGGAGGTGACCGGACGGCAGGTCCGGGTCGGACTCGTCGAACCGGGTATGACCTCGACGGAGATGACACGTGGCGGCAGCCAGGCCGCATCGGCCCACGGGATGCCGCAGGAAAGCTGGCTGCACGCCGAGGACATCGCCCGCGTCATCACCTTCATGGTCACCCAGCCGCCGCATATGGCGGTCAACGAGATCACCGTGCGGCCGACCGCCCAGGAACACTGACCGCCGCGCGCCCCCGCGTCCGTGGCACCGCCGAGGAGAGGCCCCGTGCGACTCCTGCTCATTGCCGACACCCATCTGCCCAAGCGCGCCAAGGTACTGCCGTCACAGCTGCTCGACGAAGTGCCCCGTGCCGATGTCGTGGTGCATGCCGGCGACTGGGTCGACACCGCCACCCTGGACCTGCTGCAGGCCCGCGCCCGGCGGCTGATCGGGGTGTACGGCAACAACGACGGCCCGGAGCTGCGGGCCCGGCTGCCCGAGGTGGCGTACGCGGAACTGGCGGGCGTCCGGTTCGCCGTGGTGCACGAGACGGGTCCCGCGCAGGGGCGGGAGCGCCGTTGCGCCGCACGGTTCCCCGAGCTCGATGTGCTGGTGTTCGGCCACAGCCACATCCCCTGGGACTCCACGGCGGACGACCGGCTGCGCCTGCTGAACCCGGGGTCGCCGACCGACCGCCGCCGGCAGCCGTACTGCACCTACATGACGGTGGAGCTGGCGCAGGGCCGGCTCACCGGGGTACAGCTGCACCGTCTGCCCCGCGGCACATGAGGCCGCGGTGACTGCCGCACGGCCCGCGCACTCGTCAGCGGCCGGCCCGCACGCTCCTCACCGGCCGGTCCGCACACTGCTCACAGGCCGAGCAGGCCGCGGACGTAGGCGGCCTGGCCGGCGTGCTGCAGATCGTCCGCGATCACGCTGATCAGGCGGACTCCCAGGGTGACGGGCGGTGTCCAGCCGCGGTCGACGACACGCTTCATGTCCTTGTCGTCGATCCCGGCGAGGTACTGCACGGTGTTGTCGTGGACGGCGCCGTGATAGCCCGTCAGGAGCTGTGCGCTCAGGTCGCCTACGGCCGCCACGTCCTTGCCAAAGTGGCCGTAGCCGGTGTCGTCGGCCGCGAAGGGGAGGCCGAAGCGGTCGTACCAGCCGTCCGCGGTCCAGATCTGCTCGGTGCCCGCTACCCCGGCGAGGTGATCGTCCTGGATCCTGGTGAGGTGCCAGACCAGCCAGGCGATCGAATTGGCGTCGTCGGGGCGGGTGCTGAGCTCGTCGGGGTCGAGTCCGGAGACGACGTCTTCGACGACCTCACGGATGCGTCCGAAGGCGTCGACGAGCAGATCCGTGCCGGCGTTCATTCAAGGCTCCTTTGCGGCGGCGGGGTCCTCGCGCGGAAGGTCCGCGGATACCGGTACCGCTGGACCGGGGTGTTGCGCTCCGGTGGCGGTCAGGCACCCGGAGGGCGTCGGCCCCGGCAGCCCGCCCATGGTCGCAAGCCGGCCCCGGGAATCGGTGCGGGGCAGGCCGAGAGGCGGGATTTTCCCGGATCGGGGAACTCGATCGCGCGCCGGCGCCGAGGTTCGGCAACGGGAGACGCCCGGTGGCCCCCCACGGGTCACCGGGCGTCTCGTGCCGACCTGCCGGTCCTCAGGGCCCGGCAGGTCCGGTCATGGCGGCCAGCACGGAGCGCCAGTCCTCGCCCGGCCGGGCGCGCAGGGACGGGGCCAGCCGGTCGGACTGGTAGTGCCAGCGGTGGTCGAGGTCCGGGTGGACCTCGTCCGTCTCCTGGATCTCGCTGTCGCTGCCGAGCAGTTCGGTCAGCCCGGTGGCGAGCTCCCGCCAGGCGAGGTGGCCGCTGACGGCATTGGCGACGCCGTGGACGGGCGAGTCCAGACAGGAGACGACGGCCCGGGCCAGGGCCGCGGCGTGCACCCAGGCCGCGCCGTACCACGCATGGCCGTGCGTTCCCGGCCGCGGCAGGACGATCGGCCGGCCCTCCCGGGCCGCCTGGTAGAGCACCCCGGTCGCCCCCCAGCGCAACTGGTCCCGCAGCCGCTGGTGCGCTCCCCAGACGAGCGGGGAACGGACGGCGCTCGCGCCTCCCCGGCCCTGGGTGCCGGCCGCCCGCAGCAGCAGCCCTTCGCAGTCGGTCTTCGCCTGTCCGTACCCGCTCAGCGGCTGCCGGGAGGCGGACTCCTCAGCGACCCACTCGCCGGCCGGGTGTCCGTAGGCGTCCACACTGCTGACGAAGACGAACGGGCCGCGCGACCAGGCGCCGACCATCGCGGCCATCGCCGTCACATCGACCTCGGGACGGGTGAAGGTGCAGGCCGCGTGGATCACCGCATCGGCGCCGTCCACGGCCTTGCGCAGGCCGTCCAGGTCGGTGAGGTCGCCCTCGATGACGTCCACCCCGTCCCCGGCCACGAGGTGGGCCGATTCGGGGCGGGCCAGGGCCAGGACCGGACGTCCTCGGGCGGCCAGTTCGCGCAGCACGAAAGCGCCGACCCCGCCGGTGCCGCCGGTGACCAGCACCGTGCCCTCGCGGGAGCGCCGCGGGCGCACGGACCCGGCCGAGGGCGCGGCGGCCCGCTCCGCCTCACGTGCGGCCAGCAGCGCGGTGACCGCGCGCGGGGTGCGGGCCTGCATGATGTCCAGGCCGGTCAGCGGCAGTTTCAGCGACTGGCGCAGCCGCTCGGCGAGCTGGACGGCGATCAGCGAGTGGCCGCCGAGGAGGAAGAAGTCGTCGTCCGGTCCGGGCGCGTGGCCCAGGAGGGCGGTGAACCCTTCGATCACGGCGTCCGCATGCGCCCCCTCCGGCGCGGGGGCCGTCGGGACCCCCGGGAGCCGGGCCGGATCCGGCGTGCCGTCGGCCGTGCGCGGCAGGGTGTCCAGCAGGGTCACCGCGGCGGGCACCAGGTCAGGGGCCAGCGCCGAGCGCAGACGGGAGCGGAGCTCGGCGGGGGTGGGCCCGCCGATGCCGCGCAGTACGGCATAGGCCAGCAGCGGGCCGCCGGCCGGTTCGACCACGGCGGCCTCGGCCACCTCGGGGTGCGAGCGCAGCAGCACCTCGGCCGGATGTCCGCCGGTTTCGCCCCCGGGCGCCGGCGGCCCGCCGGGCAGGTGGGACAACTGGAGCCCCGGGTCGTCGGCCACCGCGGTGAGCAGGGCGGCGTAGTGCGTGCCGAGAGCGGCCGCCGCCTCCTCGTCCAGCGCGCTCCGGCTGTACTGGACGATTCCGGCGGGGGCGTCCGTGTCCACCATGCCGAAGGAGAGGTCGAACTTGGCTTCTCCGGCGCCGACCTCGACGTAGGTGTCCGCCAAACCGGGCAGCCGCAGCGTCGTGGGGGCGCCCAGGACGTCCGCGGTCACCCGGATCAGCGCCGTCCCGTCCGCGTTGCGGGCGGCGGCGCCGAGGCGGTCGAGGATCAGGTCGAACGGGACCTCACGGCGCTGCTGGGCGTCCAGCAGCGCTTCTCGTACCCGCTCCAGAAGGACGGTGAAGGACGGGTCGCCGGCGGTGTTCACGCGGACCGGGAGGGTGTTGACGCACAGTCCGACCAGGCCGCGCATCTCCGGGCCCTGCCGGTGGGTGCCGGCGACCCCGATCACCAGGTCGTCCTGGCCGGTGAAGCGGTGCAGCGCGGCGAAGGACGCGGTGAGCGCCACGGTGAAGAGGGTGGCCCGGTGCCGGCGGCCGAGTTCGCGCAGGGCGGCCGGCACCCGGAGGGCGAGCGGCGCGGTGTGGACACCGGCCGGGCGGATGCCGGTGTCGGCGGGCGGGTGCGCGGGGCGGGGCAGACGCAGCGGGCGGACGCCGTCGAGCCGTTCGGCCCAGTGGTCCAGGCCCGCTTCCAGGCGGCCTGTGGCCGCCTGCTCGCGGCGTGCGAAGTCCGCGTACTGTGCCGGTGCCGGCTCCGCCTCGGCGGTGGTGCCCTGGGCGACGGCCGCGTAGGTCCGGGCCAGTTCTCCGGCCACGGTCTCCAACGAGGCGCCGTCGATGGCGATGTGATGGAAGGTCAGCAATACCGTGTGGTCCTGTTCCCCGTGCCGCAGGACCAGGGCCCGCGGAAGGGGACCGGCGGCGAGATCGAAGGGGCGGTGCGCCTCCTCGGCCAGCAGTGCGCCGGAGCCGTCCGCGTCCGCCTCCACGACGCGCAGCGCGATCGCCTCCGGGGCCGGCAGCACCTCCTGGTACGGCTCACCGTCCCGCTGCCCGTAGCGGGTACGCAGAATCTCGTGACGGCGTACCAGCGAGGCCAGCGCGGCGGCCAGCGCGTCCAGGTCGAGCGGACCGCGCAGCCGGGTGGCGAAGGGCACGCTGTACGAGGCATCGCCGTGCCCCAGCCGGTCCATCAGCCACATACGGCGCTGGGCGTGCGAGAGCGGCGCGGGTCCTCGGCGGACGGGTGCGGGCGCGGCGGCGGGACGGGCGGCACGGGAGCGGGCCCGGCGCAGCAGCTCCTCCTGGAGCGCCGCGGCGGCGGGGGTGTCAGTGGCCATCGGTGTCCTCCGGGGTGCCGGGGTGCAGATCGCTGTGCGCGGCGAGGAGCGCGCGCTCGACCAGCGCGGCGTGCCCCGCCACCGTGGGGGCGGCGAAGAAGTCGGCGAGCGTCAGCTCCACGCCCAGCTCCTCGCGCAGGTCGTCGGTGACCGCCAGCGCCAGCAGCGAATGACCGCCCAGCGCGAGGAAGTCGGCATCCGGACGCGTGACCTCACGGCCCAGCGACCGGCCCCAGATCTCGGCGACGGCCTGCTCCAGCGGACCCAGCGGCCCGGCCGCCGCGTCGGGCCGGTCCACGGTGACGAGGTCGGTCAGCGCGCGGCGGTCGACCTTCCCCGAGGCGGTGAGCGGCAGCGCGTCGACCACCTGCACCTCGTCGGGGACCAGATGGGCGGGCAGGACGGCGGCGAGCCGGTCGCGCAGGGCGTTGGGGCGCGGCACCGGTCCCGGCAAGGCCACGATGAAGGCGGCCAGGCGGGCGTCGTCGGGGGAGGGGCGGTGCACGGTCACGGCCGCGTCCGCCACCTCGGGCTGCTCCCGCAGGGCGTGTTCGATCTCCGCCGGTTCGATCCTGAAGCCACGGATCTTCACCTGGTCGTCCGTCCGCCCGTGGAAATCGAGGGAGCCGTCGGGACGCCGGGAGACGAGGTCACCGGAGCGGTAGAGACGCCCCAGTTCGGGGTGGTCGCTGAAGCGCTCGGCGGTCAGCTCCGGCTGCCCGGTGTAGCCGTGCGCCAGCCGGCTGCCGCCGATCCACAGTTCGCCCAGCTCCCCGTACGGGACCGGCAGGCCGTCGCCGTCCAGCAGGTGCACGGTCGCCCCGGCGATCGGCCGGCCGATGGGCACCTGGCCGTCGCAGTCGGCGAGGGTGACGCGGTGGGTCGTGGTGAAGGTCGTCGCCTCCGTCGGCCCGTAGGCGTTGACCAGCTCCAGCCAGGGGAAGGCCTGGAGCACTTCGCGGGCGTGGTGCGCGGACAGCGCTTCACCGCCCACGATCACCGTGCGCAGCTGTGCGAAGATCCGCGAGCGGCGGCCGGCCAGCTGATGGAAGAGCGCGGTGGTGAAGAAGGCGACGGACACGCCGTGGCGTTCCACCTGCCGGGCCAGGTCCTCGAACGAGGGCCGTTCGACGGTGCACACCACCACGGCGGCACCGTTGGCCAGGGCTCCCCACACCTCGAACGTCGAGGCGTCGAAGGTCATCGGCGAGTGGAAGAGCACCCGGTCGCGGGAGGTGAGGGTGAGGTACGCCGGGTCGCAGACCAGCTCGGCGATCGCCCGGTGCGGCACGGCCACGCCCTTGGGCCGGCCCGTCGAGCCCGAGGTGAACATGATGAACGCGGCGGCATCCGGCGCGAGTTCGGCCCCGGGCAGGTCCTCGCCGTCCACCAGCGGCTCACCGGGCAGCGCCAGCGTGGCGCCGGAGAGCGCCGCCGATTCGAGGAGCTTGCCGTCGCCGACGGTCAGCGTGGCGCCCGCGTCGGCGGCCAGCGCCTCGGAACGGGAGCGCGGATGCGCCGGATCGAGCGGTACGCACACGGCGCCCGCCCACCACAGCGCGAGCTGGGCGACGACCGTGCGGGCGGAGCGCGGCATCAGCAGCGCCACGGCGTCACCCTGGCGCACGCCGTGCTCGCGCAGATGGGCGGCGAGCGCACGGGCCGAGGAGACGAGCTGGGCGTAGGTGAGCGTGGTGTCGCCGTCCGCCACGGCCAGGGCCTGTGGGGTCCGTGCGGCATGCCGGGCCACCAGGGCCGTCAGCCCGGCGGCCGGTGTGGGCCGCCCGGCCTCGGGGACGGGCACGGGGCGGTCACCGGCCGGGGTGCGCTCGTCCTGCGGGGCGCCTTCGGTGGACACGGGCTCTTCCTTCCGGGTGTCGGGGGAGTACGGGGTGCGGGTGGTCATCTCAGGCTCCTGCCGGTTGCCGGGCGGCGAGGCGCGTGTCGACGAGCTGCGCGACGGCGCGCAGGTCCGGCTGGCGCAGCAGCTCGGGGGCGCGCAGCCGGACACCGCTCTCCTTCTCGATGACGGTCAGCAGCCGGGCGGCGAGCAGCGAGGTACCGCCGGCACCGGTGAAGCTCTCGCCCAGCGAGATCTCGGACCGGGCGAGCAGATCGCCTACGGCGCTCAGCACCAGCCGCTCGCCGGGGGTGGTGCCGGCGGGCCCGCCGCCGTCCGCGGGGGCGTCGCCGGGCCGGGGCGCTCCGGCGGCTGCCTGCCGGGCCAGTTCGGCCCGGTCCACCTTGCCGTTGGCGTCCAGGGGGAAGGAGTCCACGATTCGTACGTCCGAGGGCACCGCCTGCTCCGGGAGCCAGGCGCGTACGGCCGGCAGCAACGCGTCCGCGGTGAGCGCGGCGCCGGCCGCCGGGCGTACGTACGCCACCAGCCGGGTGTGGCCGTCGGCGGTGCGCGGCGCGGTGACGACGGCGCTGCGGACCGCCGGGTCCCGCTCGAACGCGGCCTCCACCTCCGCCGGTTCGATCCGTACGCCGCTGATCTTGACCTGGTCGTCGAGGCGGCCGAGGAACTCCAGCGCACCGTCGTCCGGCATCCGCACCCGGTCCCCGGTGCGGTACAGGCGCTCCACACCCGGCAGCTCGACGCCCTCGGGCACGGCCAGGAAGCGGCGTGCGGTCAGGCCGGGATCGAGGTAGCCGAGCGCCAGACCGCTTCCGCCGATGAGGAGTTCGCCCTCCGCTCCCCGTGCGACGGGCCGGCCGTCCGCGTCGGCGACGACCACGGTCACGCCCGGGAGGGGGCGGCCGATCGGCGGCGCGGACTCCGTGCCCGCCGCCCCGTCCGTGCCGTGCATGGCGTACACGGTGGAGACCACGGTGGCCTCGGCCGGACCGTAGGCGTTGTGGACGGTGCAGGTCACGTCCTTGCCGGGCCGGCGCCGCATCCGGTCACCGCCCACGAACAGGTGACGCATCGTCAGGTCCTGTGGCCAGGGCTGTTCCAGCAGCGGCTCCACCATCGGGGTGGCCGAGACCACCGCTGTCACCGCGGACTCCCGCCACCAGTCGGCCAGCACCGCCGGGTCCCAGCGGACCTCGTCCGGAGCGGGCACCAGAGCCGCCCCGGACGTCAGCCCGGCCCACAGCTCCATCAGATGCGGGTCGAACGCGACACCGATCAGCAGGGACTGCCGGTCGCCGGGGGCAAGCCCGCTCGTCGCGCGGTACCAGTCCAGCACGCCGCCGAGCGCGGGCTCGCCGACGGCCACCGCCTTGGGGCGGCCGGTGGAGCCCGAGGTCAGCACGGCGTAGAACGCCCCGGGAGGTGCGGAACGGGCCGTGGCGCCGGGGTCGGCGAACGCCGCCACCACCGTGGCGGTGGCGTTGGCGCCCTCGCCCGGCAGCGCCAGCGGCAGGTGCTCGGCGCTCCGGTGCCGGGGCGGCAGCACCTCGGGATCGCCGATCAGACAGACGACGTTCAGGTCCTCGGTGACGGCCTCGGTGCGGCGTTCACCGGGGCGCGGACCCAGCGGCAGATAGACCGCGCCGATCCTGGCGAGCGCGACGGCGGTCGCCACGAGGGCGGCCGAACGGTCGAGGCAGACGCCGACCAGGTCTCCCGGGCGTACCCGGTCCCGCAGTGCCCGTGCGGCCTCGTCGGCGGCGGCGTCGATGTCCCGGTACGTCCAGCGGTGCGCACCGTCGATCACCGCGGGGGCCTCGGGGGAGCGCCGGGTCCACTCCTCGAAGCGGGAGAGCACCCCGCTGGTCCCCTCCGTGGCCGGGGCCGCGCCGCGGGCGATGCTGAGCGAGCCCTGCGGTGCGGGCAGTCGGGCGCCGGAGGCGGTCGTCGGGGCCGGCGTCCGGGCGGTCATCGGCTGGGTCATCGGGACTCCGTCACGGTGGTCGAAGCGGCGGGAGCGGGCACGGCTGGGGTGCCGACGGCGGCGAGCGCGGTGGCCTGGTCGGCCAGCACCGGGTTCTGGAACAGCAGCCGCAGCGGCGGGCGCTGCCCCAGCCGCGGTTCGAGCCAGGCCGCCAGTTGCGCGGCGAGCAGCGAGTGGCCGCCGGCCCGGAAGAAGTCCGAGGAGGTGTCGAAGCGGCCGTGGCCCAGGGCCTCCCGCCAGCCCTCGGCCAGCAGTTCCGTCATCGGATCGGAGGGCAGCGTCGGGTCGGACGGCGGCTGCGCCGGTGCGTCGGTGTTCTCCTCGACGGGGGCGGCCGGCTCCAGTGCGGCGGCCCGGCGGGTCAGCGCGGTGCGGTCCGGTTTGCCGCCGGCCAGCCGTGGCATGGCGTCGAGCCGCGCCCAGCGCCCCGGTACCAGGGCGCTCGGCAGCCGGCGGCTCAGCTCGGTGTGCAGCGCCTGCTCGTCCCACGGCGCACCGTCGTCCGTGCCCTCCAGGAAGCCGACCAGCCGGGGCCCGCCCGGGGCCGCACGGTCCAGGACGACGGCGCAGGACCGGCCGCCGAGCGCGGCCGAGGCGGCGGCCTCCACCTCCTCCAGTTCGATGCGGTAGCCGCGCAGTTTGATCTGGTGGTCGCGCCGGCCCAGGAAGTACAGCAGCCCGTCGCGGCCGCGGTAGCCGAGGTCACCGGTGAGGTAGACCCGCTCGCCGCCCAGGGCCTCGACGTCGATGAACCGGGCGGCGGTGGTCTCCGGGTTGCCGACGTAGCCCTCGGCCAAGCCGGCCCCGGCGATGGCCAGTTCGCCGACCGCGCCGTCCGGCAGCGGCCGGTGGTGGGCGTCCAGGACATGGATCCGTTCGCCGGGCAGCTCGGTGCCGAGCGGGATCTCCGCACCGTCGGTGAGGCCGTCCCGGGTGAGCTCGTGGACGGTCGAGCTGATGGCGGCCTCCGTGACGCCGTAGACGTTGAGCACGGTGCTGTCGGTGTCGGCCAGATAGGCACGCATCACGTCCGCCGGGAGGCGTTCACCACCGAGCACCAGCAGCCGCGGCGCCCAGTGCCCGTCGCGCAGCACGGGGCGCATCTCCGCGCGGGTGGCGAGGAAGTAACTGGTCGGCAGGTTGGCCACGGTCACCCGGGCGGCGACCAGCAGCGCGGCCAGCTCGGTGCCGGTCAGCACCTCGCGCTCGGGGGCGACCAGACACGCCCCGGCGTACAGCGACGGCAGCACCTCTTCGAGGGCCACGTCGAAGGTCGGCTGCGCGAACAGCAGCACCCGGTCACCCGGGCCCAGGCCGAACCGGTCGGCGGCGCCCGTCAGATGGTTCTCCAGTGCCGCACGGCCGACGGCGACGGGCTTGGGGATGCCCGTCGAGCCGGAGGTGTGAATGATGTAGGCGGCACCGGGGACGGTCCCGGCCGCCCGCGCCGGCGGCAGGACCGCGGCGTCGACGGTGGCCGCCGGCAGCCCGCCGGGAAGGCTGACGGGGGCGTCCGCCGAGGTCAGCACCAGCGCCGGGCCCAGCCGGCCCAGCAGCATTTCCAGGCGGGCCGCCGGGTCGTTCGGCGAGAGCGGGCAGTACACCGCACGGGTCCGCAGACAGGCCAGCAGCGTCACGACCGAATCGGCGCCGCGCGGCAGCACGGCGGCCACCGGCTGCCCGGCGCTCACCCCCGCTGCCCGCATCCGCTGCGCCAGCGAGCTGACCTGCTCCTCGAGGTCGCCGTAGGTGATCCGGCGGGCGCCGACGAGCAGCGCGGGCAGGGACGGGTCGTGCGCGGTGGCCGGGTCGAGCGGATCGTGTGCCGGGGCCGGCGGCGCGACGGCCGGGAGGGCCTGCGGCGGGGCAGGCGGCGCCAGGTCCGCCAGGGCGGCGCCGGGAGTGTCGAGGTAGGCCCGCAGCAGGTCCAGGAACCGCCCGGCGAGCAGCTTCGCCACGTCCTCGCCGAACATATCGGCGTCGTAGTCCCAGACCAGGGTCATCCCCGCCGCGCCGTGCCGGACGCTGACCCCGCGCCGGTCGTCCGGCAGCAGCACCACGTCCAGGTCGAAGCGGGTGGTGCCGGTGTTGAAGCCCTCGAACAGGGTGATGTCCAGCCCGGGGACGTCGATCTCGGGCAGCTCGGCGTCGTGGGCGCTGAACATGACGCTGAACAGCGGATTGTCGGCGCCCGAGGTGTGCAGGCCGAGCGTGCGGGTCAGCTCCTGGATCGGCACCTCCTGGTGCGGCAGCGCACGGATGAGGGTGTCGGTCACCTCGTCCATGGACTCCTCGGCCGGGGCGGCCGGGTCCAGCCGGAGCGCGAGCGGAATGGTATTGACGAACATGCCCACCGCGCCCTCGAAACCGCGCGGGCGGTTGCCGACCGCGGTGCCGATCACCATCTGCGAGCGGCCGCTGTGCCGGCGCAGCAGTTCGGCGAAGAGCCCCAGCAGCGTGGCGAACGGCGTCAGCCCGCGCTCCCGGGCATGGGCGCGCAGTGCCTCCGCCAGATCCGCGCCGATCGACTGCCGCAGCTGGCCGCCGTGGTGCCGGCGCCGGGAGCCGGGCCGGGTCAGGCCGGGCAGCGGCATGTCGTAGGACATCTCGCGCAGTTCACCGGCCCAGAACTCCAGGCCGTCCCGCCGCTCGCCGCTCTTCTCGTCCCGGGTGCTCGCCCGGACGTGGTCGGCGTACGAGGGCGCGGGCGGCAGTTCCACCGGCTCGCCCAGAACGTGGCCCCGGTAGACGCTGAACACGTCGCGCAGCAGGATCGCGAACGAGTGGCCGTCGTGGATCAGATGGTGCTCGACATGGATGAGCCGGTGACGTTCCTCCGCGAGCCGGACCAGTGTCCAGCGCAGCAGCGGTGCCTCGAAGGTGTCGAGCGGGGTCTCCGCCTCGGTGCGCAGCAGCTCCTGGAACGCGGCCTCCGGGTCCGCCTCCCCGCTCAGGTCCACCGTGTGCAGCCGTGGCGCACAGGCCTCGGCTACCCGCTGCCCCGGCATCGCCCCGTCGACGGCGACGAGTTCCAGCCGCAGCCCGGGGTGCCGGTCGAGCGTGGCGGCGAGGCCGCGGCGCAGCGCCTCGGTGTCGAGGGTGCCCCACAGGTCGAGTGCGGCGGTGAAGTTGTAGGCGCGGCTGCCCGGTTGCACCTGTTCGTGCAGCCAGACGATCTCCTGCGAGGAGGAGAGCGGAAGCATGGGCGATCCCTGAGGTTGTCGGGGCGGGTGTCTCCGGCCGGGGCGTGGTCGGGCCCGGCCTGGGGCGCAGCCCGGCCGCGGATCGCGCGGCCGGTCTGGCGGTGTCGGTGTCGGTGAGCAAAGGCGGGGCGGGGCCCCGGGAAGGGTCAGCCGGCCGTCGGAACCGGGGTTCGCAGTGCGCCGGCGAGCGCGCTGAAGGCGCTCTCGGCGGTGTCGTCGGTGAGGACCGTGCGGTCCCACACCATGCGCAGCTGCAGTTCGGGGCCCTGGGTGACGGAGACCGCGAAAGGGCCGCGCACGGCCCTGCCGTCGATATGGACCTCACGGCCCGTCACCCCGCCCAGCCGCAGCGGCGGGTGCCGCCGGGCGTCGTCGACGGTCAGCATGCCGTCGAGCCGGCCGGTCCAGCCGGAGCCGGCCGCGCGGGCGGCGTGCACCACGGCGTCGAACGGGGTGGCGGCATGGTCCAGGTCGTCCCACCAGGCTTCGGCCGTGGCGGACGCCGCGGGAGCCTCCCCGGTGGCGGTCGGGAAGACCACGGTGTTGAGGAAGCAGCCGAGCACCGGAGCGGCGGCGGGCGGACGGCCGCCCCACGGGTAGCCGAGCGGCACGACATGGCCCGCTCCGAACAGCACCGCCGCGGCCGCACGGCAGGCGCCCAGCAGTTCGGGGAAGGGCACCCCCGCCTGCGGCGCGGGTATCCGCAGTGCGGCCGCACCGCTCGGCGTGGTCCCGGTGGAGAGGGGCCGGTGCCGTGGCGCGGGGGCTTGTTCGCGCACCGCGCGCAGCCGTTCGCCCCAGTAGGCCATCGCCGCCGGTGCGCCCGCGCGCTCCTCCGCGTCGAGCTGGAGCAGCACGGCGTCCCGGTACGCGGCCAGTTCGGCCGCGATCTCGGAGGCGGAGGGCCGCTCGGTGCCGGCGTCCTCGTCGTAGGCCGCGCCGAGTTCTCCGACGATCCGGGCCAGCGACTGGCCGTCGCACGCGGCGTGGTCCAGGACCACGGCGAGCACGTCTTCCGCCCCCTGCGGCCCGTCCTGCACCAGGAACAGCCGCAGCGGCGCACCCTGCGGGGCCCAACTGCCCAGGGCGCGGCGCAGCACGGTGGCCGCGTCCTCACCGGACTGGCAGGCCAGGCGGGTCACGGGTACCTGTGGCTCCTCCGGGCGCAGCGCGGGCGTACCGCGCAGCACGGTGAGGTGGGAGCGCAGCGCGGGGTGCAGGGCGGCGAGCCGGTTCGCGGCTCCCGTGAGGCGTACGGGATCCACCGTGCCGCGCGGAAAGGCGAAGAACATCGGCACGAGATCCGGCCGCCCGGCGGGGTCCATGGCACGCACCAGTGCGAAGCGACGCTGGGCGCCCGTGACGGGCAGCAGGACCTGGGCCCCGTCGCCGGTGTCGAGCCGCCGGTAGCGGGCCAGGTACTGGCTCGTGATGCTGAGCACGTGATCCTCTCTGACGTGACGGAGCTGCCTCGTCCGAGGCGATGCGGACGGGAAGGCCGTGCGCGGGGGCAGGCAGCGGGGGCGAGTGGCAGGGGGAGGCCGGACGAGGTGGCCGGCCGTCAGCCGAGGGCGGCGGGTTCGGCCGCGCCGGCGGAGCCCGACGGGTCGGTGTCCGGGTCCTCGGCAGGCCCCGTGGCGGGCAGGTCACGCATCCGCCGCAGCGGGGAGAACAGCAGCGGCAGCGGTACGGCCAGGAATCCGGCCGCACACCACACCAGCGCCACCCGCGCCCCGAACGCGTCGGCCAGCGCACCGCCGGCCAGGGCGCCGAGCGGCAGGGTGCCCCACATCAGGAACCGCAGCGTGGCGTTCATCCGGCCGAGCAGCCGCGGCGGGCACACGGTCTGACGGAAGCTCACCTGCGCCACGTTGTAGAGCACGACGCCGAAGAAGACCACCCCGGAGCCGAGGGCGAACAGCGCCGCCCCGGCCCCGCGCCCGGAAAGCGGCCACAGCACCGCGAACGGGCCGGTGACCAGCGGGGACAGCCAGATGAGCCGGGCCTGTCCGAACCGGGCGGCGAGCCGGCCCGCGCACAGCGCGCCGGCCAGTCCGCCCAGGGCCGAGGCGGCCAGCACAAGGCCGACCACTCCGGGCACCAGGCCCAGCACCCGGACCAGGAAGACGGACTGCGTGGCCATCAGCACCGCGGCGAAGAAGTTGCCCAGCCCGGTCGTCACGGCGATCACGCGCAGCAGGCGGTGCCCGCACACAAAGCGCAGCCCCTCGCCGATGTCCCGGCGCAGCGAGGCGTCCGGACGGCGTTCGGGAAGGCTCTCGGGCTTCTTGATGCGCCACAGGAACAGCGCGGAGAGCGCATAACCGGCCGCGTCGGTGACGATGGCCAGAGCGGCCCCCAGCAACTGGACGAGACCGCCGCCGATGCCGGGACCCGCGACCTGCGCCGAGGAACGGATCGTCTCCAGTGCCCCGTTGCCCGAGACCAGCTGGTCCTTGGGCAGCAGCTGGGGCAGGAAGCTCTGGTGCGCGATGTCGAAGAAGACCGTCGCCACCCCGGTGACCAGGGCGACGACGTACAGCTGTGCCATCGTCAGCACACCGGTGACGGCGGCCAGCGGGATGCTCGCCATCGTCAGGGCCCGCACCACATCGGCGCGGATCATCAGCGGCAGCTTGCGCATCCGGTCGACCCAGGCCCCGGCCGGCAGCCCGACCAGCAGGAACGCGGCGGTCTCCGCGGCAGTGAGCAACCCCACCTGGAAGGCGGGGGCGTCGAGTTCGAGCACCGCGACGAGCGGCAGGGCGACCAGGGTGACCTGGGCACCGAGTTGTCCGGCCGCGGCACCGGCGAGCAGAAGACGGAAGTCGCGCAGGCGCAGCGGGCCGCTGGTCGCGGGTCGGGGTATGTCGGGCATATGAGGGACCATCGCCGAACGATCGATCCGGGGTCAAAACCCGATGCACACTTTCGGTCGGATTTCTTCACCATTTACTCACCATGACAGAAAAATCTCCGCCAGATCCTGGCAATCACCGCATGACTGCCACATGGCACCCTTGGGTGTGAGAAGGGGATTCCGCGACGACTGCGCGGGGCGGCCAGGTGACCGTGTACAGAGCGTCACGTACCGGAATCCGACCGAAAACAGTCGTCGATGTCCTCTTATTGACCGAAGCGCTTATTTCCTCCGCTATGGCGCCCCACCATGAAGAAGAGCCCGGCCCCGCAGGCCGTGGGGGCCGCGGGGCCGGGCGGGGTGAACGGAACCGCCTCCGGTCCGGCCGGAGTTCGCACTGCGCGGCCCAGTCCGCTCCAGGTCAATACATCTAGAAGTCTCATGAAGATCTTGGGTTCTGGCCCTGCCGCGTGAGCGGTAGGGCCAGACTTGTCATGTGGCGATGGGTGAATGGGTCGGCGAGATGGTCGGGCCGGACGTGTGGGAGACGTGCGGGGATCTGATCCCGGCCGGGAGTGTGTTCGCGTTCCTGGCCGAGCATCGTGGCGAGCTGTTCCCGGCTGAGATGTTCGCGGACATGTATCCGTCGGCGAACGGACGGCCGAGCATGCCGCCGCAGATCCTGGCCGCCACGATCATGCTGCAGGCCCTGCACGGGCTGTCGGACTTCGAGACGGTCCAGGAACTGCGGTGCGACCTGCGGTGGAAGGCCGCATGTGGACTGGGCCTTCACGACATGGCGTTCGATCCGTCGCTGCTGGCCTACTTCCGCCGCCGGCTGGCCCGTTCCGCCCGCCCCAACCGCGTCTTCGAGGCCGTACGCGAAGTCGTGAAGGCCACCGGCGTACTGAAAGGCAAGCACCGCCGGGCTTTGGACTCCACCGTGCTGGACGACGCGGTCGCCACCCAGGACACCGTCACCCAGATCATCGCCGCCGTCCGGGCGGTGATCCGTGAAGTCCCCGGCGCCGACACGGTCGCCGCTGCCCAGTGCACCGCACATGACTACACCGACCCGGGCAAGCCCCGCATCGCCTGGAACGACGAGCAGGCCCGCACCGAACTGGTCGACGCGCTGGTCACCGATGCTCTGCGGCTGCTGGGCCACCTGCCCGACCAGCAACTCGGAGAGAAAGCCGCCAACGCGGTGGGCATCCTGGCCCTGGTCGCCGGGCAGGACGTCGAGCCCGCTGAGAACTCCGACGGCCGTGACGGACGCTGGCGCATCACCCAGGGCACCGCCCATGAGCGGATCGTGTCCACCGTCGATCCCGAAGCACGCCACGTGCACAAGACCCGCTCCCACCAGCAGGACGGCTTCAAGGCCCACCTGGCCATCGAGCCCGAGACCGGGTTGTACACGGCCGTCGCCCTGCGGCCCGGCGCCGGGCCCGAGCACCACGAGGCCGCCGTCGGCCTGGATCTGCTCGCCGACGAGGACACGCCGGTGGACGTCTTCGGTGACACCGCCTATTCCACCGGCGACGCCCGCCAGGCCCTGCACCAGGCCGGGCACCGGCTGTTCCTCAAGCCCGCACCGCTGCGGCCGGCCGTCCCCGGCGGCTTCACCCTCGACGACTTCACCATCGACACCACCACCGCCGTCGTGACCTGCCCGGCCGGACACACCGTGGCCCTGTCCGGCCCCGGCGGGCAGCACCACCAGCGCAAAGCCTCCTTCAGGGATTTATGCACCGGATGCCACCTGCGCGAGCGGTGCACCAAAGCCAGGGCCGGACGCATCCTGACCATCCGACCCGGCCACAACCTCCAAGCGGCCGCCCGCCACCAGACCGCCACCGACCCCGGCTGGCAGGCCGACTACCGCCGCTGGCGGCCCCCCGTCGAACGCGCCGTCGCCTGGCTCGTCCAGCACGGCAACCGAAAACTCCGCTACCGCGGCACCATCAAGAACGACACATGGCTCCACACCCGGGCCGCCGCCCTCAACCTCCGCCGACTGATCAACCTCGGACTCACCCACACCCGAGGCACCTGGCACCTCGCCCCGGCCGGTGCATGACCGAAGGGGCTGTCCGGCCTGACGGCCGGACAGCCCCTCACCAAGATCTTCATCGACCTTCTAGGGGGTGTCTCCGCGGAGCTCCGCCTCGACGGCGCCACGGATCAGCTCGTGCGCCCGCCGGAGCGAAGTGGTACCGCTCAGCCAGCGCTGGGTACCGCAGGCGCCCAGTGCCCCGCCCACGGCGGCGACGACCGCCGCTTGCAGCGTCTGACGCCGGATGCCGGACAGGCCCACCCAGATCCTCGAAGCCGCCGCCCGGCTGATCGCCCGGACCCTCGCCGAGTTCGAGCCGGCCGATATCGGGCGCCGGGGGAAGGACTTCCTGGCCTGCTATGCGAACTACTACGTG
This sequence comes from Streptomyces sp. 2114.4, assembly GCF_900187385.1. Taxonomy (NCBI): domain Bacteria; kingdom Bacillati; phylum Actinomycetota; class Actinomycetes; order Kitasatosporales; family Streptomycetaceae; genus Streptomyces; species Streptomyces sp. 2114.4. Next base: position 7,688,516 of record NZ_FYEY01000001.1, read on the forward strand.
GCCAACGGAGCGGTCATCATGCCCCGCTTCGGCGACCGGAAGGCCGACGGCGCTGCCGCGGCCACCCTGAGGGACCTCTACCAGGGGCGGAAGGTGGTGCCCCTGCCCGTTGACAACCTCGGTGAGGGCGGCGGCATCCACTGCTCCACCCAGCAACTCCCCAGGGCGCGCTGAACGTCACCGCCCGGGACGGCGGTGCACGACCCTTTCCCGGGGCCGGGCGCGGCAGGGGTCGGGGGCGCCACGCCCGGTCAGCAGGGACGGCCCCGGGTGGCCTCCTCGGTCCTCCACCCCCAAGCCGTGAGCATGCCGGGCGAGAGGCCGGCGCACCGCGGCGAGGACAAATCCTGCACCGCCCGCTCGATCTGCGCCTCGTCCACCCGGCCCGTCGCCAGCATGGCGTCCCGTGAACGGCCCCACGTATCGGCCCAGAAGCGGCTGATCGCGCTGTCCGGCACCAACGGGGGAACGTGGATCTCGGCGGCCACGTGGAACAGCCCCTCCTCGTGCAGGAGCTGCGGGTAGTCCGGCACCCAGGAGATGTCCGTACCGATGCTCTCCCGCAGCGCCTGCCACATCGCCCGCATCACCGTGGTGTACGGGGTGCCCGGCGCGGTGGCGCTCGTCAGGTCCACGGCGTCGCTGAGCACCAGTACGCCGTCGGGCGCGACCAGCGAGACCAGCTTGGCGATCATGCGGCGCCACGAGCGCAGATGCATCAGCACGAACCGCGCGTGCACCAGCCGGAACCGGCCGGGATCGAAGTCCGGGGCGGTGATGTCGGCGTCCAGCGTCGTCAGGCCCGGTATCCCGGCCGCGGTGAGGAACCGGGTGTCACGGTCCACCGCGAGGACCGTCGTGACACCGGCCGACTCCAGCAGCCACCGTGCGAGGGTGCCGGTTCCCGCGCCCACGTCCAGGCAGTTCCAGCCGGGACCGGCCCCCAACGACGTCAGCCGGGCGGCGCTCACCTCGTCGTAGGCGAGCGCTCCCAGGTCGATACGACCGGCCTCGCCGGTCTCCTCCGGGCGGAACAGACCTTCGCCGTAGCGCCCGGTGTCCGTACCCCGCACGTCCCCAGTATGACGGTGCGGCTCAGGGGTTTCCTGCTGTGGTGACCAGCTCCGGAACCGGGTCCGGCGCCGGCTGCTTTCGCGGCCGTCCCGGGGCACGCCGCAGCACCAGCTGCAGCACCAGCATCACCACGCCGGTCACCACCGCGCTGTGCCACAGCAGGGCGTCCAGCCGGCCCGCGGAGAGATAGGCACCCGCGGCCACGGCCGCCAGTGCGCACACCGCCCGGTCCACGATGCTCTCGACGGACAGCAGGGTGGCCCGTGGCGCACCCGCCGGGATCGCGTCGTTCACCAGCTTGCGCTGGAGCGGATAGGCGAACCCGGTGACTGCGGCGAACACGCACAGCAGGGCGACCACGGTCCAGGGTCCGCCGAGGGTGCTGCCAGCCAGCGCGGCCGCCATCGCGAGGCTGAGCAGCGAGACCCACGCCACCGGCGACAGCCGCGAGCCCAGCCACTGCGGACGGGCCGAGGCCACCGCCTCCGCGACGGTCATGGCGGCCAGCACCCCGCCGTGCGATCCCTCCGGGATGCCGTGATCCAGCAGCACCGGCTGGAAGAGGTTCACCTGGCAGATCCGCGAGAGCGTGAAGACCGCCACGCCCTGCACCATCAGCAGCGCGAGCCAGGGCGTGGCCCACACACAGCGCAGCGCCGTGGCGGCATCGCGCAGAAACACGAGCCCGCCGCGCGACGTCGCCTTCGCCTCGGCCCGGCCGGCGGGCGCCGCCTGCCGCGGCAGCACCACGGCGCACACGAGCGAGCCCGCCGCGCTCGCGGCGCTCAACACGTACGGCGTGGGATGCGCGAGGGCCATCAACGGACCGACCAGCGGCCAGCACAGTACCTTCGCGGCCAGCCCCAGCGCCCGCGCCTGCCCCTCGGCCTTCAGGTAGTGCTCTCCCGCGCCCTCGGCCGCCAGGCCGTCGTAGAGATAGGCGCTGGCGGCGCCCGAGGTCAGCGAGCGGCCCGCGGCGATGGCCAGGAAGTGCACCAGGAAGCCGGTGTAGCTGGGGGCGAGGACCGGGGCCAGGTTCGCCGCGGTCATCACGACGGCACCGGCCCGCAGACAGTTGCGGGCACCGATCCGGTCGGCCACGATCCCGGTCGGGATCTCGAAGAGGCAGAACGCGATGTAGTAGATGCTCTGGATGCCGAAGATCTGCCCGTCGGAGAGCCCCGCCTCCCGCTGGTAGGCGTAGAAGACGGGCATCCACCACAACAGATTGAACAGCAGCTGGAAGCCGTTGTTGAGCCGGATGATCCGGCGGGCCCGGGGCGTCAGGGACACCCCGGAGGCCCGGGGGCCACGGGCCGCCCGCAGGCCGGCGATCGGGCGGATCACAGCGCGTAGGGGCGGATCTGGACCAGGCGGAAGTCCCCCTGATCGGTCATCAGCCACTCGATGTCGAGCGGATGGTCCACGTCACCGTCGCTGAAGTGCGACTGGAGCAGCCGCCCGGTCAGGGCCAGCCGGGCCAGCTTCTCCCGGGTCCCGACGGGCAGGTCCTTGCCGGTCGAGCCGAGCGCGACGGTGCGGCCGCCGCCCTCGACGGTGTTGTACAGGTACTGCAGCGGCAGCGTCGTTCCGTCGACGACCGTCTCGGGCGAACCGGGGGAGCAGTTGACGTAGACATTGCGGAAGTCCGTGCGCCGGGTCGGGTTGCAGGTCACCAGCACCCCGCCCAGCTCCGCCGGCACATACCGCTGGATGATCACGCCCATGTAGGTGTCGTCGAGGGAGATGCCCGCCTGGTGGCGCAGCCGGACGCTGCGTGGCGACAGCAGGGAGGCCCATACCTGGCGTACCGCGTCGAGGAGTTCTTCCGCGCCGTGGACGGTGCTGACCGAGTCGTAGACCCCGGCCGCCGAGAACCCGGGCAGGTCCTCGGCATTGGACGAGGAGCGCACCACGAGCCGGCCCCCGGCGTCGGGGCCGTCGGGCAGCGCCTGGGTGATCTGCCGGGTCACCTCGTCGGGCATGGGGGTGTTGCGGATGAGCTGCTGCAGATGCAGACAGAGCGCGTCCAGGACGTCGACGGCGTCGAGTTCGAGGGCCATCTTCAGCTTGCCCAGGCCCTGCTGTACGGCCGGCGAGGACGTCAGGAAGCGGTGCTGCAGGGCGAAGGGAAGGGCGATGCCGTCGGGCGCCGCGACGGTACCGGCCACGAAGTCCGCGGCCAGGTCACGCAGTTCGGCGGGCGTCGCGTCCGGGGCGCCCAGGCGGGCCGCGAGGTGGCCGTAGAGGTCGGCGCGGGGCGGCCTCGGCTGCCCGTAGAAGGCGGTGAGGTCGACGGAGCGGCTGTCGAGGACGTGATGGAGCTCCCCGAGGCTGGCCGCCTTGGTGCCGTACCGGTCCTGGTCGGCGCGGCGCAGCCGGTGCAGGAACAGCGCGGGCACGTCCTCCAGCAGGGGCGGTTCCATCCGGATCCGCTGCTGGTGCCAGGCCGGGGCCTCCAGCGCCGGGGCATGGCCCAGCGGGACGAGGCTGATCTCGTCGTCCTGCACCCGGTAGCGGATCCACGCGCCGTCCAGGTCGTCCGCCTCGACGAGGCGGTCCAGGTCGCGGACGATCGCGTTGGGGATGCCCCAGCCGGAGGCGAGGACATTGGTGTGGGAGAGCGGTGTACCGGGCGCGGTGTTGAGGAAGCCCGCCACCCGCGGCACATCGTCCGGCAGCGACGCCATGGCCACGATGTCGGACCAGCCGAGCCCGCCGGCCGCGGCCGCGTACTCCTCCTGGGTCCGGAAGTAGCGCAGCCGCCCGACCGCCTCGCCGGGGTTGAGCGGGGTACGGGTGCGGTTGCCGAAGAGCTCATGGCCCAGGATCCGGGGCACATGGACATCGCTGATGGCGGCGAGTTCGTGCTCCTGCCCGTGGTTCGCGGGCTTGAGCAGCAGTGGCAGCCGTCCGTCGACCCGGTGGCGGACGAACGTGTAGAACTCCTCCAGCAGCTGGCCGTTCATGGTGTCGGCCTCGGTCGTCTCCAGGACGAGGAAGGGCCGCTCCCGGCCCTCGGTGTCCTCGTCGGTGTGCAGCGAGAGCACACCCAGCAGGAAGCGGCGCTCGGGATCCATGTAGACCGAGGCGTTGAACGCGTCCAGGCAGGAGTCCAGGTCGGCCAGCTCCATGCCGAGTACCCGGGTGGCGATGTAGTTGACGTGGAACGGGTGGGCCGCGGTGTCGAGCAGGTGCCAGGTGTTCTCGACGCGGTCCACCACGACCTTGAGGTAGGGGTGGCCGGCCAGGACGCCGGAGAGGGTGCGGAAGAGCGGCAGGGACAGGTTCTCGCCGACGACGGTGCGGTCGGTGGCCGGCTGCGGTGTACCGGCGGACAGGACGGTGGCGGTCATGACTGCGCCTCCGCGGTGCCGTGGGGGAGGACCCGGGGGAGGGCGTCCACCAGGGTCCGGAAGTCGCGGATCACGGTCTCCGGGTCGGCGGCGGACAGCAGGCACAGCGCCGCCATGGTGTTGGCGCCCGCGGCCGGGTCGTACACCGGCACCAGCGTCCCGTCCGGCAGCGAGTTCTCGGCCACCACGGACAGCCGGCTGCCCGCGCTGACGGGCACCGCCTCGCGCACGGTCGGGAAGTCCCAGATGCGCCGGTCCGGCCAGGCCTCCCCCTCGCCGTCGACGGCCAGGACGACCAGCGAGCCGGCCGCGCCGTCCGCCTCCTGCGGGGTGCGGGCAGCGTCGGGCCAGGCGACCGGGCGCCCCAGCAGGTGGTCGGTGAGCATGCCGATCAGGTCCAGGCCGAAGACCTCCTCGATCTGCGGGACGGTCATCGCCCCGCCGAACCTAGCGGCGGTCTCGATCACCCACATCCGCCCGTCGGCACCGAGCTTGATCTCGGTGTGCGTACCGCAGTTGCGCAGCCCCAGCGCGTCGACCGCGTCGCGCGCGAGGGCCACGATGCGCCGCTGGGCGTCGTGCGGCAGCGCGGCGGGAGTGATCCCGGCCCGCTCGGTGAACGGCTCCACCGTCGGCATCCGCCCGCTCAGGCACACCGGACGGAACTCGCCGTCCACGACGACGCCTTCGACGCTGACGTAGTCGCCCCAGCCCTCCTGGTCGAACCACTCCGACGCGGTGCCCTGCACGATCTCCTCCACGAGGAAGTCCGCCCCGGCACCGGCCACATGGAGTTCGGCGTACCCCAGTTGCGCGGATTCGGCCATCACCTCCCGGGCCCGCTCCCAGGCCGCCGGTACCTCGTCGGCGTGGCGGATGATCCGGTGGGCGGTGGAGCCGGCGCTCCAGGCGGCCTTGAGCAGCAGGGGGAAACGGAGCGCGGCGGCCGCGTCGTGCAGATCCTGCTCGGTGGCGACGGGACGGAACCGGGGCTGGGATATGCCCTGGTCCTGCCAGGTGCGCCGCATCATGCGCTTGTCGCGGGCGAGGGCGCAGGAGTTGCCCGCACCGGCCAGGCCGAGCTTCTCGCAGGCCTCCGCGACCGCGACGACCGCGTACTCGGAGAAGGTGACGACCGCGTCCGCACCGACCGCCTGGGCCCGGGAGACGATCAGAGACACCAGGTCTTGCCGTTCGGGTTCGGAAGGGCTCAGCACCGAAGCGCACAGCCGGTCAGCGGACGCGGCCACGGTGGGCGGGAGCGCGCTGAGTGCCAGCAGGTGCACTGCCGACCGTGCGGCGACCCGTGACAGGGCGTACCCCAAGGGCGGACCGCCCTTGGCATACACGAACAGCACCTTGCTCACTGGAATCCGACTCCTCTTCATACGGGTAGGGGCCTTCGAAACGGCCGGGGACGCCCGACTCTCACATCCGGACGCCATGCTTCAAGCGAAGCAGCCACGCGGCACACCGTTCCCCGCATCGGGCCGCAACCGCTCAGGCAAATGCCAGAGTTGTGGATACCGTTGATCATCGGTGAAGGTTCTGTGAGGCCGTATGGCGGGCGCAGCGCCCTGGAGGTGCGCGGACGCCGCCAGATCGGCCGAGAACCGGGCATGCCGCGCAGCGCTGAGGGATACGCATGCCGGTGGCGCGCCGTCCAAAACCGTTGAACTCTTCACCACAAAAGGGGCCCGTCGTGGACGAGACCAGTTTGAAGTCGCTGCTCGAACACCTTCCGGTGTCCTGGTGGGAGGCCGATCGTGAGCTGCGTGTGATCGACAGCGGCGGAGGCGCCTTCGACGACACGATGACGGCCCAGCGCTTCCTCGACACGGTGCGAAGAGAGCTTCCCGAGCCCGCCGCGGCACCCGAATCCAGCCATTGGCAGGCCCAGTTCGACGGTCGTGTCTTCGATGTGAACTGGCCCCTGGGCGTGCCCCGGCAGGGCCGCTCCCGCGGGCTGGCGGTGGAGGTCGCCACGCGGGCCCCCGGCGTCCGCCGCTATGACGCCTTCGCGGACCTCGCCCCCGCCGCGGCCTTCATCCGGAACGCGGAAGGCCGCTACCTCTGGGCCAACCACGCCTACGCCCATCTGTACGGGACCACACCGGAGCACGTCATCGGCGCCTCCGTCGCGGACATCGACGGCCCCGCCGACTCGCCACAAGTTCTCGCCCTGGACCGGGAAGTACTCGCCCGCGGCAAGCCCGTGCGGCACACCCTCACCTACCACCGCTCCGACGGCACCAGCGGGCAGGCGGCCGGCCACCGCTTCCCCGTCAGGGAAGGGGGCCAGACCTGTGTCGCGGGCATCTACGTCGACATCAGCGACTACACCCGAGCCCTGCGCCAGCGCCGGGAGGCCGAGGAGAACCTGCACGCACTGCGTGATCACAGCGGACTGGCCTGCGCCCTGATCTCCGCGGGCGGGCGGATCCAGCAGGCGAGCGCCGCGGCCGCCGAGCTGCTGCAGACCCGGCTGTCGGATCTCGTCGGCCGCCGTGCGCACACCGTGCTGGCGCCCGCCCCGGAGTTAGGCGCGCTGCGACGCAGCTGGCACGATCTGATAGCCCGCCGCAGCCGGCGGATCCAGACCTCCGCCGTGTTCCAGGACGCCCGCGGCCGGCAGCGCCGCGCCCGGCTGCATCTGACGACGGTCGGCCGGAGCGCGCACCGTGCCACCAGCGTCTGGGCGGTCGTCACCCACCAGGGACTCGCCCATGAAGCACACCCCCAGCTGACGGCCAGTCAGGTCCGCATCCTGTCCCTGCTGGCCGCCGGCCGCAGCAACGCGGAGATCGCCACCTCACTGCACCTTTCCCGGCAGACCGTCGACTACCACCTCAGTCGTCTGCGCGACCTCCTGGACGCCCCGACCCGCCCCGCCCTCGTCGCCCGCGCCTATGTCCTGGGCATCCTCGACCCCCAGACGTGGCCGCCCCGCTCGGCCACGGCCTGCCATCCGCACAGCACCACCTGAAGGGCGGCCCGGCCGCGCCGCCGGCTCCGCGGACCGGGCGCCGGACGGGACCGCCTTCCCGGGCGGCCGACAGCGCACGGTTGGGCCACCCGGCTGATTGTGGCCGACGGGCGTTTGACTCCCGCGGGTTGAGCGGGGCTACGGGACCGCAACGGCAGCACGATACGTCTGGCAGCAGAAGGACGAAGCGGCAAGGAGCGACGTGAGAAGAATGATGCGGGCGGGAAGCGCGGTCGGGGCGTGCGGGCTGGTGCTGCTCGGCGCCGGAGTCGCCCAGGCGGTGAGCATCCCGGACTCCCTGCTCTCGGCGGTGGCGGACGCCGATGTCGGCACCGTGACCGGCACGGTCCAAGGCGTGGTCTGCAACAACCGCCTCGGCCAGGTCCACTACAAGTCGCCGGTGCTCGCCTCGCCCCACGCTTGTATCAACGGGCCGGTGAACAGCGGCAACAGCCTCAACAGCGGCAACTTCATCAACCACGGAAACCCGAACAACAGCGGCAATCTCTCCAACACCAACGGAACCACCAACGGCGCCAACTCCGTCTCCGGTGCTTCCTCGGGGAGCTCCAACAACGTGCAGCGGATCCTCGGTATCCTGGTCCACTGACCGGGACAAGGTACTGACGGGCCCGGCACGGCCCCGGCACGACCCCGGCATGAACCGGAGCGTCACACGACCGCCCGGCGGACATCCGCCGGGCGATCGCCGTTTCCGCTTCCGGCACCCCGCCGGCCCCAAGAGCCCCGGGGCCGGCGCAGATCAGTGTGCCGTCACAGCTTCTGGGTGCCGTAGGAGCCGATGGCCTGCTGGTTGTTGCTGGACTTCTTCGCGGCGCCGGTGGTGCCACCGCTGTCGTCGTTGGTGTTTCCCTGGGAGGTCTTCGGGCTGCCGCTGTTGCTGTTGGAGCCGGAAACGTGGACGTTCTGCGACTGCCTGGGATTTCCGCTGAGCACCGGCCCGTTGACACAGAGCCTGGACCGGTGCCCGCAGTGGAACCTGGCGTCGAAGCGGGCGACGGTGTCGCTGTTCGAGACCCCGTCGCCGCCGGAGCCCGCCCACGCCAGGGTGGGCGCGGCTCCGCCTGCGGCCAGGAGCAGGCCACAAGCTCCTGCCATCACGAAATTGACACGTGCCATGTTCTTCACAGTGTGCTCCTGCACCTCATGGATGGTCCCCGGATGTTGGTATCCCGGATGCCCGCATCCACCTAGCAGGAGCAACCGCCGGCCTCACATGTTCACCCTGTCCGATTATGGGATTCACCGGTATGGCCCTGGACGGCCGTGCCGCCCCGGCCCTATCCGCGCCCGTCGAGCGCTTCGGCGAGGGCGAGGATCCGGCGGGCGTCCTCGACGTGCAGGTTCTCGATCAGCCGGCCGTCGACGGTGACGACCCCGCGTCCCTCGCGGGTGGCTTCGTCGAAGGCGTCGATGATCTTCCGGGAGCGGGCGATCTGGTCCGCCGACGGGGCGAAAACCCGGTTGCACGGTTCGACCTGCGACGGATGGATGAGCGTCTTCCCGTCGAACCCGAACTGCCGCCCCTGAACGCACTCCGCCTCGAACCCCTCGGGGTTCTTCACGTCGTTGTACACGCCGTCCAGGATCACCTTGCCGCTCTCGCGCGCCGCCAGCAGCGCCAGCGACAGGCCGGTCAGCAGCGGCGCCCGGCCGGGGACGTGCTCCGCGTGCAGCTCCTTGGCCAGGTCATTGGTGCCCATCACCAGCACGGTCAGCCGCTCGCTCGCCGCGGCCACCGCCCGGGCGTCCAGCATCGCGCGCGGCGTCTCCACCATGGCCCAGATGGCCGTACGGTCCGGGGCGCCGGCCGCCTCCAGCGCGCGCTCGACCTCCCGCACGGTCTCGGCGGACTCCACCTTGGGCACCACCACCGCGTCCGGACCGGCTTCGGCGGCGGCCCGCAGGTCGTCGGCGTGCCAGGCGGTGCCGGGGGCGTTGACCCGGATGGTCACCTCGCGGTAGCCGTACTCGCCGGAGGCCGCGGCGGCCGCGACCCGCATCCGGGCGTCGGCCTTGGCATCGGGGGCGACGGCGTCCTCCAGATCGAGGATCAGCGCGTCGGCGGGCAGGGACTTCGCCTTCTCCAGCGCGCGTTCGTTGGCGCCGGGCATGTAGAGCACGGAGCGGCGCGGCCGCAGGATCGCGTCGGACACGGGACTTACTCCTTTTCGGCCGCGGCGTAGGCGTCGCGCAGCTCGGGGTCACGGGCGGCGAGGGCGTCGGCGAGTTCGGCGACCACCTGGCACTGCTTGTACGTGGCGTCGTCCTGCATCTTGCCGTCGATCATCACCGCACCGGTGCCGTCGCCCATCGCCTCGATGACCCGGCGGGCCCAGGCGACATCGGCGGGTGCGGGCGAGAAGACCTTCTTGGCGATGCCGATCTGCACCGGGTGCAGGCTCCACGCGCCGACGCAGCCGAGCAGGAAGGCGTTGCGGAACTGGTCCTCGCAGGCGGTGGTGTCCTTGATGTCACCGAACGGGCCGTAGTACGGCAGGATGCCGTGCGCCGCACAGGCGTCGACCATCCGCGCGAGGGTGTAGTGCCACAGGTCCTGCTGGAAGGTCGCCCGCGGCGCGTCGCCGTCCGCGCCGTGCGGGTCCTCCCGCACCAGGTATCCGGGGTGGCCGCCGCCCACCCGGGTCGTCTTCATCCGGCGGCTGGCGGCGAGGTCGGCGGGGCCGAGCGAGATGCCCTGCATCCGGGGGCTGGCCCCGGCGATCTCCTCGACGTTGGCGACGCCGGTGGCGGTCTCCAGGATGGCGTGCACCAGGATCGGCCGCCGGACCTGTGCCTTCGCCTCCAGCTGCGCCAGCAGCCGGTCGACGTAGTGGATGTCCTCGGCGCCCTCGACCTTGGGCACCATGATCACGTCCAGCTTGTCGCCGATCTCGGTGACCAGGGTCAGCAGATCGTCCAGCGCCCAGGGCGAGTCCAGGCTGTTGATACGGGTCCAGAGCTGGGTGTCGCCGAACTCCGTGGCCTTGGCGATCTTCACCAGACCGGACCTGGCCGCTTCCTTGCGGTCGGCGGCGACCGCGTCCTCCAGGTTGCCGAGCAGGACGTCCACGGTGGGCGCGATGGCGGGCACCTTCGCGGCCATCTTCTCGTTGCCCGGATCGAAGAAATGGATCATCCGGGACGGCCGGAACGGTACCTCGCGTACCGGGGTCGGCGCCCCGACGGCCAGCGGGCGGAAGAAGTCCTTCGGAGAGCGCATGCAGTCTCCCTGGTCGGCTCGGAGGGCGGGGCCGCCGCCGGGTGCCCGGCGGCGCCATTCGGCCCTCACTCTAGGCCCGCGCCGGGAGAATGCTACTGGCCAGTACGTGTGCCGTTGATCACCGTCGGCGGCCGGGGCGCCTGCCGCACGGGCCCCGCGCCGCGCCCGCCGCCCGCACCGCCGCCGGCCCGCTCAGGACCCCAGGCAGTCGACGAACGACACCCGGTCGCCCGCGCCCTTGATGAAGTCCTGCTGGGAGTGGTTGCGCAGGCGGCACATGTCGTAGCGGGCCCGGGCGCCGGGCCCGCCGCTCTCCGCCTCGTAGGCGTGCTGCCCGGACAGCTGGCAGGAGTCGTAGCGCACCAGCGGGCCCTGGGCGCCGATGCGATAGCGGTGCGGACTGCTGTCCTGGGCAAAGGACTTGAACGCCTGGGCGGTGTCGTCGCAGTCGTTGAAGTGCACCGTCCCGCTGTCCCAGGCGCAGTCGATCACGACGGTGTCCGGGTCGCGCACCTCGAAGCGGATGTCCTCGGCGTGGAAGCGCTGTACGGAGTCGTGGTGCGGACCGCGCGGAAAGCGGAAGAACGTGCTGGTGTGCCCGTAGTCGCCGGAGTCGTCGGGACGACGGCCGGTGACGATGTAGGAGCCGCCGCGGCAGGTGATGGAGCCGCCGTAGGGGAACTCCAGGAAGTTGCCCCAGGCGTACTCGACCTTCATGTCGTTGAACCAGTAGTTCAGGAACTGGTCCTGCTGCGGGCGGCTCAGCGACTTCTGGGACAGTCCGGAGTACAGGAACGCCTTGCGGTAGGCGCCGCCCACCCGGCAGGCGTCCCAGCGCATCTCCGAGTTGGTGTTGCTGCCGTCGAGGGCGACGCCGTAGGTCCATTCGCCGGTCCACTCGCACTCGGTGAAGCGGTAGTCCTGCGCCTGCCCGGTCGAGTAGGAGTAGAAGAACGAGGCGCCGGGGGTGACGGCGGCGAAGCCGATCTGCTCGAACATCACATTCGCCCAGCTGTCCTCGTTGCGGCACAGATAGGCGTTCTCGGCCTGCCGCGGCGCGAAGAGCAGCTGGGTCATGCGCTTGCCGGCCCCGCGGAACCGTAAGCCGTTGGCCTTGAGCTTTCCCCCCTGGGCATGGAGCAGGGCGTTGGGGGAGCGGATCAGATAGGTCCCGGCCGGTACATCGATCACGGTCCGGCCTATGTGGTCCCACACCCGGCCCGCCGCGTACGCGTAGGCGCGGGCGAACGCCCGGCTGTCGTCGGTGCGCCCGTCGCCCTTGGCGCCACAATCCGCCACCACGTCGATGACGTCCTTGCCCTTGGGCTTGTGACCGGTGACCGGGGGCACCTCGGCATCGTCGGACGACTGCCGGGTGGCAGGGGGCGGCGAGGAGTCGTCACACCCGGTGAGGGCCGCTGCCAGCGCGGCGGCCGATCCCGCCAGCACGGACCGGCGGGTGGCGCCACCGGTTGACGGGGAGGTTCTGCCTGCCATGATGTTGCTCCTTCGGGGGTCCATTCATCAGGTGGGGGACATGAGCCAGTTCGGATATGCGATCAGACAGCTGTCGGCCGCCCAGAAATCCTCGAAGGGAGTGTCCCTGTACTCGCGTTATGTGAACCGGCCGGCCGGCCGGGTGTTAGCTGCCGCGGGCTACACGCTGAAATTGACACCCAATCAAATTACCTTGATCAGTGCGGTGTTCACCTTTGCCGGCGTGGTCATGATTGCGACGCTGCGGCCCTCTTTCGCCGTGGCGGCCGGCATATTCGCGGCCCTGGTCATCGGCTTCGCCCTCGACTCCGCCGACGGACAGCTCGCCCGGCTGACCCGGACCGGAAGCGCCGCGGGGGAGTGGCTGGACCATGTGGTCGACTGCGCGAAAATGCTGGCGGTCCACATGGCCGTGCTGGTCTCGTTCTACCGCTACTTCGGATTCTCCGACCCTCGCTGTCTGCTCCTTCCCGTCGTCTTCCAGTTCGCCGCGGTGGTGGTTTTCTTCGGCGGCATCCTCACCGAACAACTCCGGCGCGCCGAACGGCAGAAGAGCGGCGCGGGCGGACCCGTACCCGCCCCGCCGGCCTCCACGCTGCGCGCCGTCGCCCTGCTCCCGGTCGACTACGGGGTCTTCTGCGCGATATTCCTGCTGTTCGGCAGCCGGGACCTGTTCATGGCGCTGTACTGCTGCCTGCTCGTCGCCCATGTGCTCTTCATGGTGGCGTTCCTGGTCAAGTGGTACCGCGAATTGTCCGTCCCGGGCCGCTGACGGGCCGGGACGGACAACGCACCCGGGCGGACTGCCCGGGTGCGGCGGGGGTCAACCCGGCGGGTTCAGGCCGGATGCGCAAGCCCGTCGAGCACTTTGCGCAACAGGGAACTCGACGTGTGCACGGTGTAGGGGAAATAGATCACATCGACCCCGACCGTCGCGAAATCCCGCTCGAGCTTGTCGCCCTTGGGAGTCCCCCGCCAGTCGTCGCCCTTGAAGAGGACGTCGAACCGCACCTGCTGCCAGGTCTCCAATTTGTCGGGCACCGTCTCGACGAACGCCGCGTCCACGAACCGGACACTGCGCACGATCTCCAGCCGCTCGGTGAGCGGAATGACCGGTGCCTTCCCCTTGGCCTGCGTGGCCATTTCGTCCGACACCACACCGGCCACCAGATAGTCGCACTGGCTTTTGGCATGCCGGAGAATATTCAGGTGCCCGACGTGGAAAAGGTCGTAGACCCCGGGTGCGTAACCTACTCGGTGCGTCATTTACCCCCCACTTGATTACCCCCACGTGCCCTGCGGTCAGTTCCTGGCGGTCACATAGACCGGGCCATTGCGTCCCGAGACATTGGTGCCGTCGGTGACCTCGATCGAGTAACGGTGCTGAGACCCGGGCTCCACGGTGTCCGTGAAGCTCATATTGGGCCGGTTCCAGTAGCGCGAGTCCTGGTTGAGCGAGGTCAGGTACGCGCCGTCACGGTAGATCTTGTAGGTCAGGACGCCGTTGTCCCGGTCCCAGGATGCCTTCCAGTTCAGCGTGATCTTTCCGCGCGAGCCGCTGGAACCGCTGAGCAGCGGCACCTGCGGCGCCCCGGTGTCCGGCGCCGCCGCGAACCGGGTCAGGCCCTGCTGCGGTGCGTCGTTGACGGTGGTGAACTCGCCGCCCGCCCACAGGACCCCGTCCGCCATGGTCAGCGCCCGCGGGCCGATCTGCTCGCCGATCCCGTCGTTGGTGTCCGGGAACCACGGCAGGATCGTCTTGTCGGAGATCGACTGCGCCAGGAAGTGCTGGCGGTTGTTGATGTCCGTGAAGCCGCCCGGGGTGTTGGAGCAGTCGTGCGCGTGCGACCCGCTGTAGAGCACACCGTTGTACGGCAGCACCGCCTGGGTGGCGCCCAGGCAGGTGTCCTTCCACAGCTGCGAGCCGTCGGACAGGCGTCCGGCCGCCCGCCCGTCGAAGACCCCGCCGCCGGTGCCCTCGGCGCCCAGGTAGAAGTTGGTGCCGTCGTTGACGAGCGACTTGACGGCCGACCGGTTGGGGATCCAGCCGGTGAAGGAGTCGACGACCTTGCCGGTGGTCGCGTCCAGTCCGGCCAGCGCGTGCACGCCGAACAGGCTCCCGTTCACCGAGGTGAACCGGCCGCCGATGATGATCTTGTTGAGCTTGGGGGCGACCGTGAGGGCGTTGACCGCCGGGGTGGGGTCGTTGCCGACCGAGGAGCCCCGGATCGTCGCCTTGAACGGCAGCAGGGTGCTGTCCGGCCGCAGGGCGGCGACCCGCTCGCGGGTCTGCCCCTGGACGGTGCCGAAGCCACCGCCGAGGTAGACGGTGTCGTCGGTGACGTCGATGGCCCGTACGGTCGAGCTGACCGTCGGCTTCCAGTCCGCCCCGATCGTGCAGTCGGCGGTGTTGAGGGCGGCCGTGTTGGACCGCCCCACGGGGCCGGCCTTGCCGAACGAGCCGCCGATGTAGATCTTCGAGCCGTCCGGCGAGGCCTTCATGGCCCGGATGGTGCCCGTGCCGCCGGTGAACGCCGGGGCGCACGGCAGCGGCCGGCCGGTCTTCGCGTCGAAGGCCGCGAAGTTCGTCCGGGCGACCTCATCGGTGCCCTGGGCCGCACCCGGCGGCCGAATGTGGCTGAAAGTGCCTCCTACGTACACGATGCCCTTGGCGTAGGCCATGGCCCACACGATGCCGTCGGTCTGCCAGGTGCTCAGCGGATCGGCGGTCAGTGTGGATTCACCGGTGGCCTGAGCGGGAGCGGCGGTCAGTGCCGTGGACGCGGTACCCAGTACCGCGGCCGCGAGCACGAGATGGATGGTTCTGCTTCTTTGGCGCACAGGTCCCCCCTGGAAGCATGGCGCGATGGGAATTGTCGGGGGAGGAAGCGGGAACGAGACGATTTCTGTGCGGAAATGAGCCCGGTGTTCACCGCGAGTTTTCCGAACCACGCTTGCGCAGCGCACCGAAGAACTCCCCTACCCCCAGCGGCAAACGATAGCGCCAGATGGCGGCCCCGAACGCCCCAACGGACAAAACAATTCCCAAGAACGCGCCAGGGACGCTGTCCCCGAGAAATGTCCGCATGGCGAACACCGGGAGCGCCACCGCCACGACGCCGACCAGCGCGGCGCCCGCATAGCCGCGGTCGACGGTGCGAAAGCCCAGTCGGTAGCGGGCCAGCAGCGCCGAGGCGCCGTTGTCCACCACGATCGCCAGGGCCCAGGAGACCGCCGCCCCCAGCACCCCGTACCGCGGAACCAGCCATACGGCACTGCCCAGTTGGACCACGAACGCGGCGCCGGCGACAGCCAGGTTCCAGACACTCCTCCCGCCCATGAGGATGACCGTCTGCGCGTTGCCCACGCCGACGTTCACCAGACAGGCGGCCGCCAGTACCACCAGGCCCGGCGCGCCACCGGAGAAGCCGGGCCCGAAGAGCGACAGCACGGTCCGCGGGTAGGCGGCGAGGACCAGGAACACGGGCCAGGAGAAGAGCGCGATCCAGCGCGTCGACAACCGGTGCAGATGGTGCGCGCCGGGCACGTCTCCGCCCGCGAGCAGCCGGCTGATCTGCGGGGCCACCGCCAGCCGGATCGCCAGTTGGAGCAGCGTCCCCGCCGTGACCAGCCGCCCGATCGCGGTGTAGACGCCGGCCTCGGCGGCGGTGCCCAGCGCCGACAGCAGGATCACCCCGGTCCACACCGCGGTGATGTCGAACACCGACGAGACGGCCCGCGGACCGGCGAAGGCCCAGAACTCCCTTGCTTGCGGCGACGGTCGGCCGGTGCCCGGACACATCCGGCGTGACCTGCGCAGCGAGACGCAGGCGGCCACCAGGCCCAGCACCCCCGGCACCAGCCAGGCCGCCGAGAGCGCGGTCACACTCGGCGCGAGGAGGACCAGCGGCACCGCGAGGAGGACCCGCAGTGCCGGCTTGCCGATCTGCTCGACGCCCACGAACGGGACCACCGAGCCGTACCCGCGGGTGGCCCCGAGCAGTACCAACGCCACCGTCGTCACCGGCAGGAACACCGCGAACAGCCGGATCAGCGAGGCGGCCTCCCCCGGTGGCAGATCGGGCAGCAGCAGGCCGGCCGTCCCCGGCGAGAACAGCAGCGCCGCCGCCCCCGCGGTGCTCGCCAGCAGCGTCGGCAGCACCGAGATGCGCAGCAGCCCCGGCACCCCGCCCCCGCCGCTGAGTTCGAGGTCCCGGGAGACGAAGCGCACCAGGGCGGTGTCGGCCCCCAGCTTGAGCGTATTGCTCAGGATGGTGAAGGCCGCGACGCCGGTGAAGACCGCGCCGGCCCCGCGGGCCCCGAGCCCGTGGGTGACGACGGCGACGAGGACGAACCCGAACAGCGCGTTCGCCGCCGAGCCCGCCAGGCCGAAGAGACTGCCGCGGGCGGTCGTGGCGACCCCGCGCCCGCCGCCCGCGGCCGGTCCGGGAGCCGTCGGCGCGGGCCGGCCGGAGTCCGCCGGGCGGATGGCCGTCACCTGCGCAGCGAGGTGGTGTCGGCGTCCAGGGGCCCTCTGCCCGCCGGCGCGGGGCCGGGGGCGGGCGGCGGCGGGCCGGGCAGCTGGGGCGGCGGTGCCACCACGGCGGCGCGGCCGCGGCTCCGGCCGCGCTTGCGGTGCGTGGGCCCGCCGTCCGCCAGCCGGCGCAGCGACGGCCCGTGGCTGCCCTTGTCCAGGACGGCACCCAGGATGTGCCCGCCGGCCGTGGTGATCAGCTCCCACACCCGGTCCAGGTCGTCCCGGCGGACCTCGTTCATATCGCAGACCACCACGACGCCCGCGGCCTGCTTGGCGACGGCCAGCCCGTCCGCATGCGACAGCAGCGGTCCCGTGATGACCACGACATTCTCGTTCGGCCCCGACGGCGTGTTGAGCAGCCGGGCGAACTGCGGAGAGGACAGCGTGCGCGCCGGGTTGGGGACCTCCCGGCCGGGCAGCAGATCGAACCGCCCGTCGACCCCCGCGTCCACGGCGAGCCGTTCGCCGTCCGCCCAGCTGCCCGGCACCGGACGGCCGTGGCCGGGGTGCACCGGCAGCCGCTGGGCGAGCCGGGGGGTGCGCAGATCGGCCTCGACCAGCAGGATGTCGTTGCCGATCTCGGCGAACGCACCGGCCAGGTTGACCGCGACCGACACGGCGTCCGCGTTCTCCCGGGGGGCGACGATCAGCAGACTGCCCCGTCCGGCGAACCGCTGGTCGTGCACCAGCCGGAAGGCGATCGTGCGGTAGGCCTCGGCGCGGTTGCCGCGCCCGCTCCGCCCGACCTCCAGCAGCTCCGTTCCCCCTTGCCGGCGCGGCAGGATGCCGAGCACCGGCGCCCGCAGGTTGTCCTGCACATCCGCCACCGACCGGACCCGCGGTTCCAGCACCGAGCGGACCCAGGCCGCCAGGATGCCCAGCACCAGCCCGATCACGGCGCCCGCCAGCAGCAGCACGACGAGACCGGGACTGGACGGGAAGGCGGGCGGGTCACCCTTGCGGACGATGTCGCCGGGCGTGGTGTCGAGGGACTTCAGACTGGAGATCCGGCCCTGCAGATCCGCTATCTCCGACACCAGGTTGCTGCGCTCGGACTCGTCGGTGGCCCGGCCCGAACCGCTCGCCCCCGCGATCCGCCGGTCCAGCACCTTGCGCTGCTCCTGAAGCGGCTTCAGTTCCTCGCCGAGCTTGCTGACGGTCTTGTCGATCCGCTGGGTCGCGGCGTCCTGACGGTAGTCGAGGTAGGCGTGCACAAAGGCGTTGACCCGCGCGGACGCCCGGTCGGCGGAGTCCGCGCTGTACTCGAACATCAGGGTCTGGGTCTCGGGCGGATTGCTCACCCGCAGATCGCGCTGGAGCGTGGCCGGGTCGGCGTCCAGCTTGAGGGCCTTGGCCGCACCGGCCGCGACCGACGCGCTCTGGGCGATCTGCCGCTCGGTGCCCATGCTGATCTGCTTGTCCACCGAGACACCGCCGGCCTCGAAGGGCGCCGTGCTGATCGCATGCACCACCACCTCACCCGTCGCGGTGTACGTCGAGCCGCCCAGCAGGGACACGGCGGCGCCGCCGAGCATGCCCAGCACCAGCCCGAGCACCAGCAAAGCGCGATAGCGGAGGAGCTGGCGCAGCTGGTCGCGGATCTGGTCCGGCTCCTCCGCGGGCTCGTCGAAGACGCTCACGTACGTGCTCCTCCTGTGGGTTGAGGTGAGGTGACGCGGTGCGCCGGGGATGCCGGTGCGCACACGGTCTCCTGCGCGGCCGGCGGCAGGACCCGCCGTCCCGCCTTACGGGTGATCAGTAGGGGGATGCACACCAACAGCGCCAGCGGGCCCACGATGGCCATCAGACTGCCGCGCAGCAGCACCAGCTGGTAGAAGCCGAAGGCGGGCACCACCAGCGCCGCGAGGGTGCCCCGGCGCCGCCGCAGCCGGTGCCGGAGGAGGTCGATGCGCCGCCCCACCGCACCGACCAGGCCGAAGACCGCGATGACCGACGGGAAACCGGCCCACATATAGGTCTCGACCCACAGCGGCGCGGACAGATTGGTGAAGGTGTAGCCCGCGTGCCGGGCGAGCAGGATGCCCGCGTCATCGGGCTTGCCGGACCATACGGCGCGCGGCACGAAGAACAGCGGCGGGCCCAGCGCCGCCGTCGGGGTGAAGCCGTGGGTACGGACGTAGTCCACACCCGTCTCGATCTGCTGGAACGCGTCATAGTCGCCGTTGCCGGTGAACTGCTCGGCGAGCGAGACCACATGGACCGGTTCCCGCTTGTCGTAGCGGAAGTAGTCGCTGTACGGGAAGACCACCAGCACCACCGCCGCCACGGCCGCCGCACCGAAGCGGAAGGCGCGCGGCCCCCGCAGCCAGGACGCGCTGAAGACCAGCGCCAGCAGGACCGTCCCGGCCCAGAAACGCGGCTGGCTGATGGGGTTGTTGACCACGACGTTCACCGCGATCAGCAGCGGCAGCAGCAGCCACCGTAATCCGCGCAGCGTCCGGTCGCCCTCGGAGAACCGTGGTACGTGTACCAGCGCCACCAGCGCCCAGAACGCCGGTACCGACAGCGCCCAGGCCGCCATGGCGCGGTCCGCCGACCCGGCCGGCTCCGCCGCTGCCGCCGCCTCGTTGGCCGCCTGCCGGCTCAGGAAGAACGCCGATAACCCGCCCTGGCCGGGAATGAGCACGACGGCCAGCAGCAGCGCCAGGCCGCACAGCAGCAGCACCCGCACCGGCGACAGCCGGCGGGCCAGGAGCGGTTCGAGGACCACGGAGGAGCGCGCCGACCGCCAGGATGCCAGCGCCGAGCCCGCGCTGTAGGCCAGAAGCCCCGTCTCCACCACGGCCGTTGTCAGGAACGCGGTGTTCGCGTCGACCATGAATCCCCGCGGATACGCATCCGTCGCGAGCATGGCCAGCGGCGCGAGACCCAGCCAGACATACGCGAAGAGCCAGAAGCCGAAGGCGATCACCCGGGCCCGGACATCCGTCAGCACCCGGGCCAGCGCGCCGCCGGTGTGCAGCACCACCACGCACTGCACGACGAGCGCGGCACCGAGGCGGGCGTCCAGCGACTGCAGGATCAGCACCGGCAGCAGCACCACCAGCAGCAGCGCCCAGCAGGCCAGTGCGGCGATGCCACGCACCGGCGCCGCGGCACCCGGCTGCTTTCCCTGCCTCATCGGTTCACCTCCCCCCAACTCCCCACCAGCGATCACAATCTAAGGGACATCGGGAAAACAAGGTCGCCTTCGGGACACAATCGCAACCCAATTCACAGCCCGCGGGCCCCGGCGGGCTCCTACGATGACCGCACATCCTGAGGGGGGCCAGTCTTGGAAGACTCGTTCGCGGGCCGGTGTGTGCTGGTGGTCTCGACCAACTACGCGCCCGAACACACCGGCATAGGGCCGTACTCGACACAGATAGCCGAGCACTTGGCCGCATCCGGCGCCGACACCCATGTCCTCGCGGGCATGCCGCACTACCCGGCCTGGCGGGTGGCGGAGGGGTATCGCGGCCGGTGGAGGGTACGTGAGCGCCGCGGCGGGGTCACGGTGCACCGGCGGCGCCACACCGTGCCGCCGCGTCAGACCGCCCTGCGCCGCGCGCTGTTCGAGGCCAGCATCCTGGCGCACGGCGCCGTGGCACCACCGCGTATCCGTCCCGACGTGGTGCTCACCCAGATGCCCAGTCTGGCCGGGGGAGTGCTGGGTGCGCGCCTCGCGCGGCAGGCGGGGGTGCCGCATGTCGTCGTGGTCCAGGACCTGATGGGTGCCGCCGCCGAACAGAGCGGTATCCAGGGCGGTGGCCGGGCCGCCGCCCTCGCCGGAGCGGTGGAGGCCAGGGTCCTGCGGGGGGCGGCCGTCGTCGGGGTGGTGCACGAATCGTTCGTGGAACGGGTCACGGCGATGGGTGTGCCGCGCGCCCGGGTGCAGGTGGTGCCCAACTGGACCCATGTGGAAGGCCCGAGCGGCGACCGGGAACGGACCCGGGCACGGCTGGGCTGGTCCGAGAAGGAGACCGTGGTGCTGCACGCCGGCAACATGGGCCTCAAGCAGGGACTGGAGGTACTGGTCGAGGCCGCCCGGCTCGCCGATCAGGAAGCCGCGCCGGTACGGATCGTGCTGATGGGCGACGGCAACCAGCGCGCACACCTGCAACGGCTCGCCGCGGGCGTCTCCTCGCTGTCCTTCCTGCCGCCCGCCGACACCGCGGAGTTCCCCGAGGTGCTTGCCGCCGCCGATGTGCTCGCGGTGACCCAGAAGGCCTCCGTGCTGGACATGAGCCTGCCGTCCAAGCTCACCTCGTACTTCATGACGGGCCTGCCGGTGATCGCGTCGGTGGCCGCCGAAGGGGGGACCGCCCAGGAGGTGCTGCGCGCCGGCGCCGGGTCGGTGATCGCACCGGAGGACCCGAAGGCCCTGCTGGCGGAGGTCCGGGCGCTCGCCGACGACCCCGCGCGGGCGGCCCGGCTGGGAGCCCGGGGCCCGCAGTACGTCGAGCAGCGGCTGAGCAGCCGGGCCGGTCTGGAGCGGATCATGGCGCTGCTGCGGACCGCGAAGGCCGGGCGGTAGCCGCGGGCGGCGGGGGCGGTGTCCGTCCCCGCCGCCCCGGATCACCCGGTGCCGGGCCGGGCGAGCGAGCCGTACAGCTCCGTCAGCCGGTCGGCCACGGCCGCCAGCGAGAACTCCTCCTCGACGGCCTCCCGGCCCGCCCGGGTGACGCGCTCCCGCAGCGGGCGGTCCTCCAGGAGGTGCAGCACCGCATCGGCCAGGGCTTCCGGCGAACCGTCGGTCACCACAGCGGCCTCGCGCCGCTCAAGAGCCGGGGCGATACCGCAGCTGTCGGTGCAGACCACCGGCGTGCCCACCGCCAGGGACTCCAGCACGCTCATCGGGAACGGTTCGTCGACGCTGGGCAGGACGTACACGGTGGCCCGCGCGGTCCGCTGCACGGCGGCGTCGTGATCGAGGGCCCCGCCGTACGTCACCACCTCGCCGAGCCCTTCCTCGGCGATCAGCCGCCGGACCTCAGCGAGCCGTCCCTCGTCCGAACCGTGCAGGGTGAAGGACACCTCGGGACGCTTGCGGTGCACCAGCGCCGCCATCCGGACGAAGGCCTCGGGCCGTTTGCGGCTCTGCAGGCGGGCGAGGAACAGCACATCGGCCGCGCTCCGGTTTGTGTCGTCGGGCCGGGTACGGACTCCGTTGGGTAGCCGGACCAGGCGCGGGCCACGCGGCCCCAGCACCTGCCGCAGCCCGGCCTCCTCCTCGTCGGTGAGCACCAGTGCCGCCGCCGCCCGGCGCAGCAGCGGGACATACACCCGGTCGAAGAGCCGGGCCACCGCCGAGCGGCGCGGCTGGACCATGCCGTGTGTCTGCACCACGAAGGGGCGGCGGCGTACCACGGCCACCGCGAGCGCGGCCAGCGAGACCAGATCGCGCCCGGCGTGCAGATGCAGCGCCTCCGCCCGTCCGGCACTGCGCCAGAGCAGCGGCAGCAGCCCCGGGTGAAACAGGCCGAGGAACCCCTGCCCCGGCACCAGGGTGCGGGCCGGCCGGGCCCGAAGCGGGACTCCGTCCACGGACCGCGGGAGCGCGCCCCGCCCCCGCCACAGCGAGACCAGTTCCACCGCGTGGCCACGCGAGGCCAGTTCGCCCAGCTGCCCGGTGGCCACGCTCACCGGGCCGCCGTACGCCCCGTCATCGCTGACCAGGGTCACGACGTGGGTGACCCTCATACCGCACCCCCGGTGGTGTGCACGGCCCCCGGAGGCACATCGCGGTGGGCCACCGCGCCGGCGCCCACCACCGCACCCGCCCCGACGGTGACCCCGCGCAGCACCATGGCGCGGGCGGCCACCCAGGACCCCTCCGCCAGGTGGATCGGCGCATTGTCGAACTCGAAGGTGGGCGAGCGCCGTTGATGGCTTCCGGTGCACAGCACGGCGCCCTGGGAGACACAGACATCACTGGCGATGCTGATCGGCTCCAAATTGATCAGCCAGGAGTCCTCACCGAGCCAGACGTCGTCGCCGACCGTCAGCTTCCACGGCCACTGCACCCGCACCCGGTGCCGGATCAGCACCCGTTCGCCGACGCGGGCGCCGAACGCCCGCAGCAGCGGGGGCCGCAGCCGCGGCGGGCACCACCACTTCATGAACACCAGGTTCAGTACGGCGAACCAGGCGGCCTGGGTCAGCAGCCCCCGGCCCTTGTCGTAACCGGCACCGGTGAAACCGCGCAGCCGGCGGCCGGTGGCGGCAGAGGTCGAGGCAGAGGCAGAGGGACCGGTAGAGGTGGAAGCAGAGGTCATCGGTCCACCCGCACCCGGTGGCCGGAGAGCTCGTCCGTCAGCTGCCGTACGTCCGACTCGACCATGATCCGGGCGAGTTCGTCGAACTGCACCTTCGCCGACCAGTCCAGCAGGCTCTTGGCCTTGGACGCGTCGCCGATGAGCGCATCCACCTCGGAGGGGCGCTCGTACTTCGGATCGAAGCGCACATAGCGCTCCCAGTCCAGCTCCACGGTGGCGAAGGCGGCCTGCAGGAAGTCGCGCACGGTCGCGGCCACACCGGTCGCCACCACATAGTCGTCGGGCTCGTCCCGCTGCAGCATCAGCCACATGGCCTCCACGTACTCGGGGGCGTAGCCCCAGTCGCGGACGGCGTCGAGGTTGCCCAGGTAGAGGTGTTCCTGCAGTCCTGCCTGTATGCGGGCCACCGCGCGGGTTATCTTGCGGGTGACGAAGGTTTCGCCCCGCCGTGGGCTCTCGTGGTTGAAGAGAATGCCGTTCACGCCGAACAGGCCGTACGCCTCGCGGTAGTTGACCGTGGACCAGTAGGCCATCACCTTGGCGCAGCCGTACGGGCTGCGCGGGTGGAAGGGCGTCGCCTCGTTCTGCGGCGGCGGGGTGGAGCCGAACATCTCCGAGGACGAGGCCTGGTAGAGCCGGGTTTGCACCCCGCTGGCGCGGATGGCCTCCAGCAGCCGTACGGCGCCCAGCCCGGTCACATCGCCGGTGTACAGCGGAGCGTCGAAGGACACCCGGACATGGGACTGGGCCCCGAGGTTGTAGACCTCGTCGGGCTGCACATCACGCAGCAGGTTCACCAGGGCGACCCCGTCCGAGAGATCGCAGTGGTGCAGCACCAGTCTGCGGTCCGGGGTGTGCGGGTCCTGGTAGATGTGGTCGATGCGCTCGGTGTTGAAGCTCGACGAGCGTCTCATCAGCCCGTGCACCTCATAGCCCTTACCGAGCAGCAATTCGGCGAGATAAGAACCGTCCTGTCCGGTAATACCGGTGATAACCGCGGTTTTCGGCATGGCTTCCCCCCACGAGAAGTGATGTACAACGGGATCGGTCGGTCAAATTCCCACGCGCCGGCGGACCGCGGGGCGTGGACGCTACCCGCTCCGTGGCCCATGGTCGAGAGCGGAGTGCGGCAGATATTTCCTGAAATAGCCGGTGGACGTATCGGGATAACTGACACAATCCGCCCCATGGATGACTTGCTGCCCACACCCGCCCGCGTCTTCGTCGCGGGCCACCGAGGCCTGGTGGGATCCGCCGTCGCCCGGCGGCTGACCGCCCAGGGCTATGACGTGGTGACCCGTACGCACGCGGAGCTCGACCTGCGTGACGCCGGTGCCACCGCGGAGTTCCTGCGCGCGGCCCGGCCCGATGCCGTCGTCCTGGCGGCCGCCAAAGTCGGCGGAATCATGGCCAACAGCACCTACCCCGTGCAGTTCCTGGAGGACAACCTGAGCATCCAGCTCAGTGTCATCGCCGGTGCGCACCAGGCCGGGGTCCGCCGGCTGCTGTTCCTCGGATCGAGCTGCATCTACCCCAAGCACGCCACGCAGCCCATCACCGAAGACGCCCTGCTGAGCGGGCCGTTGGAGCCCACCAACGAGGCGTACGCGATAGCCAAGATCGCCGGACTGGTCCAGATCCGCTCCTACCGCCGGCAGTACGGAGCCTCCTTCATCTCCGCCATGCCGACGAACCTCTACGGACCCGGCGACAACTTCGACCTGGAGACCTCGCACGTCCTGCCCGCGCTCATCCGCCGCTTCCACGAGGCGAAGGAGAAGGGACTGGCCAAGCTCACGCTCTGGGGCACCGGCACCCCCCTGCGCGAGTTCCTGCACGTCGACGACCTGGCCGCGGCCTGCGAGGTGCTGCTGCGCCGCTATGACGGCGACGACACCGTCAACGTCGGCTGCGGCGAGGACCTGACCATCGCCGACCTCGCCTCCTGCGTCGCCTCCGCGGTCGGATACGAGGGACGGATCGCCTTCGACCCGTCCCGCCCCGACGGCACCCCGCGCAAGCTGCTCGACATCAGCAGGATGCGTGCGCTGGGCTGGTCGCCCACCATCCCGCTGGCCGAGGGCATCGCGCGGACCTACCGGGCGTGGCAGGAGGAGGCGGCCCGGGTGTGAGCGGGCCCGGCCCCCGGTGTGCGTCCGGCGCCCGCCCCTCGGCGAGGCGCCGGCCGTACACCGGAGCCCTGTGTGGCTAGTAGGCACCGCGCCCGTCCACCACGGCGCGCACGGTCCGGACCAGCACACCGATGTCCCTGCCGTAGGACCAGTTGTCCACATAGCTCAGATCGAGTGCGACGGTCTCGTCCCAGGAGAGATCGGACCGCCCGCTGACCTGCCACAGACCGGTGAGCCCCGGCTTGACGGATAACCGGCGGATCTCGGTCCCGTCGTACCGCTCGACCTCCTCGGGAAGCGGCGGCCGCGGCCCCACCAGGGACATGTGGCCGGCCAGGACGTTGAACAGCTGGGGCAGTTCGTCCAGCGAGAAGCGCCGCAGCAGACGGCCCACCCGGGTCACCCGGGGGTCCCGCCGGATCTTGAACATCGCCCCGTCGTGCTCGTTCGCCCGCTCCAGCGCGCCCCGCATCCGGTCGGCGGCGACCACCATCGTGCGGAACTTCCACATCCGGAACGGCATCAGATCCCGGCCGATCCGGATCTGCCAGTAGAACACCGGTCCTGCCGTGGTGAGCCTTATGGCCGCGGCCACGACGGCGAAGACGGGGGAGAGCAGCACGAGCAGCAGCAGGGCACCCAACCGGTCGGTGACCTGCTTCAGCAACACCGGAAGACCCCGTTGGCCCGCCGGGTCGATGTGCATCACCGTCAGGCCCGCCGCCTTGGCCAGCCGGACCCGGTGCTGTGACACATCGATGAGGCCCGGAAGTATGGCCAGATTTCGACCCCCGTCGTGCAGCGCCCAGGCCAGTCGGCGCACCCGCGCCGCGGACAGCTGACGCCCCGGCGCCACGAAGACGAGATCGGCGTCGAGCTGCGCGGCGCACCTGAGGACGGTCTCCCCGTCCGGCGCCCCCTCGGGTGCCTCCCCGTCGCAGGCGAGCCGGGCGGGGACGGGCAGCGCCGAGTCGGTGGCTTCCTCTCCCACGAGACAGCTGCCGACGACGACATATTCGTGGTCGGTACGGTGCGCCAGCTCCGCGAGCACCACATCGACGGCGCCCGCCTCCCCGACCACCAGAACGCGTCGCAGCGCCTGCGCACGACGGCGCATGGCCAGCAGATACCGGTGGACGAGCCGGCGCCGGAGCACGCCCAGTCCCAGGCACGGCAGCAGTGCGAGCACGCAGACCCCGAGGTCGACCTCGATCCGCACCGCGACACAGATGACCGCGAGCACGCCCAGCATGGTCAGCCAGTCCCGCACGACCGGCAGCACCGTGTTGCCGCTGCTCAGCTCCTCTCTGGTGTAACGATTCTTCGCTGTGCCGACGGCCAGCCACGACAGACCGGCCAGCACCGCCGTGAGCCACGGCTGCGGCTGTCGTGTCACGGCACAGAGCATGCCGACCGGCACCAGGGCGCCCAAGGCGTCCACGGCCCACGCCAGCCGCACCAGCCAGCGTTCCATCGGTTTGTGCCTGCCTGACTCGTTACGCTGCGGCGCGCGATCCATCTTGGCTGTTCCGGCAGGTGATTCGATCACCCGAGACCCGGCAGCTTCGAACAACCCCATGGCCCCCCACTTGGTCGTCCCCTCATTCCGGCGCGGCTGGAGCCCCCCGGCCTTACAACCGCCTCCGTGTCGGACGTGACGCTAGAGCACGGTGCGCCCGACTGCTGTGGTTTACCTATTTTGAGTGTTCATGTGTCCGATTGTTTACAAGCCAACGGTCGCGTGATCCGATTTCGGCCGTTGTTCCGGCGCCCGCACCGGGGCGGGCCGCACCACTCGTGCGCGGCCGCCGGACGTTCCGGGGTGCGTTGCCCGCAACCGGCTTGCGACACCCGTGCCCGGATACCCGAACTCGGCTGCTCTCACTCCCAGTTGTGGTCGCTGCGCAACCTGTCGGAGAGTGGCCTCTCGCCCGGCCGCACGGACCCCACCGGTCAACCGACCGGTCCGCCGAAGAGATACGCCCCACGCCGACGCCGGACCGGCGAAATGCCTACCCCCCGACGCCACGCCGGCCCAGGGTCAGGAGAACAGCACGCGGTAGGTTTGGTAGCCGGAACCGATGTTTCGTTTCGCCTCAAAAGGAGCGGCTGCGTCCCCGGTGCCCTTGTAGAAGCAGAGGTCGCCGTTGGGCTGGCGGGCGATGAGGTCGGCCTTCCCGTCGAGGTCGATGTCGCCCGGGGCGACCAGGGCGTCGTAGGTGTTCCAGCCGGCCCGATCTTCGTTCGTGTCACGAAGGGGGCGGCCGGGTCTCCGGTGCCCTGGTAGAGCCACAGGGCGCCGGAGGTGTCGCGGGCGACGATGTCGGGCCACTTGTCGCCGGTGAGATCGCCCTTGCCGGCTATCCGGGTATAGGCGTCCCAGCCTCCGCCGATCCTGCGGCGGTCGGCGACGGTGCCGTCGCCGTGGCCGAAGTACAGCCACAGGGCGCCCGATGCGTCTCGGCCCAGTACGTCGTAGCCGGGGTGCCGGCAAGGTTACCGGGGAGAGGACGGTGTCGTAGATGTTCCATCCACCTCCGACGTATCCGTAGCTGCTGGACATTCCGCCGTCGTTGGTCCAGACCCAGGTGTCGTCGGCGACACCGTCCCCGTCGTCATCGGCGCTGCTCGCTGTCCGCACATCGCCGTAGTCGGTGGCGAGGAACTCTCGGGGGCGAGAATCCGCGCTCGGTCGGGGCGTAGGAGTAGAGCCTGCCCTGGGCATCGATGCCGAACATGCCGAAGGCCGCGGCTTGTGAGGCAGACGAGCGGGAAGGCGCTGACGCTGCGCGGCGGGCCGCTTCGGTCACTGCGGAGGCGTGGGGTGCCTTGGGCGATGTCGCGTTGTCTGCCGACGCGGTACTGCCTGCGGCCGTCAGCAAGGTGGTGGTCACGACCATGACGGTCAGTCGTGAGATCCGTCTGTGACGTCGGTGGTGGGTGAGGCCGGACATGGGTCTCCTCTGAACGGGATCGGACAACGGACGGCGGGTCGGACTCGGCAGGGTCCTCGCAGGCCGCCGATCGACGCCCATGAGGCCGTCGCGGCGGACGCTCGCGACCGTGCGTCTTGGTGGAGGTCCCGCAACGATCACGATCCGGGGTAACCGTCTCCCGGATCTTGTCATATGCACATTCAGTGTGCCTAGTGTGTAGATTCCGTGACCTGCCGACAAAGAGCGCGTCTACGGGCACAACTGGATGCTCATCTCCATTGCTCACGTCCTGGCGTCAACGCGGCGCAGGAGGCACGGGATTCACCGGATATGCCACACACATGCTTCGCGCTGCCGAGGGCGGCGTGCGGAAGGAGTCGAGTTGCCATCCAGAGGTACGGCGGGGAGACGCGGGAAGCGAAGACTTGCCCGCTTAGCGCCGGCGCTGACTCCGGTCACCGCGCTGGCGCTGTTGGCCGGTCTGGCCGTTCAGCCGGGAGACCTGACGGCGCAGCAGGAGGGCCACACCGGCACGGCCGCTGACTCCTACGACTGGCTCGAGGTCACCGCGGCCGAGCAGCTGCGACAGGACCAATGCCTGATGAACGACGTGCTGCGGCTGGGCGGGACATCGATGGCCGCGGCCGCTCAGGACGGACTCAGCCAGCCTCAGGACAAGCTGCACGCTCTGGCCGACCGCCGGCACTGGCAGGACACCCCACTCGGGCGGGCGTATGACGGTGACAAAGGCGCCGCGGACAAGGCGATGCAGTCCCTCGAAGCCTTGGTCCAGGGGTGGAAGGCGCCCCTCGAAGGCCTGGACACGCCAGGCGGTTTCACGGACGCCGACTTTCATTGGCCGCCGGGTCCTCCGGGCGACGGGAAGAAGGATTTCTACCACCAGACCGGTCTCTGGCAGTGGTACACAGGCCGTTTCTGGGAGCAAGAGGAGGAGTTCTACAAGGACTCCACCCCCTTGGCCGACGAGGCCACCAAGAATGCGGTGACTGCCCTGGGCGACCCGCTGTACTCCAAGGGTCCGGACCCGGGTCTGCCGCCCGACGAGTGGAACCGGGCCAACGCCGTACACGACGCATACACCTTCCTGTCAGGCGATGCGTTCGAGGCGATGGGTGCCGACAACGCCCGGATCTTCCTGGAATCGGGCGGCTTTCCGAAGTCGGCACCGCAGCCGGACAGCGCCGAATTCCGTATCGCGGTCGAGAACCTGAAGAACCGCTATGCCGCCTGCGCGTGGCGCGACCCGATCGACCCCGAGAAGGTACTCGGTGACGAGGTGAACAGCGCTGCCGAGGAGTGGCAGCAGGAGATCGCCTCACAGGCCACACAACGCAACCAGATCCTGGACGCGAACACCGGCGCGGGCAAGGCCCTCGCCTACGGAGCGAAGATCCTCGGCAACATGCTGGGCAACTCCTGGGTGGCCGACCATGTCGCCCGGTGGCAGTCCTACTGGTCACCCGGCGGAGCCGGCAGCGGCAAGCCCGCCAAGCCCGGTGCGGCGCAGTTCGACCAGGCCAAGAAGAGCCTGGCCAACGCCCAGTCGGTGACGAAGTCCCAGCTGGTTCTGCTCAAGCAGCAGGCAGTCGCGGCCAAGCGTGCGGTCACCGCCACCGATACCGCCGAGCAGGCCGCTTACGCCATGGCCGACGCCAACGGGGCGCCGCGCGGGCGTGGGTTGCTGGCCGCCCGGCAAAAGGCGCAGGTCACCCATGGCGTGGCGGCGGCGCTGGAGGCGATGGTCGTCGCCGGCCAGACGGCTGAGTCGGCCACGCACGCTTCGGCCTCCGACAGCGCGACGATCGCGCAGCGCGCGCTGGCTCAGGCCGCGCAGTCGAAGGCTGCATTCCGTAAGCAGGCGGCGCAGTACGCCGAACAGCAGGCCAAAGCTTCGGCCGCCTCCGCGAAGGAACACCGCGACAACGCGAAGAAGGACAAGGAGACTGCCGAAGCCAAGCTGCGGGATGCCCTCAAGGCAGAGGCCGACGCCAAGGCCGCGGCGGCCGATGCGCACGCCAAGCGGCTGACCGCGGAGGCTGAGGAAAAGACGGCCGAGGCGCAGAAGGAGAGAGCTGACGCCAAAAAGGCCGAAGCCGCCCAGCACCGGCACAACGCCGAGAACTATCAATCCACGGCGGAAGAAGCGAAGCAGAAGGCGGACTCCGCGGCCGGCACCGCAGCCGAAAAGCGCAAAGCGGCGGAGACGGCCCGCGACAACGCCAAGGCCAAGCGAGACGACGCCTGGGACGCCGAGCAAAGAGCAGAAGCCGCACGTGCCAGGGCGGACGCGAAGGGCGCGTACGCCGACGCGCACGAGGCCGATGACGACGCCACCGAGGCCCGCGCGGCAGCCGATACCGCGGATCGCGCAGCCACCACTGCCGAATCGGCGGCGAAGTCGGCGCGTAACGAAGCCGACGCGGCTACGCAGGCCGCAGCGGACGCGGATGCCGCCGCCACGCGTGCCGAAGCCGCCGCACGCCGGGCCCGAGCCGCCTCCGACGCGGCCCATGCCGACAAGCTCAAGGCCGACGCCGCGGTAAGGACGGCCACCAGCGCCGCCGCTGATGCCATCGCCGCATCCCAGCATGCCGCTGACGAGGCCAAGGCCGCGGTCAAGGACGCCGACGAGGCCGAAGCGCATGCCAAGGAAGCCAAGTCGCATGCCGACGAAGCCAGGAAGGAGACCGTCACAGCCCGGCTGGCTGCGGCGAAGGCCGCCGGATTCGCCTATGCCACCGCTCAGGCAGCCGTCGACGCCCGCCAGGCGGCGGCGCAGGTCGCCAAACCGGCCAACGATGCGATCCAGTTGGGCTCGCCCTTCGTCACCACCGACTCCGCTGCCCCGCTGATCGTGCTCTCCGGCCAGGGGTCGAAGAGCATCGCCGAGCAGCAGCTCGCCGTTTCCGAGGCCCATGCCAAGAATGCCAAGAAGGAAGCGGCACTTGCCCAGCGCCTTGCCGACAAGGCTGCCGAGGATACGAAGGCCGCCTCACAGAGCGCTGCGAATGCCGCCAACTATGCGTCAGAAGCCCGTGGTTACGCCAATGAGGCACTTGGCTACTCCGCCGAGGCCGCCGAAGCGGCGTCCAAAGCCGCGCAATCACTGACCCGCACCGTCGACTACGACCGGCAGGCCACGGAGGACGCTGCCGCTGCCGACGCGGCCGCAGGCAGGGCCGAGGGCTATGCCAAGGATGCCCGGGCCTCCGCCGATACGGCGGCCCTCGACGCCGAAGCGGCCCGCAACGCCGCCGATGCAGCGGAACAGGCCGCCCACGAAGCCCGCGAAGCGGCCAACCGCGCGGACGCGGACGCCACCGCCGCCGAAGAAGCGGCCAAGGATGCCAAGACCTACGCGGAGAGCGCCCAGAAGGCCGCAGACGAGGCTGAACGAAACCAAGCCAATAAGCAGGTTTCCAAGGGGGCCGGTACCGGGATCGATCGCACCTTCTCTGTCGTGGACAAGGTCACGCCGATAGGCGAGCCGGACGTGACTCCATGCGTACTGGGCATGGGCAACTCGGGCTGCGATGTGACGTTTACTCTGCATTTCGACGCCACAGTCAGCTTCTACCTGTGCCTGAACCCGAACGTGCCCGCCACCGCGGCAGGATGTCAGGCATCAGACGCCGTTTTCCTCGACACGCAGTCCTACAAGGGACTCACCAAGAAAATCTCCAAGCATTTTTCGAACCTTGACATCGTAAAGGAAGTCGACAAGGCATTCCTCGCGGGTATCTGGAAGGCTCTCACCCAGGACTTCGTCGACTGCTACCACCAGCTCACCCCGGGGAACGACGGGGGCAGCCTTTCTGGATGCGCCTGGGCCGCTGTCGCGTTCGTACCCGGCGAGAAGGTCCTGCAGGCAGTAAAGTACGCGGTCAAGGTAGAGGATGCGATCAGGACCGGAGTCGGCGCCGAAAAGCTTCTCGCGGACTTGAAGAAAATATTCGGAGAAAAGCCGCCGGCAGCGGACCTGGTTAATCCGGAAAGCTTCGCGGGGATGGCCCTTCGGATCTCTGAGCGTATGACTGACCGCGCCAAGGCGGCCAACAGTGTCGACTTGGATCTGGTCAGGAAGCTTGAGGTCAGTGGCGCCAAAATGACCCGGTCGAAGGTAATCATGGCGGTACGCTTCTCCAGGCCGGGCGTTCCGGTGGCCTGGCTGGAGTCCGGAAATGCGTACACCGGGCTCATCCACATCATCTTCCGGCACGCAGGTGAGTTCATTGACAGGGGGGTGGCCTCGGAAGATCTTCCGAAACTTCTCGCGAAAGCGTTGAGTGAAGGAAAGGTCGTTGGCATACAACAAGGCGCGGGTGGCGGCCGACCGATCTATGAGACCGTGTTCAATGGCAGGACCCATCGCGTCGCCATCTCGGTGGGCGACAACGGCTTCATCATAGGAGCGAATCCGGCATGAACGAGCAAGAGGCTCCTCGTCATCTCCTGATCCAGGCACGAGGAGATGACTCCCCCCTGTTCACCTCGACCGCGGGCTTCCATGCGGTTGCCCCGGACGATTTCACGACCGGTGTGCCGGTGGCCGATCCCGCCCTGGTCCTTCCCGAAAGCCTGGTGCACGGCCTCTTCTCCTGGAATGCCGCTCTTCCCCCCGAAGGTCCCACCGCCAAGGCCGCGTTGCGTAAACACGTCAAGACCGGCCTCGGACTTGCCCAGTCCCTGGCCCGGCACCTGGGGCCCCAGTGGGTTGTGCGCTATTGGGACGCTCGGCAGGACACGGCGAAGTTCGTGTGCTGGGGGTGCGCACGCCTGCACTGGACTCTGGAGTCACATGGCACTCCACCGCATCCCCTTCACATGACCATGATGGCCGAGTACCACTGGGGACCTTTTCGTGCGGAGGGGTTCGGCGACTTCATGCCGGACGACCCCGCGGCTGCCCTCGACCTGCCCGACGATCTGGTGGACGACCTGTACACCTGGGCCGGCGACCATGACGCCGGGATAAATCGGTACGTGGAAGAGCGCGACGAAGACCGTCACCACGCCCGATGCGTCGAATTGGAGCGCATCGGAGAGGAGTTGGCTCAGCGGGTCGCCCGTGCGTTGAAACCAGGGCGGACGGTGACGTACGCAGGCCTTGCCTGACCTGAGAGGCCCCTCACGCAAGCCGCGAGGCACAGCTGTTGAGCCGGCAACGTCAGCCGGCCCGGTTGTCCGTTTTCGGGACGCCGGAGCACTGAGCCAGGTGTGGCCGCTGCCACTGATCCCCAGTGGCTGGGCCAAGGAGGTGGTGGGTGCTCTCTCCGGGCGCCCACCACACTCATCTTTCGGGCCTGGCACGGCAACCGCATCCGGGGCCGGACCGGGCATCCGGGAACCGGCAGGACCGGCCGGAAGAGGCGACTTCGCCCGGCGGGCCGCCGGCTGGCATGATCGCGCCCATGGCAGAACGCGTGATCGCCGCCTGTGACGGCGCGTCGAAAGGAAACCCCGGGCCCGCGGGCTGGGCCTGGGTCATCGCCGACGGTGCGGGGGCCGTCGTGCGGTGGGAGGCCGGGCCGCTGGGCACCGCAACGAACAACGTCGCCGAACTCACGGCCCTGGAACGCCTGCTGGCGGCCACCGAACCGGGTCTTCCCCTGGAGGTCCGGATGGACTCCCAGTACGCCATGAAGGCCGTCACCACCTGGCTGCCCGGCTGGAAGCGCAAGGGCTGGAAGACCGCCGCGGGCAAGCCCGTCGCCAACCAGGAACTCGTGATGCGCATCGACGCGCTGCTCGCCGACCGCTCCGTGGAGTTCCGGTACGTACCGGCGCACCAAGTGGACGGCGATCCGCTCAACGACTTCGCCGACCGGGCCGCCAGCCAGGCCGCGGTCGTCCAGCAGGCCGCCGGCAGCGAGCTCGGCTCCCCGCAGCCACCGCCGGCCTCCCCGCCCGCCCGGCCCGCCGGCCCGCGCCGGGGCGCCTCCGCCGCGGCGGCGAAGACCACGTCCTCGCCCAAGCGGCGAACGGGCAACACGACGCGGACCCTCAACGCCAAGTTCCCCGGCCGCTGCCGCTGCGGCCGCTCCTACGCGGCAGGCGAGCCCATCTCCAAGAACCCGGACGGCTGGGGACACCCCGCGTGCCGCTCGGGCGCCGGCAGCGGGGACTGAAAGTCCTCGGCAGCGAAACACCGGCATGCGCCTGAACCGGCGGCGAACCCGCGGCGTGGGCTTCCCGGAAGAGGGAAGAGACCCTGACTCCAGGGGCATCCGGTTGCCCGGTTCAGCTCTGGCACCATGGCGAGATGGATAGGGAAGCTGTGCGTCAGGTAGTCAGCTCAGGGTCGCCGCTGGAGCCGCAGATCGGCTTCTCGCGCGCGGTGCGGGCGGGAAGTTTCGTCGCCGTTGCCGGAACGGCCCCTCTCGGGGATGACGGTTCCACCGTCGGCCCCGGGGATGTCTACGTCCAGACAGCACGGTGCCTGGACATCGCCGAGAGGGCCTTGCAGGAGGCCGGGGCGTCGACCGCGGATGTGGTGCGGACCCGCATCATGCTGACCGACGTGTCGCGGTGGAAGGATGCCGCACGGGCCCACGGCGAGCGTTTTTCCTCCGTCCGGCCGGCCTGCACCTTCGTGGAGGTCTCCCGGTTCATCGATCCCGATTGGCTCGTCGAAGTGGAAGTCGACGCGGTGATCGGCGGGGGACCGAGCTGAGCGGCTGGGGGCTGCGCTGCAGCTCGGGCCCACCGGTGCGAGGCCGCGAGGGCCCGGCGATCCGCGTCACCCACGAGCCGCTGCGGCATCGGCTGCGCCACTCGCCTGGGGCCCTGAGCCGGCCTTGCTGCCGCCCTTGGGGCTCGCCACCGGTACGCCGAGCGGGCGGGCGATGCCCACCACGCCCTCGTCGAGACGCTGGAGGTGGCGCAGCACGCGGAAGGTGACCGTGCCCGAACGCAGTGCCTCGGAACCGGCGGCATCCAGCATCGCCGCGATGCTGACGCCGGACTCCACCTCGCCCTCGGTGCTCTCCTCCAGTACGCGCGCGACGATGAGATCGATGTTCTGCCCGATCCGGCGGCCGGCCCGCTCCAGGCGCGGGTCGGCCGCGATGGTCTTGCTGTACGGCACGAGTTCCGCCGTCGCCGCCAGGGAACGGGCGTGGTAGGCGGCGGTCTCCAGCAGCGCGACCAGGTATCGGGCGGTCCGCCGCCGCACCCGCAGCGGGGTGATCGGATGGGTCAGCGGCTGGGTGGAGGCACGGAGGTCGTCCAGCGCCGTGTCCAGATCGCGGGCCTTGCCCAGCAGGTCGACGGCCGGCCCGCCGCTGAGCTGTTCCACCGCGGCGGAGACGACATCCCGCAGCCGGACCAGCACCGTGCCCAGCTGCTCGTCCGTGCGGCGGTCCGTGTGGACCGGCAGCACCAGTACGGCGGCGATGATCCCGCACGCCGCGCCCAGCGCCGTCTCCTCGATACGCAGCACCAGCACGCTCAGGCTGTAGGTGTTGAGCAGGGTGTAGAGCAGGCCGAGCATCGCGGTGACGAAGAAGGACATCAGCGCGTACGACAGCGGTGCGGTGAAGTACATCCCGAAGATGCAGAGCAGCACGAGGGCGAACGCGGGCCAGGTGTGGTCGCCGACCAGCCCGGCAAGCGCGACACCGGCGACCACGCCGAGGACCGTGCCCACCAGCCGGCGGTAGCCCTTGACCAGGATCTCGCCCGTGGACGCGGTGTTGAGGAAGACGACCCAGCAGGTCAGCACCGCCCAGTACCAGCGTTGGCTGGACAGGAACTCACCGCCGATGATGGCCAGCGTCGAGCCCACCGCGACCTGGCACGCGGCACGCGTGGTCGGCCGCTGGAGTCCGGTGCGGTCCTCCTCCGCCTCTTCGGCCTCCTCGGCCGCGACGATCGCCAGATCCTCGGCGTCGAACTCCTCACGTGAGCGCGTGGTGGCCGGGGTGTCGTCCGACTCGTCCTGCGGCCCGTCCAGCGCCAGCCGCAGACCCAGCACGGCCCGCGCGCTCTCACCGACCCCGCGGAAGACGTCCTGGACGACGGACGAGGCGCGCGGCAGGTTGTCCTCGTCGCGGTAGCCGAGCAGCCTGTTGCGTACATGGGCGAGCGCGGTGCCGCGGTCGTCGGATGCGCGCCGGGCGACCAGCAGGAGCAGAGAGTTCAGGTCCCGGCGCAGGGTGACGGTCGCCGCGTCCTCGGCCGGGGTACGGGTCGCCGTGGCCGGCACGGGAGCGTGCGGCAGATGCATGGTGAGGGTGTCCGCCCGTTCGGCGCTGCGGGCGTTGAGTATCAGCATGCCCAGCCGTTCGGCGGCGATCTCGGCGTCCGCGACACGGCGTTGCACCAGTCCCGCCGCGGCGGCGCTCTGGGTGCCCTCCTCCAGGAGGCCCTGGATCATCAAGGCCGCTTCGTGCAGCCGGGCGGTGTGCCGCCGCAGGTCGTCGAGGACCTTGTCCAGTTCCTCGGGGCCGGCGTCCAGCAGTTCCATCTGGGTGGCCAGCAGCTGGGCGAAACGCGCCCGGAAGGCCTCGCGCAGCCGGCCCAGGGTGCGCTGCGGTGTCTCCGGGACGACGGCGAACCGTACGACCGCGCTGCACGCGAGGGCAATGGCCAGGGTCAGATACAGCTCGGGGAGGGCGGGGACGGTGGCGTGCACGAACAGCGAGACGAAGTAGACCTGAAAACCGATCAGGCCGAGCGCGGTGCCGCGGTCGCCGAACCGCCGGGAGTAGACGGCGCCGAAGATCAGGAGGACGAAGAACACATCACCGGCGATGACCAGGGTGTGCAGCAGCGCCGCCAGCGACATGGCGGCCAGCGCGACGGGCAGGCCCAGCGCCAGCGTGATCGCCTGGCCGCGCACCTCCTTCTCCCTGATCGCGAAGGTGGCGACCATGGCCGCCATGGCACCCGCGACCATCAGGGTGACTCCGGTGCCGAGCAGGGCGAGGACGACGAGGGTGAGCACGATCGCCCCGACCGTCCGCAGTCCCGCCTTCAGCCGCAGCAGCCCTGGGTCGGACGCCGCGAAGCGGTCCCAGGTTCTCGTCCCAGCCCGCCGTATCGCTGCCCTCACGGTGCCGTACACTCCCACTTCTTGCCATGATCAGGGGTGCTCCAGCATCGCACGCCTGATCGGAAGGCTTTCATCCGCATCGTCCGGACGCCGTCGTGTGGCATGTGCGGGTCCTCGTACCCCGCGTACCGCACTCCCGGGCTTCGCGTGCTTCCCCCTCGCGAACTTCTCCCCCCGCTCCGGGCACTCCTCCGTCCTCCCGGAGCCGCCCTCCGGTTTTCCGGGTGTTAGTCAGGCGTTAGCCGATCACCAGTGGCGGCACCGAGGGTGGGTTACGAACGAACCAGCACCCACCGACCGGTCCGGTGGCCGGTTCTCCCGTGCGAGTCGTGGAGGCCGGGGAGGGCCGTGCGGGCCGGACGGCGGGTGTGACACACCGAGGTTTCTCCGGGTGTCGGAGAACAGGGAGTTGATGACTGATGACCATCCGTGGTCTGCGTACCGCCGCCACTGTGACCGCCGCTGTCGCCCTTGCTGTGGGAGCGGGCGCCGGTATGGCTTCCGCGGCCGGTGCGGCAGGATCCGGCGCGGCCGGGGCGTGCCGGCCGGGGACGCTGAAGGTCGCGACCACCAGCGCGGGTTCGAGCCAGATCGGAATGAATCACGAGGGCACCTACCTCAAGGTGACCAACACCGGCACGAGCGCGTGCGCGATAGGCGGCTACCCGGGGCTGGCGCTGGAAGGGGCCGGTCACACGGCCCTGAAGACCACCGCGTACCACGGTGACACCTACTTCGCCAAGGACCCGGGCGCGCACAGGATCACCCTGAAGCCGGGCAAGAGTGCCTTCGCCGACCTGGTCTGGACGCATGCCGGCCCGTCCGTGCGGGCCAAGTACCTGCAGGTGTCGCCGACGGGCAGCAACTCGCACGGCGTGGTGGCGTTCGACAAGGCCGTCGACGGCGGGAAGCTGGGCGTGACGGCCTGGTCGGCGACGCCGCCCAGCGCTTCCTGACCGCTTGTGGCAGCCTGGAGGCCCGACGCACCGCGCGTCGGGCCTCCGGCGTGCCGCGTCCGGATCAGCTCCGGGCGCCGGCCAGCAGCGCGCGGTACCAGTCGACGGTGGCGTCGAGAGTGGCACTCAGCGGCGTCGGGTGGACGCCGAAGGTCCGCGTGAAGGTCGCGGAGTCCACAATCTGCGGTTCCGTGTGCTGGTAGAACATCTCCGCGTACTCGTCCATGAAGGCCGCATCGAACGGCCCGAAGGGGCGCGGCTCGGGAAGGACCACGCGCCGCAGCGGGCGGCCCACCCGCTCCTCGATCATCGCGTGGATCTCGCGGGTGGTGACGGCAGGCGCGGTGGGCAGATGCCAGATCCTGCCGTCGCCTTCCTGGTGCTCGCCGAGGGTGGCGAGGCCGGCCGCCACATCGCGGATGTCCGTGTAGCTGTGCGGCAGGTCGATATCGCCCATGCCGAGGACTTCCCCTCCGGTCAGCGCGCCGGGGAAGACCGCTCCGCCGAGCGTGGAGTTGAGCACACCGGGGCCGACGAAGTCCGCCGACCGCCCGAGGGCGACCCGGGCGCGGCCCGCCCGGTGGGCGGCGAGATAGCGCTCGTCCAGCTCGGCCCGCATCTGCCCCTTGCGGCTGGTCGCCCGCCACGGAGTGTCCTCCGTCATCACCTCGCCGTGCGTCGGGCCGTAGGGGTACAGCGTGTCCAGGACGACCAGGCGGGCGCCCGTGGTCTCGACGGCGGCCAGCACCGCGCGCTGGACCTGCGGCATCACCTCGATCTGGCGGTGATAGTCGACATTCACGCAGTGGTACACGACGGCGGCGCCCTCGATGGCGGCCAGCGCCCCCTCGGGCGTGCTCACATCGGCCGCGAACCGCTCGATGCCCTCGGCGGCGTTGTCCGGTGCCGAGCGGCTGACCAGGCGTACGGCGTGACCGCGGCGGACGAGTTCACCGGCGAGCGCGGTACCGGCGGGCCCGGCGCCCAGCACTGCATGGAGGGAGTGTTCTGCGGCAGACATGGCGATTCCTTCTTCATGGGCGGGTGGCTGGTGGCCGATGGGTGAGGGCTGATGACCGTGGAGAAAGGCGCTGGGAGGCGAGAGGAGTTCGTTTCGATCTTTCGCTTTCGTTAGAGACTATAACTCTAGTGATGTGTCATCGCAATGGAGGGGGTGGGATCGGCAATGGCGTGGGCGCACACCCCGGCCGGCCGCCGAGCGGCACGGATCGGTGCGGGGCCACGGCGCGCGGCGGACTCGCGTGGCGGTAGCCGTGGCTGCCGCCGTTGGTGTCAGAGGGGGCGGCACCGTGCGTGGTGTGTGGAGTGCGGGGCGAGGGAGTGCAGGGTCGGCGTGGGCATCGGCCGTGTGCCCGGCCGGACGGCTCCCGGGTCCGCCGGCCGGTCGGCCGTGGTGCCGGGTCGGCCCCGACGCCACGGCGGAACGCCGCCCCGTTCGGGGCGCTTTGCGTGGCACGGGCGGGAGCCCGGACCAGTGGAGCGCGAGGCGAAGGGCGGATGTCATGGGCGTCGGTTTCACGGAGGAGTCGGCCTCGGCGACGGTCGCGGTATCGGCGGTGCCGCAGCGCGTGGTGCTCGACGCCCGGCCGCGGGCGGCGCTGCGTCTGTACGGTGTGCCGCCCGCCGGCGCCGGCCCGGACTGCTATCTGCGGTGGGTGCCGTTGCTGCCGTCCTGGATCGAGCCGTGTTCCGTGGCGCTGCCCGGCCGGGGAGCCCGCTCCGCCGAACCGTCGCTCACCGACCCCGCGTACCTCAGCGCCCGCCTGGCCGCGGTGCTGGACGACTGGGCCGACCCCCGCCCGTTCGCGGTCTTCGGACACAGCGCGGGCGCACTGCTGGCCTACGAGGCGATCCGGCATCTGCGGCGCACCCACGGCCGCCTGCCCTCGCTGCTGGCGGTGTCCTCACTATCGGCGCCGCATATCGACGCCTACAGCGCCGGGCTGCCGCCGCGTCTGACGGCCGGCCTGGCGGGCCTCCGTGAGCTCGTCGGCCCGATCCCCGAGCAACTGCTCGCCGACGCCCGGCTGATGGCCGCGGCCTGCACCCCGCTGCTGGCCGACTGCCTGCTGCTCCTGCACTACCGGCACCGCCCCGAGCCGCCGCTCGACGTACCGCTGGCCCTCTATGGCGGCGAGCAGGACCCGGTCACCCCCGTGCAGGAACTCCGTGCCTGGAACGACCTGGTCACCACACCCGTATGCCCCCGGCTCTTCCCCGGCGGGCACACCTACCCGCAGACGGCGACGAAGGCGTTGGTGGACCACCTCACCGGTGCGCTCGGCACCGTCGTCAACCACCCCGTGGCGACGGCATGACGGCCGCTGCACCGGCCGGCGGAGCGGCCGGATCCGCGCGGCGCCTGGCAGCGGCCGCCGTGGTGTGCCTCGGCCTGTTCATGCTCGGCCTGGACCTCACGGTCCTCAATGTCGCCGTCCCCGACCTGCAGGGCGACCTGGACACCTCCACCGCGCAGGTGCAGTGGATCGTGGACGGCTACGCCCTGGTGCTGGGCGGAACGGTGCTGGCCGTGGGCGCTTTCACTGATGCCTGGGGCCGGCGGCGTTCCTTCGTGTGCGGAGTGGCGGTCTGCGGGGGCGCCTCGCTCGGCGGCGCGCTGGCCGGCCACCCGTGGCAGGTGATCGCCGCGCGCTGCTGCATGGGCGCCGGGGCGGCCCTGCTGATGCCCGCGACACTGGCGGTCCTCCACCAGCTGTTCCCCGAAGCCCGCCTGCGCAGCCGGGCGATCGCCGCATGGGCCGCGGTCGGCGGTATGGGCGGCCTGTGCGGTCCGGTCATCGGCGGCTGGCTGGTGGAACACTCCTCCTGGCGCGCCGCGTTCTGGATCAATCTGCCGCCGGCCGTCGTCATCATCGTCCTGGCGCTTGCGCTGGTGCCCGAGTCCCGTGCGCGGCGGCCCGCCGGTTTCGACGTGCCCGGTGCCGTGCTGTCGGCCGCGGGGCTGCTGGCCCTGGTGTGGTCCATCACCGAGAGTCCGCACCGCGGCTGGACCAGCCCGGCCGCACTCACCGGATTCGCCGTCGCCGCACTGCTGCTGGCCGCCTTCGTCGGCCGCCAACTGCGCGCCCCCGCCCCCATGCTCCCGTTGCACCTGCTGCGGGTGCCGGACATCAAAGTGGCCGCCGCGGCCCTCGCCCTGATGTCCTTCGCCATGTTCGGGGCGCTGTTCGTCCTGACCCTCTACCTCCAGGGAGTGCTCGGCTTCAGCCCCTGGCAGGCCGGGGTGCGGACGCTGCCGCTGCCGGCCGGACTCG
The DNA here is from genome assembly GCF_900187385.1 of Streptomyces sp. 2114.4. Classification (NCBI taxonomy): domain Bacteria; kingdom Bacillati; phylum Actinomycetota; class Actinomycetes; order Kitasatosporales; family Streptomycetaceae; genus Streptomyces; species Streptomyces sp. 2114.4. The sequence goes on from NZ_FYEY01000001.1 coordinate 7,729,884, forward strand.
CGCTCGGCGCGGTGTGCGCCGTGCCGGTACGGGCACGGCTGGGCGGCAGGGTCCCCGTCGTCGGCGGCCTGATGCTGGTGACGGCCGGCTTCGCCGTCCTGGCGACCACCACGCCCGACTCCGGCTACCCGCACTGTGCAGTGTTCCAACTGGTCGCGGGCGTCGGCGCCGGGCTGGTGGCGGCCGCGGCCACCGAATCGGTGATGGGCTCGGTCGCCACCGAACGAGCCGGACTCGGCTCGGCCATCAACGACGCCACCCGCCAGGTCGGCTCCGCCCTCGGGGTGGCCGTCCAAGGCTCCCTGCTCGCGGCCGTCTTCACCTCCCGGCTCACCACCTCCCTCACCCATCTGCACGCTCCCGCACTCGTGACGGAGGCGGCTGAACACAGCATGCTGTCCGTCCCCCTACAGGCGATGCGCCTGCCCGGCCCGCTGCGCGCCGGTGTGCTGGCAGCCGCGCGGCGGGCCTTCACGGACGCGATGACGCTCACTGCCGTGGTCGCCGGAGCCGTCACGCTGGTCACCGCCGCAGCGGCCGCGCGCTGGCTCGGCCGGCCGGCCGGTGCGCACGACGCCCGCGTCCCCGGTGACGGCCGGATCGCGGTACCGGCCGCGGCCGGGGCCGGGCCCGGGGACGAGGCGCCCCCGGCCCGATAGAGCGACAAGTCACTCGTTCGGAGGTGCCTTCAAGCCCGTTGCCCGAGCACCGGGTCGGAGAAGGTAGGGAGCGCGAGACCGCCCCCGTACACCGGCCTCCGGTGTGCCCACTGCCGCCGCCCGCTCGCCTGGAGCCGCGATGAACAGCCCTGCCCGCACCGGCACCTTCCGGGGCGTTCAGGGCTGCCGCTGAACGGACGCGCGGTGCCGGCCCGCACCGGCGAACGCGCCGGACGGCACCGCGCCCGTGGCCGTCGCCGGCACCGCCTCACCCACCGAAGGAGTCACCCGTGCTCACCCGTACCGAGCTGATCACCAGCACCCTCACCGACACTTTCGATCTCGACCCCGCCCAGGTCACCCCCGAGCGCACCTTCGAGGACCTGGGGCTGGACTCGCTCGCGCTGGTCGAGATGGGGCTGATGCTGCAGGAACGCACCGGGATCTCGCTGGAGGACGTTCCCCTGCAGACGACCATCGAGGAGCTGGCAGCCCTCATGGACGCCCGGGACCCCGACACGGTTCTGACCGCGGCGCCGAACAGCGGGGCCTGATGCCCGGTCAGTGCCGGGAGGTCGCCGTCACCGGCCTCGGCGTCATCACCCCGGCCGGCATCGGCGCCCGGGCCACCTGGGACGGCCTGCTCACCGGCCGGTCCACCGCCGCCCGGGACCCGGAACTCGCGGGTCTGCCGGTGGACATCTCCTGCCGGGTGCCGGACTTCGACACCGCCGCCCTGGTCGGCCGCAAAACCGCCTGGCGGCTGGACCGCTTCGTCGCCATGGCGGTCCTCGCCGCCCGGCACGCCGTCGCCGACGCCGGGCTCGGCGGCCCGGCCGACCGGGACCCCGCACGCATCGGGGTGGTCATGGGGACGGGCACGGGCAGCATGGAGCGCTATGTCGGCGAGTTCGCCAAGCTCGCGGCCGGCCGCCCGCTCGACATCTCGCCGCTCGCCATCACCCGCAGCGTGCCCAACATGGCAGCCGCCGAAATCGCGCTCGACCTGGCGGTCACGGGACCCAACTTCGCCGTCTCCACCGCCTGCGCCTCCGGCAGCAGCGCCCTGGGCATCGCCCGTGATCTGCTGCGCGCCGGGACTTGCGACATCGTCCTGGCCGGCGGGGCGGAATCCGCGCGCCACGCCATCCCCGCGGCCTGTTTCCACCGCATGGGAGCCCTCTCTCGGCGGAGCGAGGACCCCGCGGGCGCCTGCCGCCCCTTCGACGCCCGACGTGACGGCTTCGTCCTCTCCGAAGGCGCAGCCGTCCTGGTGCTGGAGCGCCCGGCCCACGCGCAGGCCCGCGGCGCCCGCCCGCGCGCACAGCTGGCCGGCTACGGGGCGAGCTGCGACGCCTACCACTACGCCGCCCCCGACCCGGACGGCCGGGGAGCCGCGGCGGCCCTCACCGCAGCGCTGGCGGACGCCGGCGCGGCGCCCGGGGACATCGACCACATCAACGCGCACGGCACCGGCACCCGGCGCAACGACCTGGCCGAAGCCAAGGCGCTGCGCAGCGTCTTCCCCGAGCCCCCCGCCGTCACCTCCCTCAAGGGCGCGCTCGGACACGCCATCGGAGCGGCCGGCGCCATCGAAGCGGCCGTCACCGTCCTGAGCCTGCAACGGGACACCATCCCTCCCACCGCCAACCACGAGGACACCGACCTCGCCATCGACCTGGACATCGTGGCCAAAGTGCCCCGCACCACGGCCCAGTCCGCCGCCGCCAGCCTCTCCATGGGCTTCGGCGGGCAGAACGCCGCACTGGTCTTCCGGTCCGCCTGAAGACAGCGGTTGTGCCGAGGGGGGCAGTTCAGCCGAAGGGGACAGCGCATGAGAACCGTCAAGGGCCCCACCGACCACGTCGTGGTGGTCGGCGCCGGCCTCTCCGGACTGTCCGCCACGCTGCAGCTGCTCGGCGCCGGCCGGCGGGTGACGGTCGTCGAGCGCGAGGCGCTGCCCGGCGGCCGGGCTGGCCGGATCGAGAGCCACGGCTACCGCATCGACACCGGGCCGACCGTACTGACCATGCCGGACCTCATCGACGAGGCGTTCGCCGCGGTCGGCGAACGCCTCACCCACCGGATGGAACTGCGGGCCCTGCACCCGGCGTACCGCGCCCGGTTCGCCGACGGCAGCGAGCTGGACGTACACACCGACGCCCAGGCGATGGAGGCCGAGGTCGAACGGTTCGCCGGCCCCGCGGCGGCCCACGGCTACCGGCGGCTGCGGCACTGGCTCCAGCAGCTGTACGCGGTCCAGCGGCACCGCTTCATCGACGCCAACTTCGACTCACCGCTGCAGCTGCTGCACCCGGATCTGGTCCGCCTCGCCGCGCTCGGCGGCTTCGGCCGGCTCGACGACCGCATCGGCCGCTTCCTGCCGGACCCGCGGCTGCGCCGGGTCTTCTCCTTCCAGGCGCTGTACGCCGGTGTGCCGCCCGCGCGTGCCCTGGCCGCCTATGCCGTCATCGCCTATATGGACACGGTGGGCGGGGTGTACTTCCCCCGCGGCGGGATGCACGCCCTGCCCCGGGCCATGGCGGACGCGGCCGCCGACGCAGGTGCCGTCTTCCGCTACGGCCACCCGGTCACCCGGCTGGAACGCAGCGGTGACCGCATCACCGCCGTGGTGACCGCGCACGAGCGCATCCCCTGCGACGCGGTGGTCCTCACCCCCGACCTCCCGGTCGTCCACCGGCTGCTCGGCCGGCGCCCCCGCCGCCCGCTCCGCCTCCGTCACGCGCCCTCCGCGGTGGTCCTGCACGCCGGTACCGACCGGACCTGGCCGCGGCTGGCGCACCACACGCTCTCCTTCGGCGCCGCGTGGGAGCGGACCTTCGACGAACTCACCCGCACCGGCCGGCTGATGAGCGACCCCTCGCTGCTCCTCACCCGTCCCACCGCCACCGACCCCGGGCTCGCCCCGCCAGGGCGCCACTTGCACTACATCCTGGCGCCCTGCCCCAACACCGAGACCGGCCCCGGCGCCGGGGACTGGCACGACCTGGCCCCCCGGTACAGAGACAGCCTGCTCTCCGTACTGGAGGGCCGGGGACTCACCGGCATCGGTGCCGCCACCGAGGTGCACCACCTGGTCACCCCCGCCGACTGGGCCGCGCAGGGGCTCGCCGCCGGAACACCGTTCTCCGCCGCCCACACCCTGGCGCAGACCGGCCCCTTCCGCCCCCGCAACCTCGTGCGCGGCACCGAGAACGCCGTGCTGGCGGGCTGCGGCACGACCCCTGGTGTCGGAGTCCCCACCGTCCTGATCTCCGGCAAGCTCGCCGCGGCCCGCATCACCGGCCCGCGGCCCGCCCGTTCCCCCGCAGGCACGCCCCGCCCCACCCCGAGAGGCATCCCGGCATGACCGCTCGCGAACTGGACGCCGCAGGTATCACCGACCCCCTTCTGCGCGACGCCTACGCCCACTGCCGCCGGCTCAACGCCCGGCACGGCAAGACCTACTTCCTCGCCACCCGGCTGCTGCCCGTGGAACGACGGCCGGCCGTTCACGCCCTGTACGGCTTCGCCCGCCGGGCCGACGACCTCGTCGACGAACCCGGAGCGGGCCGCTCCACCGCCGACTGCGCACGGGCGCTCGACGCCCTTCAACGCTGCCTGGAGGAGGCCCTGCGCGGGGGAGAGACAGCGGAACCGGTGGTGCGTGCGGTGGCGCACACCGCGGCCGTCTACGGCATCGACCACCGGCACTTCACGGACTTCATGGCGTCGATGCGCAGCGATCTGACCGTGACGGACTACCCGACGTACGAGGACCTGCGGCGCTATGTGCACGGCTCGGCCGCGGTGATGGGGCTGGAGATGCTGCCGGTGCTCGGCACGGTCGGGCCGCAGGAGGAAGCCGCACCGCACGCCGCCGCCCTGGGCATCGCCTTCCAGCTCACCAACTTCCTGCGCGATGTCGGCGAAGACCTCGACCGGGGCCGGATCTACCTGCCCGCCGACCTGCTGGCGGCGCACGGCGTCGACCGCGCACTGCTGCGGTGGAGCCGGGACACCGGCCACCACGACCCGCGGATCACCGCGGCCATGACGGCGGCCGCCGAGCTCACCCGCGGCGTCTACCGCGAGGCGGAGCCCGGCCTCGCCCTGCTCGACCCGGTGTCGCGCCCGTGTATCCGCACCGCGTTCGTCCTCTACCGCGCCATCCTCGATGCCGTACGCGACGACGGGTACGCCGTGCTGCACCGCCGCGCGGTGGTCTCCCGCAGACGCCGCGCGGCCACCGCGTCCGGCGGTCTGGTCCGGGTCGCCGCCGCCCGCATCGCCGCCCGCCGCCCCGCCGTGCGACGTGCCGGGGTGCCACACCGCCCGCAGGAGGAGACCTCATGACCCGACAGGCCCCCCGGCCTCCGCGGCTCCCGCTCCGGCTGCGGCCGCGGCCCGTGCCGTGGGAAGCGCAGCGTCCCACCTGGCGCGACGCGCAACCCGCGCGTATCGCCGACGCCGTCAAGGCAGCCCTCGCCCGCCCGTCCGGCAACTGGTTCGTCCTCGGCGCGAGCGGCGGCATCGGCGTCCACCGGGCTTTCGGCCGCACCGTCGCCGGTATCGAGGTCGTCGCCTGGCGCGACCCGGCCGGCCGGCTGATGGCGGGGCCAGGGGCCTGTCCGCACCTGGGCGCGCCGCTGGACCGAAGCCCCGTGCACTGTGGCATCCTCCGCTGCCGCTGGCACGGACTCGCCCTGGACGGCGCCCCGTTCGCGGGCTGGGAGCCGTTCCCGGCCTACGACGACGGGCTGCTGGCCTGGGTACGCCTCGACGGGGCCGGCGGGGAGCAGCCGCTGCCCGAACCGGTCCTGCCCGCCCGGCCGCGGACGGCGGGTGCCCTCACCGCGGTGCACACCGTCACCGGCCGCTGCGATCCCGAGGACGTGCTGGCCAACCGTCTCGACCCGTGGCACGGCGCCTGGTTGCACCCGTACTCCTTCGTCGACCTCACCGTGGCCGGCACCCCCTCGGACAGTGGCGGGGAAGGGGCGGACGGCATCGCGGTCGAGGTCTCCTTCAAGGTCGCCGGGCGCGCCGTGGTGCCGGTCACGGCCCACTTCACCGCCCCCGAGCCGCGCACGGTGGTGATGCGGATCGTGGCCGGCGAGGGCCGGGGCTCCGTGGTGGAGACCCACGCCACCCCGCTGGGCCCGGACGGCCGGGGGCGGCCGCGCACCGCGGTCACCGAGGCGATCGTCGCCACCTCCCGGCGCCCCGGCTTCGCCCTCGCGCGCGCGGCCGCGCCCGCCCTGCGCCCGCTGCTGCGCGCCGGCTCGCGCCGGCTGTGGCGGGACGACCTGGCCTATGCCGAGCGCCGCTGGGAACTGCGCAGCAGCGGACGTTTCCCGGGCTGACACCGGCGGGCGGCCTTGAGCCCTGGCTTCAAGTACCGCCTGCTGCACGGGACTTCGAAGACCGGCTCCGCCACCTCGACAAACCGGGAACACCCCCGTTCACCGCTCCGCCCACCGCGCCGCCCACCGCAGTACCGCGGAGCGCCCCCTGTCCGGCACGGTCCACAAGGTCTGGCCGCGTACCCCCCAGCGCCTCAGCAGCGCATTGGCCGCGAGGAACCCGGTCGTCGCCGCGCGCTCCATCAGCGCCACCGGGAACGGGGTGCGCACCGCATCGCCCGCGACCACCACCCGGGGGTCGGGCGTGTGCACGGTCGGCCGGTCGCCGAAGCCGCCCACCGGGAACAGCGGGCAGTCCGCGCGCCACTCGTGCCGCCGGTCGACGATCCGGACACCGCGCGTCTCCGGGTAGACGGCGTGCAACTGTTCCACCAGGCGACGCTGTTCGTCCGCCCGGTCCGCTCCCGGGGCCACGGCGTAGGCATGCAGTTCGAGCACCGAGCCGCCGGTGCGCGCCGACCAGCGGGCCGCCTCCCCTTCCCAGCGCTCCAGCACGCTGACGTTGTCCAGGGACCCGTAGCCGCTGGTGCCCAGGAAACCGGGCCGGTCGGCGCGCACCCGTCGCTCCAGCCACAGCCGCGACACCAGGAAGGGCGGCGCGGTCCGCAGCCGCCCGACCCGTGCCCGCCATGCGGCGTCCCCCAACCCGTCCGAAGCGGCGACGAGTTGCCGCAGCCCGCCGGGGTCCAGCGCCAGCACCACCGCGTCGAACCGGCGTGCCTCGCCCCGCGCGACGACACGCACCCCGCCGTCCGCCGGCTCGACCCTCGTCACCGTGGTGTCCGTGCACAGCCGCACCCCGTGCCCCGTCAGATACCGGCCGAGCGGGTGCCACAACGCCTGCGGGAAGGGCTCGGCGGGCACGTCGAAGAGCAGCCCCTCGCTGGAGCCGAGGAAGTAGATGTGGAACATCAACACCAGTTCCGCTGCGGACAGTTCCCGTGGGTCGGCGAAGAAACTCCGGGAGAACACCTCGAACGCGAGATGCCGCGCGGCCTCGGGGAAGCGGATGCGGGAGAGGAAGTCCTGGGCGCTGATGCCGTCCAGCCGCTCGTAGACCTGCGGCACCCTTACGTCGAGCAGCGGCAGGGCCGCACCCGGACGCATCCGCGCCAGGTCCCGCCAGGTGAACGTGGGACTCAGCGCCACGAATCCCAGCGCGCTCCACGGCGGCGTCCGGGGCACCCGCGCAAAGCTGTCCCGCAGGCCCGCACGGTGGCACAGCGGGTAGTCGGGCAGCCGTCGGAGCATGTCCAGTCCCGGGTCGGCCCGGCGCAGCAGCCCCCGCAGGTTGTAGTACTGCGGGAAGAAGGCGTGGAACCCCCGGCTCATGGTCGCCGTCGAGCCGTCGGCGAGCCGCACGGGCCGGCCCGCCAGCCGGCCGCCCAGGTCCGCTTCGCGTTCGTACAGCGTCACCCGCACGCCCCGCTCGGCCAGCGCGGTCGCGGCGGCGAGGCCCGCGATCCCGCCGCCGACCACCGCCACACCGGGGCTGTCGGGTGCGGCCCGCTCCCGCCCCGGCGGCCCCGGCACCCGTTGCGCCCGGCGGTCACGTCCGTGCCGCGCGGCCGCGCCCCGCACACGTCCGCGGATCACGCTCTCTTCCGAAGGGCGCACCCCGTGGCCGGGCTTACCCTCGTGCGGCGGTGTCATGGCCGGCTCTCCTCCGGTCTGCGGGTACGTGCGACGGGCCGGCTCACCGCACCCTGGCCCGTACGGCGCAGCAGCGGAAGCTCGGCGGCGGTTCGGAGCATGGGCAGCACCGGGGTGTGCAGGCCGATGGTGAAGTCCTCCCACAGGCGGGAGCGGCCGTCGAGAAACCGCAGCAGCCGCTCCATCGGCACCGTGCGGAACAGTCCGGTGAAGAACTCGGCGCCGTCCACCCGGCCGCGGTCCAGTGCACGCAGCAGCACGGCGTCCATCGCCCGGTGCCAGGCCGTGTGGGCAGGTGGGGGGAGCGGCGGCCGGCCCGCCAGGAGGGCGGCCGCGAGGTGCGCGGACTGCCGTTGTACGGCGGCGAAGGTGTAGCCGGTCGACGCGCGGGTGGCGCCGCCCGCGGTCCCGATGCGGAACACCGAGCGGCCCGCCCGCCGCGGAAACCGGCCGTCGGTCATCGGGATCACCCCCTGCTCGACGGCGGTCACCCGGAACCCGTCCAGCCGCAGCACCTGCGCGGTGTACCGGCGCAACGCCCGCTCGTAGGCGGCGGTGTGCAGGATCCGGCGGGAGAACTCGGTGTACTCCACCAGCGCGGTGCGCTCGCTCAGCGGCAGGACGTACCCGAAGGACAGGCCGTGGGCGGGCTGCGGGGTGCGGAAGTCCATCAGGTCGGCGGTCGCGGGATCGAACGCCGGCCGCCCGGTGCGGACGAACCACCCCCGGAAGTGCTGCTGGAGGGTGGTGCGGGCCGGCGGGAGCCGGACGCCGGGCCGGGAGTCGAAGGCCCAGCGGGCCCGGAAGACCACCGGACGTCCGGCCTCGTCGCGCCCCCGTACCTCCGCGCCGTCGGCGGCGTCCCGTACGGACTCCACCGTCGCGCCGGCCCGGACGACATGGCTCCGGCCGGCGAGGCGGGCGCCGACGAAGGCCTCGAAGTCGCGCGAGCGCAGCATCTTGTACCGCAAGGGCGCGGGCCGGCCTTCCGTCGCCGCCCCGTCGGGGCCGTGCACCCGAAGCCGCTCCCACGAGGCGGTCAGCGCCGAGTCGAAGGCGCCGCCCGGCGCTTCCCAGTAACACCACGTCCGTTCCTGCGGGGTGAGCGGCCCGTGCGGGGCGTCGACGAGCAGCACCCTCGGCTCCCGGCTGCCCGCCTCCGGTGCGCACAGCCGGTAGGCGAGCGACAGTCCGGCCGCTCCCGCGCCGACGATGACGACCTCCGCGTCCCGCACGCCCGGACCTCCCTGTGCCTCGATGAGCCCGACGGTGATCCTTCCGCAGCGAGGGGCCGGGAGGCGGGGTCCGACGCGCGGGAAAACCGGAGGGCCCGCCCGCGGTGCCCGCCGCGGCGTAGGCCAGAATCCTCTCCGACCAATCCGGGTGCCGCCCGGCGCCGAATCACCGGTGACCCTGTCACCGTCCGGAGGTGTCCATGCCCGTCGCAGCCCGCGGCGACCGATCCTCAGCGCCGCATTCCGGTGCCCTGGAAGCACTGCTCGACCGCGTCTCCCGCGGTGACCAGCAAGCATTCGAGAGCCTTTACACAGCAGTTGCCGGTTCCGTGCTGGGTCTGGTGCGCCGGGTGCTACGGGACCCCGCCCAGTCCGAGGAGGTGGCACAGGAGGTGCTGATCGAGGTGTGGCGGTCCGCGGCCCGCTATGACGCGCGGCAGGGCAGCGCCATGGCCTGGATCATGACCTTGACCCACCGGCGCGCGGTGGACCGGGTGCGCTCGGCCCAGGCGGCGGCCGACCGTGACCACCGAGCCGGAGTGCACGCCTACACCGCGGCCTTCGACGAGGTCAGCGAACAGGTCGAACGCCGGCTGGAGCGTGAGCAGGTGCGCCGCTGCCTGGGGCAGCTGACCGAACTCCAGCGGGAGTCGGTGACGCTCGCCTACTACCGCGGGTACACCTACCGGGAGACCGCCGACCTGCTGGGCACGGCGCTGGGCACGGTCAAGACACGGCTGCGCGACGGACTGATCCGGCTCCGCGACTGCCTGGGGGTGTCGGCATGAACACCGTCGATCTGCACACGCTCACCGGTGCCTACGCCCTGGGGGCGCTCTCCGGCCGCGAGGCGGCGGAGTTCGACCGCCACCTCGTCCAGTGCGAGGCCTGCGCCAGAGAAGTGCGGGAGCTGCAGGAGACCGCCGCCCGGCTCGCCCTGGCGGTCGCCGAGGTGCCCCCGGCGGATCTCCGGGTGCGGGTGATGGCGGCCCTTCCCGAAGTCCGGCAGCTTCCGCCCGTACCGCGCGAGGCCACGGTGGTCCCGCTGCGCCGTCGCGCACGCCGCCGCCTGCCCTACTTCGCGGCCGCCGCCTGCCTGGCCGTCGCCGCGGTCGCCGGCGGACTGGCCGTCAACGCCCGCTACGACGCCGACCAACAGCGGGACCGTACCGCCCGCGCCGAGGCGCAGGCGGCCGAGGTCAGTGCCCTGATGACCGCGCCGGACGCCACCTTCCACACCACGGCCTTCAAGGGCGGGGGCAGCGGGACCGTGGTGGCCTCCCGGCGGATGGGACGGACCGCCTTCCTCTACCACGGCCTGCCGGCACTGCCGGATCAGCGGGTGTACGAACTCTGGTACAGCCGCAACGGCACGATGGTGCCCGCCGGACTCGTCGAGCCCGGCCGCTCCTCGGGCACGATGCTGCTGACCGGCGGACCGCAGGGCGCGGACGGGGTCGGCATCACGGCCGAACCCGCGGGCGGCTCCAGCAGTCCCACCAGCCCGCCGCTGGGGATCCTGCGGGTATGAGCTGACGTTTCACGACGGGGAACACCGGCGGCCGGCCGTCCAGGGCCGGCCGCCGGTGTCCGTCGAGGCGTCGTGGTGGCCGGAAAATCGAGACCAATCCGCCCCGCCCCCGGCACCGAATCCTCGGTGAGCGGGCCGCCGCAAGGGGACGCCGGCCCGCTCGATCCACATCGTCCTGCGGAACGTCTTCCGGGCCCTTCGACAAGAGGGCGTGATCTTCCGCGATCCCACCCGCGGCCTCGTCTTCGCAGGGATCAACAAGGTCCCGCCGTCCGTGCCCTCGGACCGGCTGGCCGGTGTCCTCAGCCACGCGCGGAACGACTTTCAGCGCTTCGTGATGGTGCTGGTCTGCGTCCACGCGCTCAGCAACACCGACATGCGCCACCTACTGCTCACCGACCTCGACCTGTCCCGTGAGCGCCTCATCGTCCGGCGCCCCGGCAAACGGCACATCATCTACCTGGACGAACTCACCTACCGCTGCGCCTCCGCGTGGCTCCGCGAACGTCACCGCCGCTGGCCGGTGACCACCAACCCGCATCTGCTGATCAACCGATGGACCGCGGTAGACACCACTCACTCGCCCATCGGCACCACATTCACCGCCATCTTCCGGCCCACCGGACTCACAATGCCGACGCTGCGGCAGGACCGGATCCGCGATGAGGCGTTCGAGGTCGACGACCCGCTCCACCTGATGCGCCTATTCGGCATCTCGTCTCAAACCGCAATGCGGTACATCACCGCAGCCCACCCTGAACGCACCGCGAAGCTCCCACGGTGAGGCGAGCACACAGCGCAGGGGGCAGGTCACCTCTTCGGATTCGAGCCCCTCGGCCGCCGACACCGCTTGGGTGATCGGAGTCCGCTTCGTCTTCGCCCTGCGCGCCGCGCACGCGTGGACCGCGTTCCGGCCGTCATCGACATCTCGCCCGCGACTGATCACTGCTCAGGGACGGCCGTCTTCCGAGCGCCGTGGTCCGCGGCGATCGCTGTCGGCTGCACCTGAAGGGTGGTCCCCACCGCGAGGAACACCGCGCAGGCCTTGGCGCTCTCCAATGCCTGCGCCAGCACCTCCGGGTCGAGCCGCTCGCCGAACGTCACCGTCGCGGACTGCTCAGTTGCTGCTCGAACTCGAACTGGAAGGGGCCATGCCGTTTCGGGCAGTATCAGGGTGTGAACAGCGCGAAGAAGGACGTTCTGGATGCGGTCGGGCCCCGTCTGCGGGAGCTGCGTCGCCGGCGGGGGATCACCCTGGCTGAGCTTGGCCAGTGGACCGGAATCAGCGAGAGCACGCTGTCTCGTCTGGAGGGCGGCAGTCGCAAGCCGACTTTGGAGCTGCTGCTGCCACTCGCCGAGGTGTACGCGGTGCCCCTCGACCATCTCGTGGGCGCGCCCCGTACGGGAGACCCGCGCATTCACCTGCGCCCGGTGACCCGGGGAGGCATGACGTTGGTGCCGCTGAGCGATCCTGGCGGCGCCCAAGCTTATAAGCTTCTCATTTCACCCACGTCCCAGAGGGAGCCGGAGCTGCAGACTCACGACGGTTTTGAGTGGCTCTATGTGCTCGCCGGACGGCTCAGGCTGCTGCTGGGCGAGCAGAGCCTGAGCCTCAAGCCGGGCGAGGCCGCGGAGTTCGACACGCACGTGCCGCACTGGATTGGCGCCGACGGCGACCAGGCCGTTGAACTTCTCATCCTGCTTGGACGCCAGGGAGAACGGGCCCACCTCCGGGTCCGCGCCACCTGACCCGGTCGCGGTAAGGGCTCAGTTCCCGCCGGGGAGGAAGCCCAGTCCGTGCGCACGGCTGCCCTGCACCCGCCGCGACACCTCGGCCTCCATCGCCCCGCTGAACACTTCACCGTCCTTCGCCGCACGGGCGGCGGCTTCCGCGTCGGCCTTCAGCAGGTCCATGTGGATCGCGGCGGCCGCGGTGGTGCCGGCGGCTGCCGCGGCGGGAACCCCGGCCAGTACATCGCTGACGTTCCCCGCGGCCCACACGCCCTGCACTCCGGTGAACCCGGAGGCGTCCACCTGGAGCTGCTCCCCCAGGCCCATGGGGTGTTCCTGCATCGTCACGCCCAGCTCGCGCAGGAAACCCGCGCGCGCGAGGAACCGGGGGGCGACCACCAGTTGCTGGACCGGCACCACCTTTCCCGATGCCAGCCGCACGCCCGCCAGCTGGTCCTGGCTGTCGACCTCGAGCCCGGTGGCCTCACCGTCGACCACGTCGACGCCGAGAGCAGTCAGCTGCTCCCACTGTTCGTCGGTCAGTTCCGTTGCGGTGTGCAGGAACAGCGTGACGTCCTTGGACATCTGACGGAACAACAGTGCCTGGTGGAAGTTGCCGAGCACCCCGATGACCTTGTCCCGGACTTCCCAGCCGTGGCAGTACACGCAGTGCAGCACGTCCCGCCCCCACCGTTCGGCCAGCCCTGGAACGTCCGGCAGCACATCGACCAAACCAGTGGTCACCAGCACTCTGTGTGTCCGTAGGTGCTGCCCGTCCTCGGTGACAACCCGGAAGCCCGCGCGGTCCCGGGAGATCCGCGTGACCTGCCCCGAAACGACACGACCGCCGTACGAAGCGACCTCCTCGCGCCCGAGCCGCAGTAGCTCCAGAGGAGAGATGCCCTCGCGGCCGAGCACACCATGGGCGCCAGCAGCCGGAGCATTGCGGGGCTCACCCTTGTCGATCACCAGAACCGACCGGCGCACCCGGGCCAGATTCAAAGCCCCGGAAAGGCCGGCGGTCCCACCCCCGACCACCACGACGTCCCAGGTCTGTTCACCATCTCGTATCAACTCGAACTCGCTCATGCCATCAGCGTCCGACGGGCGCCACGGATGCCGCAAAGGTTCATGCTGTCCTGGCAAGACGCGCTGGCTCTCGCCGCCGGGGATGGCTCGCCGGTCGGCCGACGGCCCCGGACCACGCCGAGCATCTTGCCAGTCCAGCAAGAGGATTCGTCGCCTGCGGATACGTGTGTGCAAGCTGCGTCCAGATGGTTCCGGCCCCCAACTGAAAGCCGGTGTCTCCAGGACTCGGTCGTGTTCCCGCATTCGTTGGGAATTCCTCCGGATCGAGCGGCATGCCGGTAGTTGAAATACTCGAGGAAGCAGCAGATGGAAAATCGCCACGTCGTGATCATTCCGATCGAGATCGATGAAGAGAAGGAAGCCTCTTATCTCGCCGCATGGCAAGATGCTGCGGAGGTGATGGCGGCGCAGCCCGGTTTCATTCGGACGTACATGTTCCGCACGATCGTTCCGGGGAGCAAATTCTCTCTCGTCAACGTGGCGGAATGGGAGTCCACCCGTCACTGGGAAGAGGCAATGAATGTCTGCCCGATGATGGGACAGCAGATAGCCGTCGTCCATGCCTCGAACTACGAGGCGATCCGGACGGTCCTGCCCACGCAGAGCCTGAGTTCCGGCGACGGTCGCATGCCCGCTGACCTGTCTCCTGTTGAGGCGCGTCGCCGCGCCGAGAATGGGCAACTCACACTGGTCGATGTCCGTGAAGACGATGAATGGGCAGCGCGTCACCCGGCCGGCGCCGTCCACGCCGCGCTCAGCACATTGCCAGCGTCGCTGTCGGATCTGCCTGACGGCCCACTGGCCTTCGTCTGCCGCACAGGCAACCGCAGCGCGCAGGGCGGCATGCAGGCGATCCGCGCGGGCCGGTCTTCCGTCTACAGCGTGGCGGGCGGCCTTGAGGCGTGGGAAGCAGCGGGGCTGCCGGTCGTCCTTCCCGGGAGCGAAAGCGCCGAGAACAACGGCGATCGCGTCGCAGATGCGGTGCGCGAGGGCTGACGAAAGCAAAACCGGAAGATAACCGTCGCATACGTCCGCCGGCATGAGGCCGGCCGGATACGCCGTCCGCCCGCAGTCCTCGCCCCGGCCGCCGCCCCCACCACGGCCACGGAGCGGGTGGACGCGGCCAGGTGGCCGGATGTGGCGCGCCGTCCGCGCGGCTCGGCCGCCCGTACCGACGCGACCCGGCTCCTCGTCCAACGGGCCCTGGCCGCCCTGCCGTTGCGGGCCGCGCTCGGCGACGCACCCGTCACCGGCGCCGAGGGGCCCCTGCTGCGGGTGCACGAACCGGACGCGTTCTTCCGCCGGATCGGGGCCGACGGGCTGATCGGCTTCGGGGAGTCCTACATGGCGGGGGAGTGGGACACGGACGAACTGGTCGGCGTGCTGACCGTGCTCGCCTCCCACCTCACCTCGCTGGTACCCCGGCCCCTGCAGCGGCTGCGCGGCGCCTGGGCGCACCGACGTCCCCGCGCCCAGCGCAACACACCGGAGGGCGCACGGGAGAACATCCACCGGCACTACGACCTGTCCAACGACCTGTTCGCGCTCTTCCTGGACCGGACCATGACGTACTCCTCGGCCCTCTTTCCCAGGCGCCCCGCCGTCTGGAGCGATCTGACCGGGGCGCAGCACCGTAAGATCGACCGGCTGCTGGACCTGGCCGGTGTCGGCGAGGACACGCGCCTGCTGGAGATCGGCACCGGCTGGGGAGAGCTGGCCCTGCGCGCCGCCGCGCGCGGCGCCCGCGTGGTCACCGTGACCCTGTCACACGAGCAGCGCGCGCTCGCCCTGGCGCGTATCGCGCAGGCCGGTTACGCGGACCGGGTCTCGGTCGAACTGTGTGACTACCGGCAGGCGACCGGGGTCCACGACGCCGTGGTGAGCGTGGAGATGATCGAGGCGGTCGGTGAGGACTACTGGCCCGTCTACTTCGAGACCCTGGAACGCCTGCTGGCGCCCGGCGGCCGGATCGCGCTCCGCGCCCCGTCTTGCCGCCCTTCTCGCTGAGTACTTCGCGGGGGACCTGCCGGTGCGGCTGCGCGCCTGGGACGGCAGTGAAGCCGGACCGAAGACGGCACCGGTCGTGGTGCTGCGCTCACCCCGCGCGCTGCGCCGGCTGCTGTGGCAGCCCGGCGAACTCGGCCTGGCACAGGCGTACATCGCCGGCGATCTGGACGTCGAGGGCGACCTGGCCGAGGGGCTGAGCAGAGTGTGGCGCTCGGTGCGGGAGCACGGCACGGCTCCCACCGCTCCCGGCCCCCGGCAACTGGCCCGGATGGCGCTGACCGCCCTGCGGCTCGGCGCCCTGGGCCCGCGCCCGCCCGCGCCCGGGGCCCCGCAGGCACGGCTGCGGGGCGCGCTGCACAGCACCGCCCGCGACCGGGCCGCCATCAGCCACCACTACGACCTGTCCAACGACTGGGGGGTACGCGCTGCTGCTGGACGAGACCATGGCCTACTCCTGCGGCTACTGGAAACGCCCCGCCGACCCGTCCTACGGGCCGGCCGACGCCCAGCGCGACAAACTGGAGCTGGTCTGCCGCAAGCTGGGCCTTGGCCTCGGTGCCCGCCTCCTGGACCTCGGCTGCGGCTGGGGCAGCCTCGCGCTCCACGCGGCCCGGGAGTACCGCGCACAGGTCACCGCGGTCACGCTCTCGCGGGAGCAGCACGCCTCGTGGCCGCACGGGTGCAGGAGCTCGGGCTGAGCGAGCTCGTCGAGGTCGAACTGCGGCACTACCGGTACCTCACGAAGGACGGCTACGACGCGGTGGGCGCGATCGAGATGGGCGAGCACGTGGGCGACGCCGCCTACCCGGGGTTCGCCGCCCGGCTGCATGCCCTGGTGCGCCCCGGCGGACGGGTGCTGATCCAGCAGATGTCCCGTGGCGCCGCCGCACCCGGCGGCGGTGCGTTCATCGAGTCCTACATCGCCCCCGATATGCATATGCGCCCCCTGGGCGAGACCGTGGGCCTGCTGGAGGCCGGCGGGCTGGAGGTGCGCTCGGTCGAGTCGCTGCGGGGACCGGATTCCCCTGGGCGGCCTTCGCCGTCAACCTCGCCGTGGCGGCGGGCGTCGCGTTCGCCGTCCTGCTCTCCACGTTCGCCGTCGCCCGGGCCAAGGGGGTGCACCGGCTGGTGGACGTCGCCTGGGGCGCGGCGTTCACGGCGGTGGCGCTGACGACGTGTGCCCTGTCCGCCGGTTACGGGGACGACCGCAGGCGGCTCCTGGTCACCGTCGCCACGGCGGTGTGGGGGCTGCGGCTGTCCGTCCACCTCGCCCGGCGCGGCCGCGGGCACGGCGAGGACCCCCGCTATGAGCGGCTGCTGGCCAAGGCCCCCGGCAGCCGCGACGCTTACGCCCTGCGCACGGTGTACCTGTTGCAGGGCGGACTGGTGTGGCTGATCTCGCTCCCGGTGCAGGTCGCTCAGTACGTTGCGGTGCCGCCGGGGACGGGTGCCGTCGCCGGCGGGGTGGTGTGGGCGACCGGCTTTGTCTTCGAGAGCGTCGGCGATTTCCAGCTTGTCCGTTTCACAGCCAACCCCGGCAACCGGGGCCGCATCATGGACCGCGGCTTGTGGGCCTGGACCCGCCACCCCAACTACTTCGGCGACTTCCTCGTCTGGTGGGGGCTGTTCCTGTCGGCCTGCGGCACCCCGCAGAGCGACACGGTCGCCGTGGTCTCGCCACTGGTGATGTCGTACCTGCTCATCCACGGCAGCGGTAAGCGACTGATGGAGAACCACCTGGCCGACCGCCCCGGCTACGCTGCCTACACGGCCCGCACCAGCGGCTTCATTCCCCCGCCACCGCGCCGACACCCCCACCCGGAGGACCCCCGCCCATGACCACCGGCCCGGAACGGCCCACGGACCCGGACATCGGCGGCGGACGCCGGAACCCGCACCGGCCGCTGCTCGTCCACCGCCACCCGGACCCGCCACGGGCCGCGGTGCTGCTGCTGCACGGCGGCCGGGCGGACGGCCGCACTCCGCCTCCGCGGCTGAACCTCCCCGCACTGCGGATGCGGCCCTTCGGCTCCGCGATGACCCGGGCACCGGGCGGGCGGCAACTGCTGCTCGCCTCCGTGCGCTACCGCTGCCGCGGCTGGAACGGCCCGCAGGCGGACGCCGCCCAGGACGCCCGCCGGGCGCTCGACGAGCTGGCCGCGCTCGCGGCCGACGTGCCGGTCGTGCTCATCGGCCACTCCATGGGCGGCAGGGCCGCCCTGCACACCGGCGGACATCCGGCGGTCCGCGGCATCGTCGCGCTCGCCCCGTGGTGCCCGCCCGGGGAACCCGTCTCCCAGCTGCGCGACCGGACCGTCGTGCTGCTGCACGACAACCGCGACCGGATCACCGACGCCGAAGGCTCCCGGCTCTTCGCCGACCGCGCCCGGCGGTCGGGGGCTCGGGCCCACGCGGTCGCCATGCCGCGCGGCGGCCACACCATGCTCCGCGGCGCCCGCGCCTGGCACCGGCTGACTGTGAAGCTCGTCACTGCCATCATGGCCGATGAGCCGTTGCCGGTGCCGGCCGAAGAGAGGCCGTCGCCCGGATAGCGGCCCGGCTGCCGCACACCAGCCCCACACGGCACATCTTTGTGCACACGTCCCGTCCGTCGTCCACGCGGCGGGCGCGGAGCGAGCGGTGCGCGCGATCCGGCGTGCAGTTCCGCCCCGGCCCGGATCGCCGTGCCGGGCCCTTCCGCGTGCTCAAGTCGCGTGCGGGGAAGTCTCCTTCAGGGTGGGCAATCGGTGTGCGCTCTTTCCTGAACGGGCCGTCAGGGTGCGCCTCGACGGCGGTACTTGGCACGACCGGCGAGTACGTGATCGCCGCATTTGAGTCAAGAGGATCGCCGAAAACGAGCAAATGAGGCAACTTACTGACCAGATTGTCGCGTCTTCCGTGCAGAGTCATCAAACGGGGCCTTCAAGTGTGCCCCGCGGCAAGGGCTCGGAAACCGGGCTTCGAAGGAGAAGGTATGCGACCGTTTGCGTTGAGCTACGCCCGTCCGGCGGTGAAATCGCCGACGACCACCCCCTACAGCTATGACGCCACGCGGCAACTCAACGTCCTCCCGGACGGGCGCCCGGCCACCTGTAGCCGGGCGGTGCTGCTGGCGACCGGGACCACCGCCTCCACCGCCGGTTCCAAGACCCACTTCGACGACTGAGCGCCCCCATGACCGTCCTGGTCCTCACCTGCGAGGAAGACTTGACGGCGGACATCGTGGTGTCCACGCTGCAGGACCTCGGTGTCCCGCTCGTCCGCCTCGACCCCGCCGACCTGCCCGGTAGGGTCGCCCTGTCGGCGGAGTACGCCGGGGACGACTTCCACGGATACCTCAAAGCGGGCACCCGCATGGTGAGCCTCAGCAGTCTGCGTTCGGTATGGGTCCGCCGCCCCGGCACCCCCGGGGCCCGCGCCCCGGAACAGTCCGCCTGGATCACGGCGGAATCCGAGCAGGCGCTGTACGGCATGCTCTCCTGCACCCCGGCGCGCTGGATGAACCACCCTGTCGCGTCCGTGCAGGCACGCAACAAGCCCTGGCAGCTCCATATCGCCCATCGCAGCGGTTTCCTCGTGCCCCCCACGTTGATCACCACGTTCCCGGCGGTCGCCCGGCAGTTCGCCGCCGCCCACCAGGACCTCGTGGTGAAGTCGGTCAGCGGAAAGCACCCCGGTGACCCGCCACTCGTGCTGCCCACCACGCGCATCAGCCCGGACGCGGACTTCAGCGGCGTCGCGGCCGGCCCCACCCTGCTCCAGCAGCACATCCACAAGGAGGCCGATATCCGGCTGACCTGCGTCGGCGAGCAGCTGTTCGCCGCCCGTAAGAAAGCCGATCCCGACGAGGTGGACAGCCGTTTCAGTCAGCACGGCACCTGGGAGCCTGCCGAGGTGCCGGACTCCGTCCACCGGGCGGTGACCACCTATATGTCCACCGCCCGGCTTGCCTATGGTGCTTTTGACTTCGCCGAAGGCCCGGACGGGACATGGTGGTTCCTCGAATGCAACCAGGGCGGCCAGTTCGGTTTCGTCCAGTTGGAGACCGACCAGCCCATTGCCCAGGCCATCGCCGCCTGGCTGGCCGTGGAACCCCTCAGCTGATTCCTCGGCGGCGGACGGCCGCGGGGCGGCGAGGGCGGCGGGGCAGGGCCGTGTCGTTGCGCCGTGCCCGTCACCCTCGCGGCCCGGCGCACCGCCGTCCGAGTGCGGCGCGCGCCGGGCGGCCGCCGCCGTCCCCTACTTGCTCAGGACGTTCGCCACCACGATGAACAGCCCGATCATCACATCCACCCCACCGACCCGGAAGGACCCTGCCCAGCGCCGGCCCGCCACCCGGGCCGCCCACACCCCCCAGCCGAACAGCGCCACCATGTTGAAGCCCAGGGCGACGTCGATCGCGCTCGCCTCACCCCACCACTTCGCCTGGGCGCCGAGCAGCACCGCGATCGTCGGCACCATCGCGGCCACCAGCGGCCATTCGGTCAGCATGGAACGCACCGCGCTGGCGGTGACCTGGGAGTCCTCGTCCGTCCGGTGCGCGATGGAATGGGCGTAGCCGTGGGCGGCGGCCGATGCCACCGCCGACAGCGCCACCCACAACGCGTCGTACCCGGGGTCCGCCGGGTTCCCCTCATGGCCCAGCGCGGCCGCCAGCGCACTGGCGAGCACCGAGCCGTACACACCGCCGAACAGCAGCCGCTGCAGGGGCTCCCCCCGTCTGGGAGGCGGCAGGGAATCGTTGCGCAATACGGACACGGCGCCACCTCCCAGGACCGACGGGGGCTGCCCCCGCTCGGGGGCGCCCCCACGAGATGTAGCAGCCCCCGGCACGGATCCGTCCGAAGCTACGCCGACCGTGCCGGGCGAATAACCCCCGTGGCGCGGCGGGGTGACCCCGCGGTAGCGCGCGGGGCAGAGGACTCCGCCCGGTGTCCGCGGAACCGAGGACTCCGCCCGGTCGGCACAGCTCGTCAGGCGCGCAGGGTCAGGGCGGGGTGCGTACCGTTCAGATAGTGGTCGCCGATGTCGCGGAGAGCGTGGGTGGGGGAGGCCTGCGCCGTCAGCAGACGTGCGTTGCGCCAGAACCTGTCGAACCCCAGGGCCCTGTCCGGGGAGTCGGCGCCCTGGGTGAGTTCCAGGACACGGGTCGTGATGTCCATCGCCGACCTGCCGGTGACCGCCTCGGCCGCGGCGACCAGGACCGCGATGTCCGCGCGCTCGTCCACACCGAGTTCCTGCCCCGCGAGCAGGCCGCGCGCCAAGGCCTCGGTCGCCGATTCGACCACCGCCGCGGCGGTGTGGGCGGCCGTCACCAACTCCCCGTAGGCGAGCAGCTGGTAGGGGTCCGCACCCGTCCGGTCCGCGTACACATCCGAGTACGCCTGCGAGTACGCCTCCGGGTACGCCCCGTCGTCCGACCCCGTGGCCGGCCGGCTGCGCGAGGCGGCCCGGTCGATGTCCCGGGCCTCGGCAAGCGCTCCTTCGGCGGTCCCCAGGCTGACGTGGACAAGGGCGAGCCGGAGCGCCAGCGGGGCGAGCGTGGCGAAGGGGGAGAGGGCGTGCTCATCGTGGGGGACGGCGCCGAGCACCTGGTCGGCGGGGACGGGGACACCGTCGAAGCTCAGGCGCCCGGCGCCCGTGAGCCGCTGGCCGAGACGGTCGTGCTCGGCATCGGCCACCACCCCCGGGTGGGCCGGATCGACGCAGACGATCACTGACTCACCGCTCTCGGCGCATACCGCGCCCAGCATCAGCCGGTCGGCGACCTGGACGCCCGCGGCGAGCGCCTTGCACCCGTGAAGGACGTACCCGCCGCCGGCCGGGGTGAGCGTCAGATCGGGGCCCGCCGTCGGCTCCAGGTCCGGGATATCGGTGCTGCCGCCCCAGAGCCACTGCGCCGCCACCGACCGGAGTTCGAGCCCGTCGGCCTTTTCCGGGGTGCTGAAGAAACGGGTACTCCACGACAACGCATAGTGCCGGGCCAGCAGTTCACCGATGGAGCTGTCGGCCGCCGCGATCTCCCGGATGACCGCGCAGGCGGTACGCCAGTCGGTGCCGCGCTGGGCAGGTCCGGGCGGTGTCAGCAGGCCGGGCAGGCCCGCTTCGCGCAGCCGTGCGGCCTCGTCGAACGGAGGCTTGCCCGCACGGTCGCGGCTGAGCGCGTCGACGGCGAGATCATCCGCGATCTCCCGGGTGATGCGGAGCCGGATCCCTTCCTCGGCGAGGGGGCGGGGCTCCGTGAAGGCGGGGCGAGCGGCGGATTTCTTGGGCATGGCGCCCTTGACCGTCCCGTCGGGCGACTCCGGCGCGGCCGGGGAGACCGGATGGCCTGCCGGTGAATCGGTACGTACCGGTGTCCGCACGCCCATTTCTCCCACCCCTGATTCCTAGTTTTCCCACTGGATTAATAGGAAAGAGAATGCTTCCGGACTGCGGGCGGATCAAGGGGCGTTCAAGGGATGGACAGGCCGGTCTTGGCATCCGGACCTTCGCGGAGAGGCACCCCGAAACCCTCAGGGTGTCCTGAAGGAGCCCTGAGAGGATCCTGGACGGAGCCCTACGGGTTGGCCCAGGATGCCGGGTCCTCGGTGAGTGCGGACACCGGGTCCGGCAACTCGGCCGAGGCGACATCGGCCAGGGAGACGCCGTCGAGGATCTGGCGGACATTGGCCCGCAGCGCGATCCACAGCGGCAGCAGTGACTCGGCGGGCCCCGTGTAGGACAACTCCGGTGGGCGGACTCCGCGTACCGACACCAGCGGGCCGTCCACGACGCGGATGACATCCGCGATGCTGATCGCCTCCGCGGGCTTGGCCAGCCGGTAGCCGCCGTTGCCGCCGCGCT
Source organism: Streptomyces sp. 2114.4 (assembly GCF_900187385.1). Lineage (NCBI taxonomy): Bacteria > Bacillati > Actinomycetota > Actinomycetes > Kitasatosporales > Streptomycetaceae > Streptomyces > Streptomyces sp. 2114.4. The sequence continues at coordinate 7,752,061 of NZ_FYEY01000001.1, forward strand.
GGCTGTGGACGAGCCCGCCCCGGCGCATGTCGTTCAAGATGCCTTCGAGGAATTTATGCGGAATGTCCTGCGCTTGGGCAATGGCCTCCGCCTTGAGCGGCCCCGCATCCCGGGTAGCGGCGAGTTGCAGCGCCGCCCGCACGGCATAGTCCGCTCTGGCTGAGATCCGCATGCTGCGCATTATCCCGTAAGGGGCCCCGTCCGGGACCTCCGGGTGTCCCGGCCCGGGCTCTCCGGGGGCAGCCACGCCCGCCCGGAACGCCTGCGTCCCGCCCTCTGCCGGCCCCCTCCCAGGCCCTCCGTCATGCCCGTCGTCCGGTTGCGAGCCCGTACGACCGGACGGAGGCTCGACGTAGGCACCGACTCCGAGGTGAGTGTCGTGGCAGACAAAGGCGCGTCCATGTCCGTGGCCGAGTCCGCGGCCATGCGAACGCGAGGGCCCGACAGCGTGGAAATGGCCCTGGTCGTCAACGGTGTCTCCTGCGTCCTGGACCTGGAACCCCGGGTCAGCCTGCTGGACGCGTTGCGTGAGCACATGGCTCTCACCGGTTCCAAAAAGGGCTGTGACCAGGGAACCTGTGGGGCGTGCACGGTCTGGGTCGACGGGCGCAGAGTGCTGGCCTGCCTGACGCTGGCCGTCACCTGCGAAGGCCGGGAAGTGACCACCATCGAAGGCCTCGCCGACGGCGGGGAACTGCACCCGATGCAGCGTGCCTTCCTCGAGCACGACGCCTTCCAGTGCGGGTACTGCACCCCCGGGCAGATCATGTCGGCCGTCGCCGTGGTGAACGAAGGACATGCCGGATCCGACAGCGAGATCGCCGAGTGGATGAGCGGCAACATCTGCCGCTGCGCGGCCTATCCCCACATCCGCTCCGCCATCCGCGAGGTGTACGGCCACAGGACAGGACAGTGACGTGCGTGCCATCAGCTACACCCGTCCGACGGATGTGACCACTGCGGTCCGGGCGGTGACCAGCGACCCCGGAAGCTCCTACCTGGCGGGCGGCACCACGGAAGTCGACCTGCTCCGCCTCGATGTGCTGCGGCCCCATCGCCTGGTGGACATCAACCGACTGCCCCTGGCCGGGATCGAGGACCGTCCCGACGGGGGACTGCTCATCGGCGCGCTGGCCCGGATGAGCGAGGTGGCCGAGGCGCCGGCCGTGGTGCAACGCTTTCCGATGCTCTCCCAGGCACTGCTGCTCGGAGCCTCCGCGCAGCTGCGGAACATGGCCTCCATGGGCGGGAACCTGATGCAGCGAGTGCGGTGCGCCTACTACCGGGACCCCGAATCCGCATGCAACAAACGCGTTCCCGGCAGCGGCTGTTCCGCTCTGGAGGGGGCCCACCGCGGCCACGCGATCCTCGGCACCAGCGACCACTGCATCGCCACCCACCCCTCGGACATGGCGGTCGCACTCGTCGCCCTGGACGCCGTCGTGCACGTGGAGGGTGCCCATGGCTCCCGCAGCCTCCCGGTCGACGACTTCTTCCTGCTCCCCGAGGACACACCCGAGCGGGAGCACCCCCTCACACCCGGTGAACTGATCACCGCGATCGAGGTGCCCCCGGCCCCCGTGGCGCGCAGCTCGCTCTACCTCAAGGTGCGCGACCGCGAGTCCTACGAGTTCGCCCTCGCCTCGGCAGCCGCGGCGCTGGCGCTGGAGGACCGAGTGATCCGTGAGGTCCGGCTCGCCCTCGGCGGCGTGGCGACCAAACCGTGGCGCGCGCACCGGGCCGAGGACCTGCTCGTGGGGCGGCGCGCCGAGGCGGACGTGCTCGCACGGGCCGCGGGCGCGGAGCTGGCCCCCGCCGTCACCCGCCCGATGAACGCGTTCAAGGCGGAACTCGCCCGGCGGACCATCGTCCGTGCCCTGCAGACCGCTGCCGCGCAAGGAGGCGGGACGGCATGACCACGGGCGCCACCCTCACGGCCGTCGGCCGGCCTCTCCCGCGCGTCGACGGCCGGGCCAAAGTCACCGGAAGCGGCCGCTACGCAGCGGAGTACACCCTGCCCGGCACCGTGTACGCGGCTCTCGTCGGTGCCCGCACCGCCTGCGGCCGGGTCACCGGCATCGACACCCGCGCCGCGGAGAACGCCGGCGGTGTGCTGGCTGTACTGACCCACCGGAACCTGCCGAGAGTCGCCGCCCCGCCCCATCTGCTGCCGTCGCTGGCCGGTCACGCCGCCCCCGGGGAGAGCTTCTTCCCGATGCAGGACGAAGCCGTGCACTACTTCGGACAGCCGGTGGCCATGGTGATCGCCGACTCCTGCGAACGCGCCCAGTTCGCGGCCCGGCAGGTCCGTGTCGACTACGAGCGCAGCCCCTCCGTCACCACGCTCGAAGAGGGCCGGGACCAGGCCTACGAACCCGAAGCGATCTTCGCGGGATTCCTTCCCGCACGCAGCGTGCGCGGAGATGTCGAGGCCGGTTTCCGGGCGGCGACCCAACGCCTCGACGTGACCTATCACTTCGCGGCAAACCACCACAATCCCATCGAGCCGTCGGCCACCACAGCGGTCTGGGACGGCGACCGGCTCACTCTCTACGACGCCACCCAGGGAATCGTGGCGAGCCAGAGCACCGTGGCGGCACTGCTGGGCATCCCCCCGTCGAAGGTGCGGGTCCGTGCTCCGTACGTCGGCGGGGGATTCGGCTGCAAGGCCATGATCTGGCCGCATGTCACCCTGGCCGCCATGGCCGCACGCCATGTGCGGCGCCCCGTCAAACTGGCGCTCACCCGCGAGCAGATGTTCACCTCCTGCGGCCACCGCGAGGAGCAGGAGCAGCGCATCGAGCTCGGCGCCACGGACGAGGGCCGGCTCACCGCCCTGCGCCACCACAAGCTCTCGCTGACCTCGACTTTCGACGACTGGGCCGAACCCTCGCTCAGCATGGCCTCGCAGGCGTACGCCTGTCCCAACTACGAGGGCGTCTACCGGCTGATCCGCGGCAACACCATGACACCCACCTTCACCCGCGGGCCCGGCGAGACCACCGGGATGTACGCCATGGAATGCCTGATGGACGAGCTCGCCCACCGCATCGGCGTCGACCCGGTACAACTCCGGCTGCGCAATCACGCACAGTCCGACCCCCGGACCGGTCATCCGTGGTCGAGCGACGGCGCGGAGGAGTGCTACCGCCGCGGCGCGGCCCGCTTCGACTGGCACTCCCGCAACCCCGAACCCCGCTCCCAGCGGGACGGCAACTGGCTGATCGGCAAAGGCATGGCCACCGCCGGATACCCGGTGTTCTTCCCCATGCAGCCGCAACGTGCCAGGGCCCGTCTCTATGCCGACGGCTTCGCCGTGGTGCAGGCCGGCACGCAGGAATTCGGGACCGGGTCGGCCACCGCGATGACCCAGGTCGCCGCCGACGGCCTGGGAATCCCCGTGGAGCACGTCCGCTTCGAGTACGGCGACACCGACCTGCCGAACGTCGCGGCGACGGTCGGCTCGGCAGGCGCCGGCATGATCAGCGCCGCGGTGCACACCGCGGCCACCACGCTCCGCGACCAGATGATCGAGCAGGCGATCGCCGACCCCGCCTCCCCCCTGTACCAGGCGGACCCGGCCGCCGTCGTCGTCCGTGACGCACGGATGGAACTGCCGGACCGGCCCGGCGGCGTCGAGTCCTACCGCGACCTGATGCAGCGCCACTTCATGACCGACATGGACGCCCTCGGCAGCTGGACCCCGCCGCTCCCGGACGTGCCGTACGGGCTCGCCACCTTCGGCGCACAGTTCGCCGAGGTCGCCGTCGACCCGGACCTCGGTGTGGTCCGCGTGCGCCGGATGGTCGGTGCCTTCGCCCCGGGCCGGATCCTCAACGCAAGCACCGCGCGCAGCCAGGTCATGGGCGGCATGCTCTGGGGCATCGGCCAGGCGCTGCTGGAGGGCACGGTGGTCGACCCCCGCGACGGCCGCTGGGCGAACGCGAGCCTGGGGGAGTACCTGGTGCCGGTCAACGCCGACGCCCCCGATGTCGACATCGAGTTCGTGGAGGTACCGGACACGGTCGTGAACCCGCTGGGCGTCAAGGGCCTCGGAGAAGTCGGCATGGTCGGCGCCGCGGCAGCCATCGCCAACGCCGTCTTCCACGCGACCGGATACCGCGCCCGCGAACTGCCGATCAGGATCGAACACCTGCTGTAGGCACCGCTCCCGGCGCACCGTCTTCCGGCGCACCGTTTTATGGCGCGCCGCCTCCCCGCCCCTGTCCGACGCCGACGGCCACAGCCGGCACACCCCGGCCCCCGGGACCCCGTATCCGGGATCCCGTACGCGTCGGCGGTCTGGCGCTCGACACGGCGGCACACCGCGCGCGGCTCGACGACCGGGAGGTGGAGCTGACCCGGCGCGAGTTCGCCCTGCTGGAGGTCCTGGCCCGCAACGCCGGCCAGGTGCTGACCCGCGACCAGCTGCTGGAACGCGTAGGGGGCTACGACTTCGAGGTACGCACCGACGCGGTGGACACCTTCGTCAGCTATCTGCGACGCAAGCTGGAAGCGGGCGGGCGCAGCCGGATCGTGCACACCGTGCGGGGCGTCGGTTTTGTGCTGCGGGACGACGAGAGCGGGTCGGCACGATGAGGCTGTCCACCCGTATCGCGCTCGTGGTCGGGATGGTGGTGCCACTGCTGGTGGTGGTGTCCGGCTGGCTCCTGGTGCAGCTGGTGGGCAAGGACCTGCGTATCCAGGCGGACCGGCGTCTCACCGAACGTGCGCAGAGCGTGGCCGTGGCGGCGCGCGGCCTGCTGCGCGCCAGCTCCCACGACCGGCCCCGCGCCGAACAGGCCCGCCAGCGGAAGCTGTTCACCGCGGCCCTGGACGTCGGCGTCCGGCTGTCCGGCCCCGAGACCACCGTCATGGACGGACCGCAACCCGCCGCCTCGGTTCCGCTGCCCGTCGGCACCCGGCATCCGTCCACCGTGCGGTCGCGGGGCAAGAGCTGGCGGGTGCTGGCCGTGCCGGTCGCCGGCAGCGGCACCGGGGTGCACGGGATGCTGTGGCTGTTCTCCCCGGACACCGCGCGCGAGGCACAGCTCGGGATGGTGCGCCGAAGGGTGATCATGGTGGCGCTGCTCGCGGCCCCGCCGGCCGGCGCCGCGGCCTGGCTGCTCGCCGCCCGCGCGGCCCGGCCGCTGCGGCGTCTGCAGCAGGCGGCCGGCGGACTCGACCCGCACACCAGCGCCGCCCGCCTGGATCATGCCCCGACCCGCATCACCGAGGTCGACGATCTCGCCCGGACACTGCAGACCTTCCTGACCCGGTACGACGAGCAGGCCACCCGCACCGCCGAGGCGCTGGGCTCGGCACGCTCGTTCTCCGCCGCCGCGTCCCACGAACTGCGCACCCCGCTGATGAGCATGCAGACCAACCTCGACATCCTCGACGCCTTCCAGGACCTCGACGCCGCCGACCGCGCGGAGACGGTGGACGATCTGCGGCATGAACACGCCCGTCTGCTGGGCCTGTTGGTGATGTTGCGGGCACTTGCCCAAGGCGATCTGGTCGAGGCCGACTCGTTCGCCGTCATCGATATGGCGGATCTCGCCGACGAAGCCGCGGCGGATGCCCGGCGCAGGACCCCGGGGCCGAGGTGGTGGTCCACAGCAGCCCGGGACTGACGATCCACGGGTGGCAGCCGGGGCTGCGTTCGCTGCTGGACAACCTCCTGACGAACGCGCTGGTCCACGGCCGGTCCGCCGAGGGCGGTGCCCATGTCGCGCTCTCCCTCCGGGCCGGTGAGGACAGCGGCTCCCCCTGCGTGGTCCCCGGCGTCGAGGACCGCGGGCCGGGGGTGCCGCGGCAGCGCCGGGAGGCGGTCTTCCAGCGCTTCCAGCGTCGTCCGGACAGCCCGGGTTCCGGCCTCGGTCTCACCCTGGTCGCCCAGCAGGCCGCCCTGCACCGGGCCGGCCTGCGACTGCTGGACGGCCCCGGCGGCCGGGGAGCCCGCTTCGAGGTCGTCTTCCCCGCCGCGCCCGCCCACCGTCCTCAGCACACGGCACTGCCGGCGCGCCGGGACTGGCTGGCGGACCCCGCGGACCGCCCACAAGGTTTCCACAAAGAACATCCCTAACTTCTCCTCGCGGACGGGCACCGTGCCCGTCCCGTTCGTGAGGAGGACCTCTATGCGTACCCGGAGCATCGCCCTCTCGTCGGTGGCTGCCGCGACAGCCCTGCTCGGTGTCGCCGGCACCGCCGCTGCCGCGGACAGCACCCCGGCCCCGTCCGCCTCCGCCAACTCCGCCAAGACCCGTACGGGCGACGGCGCACAGGCGCTGTGCAAGCGCGCCCCGAAGATCGATAAGCGCCTCCACCGGGCTCTTCACCGTCTGCAGGGCAAGGCCGGGGTCCGTGGCTCCGTCGCCCGCCTGGAGAAGCGCGCGGAGAAGGCGAAGGCCGCCGGTCACACCGAGATCGCGACCTTCCTCAACCACAAGCTCGCCCACCGCAAATCCCTCGTCCCCACGCTCCAGCAGCGGCAGAAGGACCTCGCCAAGGTCGCCACCTGGTGCCGGTCCCACCACAACACGACCTCGTCGTGACCCGGACCGGACAGGCCTCGGTGACCGGTAGAGACCGACCAGGACGGCTGGTGGGATCGACAGGCACCGCCCCCCGCAGGTGAGGGGCGCCTGGTCCGGATGGCCTGACGCCCCTCCCCGGCCCCGGACGGCACAGCGCTACCTGCCGACACGGCCTCACCCGCCGCGTCCCCGGCGCACAACAGCCCGGATCGAGCGCTGCGCCGGGAGGCGTGTCCGCGGAGGGAACGGCTCAGTCCTCCGCCCGCTGGGTGACGGGAGCCTCGGTGCGGTCGCCCGGGAACTCGTACCAACGGCGTTGCAGACAGACATAGCGTGCATCGGCCTCGACCAGATGGAGGAAGGCCGTCACGGTCTCCCGCAGGCGTTCCTGCAGGGCGGGATCTGTCAGCTGCCCGTCCTCGGTGAACCCCTGATGCGCCGCGGCAAGACTGAACATATCGGGGTAGACCCGGGTGCCCAGATGCTCCAGCGGAACCCTCAGCGCCCACAGCCCCCGGTTGCCGCCGACCAGGGAGGGGGAGGCGGAGACCAGCAGCGCATGCTTGGTCTTGAACGGCTGCGGCCGGACCCGCGAGACCCAGTCGATCGCGTTCTTCACGACCCCAGGCACGGAAGCGTTGTACTCGGGGGAGGCGATCACAAAGGCCTCGCAGCGCTCCAGCCGGTCACGCAGCGCCAGCGCACCGTCCGGAACGCCTCCCTCGGCCTCGACATCACCGTCGTACAGGGGCATGTCGAATTCCCGCATCGCGGCCAGGTCCACCACGGCGCCGGCCTCGGTCATCATGCGTCCGACGAGGGAAGCCAGCCGGGCATTGGTCGACCCTGCCCGCAGCGCGGCGCCGAGAACAAGGACGCGCAGGGGTGCGGGGTGTCCATCCGTGGGCATGGTGACGTCCTTCCGGCACAGGAGAGCGTGTGCCGATGCCGCACACACGGCCACCGCCTGGGGGCGACGAAAGCGTACAGGCGCACAGGCGGCGCACCCGGTACCCACCACGCCATGTTCTGACCTGCGCTGCAGCTACACGGAAGCGCTGCGCGCCCGGTTCCGGGCGGCCCGGCGCCGCATGGCGTGCCGCTCGTCCTCGCTCATCCCGCCCCAGACGCCGGAATCCTGACGGGATTCGAGCGCCCACTGCAGGCACTGCCCCATCACCGGGCAGCGGCGGCAGACGGCCTTGGCCTCCTCGATCTGCAGGAGCGCGGGGCCGGTGTTACCGACGGGAAAGAAAATCTCCGGGTCCACTTCGCGGCACACCGCGTCGTGACGCCAGTCCATGGTTACCTCCGTTCTCCGCGCCCGAGCGCGGTCGGTTCCCTCACTTCGGGGCGCCGGGGGCTAACTGTCCGTGCACGGCCTCAATTACCTTTTCCAGGCGCCTTGTTGACTCGTCTTACTCGCTGTGCTCGCTGTCCTCGTGTGCCCGCTCCTGAGACCACAATGCGCTGTCATCGCTGTCATTGCCGTCATCGCAGTCGCCGATCGCCATGGCCATCCTCAGCCGGCATTGCCGTCCGGCGCGGCGGGACCACCATTGCCCAGGGCTGTCGCGGCGCCTACCCGTGCCTCGCCGTGGCACTCCTCCGCCGCGCAGGGTGGCGTGATGGCACGTGCACCGCGTCGCCCGAACACGCAGGGGACTACGGTCGCCGCCACGGCTCGGCGTAACGTCGGCCGTACCGCTGTGATCAGGAGGTTGAGACGGATGCTGGTACTGGGGCGTGCGCAGGTCGAGGCGCTGCTCGACATGGATTCGCTGATCGACGCCCTGGCGTCGGCGATGACGGACCTGAGCGCCGGCCGCGCCTCCTCGCCGGACCGCGTCGCCGCCCTGGTGCCGGAACGGGACGGGTTCTTGGCAGCCATGCCTGGCTACGTACCGTCGGCCGGGGTGCTCATGAGCAAGCTGGTCTCCGTCTTCCCGCACAACGGGGGCACCCCCGTGCCGACCCACCAGGCACTGATCGTCGTCTTCGATCCGCACACCGGAGAACCGGCAGCGCTGCTGGACGGCACGGCCATCACCGCGGCGCGGACCGCCGCCTGTTCGGCGCTCTCGGCACGCCTGCTGGCCCGTGAGGACGCCTCGGTGCTGGCGGTCCTGGGCACCGGAGCGCAGGCCCGGTCGCATGCCGAGGCGATGTGCCGGGTCCGCCCGATCCGGCACATCCGCGTGGCGGGCCGCGACCAGGCGAAGGCGGCCGCCCTGGCCGGCCACCTGTCCTCCGCACTCGACATCCCCGCCCGGGCGAGCGCCACCTACGCCGAGGCCCTTGACGGAGCGGAGATCGCCGCCGCGACCACCCACTCCGTCGCCCCCGTGATCCGCCGCTCCTGGCTGACCCCGGGCGTGCATGTGACCTCGGTGGGATTCAACCCGGAGGGCCGGGAGATCGACGATGCCACGGTGGCCGAAGCACTGGTATGTGTCGAGTCACGGCAGGCGGCGCTGGCGCCCTTCCCGGCGGGCAGCAACGACCTGCTGATCCCTCTGCGCGACGGCGTCATCACCGAGGCCCAGGTGCACGCCGAGCTGGGCGAACTCCTCGCAGGCAGCAAACCGGGCCGCTCCTCGCCGGACCAGATCACCCTCTACAAATCCGTCGGAGTGGCAGTGCAGGACGCGGCGGCCGCAGCCCTCGTCGTCGCCGCGGCCCGTGAACAGTCGGCGGGGACAGACATCCGGCTGGACTGATCCACACGCATCGGGACGGGCCTGACCACCTTCACCGGCTGGAGTGAACCAGGCTGCCTGCCCGGTGGCATCCGGCGGGAGCGCCCCAACGCTGCCTGCCCGCCCGGCTGAACGGCCTCACCCGGAACCCGACGGCTGCGGCCGTACTGCCGCGATCCGGAGGGGACGGGCGGTCTCACCGGCTTCACCAGCGTCACCGGGCGTACGGCGCAGAGGCGAACGGACCGCCTCAGCGTCCGTACGTCCGGTGGCACAACTGCAGAAGGTCCGAACGGACGTGGCCGGACGCCATCCGGCACACCACGCCGGCGTCCGTGCCGGGCCGGGGCCGCGAGGCCCGCGGGAGCTCTCGCGGAGCCGGGGCCGGAGCCTGGGCCCGGCCCCGGGCCGTGTGGCGCCGATGCCGGGGCGCCGCCCGTACCGGCTCCGGACGTGACCTCGACGGCGCGGCGTGAGCGGGGCGCGGCAGTGTCCGTCCCATGCCCCGCGGCCGTTGGTTTCCCGGCGCCGTATGCCGGGGGGCGGCATCATCTCGCTTGTGTGTCTTCGGGTGCCGTTTCGCCTTCCGCCGCACGGACGCCACATCCACCACCCGCTCGTGCGACGCCCCCCGGGTGGGCAGCAGCAACGGCGACGGCCGGGCCGGAGCGACCGTGCGTCCGCCCGGCGCGCGACCGGGACCGTGCAAGGGGCCGTCGGCGGAAAGGGATACGCAGCTGCTGGTGGCCAGGAGTACGGCTGCCGCTGCGGCGAGGCGAAGGAGGAGAGGGCGCACGTCTTCACGGTGTCGGAGGGCCGGGGCCTGTCCAAACGACGCGCCGGGCGTCCACGCGGACGAAGGACAAAACCGAACTCTCGTGGGGCCTCTGAGCTGACGGCGAAGCGGTGGTGGCGAGGAGCGGCGCTGCCGGTCACCTCTGCCACGGCTTCACGCCTTTGCGAAGGTGCGCGTCAACTCCTCGGCCACGATCTGCGCGCCCGGCGCGAACCACCGTCTGCGGTGCCGGACGAGCTGGACGGGCACCGGCTGCGCCCTCGGGCCGTCCACCACCGCCAACTGGCCGCCCTGAAGGTGGCGTTCGACGGTCACACGAGGGAGCATCGTCAGACCGAGACCCGCCGCGACACACGACCGGGCGGCATCGATGCTGCCGAACCGGGTGATCCGGGGAGAAGCCCCGGGCAGGCCCAGCAGTGTGCGGACGAGCCGGTCACTGTACGAGCACCCCTCCTCGTGCACGAAGAAGCTTTCGCCCGCCAACTCCTCCCAGTCGGCTGCCCGTCCGGCCAGCGGATGACCGGGCGCCACCACGTACACCAGCGATTCGTCCGCGATCCTGCGGGCCAGCAGATCGCTCTCGCCGACCTCCGGCTCCAGCAGCAGTGCGATGTCCAGCCGCCCGGTGCGCAGTCCGTCCACAGCCGTGGCCGTGCCGGCGGCGTGCAGCTGGACATCCAGGCGAGGGTGCGCGTGCCGCAAGGAAGCAATCACCGCGGGCAGCCGGGAGGAGCACAGCGAATCCCCCGCGCCGACGGCAACCTGGCCCTCGACGGTCCCGCCCGTCACATCACGCTGCCCGGCCGCGGCCGTCGCGCGGAGCCGGGCCACCGCGTCGAGCACTTCTTCGGCCTCTTCCAGCAGCCGCAGTCCCGCCCGGGTCGGGACCGTCCCCGACGGCATCCGGTCGAACAGCGGGGTCCCCAACTCCTTTTCCAGCGTGCGGATCTGGACGGTGACCGTGGACTGGGCGAGATGGAGTGCGCGAGCCGTGGCGGTGAAGCTTCCCGCCCTGGCGAGCGTCACGAAGGTACGCAGAAGTCTGGTGTCCACCGAACGTACGCTATCGCGATATCCGATGGGACCGAGCGAAAACCATCGTTGGACGCGATCGGATCGCGCTGCCATCGTGAAGCCATGACTTCTCCCATGTCGCCTCATACGTCGCCCCGTACCTCGCCTCATACGTCCCCCGTCGGCCGGGACTCGCGCCCGGACACCCACGCGAGCCCGGACGCCGACCGGAGCTCGGACACCCTCCAGAGCTCCGACAGCATCGAAGTCCTGCGCTACTCCGCCTTCACCACCGACCCGGCGGGCGGCAACCCGGCCGGTGTGGTGCTCGACGCCGCATCCCTCGACGATGCGCGAATGCTCGCCATCGCCGCGGACGTCGGCTACTCGGAGACCGCATTCGTCACGGCCCACGACACTGCCGCCCGCCGCTACCGCCTGCGGTACTTCAGCCCTCGCGCCGAAGTCGCCTTCTGCGGACATGCCACGATCGCCACGGCCGTGGCCCTCGCCTCCCGCTACGGAACCGGCGAGCTGCTGTTCGACACGCCCGCGGGGGAGATCAGGGTGGGGACCGGCCTCGTCGACGGGCTGACCCAGGCCACGCTCACCAGCGTGCCGGCGCACTCCCACCCGGCCGAGGAGGCCACCCAGGTCGAGCCGGCGCTGCGGGCCCTGCGCTGGACCAGGGACGATCTGGACGACGACCTCCCGCCGCACATCGCCTTCGCGGGCAACGACCACCTCGTCCTCGGAGTACGGAGCCGGGCACAACTGGCCGCCCTCGACTACGACTTCGACGCGCTGCACGACCTCATGCGGCAGCACGGCTGGACGACCGTGCACCTCGTCCACCGCGCGGGCCCCGGACGCCTCGACTTCCACGCCCGCGACCCCTTCCCGGTCGGCGGTGTCGTGGAAGACCCGGCTACCGGCGCCGCCGCCGCGGCCTTCGGCGGGTACCTGCGCGCCCTGGGGCTGGTCACGGAGCCGCTGCGGGTGCACATCCGGCAGGGCGAGGACATGGGCCGGCCCAGCGACCTCTACGTCGACCTCGACCCCGATGACCCACAGGTGCGGGTCACGGGGCAGGCCGTCCCGTTGCCCGCTCCGGGCCGGTGAGCCCGCGGGCGTGACGGAGGTGGCAGGTGGCCGCCGGCCTCACCGACCGGCGGCCGCGAAGCATCACGGCGGGACACCCCCGAGGGGGGAAGGAACCGCCCACATCGGGGGGCCGCTCACATCGGGGGCCGCTCACATCGGGAGGGACCGCAGACGTACCGGCCCCGCGGGCCACTGTGCCCCGTGGCGCAGTGGCACCCACATGGACCGCAGCGGCATGGTCACCGGCCCGTCCGGCTGCTCGACCTCGACGTCCTCCTGCAGGGTCCGCCAGTCGAGGCGTTGGTAGAGGGGGACAAGGTGCGGGCGGCAGAAGAGGAGTCCGTACTGCGGCCCCATCGTGCGGGCGTGTTCCAGAGCGGAGGTGACCACGAGCCGTGCCAGCCCGTGCCCCCGCAGATCAGGAGCGACGACCACCCCGCCGAAGCCCACCACCTGTGTCTCGACCGGGCCGGCCGAAAGGGGAAGCGTCACCAGACCCGTGTGCGCCACGAGGCGGCCGTCCCGTCGGACGGCGAAGTGCTCCTGCTTGGGCAGCCAGGTCAGACCGGCCTCCGCAACGCCGAAAGGGTCATCGTCGTCCCCGACGATCTCCCTCAGCTCCGCAGCCGTATACCGCGCGAGCCGGATCACGGCAGGCGACACTGAAGACGGGTTCGTTGTCATTCTCCGCATCATGCTGTCCCCACCAGGCCACAGGCAACGCCGGCCCCCGCACGGCGCATGCCACGGACCACGCCAACCCGGTTCCATACAGCATGAGTTGCCGTCTCGCATGTACGGCCCAACGGCTCACACGGTGGCCGATCGATAGGGTGCGCGTATGACCGAGCACTGGAGCGCAGCAGACCCAGGAGTCCTACGCTTCCCCTCGGGCGCCCTGGTCCGCGGCCGGGGCCTGCGCCACCCCCTCCCCTCAGGACCCACATCCGCACCCATGCCCACCTTCGCCGTCTACCTCCTCGGCAAGCAGCCCCCACGGACCGAGTGGGATGCCCGGTGGCTGTGCTGGCCCGATTTCCGGCTTCCCAAGGACCGCCGCCAGGCTCGTCTGCTGTTCAAGGAGGCGCTGACCCGGGCAGCGAACGAACGCGTCGAGGTAGCCTGCGGCGGCGGCCGCGGCCGAACGGGAACAGCCCTGGCATGTATGGCCGTTCTCGACGGGGTACCGCCAGACCGAGCCGTCGCCTACGTCCGTCAGCACTACCACCCTCGCGCCGTGGAAACCCCATGGCAACGACGCTTCGTCCTGCGCTTCGCAGACGACGCGTAGGGGGCCGCCCGCAGAGCCGGACGCTTTACCACGGCTTGGCCCCGAGGGCGGCGGTGGCCCCATCAGCGACGAGCTGCCACGCCCCGAACCTCGCCCGAACCTCACAGGGACCGGGTCCGGGGCCGTGTCAGGTCCGGTCGACGACACGGTGGCGCGGTCCATGGACGCTTCCGAGCAGGCGATAGCGCTGCGGATCGTGCACATGAATGCCCCCTGCGGTAGCCGGCATGCCGTGGTCCCAGCTGTCATCGGGTGTCTTCCGCACAGCGAGAAGAGCATGCAGGCCATCCGTGCTCACCAGGACGTGCGCGGGCCCCGGCGCGGCCGCGGTCGCTTCACGTAACTTGACCGCTGTCCGGTCCGCCCAACTCCTGACCAAATCCGCCGCGCGGGCCTCGGCACGCAGCACGACGAGGACATCCGCAGACTTCGGAACAGCGTCGGGAAGAACGCTGTGCAGCAACCGGTAGCGCATCAGTCCCGGTCGTTGAATTCCCGGCACCTCTTGATCAATGCGGCCCACCATGCCTGCTCGGTGCTCACGCATGAAGGCGAGATGAGCCTCGTCGCTCGCCCACCGCGCAAGACTCAGAAGCAGTCGTCCGTCCAGGCTCCCGAAACAGCTGAGCTGCTGGAATGCCTCGGGCTGAATCCTCGTGCACAACTCGCGCCACTCACCGAGCAATGCTTCCGCCGCTGCATGTTGCCGCTCCGGGGTGTCCACGATCCATTCACTGACCAGGATCGTGCCGGCATCGGCCCGGGGCATGTCGGGCAATGATCGAGAAACCATCTGTCGCGCCTTCCAGGGGTGGGGTGGGGACCAACCATCCGACCTCAACCGAAGTTGAGGTCAAGCCGTGCGGCCGGCGCTGCACGGGACCGACAAACGTCCCTGAGGCCATCGCCCGTGGCGCGGTCGGCCGCCTTCCAGTCCACCTCGATGCCGGCCCTCTCCGCGAGGACCAGCACCGTAGCGACGAACCCTTCGGACAGGGCGATCATGACGGCATGGCCGGTATGGCGGTGTCGCGCCAGCAGCGCGTCGACGAACGCTGTGAAGTCGGTGGGGTCGATCCGGCACTCGTCGGCATCCATCGGTCCGATCCCGGACGGCAGAGCCAATTCTTCTTCATGGAGGGCTACTTGGCGCAGGAACAACCGGGAGACCCCATTGGACGGGTTCCACAGGGTCTGGTCGCCCATGTCGTAGTACTGGCTCACGGGGACGCCTCTCCGCTGGTCACGGTGACAGCGTAATCGGGCGTTCCCGGCTGGTCCTGTGACGTCCACCCCCGCGGATGCCATTTCCCCGTGGGTCTCCCCGCCCATACGGTGCCTGTCATGACCTCCACACCAGCCCTCTGGCCCCTCGGACTCGCCCGTCCTGTACGGGGAGTGAAGGTGCACTCCCGGCAGACGCTCGGCGGCTGTGCGCCGACGTACGGCAGGGTCGAGCTCGACTTCGAACCCCTGCCGGCAGCGGTCGCCTCGTCCGTCGAGTTCGCCTGCGCCGTCTCACCCGAACCGGCACCGGACTTCGAAGACTTCCTCTGCCGGGGCGTGCTGCGGGAACTGTCCGGCACGGACACCGAGGACCCCGAAGCCCGCCGAGGAGCACCGGTGAACGCCCGGGTCATCGTGCGCGCCATGTCCTGGCACCATGTCGACACCTGCGAGCTGGTCTTCCTCCGCCTCGGAGCCCTCGCAGTGCGAGAAGCGCTGCGCTGCGTGGCGGAGGACCGTGCACCGCAGCTGATCGACACCAGGGCCAGGCTGGTCTTCTGACCCCGGTCGGCCGGTCGGCCGGTCGGCCGGCGGGCAGGCCGGCGCACTTCATGTTCCCGCACGAGCGGGTCCTGGTCCGAACCCACCCCGGGAGGGGCGCAGCACCGCGCTCCGTCGGCGGGCGGTCCCGTCGTTCAGTGGTGGCCGGAGGCCTGTTGCTGGAGGTAGGCGGCGACATCGGCCACGTCGTTGCCGAGGGCCAGGACGCCGTTGATGGCGGCGCCGGGGGTCGAGGCGCCGTTCACTCCGGCGAAGAACACATCGAAGTGGCCCCGGCGCGTCTCCAGATAGCCGGCCGCGGTCTCCGCGCCCACGGCCAGCCGGTCATTGAGGGCGTCACCGCCGGTCGCAGTGCCGGTTTTGGCGAAGACCTTGCCGCGTGACGGGCAGCTGCGGCAGGAATCCGCCAGGGTCCCGTCGATGCCCAGGACCGGTAGCGAGGTGCGGAAGCGCTGCGCCTCGGAGGTGTGCTGCCAGTACGCCAGCATCTGGGCCAGGGCGCGTGGTGTGGCCCGGTCGGCCGGGTTGCCGCCGCGGCCGTCGGCGAGCTGCACGGCCTTGCGTGCCACCCGTGCATGGTCCAGGAAGGTGGCCAGTACGGGGAAGCCGTCCTCGCAGTTGGTGCTTCCCGTACTGGTGGCCATCAGGCAGATCCCGAGGTTCGCCCCGAGGTTGTGGCTCACCTTGAGAATGAGCTTGGCGTACTCGGCGTAGAGAGGGGAGGTGTACCGGGCCACCGTGGGCACGCCCCGGTAGGACTTCGGCAACTGCCGGACCGGGTTGGGGCCGATCGCCTTCGCGCGGACCTCGACCCCGGCCCGTTTCAGTGCCTCGATCAGCGCGGTCCGGCCGAAGGCGTTCGGGTCCTTGATGGCGGACAGCCGGAGGACGGGAGCCGAACCCGCGGCGATGGTGCCGGACAGGCGGATCCGGGTGCCGTCGGCGGAGCTGCTCACGCTGATGTCGGCCGGTTTGCCCGCCGCGACGGTACGGACGGAGGACGTGACGTGGTAGGGCGCGACCTTCGGGCGCCAGTCCAGGCCGGCCGGGGCGCCCGCCTTGGCGCCGGGGGAGGTCAGCAGATCGATGACGTTGTCATTGATGATCAGTGGTGTGGGGGTCGGGGCGAGGACCGGATCCGGCCGGAACAGGCGCGCGTCGATGACCACGTCGCCGTCGACCCGGCGGATCCCCGAGCGGCGTACCTGCCGGGCCAGCTGGTCGATGCCGGCCAGCGGATTCTGCGGGGTGAGGGTGGCCCCCGGGACAGCGTTGGCGTAGGTGTGGTCGACGGTGGTGAAGGCGACGGTGCCGTTCTTGCGCGTTCGGCCACCCAGGGTGAGGTCGCCCTGCGCGACCAGGTCCAGGTTGCCCTTGAGCGTGGTGTTGTGGCGCTGCCCGACGGCGTGGATCGGCGTGCTGAAGCGGTGGTCGCCGCCAAGGGTGTGCCAGGCGCCGCTGACGCTGAACAGTTTGGCCGTTGACCCGGGGATGAAGAACTGGTCGGCGTCGCGGGACTGCGTCGTTTTGCCGGTCTCCGGGTCCCGCTGGAGCAGCCCCCACCGGGCATACCGGTAATCCGGCTTCCGCATGATCGAAGTGATCCGCGGATCGAGCGCCTGGGGCGTGGGGGAGGGAGCGACCTGGACGAGTCCGGTGAGGACGACACCGACGGCCAGCAGAACGCCCAGGAGTCTGGCGAGGCGCCCGTGGGAGGGCCGAGGGGTGACGGAGGGGGACATGCAGACTCCACCGATGGTGTTGATCTGTCGTGTATCTACCGCTATGTCCCCCTGAAGGTACTGCTCACCGCCCTCACGGGGCCGCAGGCGTCGGCCGGGGGGCCCCGCGGTCCCCCGGACGCTCCAGCGCACCGGCCCCTCGGGGGTGGTCCTGGTGCCACCCCGGAAACGGGCACCAGTGTGATCGAAACCGGTCCCCTGACCCCCGAGGATCCCTTTCATGGCAGCGCACCCTGCGCGCCGACGGGAGGATCGATGTCCGCGTGGAGAAAACCGTGGTGGCCGGTGGCCGCCCTGTCCGGAACGGTGGCCGCCGTGCTGATCTCGGCGGTGCCGCCCACCGCGCCGCCCGCCCGGGCGGCGGACCGGACCACCGCGCCGGTACCGGCGCGCTATGCCCACCAGCAGTTGCACTGGCAGCCATGCGCGGCGAAGCCCTCACTGGAGTGCGCGCGCATGACCGTGCCGCGCGACTGGCACCATCCGGGAACCGGGGCCGACCTCACCATCGGGGTGTCCCGGCACCGTGCGACCGGCCCCGCCCGCCGGCGCGGGGTGCTGATGATGGCGGCGGGCGGGCCCGGGGCCTCGGGACTCACCCGGCCCGCTGACTTCGTCGCGCGCTCGCCCTCCGTGGGAGCCGCGTACGACGTGGTCGGCTTTGACCAGCGCGGCGTCGGCAGCAGCACGCCCGCGCAATGCCAGACCGACGCCGAGTTCCGGGAGTTCTACGCCCATGACTTCCGCGATCGCTCACCCGCGGCCCTCCGCGGTGTCCTGGCCCGCTCGCGGCAGCTCGTCGCCGGCTGCCTGCGGCACAGCGGCGATCTGGTCCGCCGGCTGACCACCGACCAGGCCGTGCGCGACATGGACTTGTTCCGTGCACTGCTGGGCGTGCGCAAGATCTCCTATTACGGCCCCTCGTACGCCACCTGGCTCGGCGCCTACTACGCGACGGAATTCCCCCAGCGTATCGAGCGCGCGGTGCTGGACAGCAACGAGGACTTCAGCGGCACATGGCAGCACGCCCAAGGCGGTCTGCCGAAAAGCTTCCAGCGACGCTTCGAGCACGACTTCCTGCCCTGGATCGCACGCTACGACACGACCTACCACTACGGACGCACGGCCGCCGCGGCCAAGGCGAGGTGGGAGGCACGCCGTCGCGCCCTGCACGAGCGCCCGCTCACCATCGGCACGCTGACGATAGGACCCAATCAGCTCGACAACCTCACGATCCAGAGCATGTACAACGCGCGGCAGTTCCCGCAGCTGGCGGCCGCACTCAGGGCCCTCGACCACTGGCCGTCCACCACACCGGCCGAGCGCACCCGGGTCGCCAAGCTCTTCGCGAGCTACCTGTCACCGGGATTCGCCGCCGTGTACTCCTCGGTGACCTGCAACGACACCCCGTGGCGCGGCGACCTCGACTACTGGCTCGACCGCAGCGCGAAGGACGCCGCGGCCTATCCGCTCGTCGGGGCGCGCGAGCTGGCCTACGCGGCGACCTGCGCGGCCTGGCCGGTCTCCGACGCGCCGCACGTCCACGTCACCGGCCGGGGCCTGCCCACCACACTGATGCTCAACTCGGTTCGTGACCCTGCCACTTACTACGAGGGCGCACGTGCGGCACACCGTGCGCTGCGCGGTTCGCGGCTGGTCACGGTGACGGGAGGCGGCGATCACGGCCAGTACCAGAACGGCAATGCGTGCGTGGACGGCATCGTGAACGCCTATCTCCTCGGCGAAACCGCTCCGGACCATGACGTGACCTGCGCGGCGGACCCGCTGCCCGTGCCCGCCGGAAGGGTGGCTCCCTCTCACGCCCGGCGGACGAGGAGTTCGGTGTTGCGGTCCGCCGCGGTGCCCGCCATTTTTTCGTGGACGCCGTCGGTCAGGCCCGCGGCGAGGCCGGGGGCGTTGTAGGACAGCTCGCGGTAGAGCGAGGCGAGGCCGACCGATGAGAGGTCGTCGAAGTCCGTGTGGTGCGGGGCGGCGGATTCGATGAGGGTGGTGAACAGGGACAGCGTCCCGTCGTGGTTGTCCACGAGTTCGATGATCCGCGCGTGCTGGGGATAGTCGACGTGCGAGGCGGTGTTGACCTCCCAGAAGGAGCGGGCGGCCGTCGGGTGGGCATGCGGCGTGATGTGGTTGATGTGGCTGTGGCCGTTGATCCATGCCACCACGTTCGGGAACCGGCTCAGCAAGGCGATGACCTCTTCGCCGTCGTGCCGCTTCTCCTCCGAGCGGGCCGCGTCGGGGCGCCGGGTCATGCTCGGACTGTGGTGATGGCTGAACACCAGGATGTGCGCGTCATCGGCACCCGTGTTGCGCACCAGCCGTCCGTCCTCGTCGTAATGGCGGGCACTGTGCGCGGCCAATGTCCGTTCCAGCCACCGCAGTTGCTCGGTGCCCAGGGATCCTTCGTAGTGGCCGCTGCGGTAGGTGGTGTCGATGCTGATGCCGATGACACCCTCGGCGATGGTGAAGGAGTAGTACATCCGGTCACCGTCGAGGTGGTTGTCGGTGTAGCCGTGTCCGGCCGGCCCTGCTCCGGCGAAGTCCGGGTTCAGATGCGCCCGCAGGTACTCGTGGGGTGTGAACATCCGGCGGCGCTCGTCGGCGGTCACGGTGCGGGCACGGGAGGCGTTACGGCGGAGGATGTCCTTGAGCACGGTGCTCTTGGGGTCGTCGCCGCTGTCCAGTACCTTGCGGAAGGCGGCCACATCGGCATCCGGTACGGAGAACAGCTTGCGCGCCCCGGTGATGTACTCCGTCAGCACGGGGTCCTGCGGGGCCAGACAGCCACCCGGCAGATCGTCGTGGTTGCCGGGCGTCGAGTACCAGGGAAGTCGCAGGCCGGGGCTGACGACCGGGCGCATCGCGGCTTCGAGGTAGCCGGGGATCGCCGGCAGTCCGCGTCTCTTGTCCTGGTCGCGCAGGCCGCTGTCCGGATGCCAGTACAACCCGAGGCCGGAGTCCTGTACCCCCTCGTACGAGGTCGGGTCACCGGTGTTGGGCGTGATGCGGCCACCGCTCATGAGGGTCAGGAACCACTCCAGTTCCACCATGGAGTGGTTGTCGATGTTGTCGCCCGTGGACATGACGAAGGCCGGCGGCCGGCCGGTGTGCGGCCCCGTGCGGACCGCGTTGGCCTGTTCCACCAGTGACACCGCACCGGCCACCGACAGCGCCTCCTGCGCCCGCCACGATCCCGGCGATCCGACACGCAGGTACTCGGTGCGCAAGGGGCTCTGGACGTCGGCCACATGAAGGTCGGTGAACTGGAGGAAGCACGCCAGAGCGGTCCGCCGGTCCTGGCGTCCGGACGAGGCGGAGGCGAGCTCACCCCGGACGACCAGGGGCCATCCGGGACCGGAGGTGATCCGGCGGTAGCCGCCGCTGCCGACGAGGCGGGCCGTGGTGTCGAGGGTGGTGGTGCCGAACGGGGCCGCGCGCCGCCCACCGGCGTGGCCCGGCGACGTACGGGTGAGGGGCTGTGCGTGTGCGGTGCCCGGGGCACCGCTGCTGCTGCGCCGGCTCGGCAGTGCCCATGCGGCACCGGCTCCGGCGACGGCGGCACCGGAGCTGAGGAGGAAGCGACGACGGTTGGTGGGGACGTGGGTTTCTATACCGGCCATAAGGCCCTCCGTGCCGTGGCCGGTGTGCCTGACCACAGCGGTGTCACCAAGCGGAATGTCTCATTCCAGATCCTGGGTGGCGAGCGTGACCAGAACTTGAACGGGCCCGGAACTGGGCACACCCATTACCCATCGGCAGGGTCCGCCCCCTCAGTGGCGCCCCCGTAGCGTTCCGGTGGCTCCCCGGTGACGCGCGGGGGCTGTGGCGAGCGCCCATGGCGGAAGAGGCCATGCGTCGGCCAAGTCGCCCCGGCGCCGCCACGCCGAGGCGCGCGGCGGAATGTTGCCCTTTCCCTCGCTGAACCCCGCCGCGCCATGGGTGAGTTCCCGGGATGAAGACGGCGTGCCGGTGTGTATCGGCGAGCACATGCACTGCGGCGTGCTGCAGCGCCGCCTCGTTCTTGTCGCCGAGGCAGCCCGGTTCCACGCCGGCCGGCTGCTGCACCAGCCCCGGGGCGGGCGGGAGGACCGAAAGAACAGACAGAAGGAATTCTGTGGGCTAGCATGCTAGCAATCTAGCGAGCTAGTATCCGTGTATGGGTGACACGGAAGTCAAACAGTTCAACGTGTATCTGCCGCTGGGGCTGATCAGGCAGGTCAAGCATCACGCGATCGAGAGGGGCATGTCGCTGTCGGCGCTGGTCGCCGACGCGTTGCGTGCCTACCTCGACGACGCCCATGGACAGCGGGAGCACGCTTCCGGAAAGGAGTCATGACATGGCAACTGAAGGTATCGAGGCGGTCTTCGTGGAGACCCGCAACTGGGGGAAGACCGCCGGGTTCTTCCAGGAACTGGGTTACGAGTTGGAGACCTCCGCCGGCGACGGTTCCGGCGTGTTTCGCAACGGGGAGGGCCCCTATTTCGTCGTGGTTGAGGTCCCTGAGGACCGGGAGCCCGGCGTGCAGGTCGCACTGAAGGTGCCCGATGCGGATCTGTTCCGTCCCGGCCCCGCCGTGGAGGTGGCCACCGCGTTCGAGGACACGCACTACGGCACCCGGGAGATGACCGTACGGGACCCCGACGGGCGGCTGTGGAGTCTGCAGGCCCCCGCCAAGAGCTGACATCCGGCTCGTGCCCGGGTGGGCGGTTCTCCTCGGCCGGCGGTGCCGGCGCCCTGCCCGGCCGGTCTGCGGCAGTGACGATATTCGCGCCGCTGGGCAGTGGCACGGCGCCGGGCAGGAGAGACGACAGCACGCCGCTGCCTCTCCTGCCCGTGCGCGCGCACTGATCGAACCTCACGAGTCGAATTCCGGGGAAAGGTACGGCGGTGCACCGGCCCTCCCAGGGCGGATACCGAAGCTGGCCGGCCGTCGGAAAGCCGGGCCCTTTTGGGACACCAGAAGCAAAGGACGAAGTTCGCATGAGCAGTAGGTGGCGTGGCAATCCCTGGGCGGTGCTGCTGACGCTCAGCCTGGGATTCTTTATGACACTGCTGGACCTGACGGCCGTCAACGTGGCCATCCCCAGCATGGTCGGCGACCTGCATGCGTCGCTGGACGAGGTGTTATGGGTGATCAATATCTACATCCTCGTTCTCGCCGCACTGTTGATCACATTCGGGCGGCTGGGCGATGTGCGCGGGCCGCGCACGATGTTCATCGGGGGCGTCGCGCTGTTCACCGTGGCGTCCGTGCTGTGCGGCCTGTCGCGGGATCCGGCCCAGCTCATCGCTACCCGGGCGGCGCAGGGGCTGGGGGCGGCAGCGCTGATGCCGCAGACGATGACGATCATCATCGGCACCTTCCCGGCGGAGCGCCGGGGAGCCGCGCTCGGTGTCTGGGGCGGTGTCGCGGGCGTGGCCACGATCGCCGGGCCCACTCTCGGCGGGCTCCTGGTCAGCACGGCGGGCTGGCGGTGGATCTTCTTTGTCAACGTTCCGATCGGCGCGCTCGTCCTCGCGATGGCCGTCACGCTCGTGCCCGGCATCCGGCACGGCAGCCGCCGGAAGCTGGACGTGGTGGGCGTCCTGCTCGCCGCGGCAACGCTGGTATGCCTGACCTTCGCACTCACCGAGGGCCAGCGCTACGACTGGAACGCCGGGATCTGGGCCCTGCTGGGCGCGGCCGCCCTGCTGCTCGTGCTGTTCCTGCTTCACCAGGCCGCCCGGCAGCGCCGCGAACCGCTGCTGCCCTTCGTGCTCTTCCGCGACCGCAACTACACGGTCATGAGCTTCGTGTCGGCGACCGTCCAGGTCGGGATGCTGGGCCTGTTCCTGCCGGTGATGATCTACCTGCAGTCGGTGCTGCGCTTCAGTGCCCTCACGGCCGGACTGGTGATGGCGCCGGCCATGGTGGTGTCCGCGGTGCTGTCACCCGTCGCGGGCCGGATGGCGGACCGGATCGGCGGCAAGTACGTCCTGATGGCCGGCCTGACCCTGTTCGCGGCGGGTATGGCCTGGCTCACCTGGGTCACCGATGTCGGCCGCGCGTGGTGGGAGTTCCAGCCCGCCCTGATCACGGCCGGGGTAGGTATCGGCTGTGTATTCGGCCCGATGGTCACGGTCGCCATGTACCACGTGGAGCCCACGATGGCCGGGGCGGCGTCCGGTGTGCTGAACACGATCCGCCAGATCGGCACCGTGATCGGCAGTGCCGCGGTCGGCGCCGTACTGCAGAACCGCCTGTCTGTCTCGCTGCAGGACGAAGCGGCAAAGCGGGCTGCGGGCCTCCCGGCCGGTGTCCGCCGCCAGTTCCTGGAGGGTTTCCGTAACGCCGCCGAGAGCGGTCAGGAAGTCGGCGTCGGGCAGAGCGGCGCGGTGGTCCACCTGCCGCAGGGAACGCCGACGGGTCTGGTCCACCACATCGAGCAGGTGACGGCCGCCACGTTCCAACAGGGGGTCGTGCACGCGATGCGGCCGACCCTGGCACTGCCCATCATCGTGATCACGGTCGGCGCCCTCGCGTGCTTCTTGGTGCGACGCCGACAGGCCGGCAGCCCGCGCACCGCTCCCAGGCCGGCCGACCTCGGCACGTCGGCCTGATAACGGCTGGAGACGACCGCCACGCGCCTGAGGCAATGTCATCTGGGGCAAGCCCGGGGTGCGCCGGCCTCAGGGGTGGCGGCCCTCCAGGCTGATCAGCAACGTGCGCAGCGTGCCATTGAGCGCGCGCTGTTGCTCGGGTGTGAACGCGGAGAGCAGGGTGCGTTCGGCCTCGGTCTTGGTGGCGAAAACCTGCAGCGCGCGGTCGAGGCCGCTCTCGGTGAGCGTGACGAGAACGCTGCGGCGGTCGGTGGGGTCGAGCTCTCTGCTGACCCACCCTTTGGCTTCGAGTCGTGATACGCGGTTGGTGACGGCTCCGGTGGTGAGCCGCATCTGTTCCAGCAGGTCTTTGGCGCTGAGGCGATGGTGTGGTGCCCTGCGCAGACAGGCCAGCAGCTCCAGCTCCCACAACTCGATCCCGTGTTGCGCCAGTTCGCGCTTGAGCTCGATCTCCATGTGGTGAGCCACCCTCCGCAGGCGGTACACCAGCGCCTTGGATTCCAGGTGGGGCAGGTCGTGCGCGCTGGAGATGACGTCGATCATGCCGTCGACACGGTCGCGGGGGGAGCTTTCGGTCACGCGTGGGAGCCTACCAGCGCGTCACGAAAAGGCGAACGTTAATTATCTTCATGTTAAGTTAATTGCGACGTCTACCGCCCGCCGCGTGCCGCCCGCCGCGTATCGAGTGCCGCCTACGGCGCATCGCGTACCGCGTACCGCGTACCGCGTACCGCGCATCGAAAGGGAGAAGTCATGGCGCCCACCAGGCGTGAAAAGCTCGGCCAAGTCGTCACCGCCGCCGGTATGGCGGCCGCGCTGCCGTCGGTCTGGCAGACCGTCACCCACATCACGGATGACACCTACCGGGCGCCCGAGGTGCGGGACGGCGCGGGCCATGTGCAGTACCACATGGCCCGCGAGGCCCTGGTCACGGCGGGCAGCCTGGCGGCCATCGGGATCGGCGTGCTCGCCGGGCCACGGCGCGGCCGGCCGCTGTGGGGCGCCATGGCGGCCGCCGGTGCCGGATTTGCGGCGGCGATGTGGTCCGGAGGCCCCACGACAGGTGTCTGGGCACCCAACGAAAAGGCACTCGCGGTGCACATCGCCTCCACCACCGGTCTCGCCACGGGGATCTGGCTGCTGCACCCCGAGCGGGGGAGCCGGTGAGCGTCGAGGTGATCGTGGCGGGCGGCGGGCCGGTCGGGCTGCTGACCGCCGCCCTGCTGGACGCCGCCGGGATCACCGTGGAGGTGCTGGAGCGCAGGACCGGCCGGAGCGAGCAAGCCAGGGCCACCACGATGCACCCCCGGACCCTGGAAGTCCTGACCCTGCTGCGCACCGAAGACGACCGGCGGCTCTCCGACATCCTGGTCTCGCTGGGGCGCCCCGAACCGAAGGCGCACTTCGCCGTACTTCCGGACCTGCTCGACTACGCGCAGCTCGACACGCCCTATCCCTTTGTGCTGATGGTCCCGCAGACGACCACCGAGCGCGTGCTGGCGGCTCACCTTCGCCTGCGCGGCATTGCTGTGCACTACGGCCACGACGTCAGCGGGTTCGCCCAGGATGCCGACGGGGTCGAGGTGACCGTCAACGGCGGTGTGCGCAGGGCCGGTTATCTGGTGGGTGCCGACGGCGCACACAGCCTCGTACGACGGCACGCGGGCATCGACTTCCCGGGGACCCCGCCCTCCATGGTGGGCTTCGTCGCCGACGTCACCCTGACCGACCCTCCGGACGGGGCGGCGCACTACTGGGACCACCGGCACGGTCAGCTCAGCTTCCTCCCCTTCCCCGAGGGTGCTTACGGCCTCTCCGACGGTAGTGCGTACCGCGTGTTCGGCACCGAAGCCGCGGACACCCGACTCACCTCCGACGAGGTACGCGCACGCCAGGCGCGCTCCCTGACCCTCGACGAACTGCGCGCCATCCTGCGCCGGATGACCGGCAGCGACCACGGACTGCGTGACGGGCTGTGGCTGTCCACGGCCAACGACACGACACGGCACGCCGTGAAGTACCGCGCGAACCGCATCTTTCTGGCCGGTGACGCGGCACATGTCCATCTCCCCGCCGGCGGCCAGGGACTGAACGTCGGTCTGCAGGACGCCGCGAATCTGGCGTGGAAACTGGCCGCCGAGATCCACGGCTGGGCTCCGCCCTTGATCACCGGTGGAGCGGCCGGCTACGAAAGCGAGCGCGCCCCCGTCGCCGCCGGACTGGCCGGCAACACGCTGGCCCAGGCAGCCTTGATGACCACGTTCACCCCGGCGGGTGCCGCGCTGCGCGACCTGATGAGCGCGCTGATCGCCAAGGGCGGCGACACCGCGGACGACCTGACCGCCTGGTTGTCCGGACTCGGCCTGTCCTACCCCCCTCCTTTCTCCGGGCACCCCTTGGACGGCTGCCGCGCCCCCGACCTCGAGCTGTCGGACGGCACCCTGCACCGCCGGCTGGCGGTCGACCGGTTCCTGCTCGCCGACTTCACTCCGGACGCCGTCTTCACGCCGCTTCGCTCGGCCCGGGTCGAGGTGGCGCAGGCCCTCCCGTGGTCGGGGCTGTCCGCCGCGCTGGTCCGCCCGGACGGCTATATCGCCCGCGCCTGGACCGCCCCCGGCATCGAGGAGGTGGCCGCCGCGCTCCGGTCCTGGACGACGCCTGCGCCTGCGCCTACGCATCTGAGCCCGTGAGCCCGTGAGCCCCGAGCACTGGTGCCGGGATCCGACGGGCGGATGCGGTCTCGTGCCCCGGCCGTCGACAGCGGCCGGGCAGCCGTACGACCGGGCCGGAATCGGCTGCAGCGGTATGGCCCCGCCTGCCACTCATCGGTAACTTGTCGGTGCCCCGCCGGCGGTGCGCCCGTCGCGGGGCTGCCCGCCGGGCGGACCCGACGGGCACACCCGACGAAGCAGGCGGATGACGTGAAGCCTCTCCTACGCCCGGCGTGTAGTGCCGCGGCGCTGTGCCTCGCCCTTGTCCTCACGGGCGGCCCGGTCCCGGGCGCGGCCGCTGCCGTTGCCCCTGCCAGGCCGGACGCCCCCGCTGCCGGTACGTCGGCCATACGCCCATCCGTCGCGGCGTCGGCCGTACCCACATCCGCCCAGGCGTCGGCCGTCCACGTACCCGCCGCCGCATGGACGGCACCGCTGTCCACCAGAGGCCGCTATATCGTCGACGCCGACGGCAAGCGGTTCCGGTTGAAGTCGGGCAACTGGGACGGCGCGCAGGGCTCGTGGAACGGTTCGGGCGACATCAACGACGCCGCCGCACACCACAGCGGTCAGAACTCCCACGGCATACCGCTCGGCCTCGACCGCGTGGGCATCGCCTCACTGCTGCACGACTTCCGGGCCCTGGGCCTCAACAGCATCCGGCTGCCGTTCTCCAACGAGTTGATCCACTCCGACGCCCCGGTGCCGGATGCCGCGGTCGCCGCCAACCCGCAGCTACGCGGCAGAACACCGTTGCAGGTCTTCGACGCCGTGGTCGCAGCCCTGACCGCGAACGGTTTCGCCGTCATCCTCAACAACCACACGAACACCACCCGGTGGTGCTGCGGCCTCGACGGCAACGAGCGGTGGAACAGCCGCCAGAGCACGCGTCAATGGGCTGACGACTGGGTCTTCCTGGCCCGCCGTTACCAGGACAACAGCCGTGTCGTGGGGGCGGACCTCTACAACGAAGTGCGCCGTGACGTCTGGGACGACCCCAACTGGGGCCTGGGGGACAACCACGACTGGCAGGCCGCCGCCCAGGAAGCGGCGGACCGGATCCAGACCGAGGCCAACCCCCGGCTGCTCCTCATCATCGAAGGCATCAACTGGACCGGACTGCCGGTGGACGGCCTGCCGCACGGCCGTCCCACCCTCACCCCGGTCCGTACGCTCTCGCACACCCTCGTCCGCTCCGGGAAGCTCGTCTACTCGGCCCACTTCTACGGCTACACCGGCCCGCACCACAGCGGCGCCACCGGCGTGGGGGAGACCAGCGACCCTCGCTATCAGGACCTGCCCCGCGACCAGCTGCGCGCCGTACTGCAGGATCAGGCGTTCTTCGTCTCCGCCGAGTCCGGACAGCACTTCACCGCGCCCCTGTGGATCAGCGAATTCGGCATCGGTGCGGATGAGTCGGGTGCCGCGGCCCGCGCCTGGTTCGCCAACCTGACGGATGTCCTCGCCGACAACGACACGGATTTCGCCTACTGGCCGCTCGTCGGCTGGAGCACCGACGCCCAGGGCCGCCCTGCCGGGGACAGCTGGGCCATGCTGCGTTACGACCGCGCCGGGCACCGCAGCGGAATCCTGGACGGCAACGACTGGCGTACCACGGCGTGGCACCGGCTGCAGACGGCACCACAGCGGACCGGCCCTGTGTCACCGACCCCGTCCTGGCACCAACTCACCCTGGACCACCGGGATTTCGTCCAGTCCCTGAGCGCCCGAGCTCTGGGCGACTGGGACGGCGGCGCCCGCAAAGCGGCGTGCCCCGACGGAGAACGGCTGATCGGCCTCAGCCACACCCAGGGGCGCGGTCTGTGCACCGACGCCCCCGCGGCCCAGGACCTGCGCACGCCCGGAAGCACCCCCGAGGTCGTACGCGACGAGCGCTATGTTCCGGCCGGTGGCGACTGGGCACCCGGCTACAGCAAACTGCAGTGCCCCGCGGACCACTTCCTCACCGGTTACAGCCTGCGCGGGGAGTCGGTCTCCGCCGCCCTGTGCATGCCCGCCCGCACCTCCCTGGGCACCACGGACCAAACCCTGTGGTTCGACCGTGGCGACCACCGCCCGCCCAGCGACCCCGGCGGTGACTTCGCCTACGGCCACTACAAAGGCCAGTGCCCCTCCGACACCTACGCGGCAGGCATCGCCTACACCCACCGCCCCGGACACCGAGGCAGCCCCGACGCCCTGCTCTGCCGACCGCTTTCCTGATGCCGCTGGGCCCCCTGCCTCGACGGCCGTGACGGGATGTCGGCCCTCCGGGCCGGGCCGGGCCGCCGGCGGGCGGTCAGGAGACGAAGTCGCCGAGGGCGGGCAGCGGAGCGGACGCCTCGAGCGAGCCTATGCAGACGATGGCTTCCTCGAACTGGAAGTAGGAGAGTCCTTCATGGCGGGGGCCGATGACGAGCAGGTTGTCCCCGCAACGCCAGGCCGCGTGGCGCCAGTTGCCTTCTCCCATGGCCGCCGTGCCGCCTTCGATCGTGATGTCTTGCTCCGGTGGACCGAGCCGTTGGGTGAACGCGGCGACAGCCGCGTCGATGTGCGCGTCGAACACCGCACGTTCGGCGTGTGCCTGGCTGGACCAGCCGGGCAACGAGCCCCACAGGTCTTCGCTCCAGTCATCGTCGTCGACCCAGTAGAAGTGGGCGAATGACACGGCAAGGGCGTCCCCGAGATGGGCGAGGTGCCCCTCGGCGGTGACGAACGAGTCTTCCCACGGCAAGTCGTCGCCGGCTTCGCACCAGCCCAGACGCCGCATCGCCGCCTCGGCGACCGCCCAGTCGCCCAACGGCAGTTCCGCCAGGCCGGCGATCTGTTCCACCAGACGCGGGGTGAAGGGGCATGCGGCGACGTGAAAGGCGATGTCATCAGGGGCTTCGTCGGTCATGGCAGGACGATATCCGGACCGTACGCGTGTTTCAGGGCCGGGTTGGCAAGGGGCGGAGGCGGTGTCGGGCGGAACCGAGGGGGCGATGAGGTCCGGGGAATTCAGGTCGGTTCCTGCAGGGGAGAGGGGCCGGCGGAGGCCAGCGGGAGGCGCATCTGGAAGCGGGTGTCGCCGGGGACGGAGTGGAACCGCAGGTCCCCGTTGTGCTTGTTGACGACGCTCCGCCAGGAGATGTCGGCGGCGCGGCGGCATGCGCCGTCAGGGCGCGGGGCGTCTCAGCCTGCGGCCCAGGAGGAGGGCTCCCGCGCCCGCGATCAGCGCGGCGGCGGCGATGCCGGTGATGCGTGCGGTCGCGGCGCGGGCGTCATGGGCAGCCCCCGTGGCGGGCAGCGCAGGACGGGCGGAATCGGCCGCGGTGGCGGCTTGGAGGACGAGGCCGGTGACCGCTTCGGGGTGGGAGACCATGGCCACGTGGGAGGAGTCGATCTCCACCGTGTGGGAACCCGCGCGCTTCGCCTCGAAGCGTTCCTGGTCGGGGTTGATGGTCTTGTCCTGCTTCGCGACGAGGGCCCACGACGGCAGGTGTCTCCAGGCCGCCGCCTTGGCCTGCTGAGAGAACGCGGTGGTGGCCACGGGCCGTTGGGTCGCCGCCATGAGCCTGGTGGTGCGCTCCGGCAGGTCGGCGGCGAATACCTGAGGGAGCCTGTCGGGCTTGAGGTAGAGGTCGGTCCCGCTGACGCCGTCGGTCTGGTAGGGCACGGACCTCGTGGCGGTGCCGAGTTCGCTGGGGAACCCGGCGGCCAGGGACATCCCGCTCTCACCCACGTCGGGCATCAGCGCCGCCACGTACACCAGGGACTTCACCCGGGGGTTGCCCGCGGCGGCCGAGCTGATCAGGGAGCCGCCGTAGGAGTGGCCCACGAGGACGATCGGACCCTTGATGCTGTCCAGTACGGAGGCGAGGTAGGCGGAGTCGTTGTACAGCCCGCGGAGCGGATTGGCGGGGGCCATGACGGCGTACCCACGATGTTGGAGCCGTTCGGCGACCCCGTTCCAGCTGGAGGCGTCCGCGAACGCCCCGTGCACCAGCACGATGGTGGGCTTGGCCGTGGTCGTGCCCCCGTCCGCGGTGGCGGGGGCCGCCACGGACGCGCACAGGGCCATGGCGCACCCGGCCGCGAGGGCATGTGTGCGACGTATGCGGTGCCGTGAGCCGAAAACCGGCAATGCTGCCATGGTGTTCACGCCTTCCATGAGGCCTACGGCACCTGAGTGTTCACCTCTCCGCGCCGGCGCGCGCGGTCACGCGCTCCGAACGGGTCACCGCAGGGGCTGTCCCGGTGAATGCGGAGCCAACGGGTTTCCGGGACCTGCCTCGTAGAGGTCATTGGTGCCGGACGGCAGACGTACCCCCACGCGGTCGCCCACGCCGATCCCGGCCGCCGCCAGCCGGCGCCGTAGTGCATCGACCGCACCGGCGAGCTCCCGGTAGCTCAGCGAGGTCTGTCGTCGTCCAGGGCCGGCTCGCGCGGATGGAGCAGGACGGTGAGGTCCAGGACGGTGAGGTCCAGGACGGTGAGGTCCAGGACGTCCATGAGCGTCCGCGCAGCGGGAGCCGTCCGTCCGCCGAACACGGCGGGAGGGCCGTCGACGCGTTCACCGACGGGATCCTGCTCCCGCGCCATGCGCCCCGACACCACCTCACCATGCGCTCCTCGCCCTTCGTTCCCCCGTGCCCCCCTTCCACGACCAGGCCGGGGCGGGGGACCGGGGGCGTGCACCTCGTGCCGCGCGGCCCTGCCCTGATGCCCCGCCCGGCTCCGGCACTGCACTGCACGGCACGGCACGGACCGCGTGCATCGCCCGCGGGGACTCACTCACCCATCCATGCGGATATCCGGTATCCCGCGATGCTCGGCGAGGATTGCGGGCAAAAGGGTTGTTTCACTCCGTGCCGGTGGTGTTGCGCCGGTGGTGCCATGGCGGTGACGTCAGCCGAGCAGGGTGCGGGCGATTTCCAGAGCGAGCCGCAGTTTCAGTGAGTTGCCTGCGGCGGTGGCCGTGGCCAGGAGTTCTTCGGCGCGTTTGACGCGGTAGGTGACGGTGTTGCGGGCCACGTGCAGGGTGCCCGCGGTGGCCCGCAGCGAGGCCTCCTGATCTGTCGACCCCAGCACCCCATGCCCCAGGCGGCGCGACCGGACGGCGCCCTCGCGCAGGACCGCCGGTGCCCGGCCCCCGACCCGATCGGCGCGGCCGGACCCGTTGCAGGGCACGGACGCGGCGGCCGGCTGCAGGAGACGGGGCTGCACTTCGACGGTGACGGTCACCTCCGTCCCCCGATCGACGGCGCGCAAGCATGCCCATCGCGGGCGTACGGCATCTCCAGGCGGTCCAGGGCGGTCCCCATACGACCGAGGTCGTCGGGGTCGTCGGCGGCGACGACCAGCTCGTCCAGTCGGCGGCGGGCCCCGGGAACGACTTGCCGAGCGCGAACTGCGATGCCGGCCCCTGGAGTTGGATACGGCGGGCCGAGAGATCCTGCCCCAGCGTGAGACCGGCGACGTGCTTCCAGGCATCCTCCGCACGCACCCGATGGGCGCGGAGACCGATGACCGCGACCAGCTCGACCTCCCAGTCCACCATCCCACTGGGCAACTCCACCGTGTCGTACGGGCCGGCCAGCGAGGTCGGATACTTGGTGAAGACGGCCGGCTGAGCGGGAGTATCGAGGGCGGACTCCTCGATGTGATCCGCGTAGTTCAGCGCGACCGCGAACGCCTGGCGCGGGCGGGGGACGGGGGCGCCAACCTCGATGCCTTCGCCGACTGCCTCAGCGGTGGCTTCGGGACGCCCGACGACGATGACTATGTGGTGGAGTGGCGCGACCACCAGGTATCTCGCGAGCATCTCGGTTATCCGGAGACAGCTCGCCAGTTGGAGATCCGGTTGTCACGCTGTCACCCCACGAACCGCTCTTGTGTCAGCGCCGACCTTGCCACAGCGAGAGAAGGGCGCGGATCCACTGTCTTCGACTGGCTCGTCGAGATCTTCGACGATCGCGCTCCCGGCATCCTGCGACTCCAGTGACTGGTCACGAGGACGCCTTGTTCAGCACGCGGGGGAGGTGGACGTGGAGATGCTCAACATCGACATCACAGCCGCTCTCACGAAGTGCTCGTGCAAGGAGTTCTACAAGTCCGCTGGCCCTTTTCCGCACTAAGAGGTCGTCCTTGGCTGACGCAGGACCCGGACGGCTTCGAGGGTTCGCCAGCCATTGCCGTTGACGGGCTGCAACGTCTTCATTTGCGGTCGTGCAAGAAGGCAGGGATCTCGTCGCGGGTCGGGTAGTTCGGCAGGGGGGCTGGCTTGTCCTGAAGGAAGGCGGTGATGACAGCGGCAGCTCGGTCGTTGTTGTCGTCCAGGCCGTTCCACATGTGGTGTCCGACTCCGGGCAGGTACTGCGTGCGCTGGATGGCGGGGTCATTGGCAAGGACGGTGGTCTCCCATTGACGAACCTGGGAGGAGCACTCGGCGATCATCAGCATCGCGGGGGTCCGGGAGCGCCTCAGCTTCGAAGCGATGGAGGGGGAGTCCTTGACCGTCTGCTGGATGCGGAGGCTGGCGGCGGGACTGAAGGAGAAGTTCCGTGCGGTGTCCTCGGCGGGGATGCGGTGTGCGTCGCGCGCGCAGTAGGCGGATGCGGTGTCGCTGCCGAGGTCGGCGGCGGTGAAGGCGTTGTCGCCTTCGGCCTGTCCGATCAGTCCGGTGTCGGGGGTGAGGAGCCCGAGTCCCATAAGGCCGAACGCCACGGCGTACCGGGGGACGTGCGTCGATCGCGGTCCGGTCATGGCCGGCGCGAGGCCGCGCGCGGATTTTCGGCCCCTGCGCCCGGTGATGTGTGCGGTGGGGCCGTCCATGGGGCCGGGCTCAGCAATGATCGCCCGGTGCAGGCGGGCGGCGACGCTCGGGTCAGCCAGGGCTCGGGTGAGCACGGCCCCGCCTGAGGAGAATCCGAGGATGTCGACCTTGCCCTTGTTCAGGCGGTCGGCGAAGGCGGCGAGGTCACGGACCGACCTGGAGATCGTGTACTGGCCCATGGGAAGCAGGTCGCTTCGTCCGCCACCGGCCTGTTCATAGGCGTAGACGTCATAGCCCTGGCGTGCCAGGAGTTGCAGGAACCGATGGTCGAGCACCGAGATGCCACGGACCGGTCCGCCGTTGAGGTACACGAACGGGATGGGATGCCGGGGGCCGGGGTTCGCGGGCGGGTAGTGGTACACCGCTACCCGGCTGCCGGTGGCCAGGCTCCAGTGCTGCGTGGCCACGAACGGCAGGGCGAGCGGGTATCGCCGGGCCGTCGGCACCGTCGGGATACAGACCGACGCCGTCAATGCTGCCGCAACAACCACCGGCAGAAACGGCACGAGCCGCGCCGGCCAAGTACGGCGCCGACCCAGCCACATCGCGAGGACAGCTCCGACTCCAAGGGTCGTCAACCATGCGGCGAGCCCCGAGCCTGCCCCGTCCGTGAGGGCGATCAGTGCGAGAAAGACGACGACCAGCATCGTAACGGCGGCCAGGGCCAGCAGTAAGCGTCCGGTGAAGCGGACGAGACGTATGGCGGACGTGGGCACGACAGACCTCCAAAAATTTCAGAACGCTGTTTCAAAACGACGTTATCAGAGGGGGTAGGCTGCTGGCCGTGGGTAGGCCGAGAACAAACGACGAGGCCGTCAAAGAGCGGCTTGTGGAGTGCGCGACCGAGATGCTCGCCACCCGTCCGCGAGAGTCGCTCACGGTCCGCGCCGTGGCCGCTGCCGCCGAGGCGTCGACGACGGCGGTGTACTCCCTGTTCGGCGGTAAGGACGGGCTGATCGGTGCGGTGCGCGATAGAGCCGTCGCCGGCCTGTTCCAGGACGTGTCGGCGGTGCAGACCTCCACGGACCCGCTCGCCGACCTCTACGCGCTGGCCGTCGCCTACCGTCGCTGGGGGCGAGGACACAGCCACCTGTACACGGTGCTGTTCGGTGGTGTGCAGTCTTTCGACCCGTCGGGGGAGGTCGGTGCCAGTGACCCCATCCGTCCGCTCCTCGCGGCGATCGATCGCGCCGTGACAGCGTCCGTCCTCGTCGGCGAGGCAACGTCGATCGCCCTGTCGATCTGGGCCACCCTCCACGGGCTTGTGACTCTTGAACTGGCCGGGGCCTTCGACGCCGCGACGGCCGAGGCCGCATTCCGCTCGACGATTCACGCCACGTTGCGCGGATGGACGACCCCGGCGGTGTTCCGCAGTCTTCGCCAAGCAGAACTCGCTCATTGACAGGATCAGGGCCGGTTATCGGGGCCCTCCCGGTCCCTGCCGGGGCGAGGGTGCGTGGTCGGTGAAGACCGGCATGCCAAGGTCGACCAGCTGCGGCCGACCATCGGTCGGAGATCGCTTGAGGCTGTTGAGCATGACCATCGCAGCGTCGAAGCTGACCTGGAGTCCCTCGACCTCGCCGAGCCGGCCGTTGGCGCGGGCTTCGCTGATGCGCTCTCGGAGGTTCTGGATGATCTCGATGAGGCGTGGCCTCTGGCGGGGATCCATCTGGAGGACGGGGCAGCGGATGCAGGCTTCTCTGAACTAAGAGATGCTGCGGGTAGGGGCGCCGTCGCGAGCGCCGCGATACCGCCGCCCGGACCAGCGGAATCTCTTACTGATGGTTTCAGAATGAGGTTCGGAGTGGTCTCAAGCAGGTCATGTTGCAGGCGAGTTGGAGCATTCCGAGGTGAAGGTCGGCTCGTATCTCGTAGCGGATGCGGAGTCGTTTGAACTGGTGGAGCCAGGCGAAGGTGCGCTCGACGACCCAGCGGGGCCTGCCCAGCCGGAGCCGTGTGGGGTGCCGCGGCGAGCGATCCTCGGTGTGATCCCGCGGGCCCGGACGAGGCGCCGGTACTTGTCGAAGTCGTAGCCACGGTCGGCGAACAGCTCCGCCAAGCCCCTGCACCGAACTCATTCTGAAACGATCAGTAAGTGAACCGGCGAACCCACGCGGCCAGGCAGCAAACTCAGATCCACCCCAACTTGGCCGCCTTCACGGCCAGTTCGAAGCGGCTGCCCGCACCGATCCGGGCCAGTAGCTCGGCTACCATGCGCCGCTCCGTGCGCACCGATACGCCGAGGGCCCGGGCCACGGCCTCGTCCTTGTCGCCGTGCGCGAGCATGCGCAGCAATTCCCGTTCCTGGGGAGTCGGCTCCGGCCCGGCCGGGCCCTCGCAGGGCGGTGTCATCGGCTCGGCGTCCTTCCAGTACGCCTCGAAGAGCGCCTCCAGCGCCCTGATCACGGGCGGCGTACGGATCAGCAGGGCGGTGGGCTGCCCGTTCACGGGATTGCCCGGGATGACGGCTTCCTCGTGGTCGACGATCAGCAGCCGCATCGGCAGTGACGGCGCGAGGCGGATCTCGCTGCCGTAGCTCCTGGCCCACTGGACGTAGTCGGCGGTGGCCCGGTCATTGGTGATGCTCTGCAGATAGAGGCTGCGGAATTTCACTCCGCGCAGCATCGCCTGTTCGTTCAGCGACTGTCCCGCCGCGATCGCCTCCGTGGGCAGCGAGCCGCCCGGTTGGAAGGAGTCCGCCTGGCGCGCGCAGCGTGTGGCGAGCGTCTCCAGCCGGGTGCGAATCCGGTCGAGCCCCATCAGCAGCTCCGTACCGTCGGAGGCAGACACGACGGTCGCGTCGGCCGAGGCGTACTCGGTGGCGAGCGTCGCCAGCGCCGTACGGGTCTGAGCCAGCCGCTCCTGGCGCAGAGCCAGATCCTCTTGCTCGCGCTGCAGCATCAGCTCCAAGCCCAGATCGGGGCTGACCGCCCGGAGCAGATCGGGCTGTTCCCAGGAAGGGCGCAGCAGTGCCATGGCCGTCAGGCGCTCGATCGCCCTGCGCACCTGTGGTTCGGGCATGCCGAGCCTGTCGGCCAGGCGCATCCGGTCGTGCTCGTCATGGAGCAGTATGGCCCGGTATACCGCGAGATCTCCGCCATCGAGCGTAGGCGGCTCATCCATGGCGGTTCTCCCTGAACCGGCGGCGGCGTGGGGCTGCCTCGCTTCCCGGGGCGCCGGGGGAGGGGCGGCCGTCGCGGGCGGGCCGTCCGAAGGCCGGGGGTCGGTGAGCCCGGGCAGGAAGCCGATGGGGCATCGCAGACCTGCCGAACGGCTCTGGTCGGTGGCAGGTTCCCATGCTCTCCCTCAAAACCGGTCGCAGGAAGTCCGGTGCCATCGTCCTGTGCCCCGTCGGCGCGGGCCAGGCTATTTACGGTCGAGCCCCGTCACTCCCGCGATGCCCTGCTGTGGCAGGCAGTTGCATGGCAACGGGATGCCACAGGAGTGGCCTTACGGTCTTTTCTGCCCGGTGCTTCTCTGTTCACTGCGTTGAGGCCATCGGCCGGTCCAGGCCGCTCGCCTCCGGCAGCGCAAAGGAGAGAACATGAAGATCACCGGACGATGTCTGCCCGTAGCCCCGGCCCCGCTCGCCGCGATGTTCGGCACCCGTGGCGTCGTCGGCGCACCAGGGCATGGCGCACCGGCGCTTCGCGCGACGTCCGCACAGGCCGCCGACGCGATACCCGACGACTTCATCTGGCCGCGCGCCTCTGCGTCACCGAGCACCGGTGGCGGAAGCGCCCGGGATGTCTGAGCCCGCGCCTTCTTCGCAGGCTCGCGTGGCACTGCTCCTCCACGGACACGGCCCTGTCGGGCGCCGGGTGTGCGCCAGGCTGACAGCCGACGGTACGGCGGTGGCGGTCGCCTGCCCCTCCGCCGATCAAGTCGCCTTATTTGTCCGGGAGTTCGCGGCGGCACCCGCCGTAGCCCTGCCCTATGAACTCGCGCCCGGCGACACCGGGGCGACGCAACGGATGTTGGCCGAAGTGACGGCCGAACTGGGCCGGATCGACTGCCTCGTGGACCTGCTGCCAGGTGACGCGCCCGACTTCCCCGTCGCCGACGCCGTACGCCGCACCATGCTCGGCGCCGGAAATCAGGCCCGCATCGTGCTGGTGACATCCCCGAGGCATGCCCGGGAGACGGCCCGGTGGGTCCGGGCGGCCATTACGGCCCACGTCAAGGTCAACGCCCTCGTCGCCTTGGACGGCACACCGGCCGAGCACATCGCGGGCGCCGTCCTGCTCCTCCTCGCCGCGGACGCGCAGGGCATCAGCGGGCAGCTCATCGAAGTGGGCGCATCCGACGGGCTGTGTTGAACACCACGCACGCCCCCCGCCCGACCGATCCCGACAAGGAAGGACCACAGGTGGACTATTCGGCATGCCCTGTGACAAGCGGTGAACACGTCCAGCGCTTGCCACGGCCCGACCTGCGCCCCGGCGTGCTGCGCTACCGAGGCTTCCGCCTGACAGGCCGCACTCCGTGCAGACATCTGGAGCTGCCCACCGACGCGGTCTCGGTGACCCTCCTGCTCGGGGGAAGCGTACGCATGGGCGACACTCCCGGCGGCCCGTTCCCCACCAAGGCGTACACCGCTCCGGTGAGCGGACTGCGGACGGGTGCCCTGCTCAGCGAGCACGACTCCGGGCTGGTCGGCGTCGAGATCGAGATGACACCGTGGACGGCCTACCGGCTGTTCCGCATCCCGATGAGCGAACTCCTCAACATCGTGCGGGAGATGTCCGACCTCACCGGTGAACCTGGATATCTCGCCGACGGCCTGTCGGCGGCGCTGGCAGCCCGACCCGACTGGCATGGCCGGTTCGACCTGCTGGACGCGGCACTCTCCGCGCTCCTGCCGCCGGGCCCGAGTCACGCGCCGTCCGTCGCCCGCGCCTGGCGGCACCTGGTGCAGCACCCGGGAGCCTCCATCGCCCAGCTGGCGCACGATGTCGGCTGGAGCCAGAGCCAGCTCGAACGCCGCTTCGTGGAGCAGACAGGCGTGACGCCCAAGGTGGCAGCCCGCATCATGCGGCTGCGTCGCAGCCTGCGTCTGCTCTCCGACGGGCACTCCGCCGCCGAGGCCGCGCTGCTGGCCGGCTATTACGACCAAGCGCACTTCAGCCGCGAATGCAAGACAATGACCGGATTCCCGGCGCGCATTCTGCGAGGGCGTCGGGAGCACTCCGATTTTTTACAAGACCGCAGCCGCGTGCGACCGGCACAGTGTGCATCGCCGGAACTCGCCCGGTAGGAAGGCCGCAGGTTTCCCGGCCGGTACCGGAAAGGAAACGTGCGGCATCGAACCCGTCCCGACGACCACAGGAAGTGGTGGCATGTTCAAGAAGCTCGAAGCCGTCGGCAGTGCCCTGCTGGAACGTCTCGTGCCCCGTGTCGACGCCTCGGCATGCGGCACGAACTGCTGGAACGACTGCTGGCAGTGCGCTCACTCCGCCTGCAAGGTGAACACGTGCACCGGCGCGCTCACCTGCCTGTCCGGCAACTGCTGAACCCCCATCATGCGGTGCGGCGGGCCGGCACACCCCGGCCCGCCGCACCGCAAGGCCCGCTCCCATGAATCGACCTGAACCCACGGGAGGGAATTCAATGCCGTATGCGGCAATAGGGATCCGCTGCCTCATCGGAATTATCTTTCTGACGTCCGCCATCAGCAAATCGGTCGGACGGCAGGCATTTCCCTCCTTCGTGGCCTCCCTGCGTGACATGAGACTGCTCCCGCCGCAGACCGTGACCGCGGTCGGCGGCTGCGTGGTGCTCGCGGAATTCACCTCCTGCACCCTGCTGCTGATGCCCCACCGTCTCCTGCCCGCCGCCGGACTGGGGCTGGCGGCCCTGCTGCTCACGGTGTTCACCGCGGCCATCGCGGTCACCGTGCGCCGGGGGAGCCGCACCCCCTGCCGCTGCTTCGGGGCCTCGACCACACCGCTCGGCCCCCGCCATCTCATACGCAACACCGTCCTCGCCGCGCTCGCCGTCCTCGGCGCGCTCTGGACCGTCGGGGCCGGATACCCGACGGCCCTGAGCCGGTCCGTCGTACCCGCCGGGCTCGGCCTGTTGCTGGGAGGGCTGGTCACGGTCCTTGACGACCTCGTCGCGCTCTTCCACCCCACCCAGCACGGCCCAGGCGCCGCTCGACAGCGTCCGGCCCGACCTAAGGAGAATCATGATGCCGTTCCTCATCCCGGCCCTGGTGCTGGTGGGCGCCCTGTGCGTGCTGGATCTCATTCTCACCCTGGGCGTCGTGAAGAGGCTGCGTGACCACACCGCGCTGCTCGCCAACACCTCGGCCGTCGACACGTACACCATCAACGTCGGCGAGCACGTGGGCGAGTTCACCTCCTCCAGCGTGGACGGCGAGGAGGTGACCCACCAACTGCCCGAGGAAGACACCCTGGTGGCGTTCTTCTCCCCGACCTGCGGGCCGTGCAAGGACAAGCTGCCCAAGTTCGTGGAGCACGTGGAGCGCCGCGGCATCGCCCGCGAGCGGGTACTGGTGGCCATCGTCGGTGACGCCGAGGAGTCCCGCGGGTTCATCGAGCAGCTGAGCCCCGTCGCCCGAGTGGTCTCCGAGCGGTCGGACGGCCTGCTCACCGCCGCCTTCAAGGTGAAGGCGTTCCCCACCGTGCTGACGGTCTCGCCCGACGGCGTCGGCGGCACCGTGGTCACCGACAACGACGTGCGGCTGGACGCGCCCGCCGCCCTGGCGGCATGACCACCACCCGTCCGGGCGTCCGGCGCCTCGCGGCCGCGTTCACCCTCGCCCGGCACGCCGCGCCCGGGGCCCTGGCCCTGTACGTGACCCTCAACGTGGCCGCCGGACTCCTCCCCGTGGCGGCGGCCTGGCTGACGAAGCGGACACTCGACGGGCTGGTGCAGGGCTCCTCCTACGGCTCGCTGATCACCTCGGGCCTGGGCCTCGGGGCGGCCGGTGTCATCGCCGGCCTGCTCCCGCACCTCACCTCCTTCGTACGGGCCGAGCTGGAACGCGCCGTCGGACTCCTCGCCCAGGACCGGCTGTTCGGCGCGGTCAACGAACTCGTGGGGCTCCGCCGGTTCGAGGACCCCGACTTCCTGGACCGGCTGCGGCTCGCCCAGCAGGCGGGCCGCGTGTCGCCGAACCAAGCAGTCGACGGCGTCCTCGGCGTCCTGCGGGCCGTCGTCACCGTCAACGGCTTCCTCGTCACGCTGATCGTGATCAGCCCGGTCATGGGGGTGCTGGTGCTGCTGGCCGGCGTACCCGCGCTCCTCGCGGAGATCGGTATTTCGCGGCGGCGGGCGCGGATGTTCTGGGACATCGGCCCGGCCGAACGCCGCGAGACCTTCTACAGCGAACTCCTGGGCACCGTGCGGTCCGCCAAGGAGGTGCGGCTGTTCGGGACCGGCGATTTCCTGCGCGGCCGGATGCTGACCGAGCGGCGCGCGGCGAACGCGGCCCGCCGCGCGGTCGACCGGCGCGAGGTCCGCGTACAGAGCGGACTGGGCCTGCTGGCCGCCGCGGTCTCGGGGGCCGGTCTGCTCTGGTCGGTGACGGCGGCACGGTCCGGCACCCTCTCCATCGGCGACATCACCGTCTTCGTCGCCTCGGTCGCGGGCGTGCAGAGCGCCCTGACCTCGATGGCGGGCGACGTGGCCCGCTCGCACCAGGCACTGCTGATGCTGGACCACTACGCGGCCGTGACCACTGCCGGCCCCGACCTGCCCGTCCTCGTGCGCACCGTGGCCACGGCTCCGCTGCGGCAAGGCATCGAATTCCGCGACGTGTGGTTCAGGTACGCCGACCACCAGCCGTGGGTCCTGCGCGGACTCGATCTGCGCATCCCGCACGGCACCTCGCTGGCCCTCGTCGGCCTCAACGGGGCGGGTAAGTCCACGTTGATCAAACTCATTTGCCGGTTCTACGACCCGACGCGCGGCGCGGTGCTGTGGGACGGCGTGGACCTGCGGGAGATGGATCCGGCCCGGCTCCGCGAACGCATCGGTGCGGTGTTCCAGGACTTCATGCGCTACGACCTGACCGCGGCGGAGAACATCGCCCTCGGCGACCCCGCGGCGATGCACGACCGGGGCAGGATCCGGGTCGCCGCCGACCGGGCCGGCGTTCACGGCCAGGTCTCCCGCCTCCCGCGCGGATACAGCACCCTGCTCTCCCGCACGTTCGCCGACGGCACGGCGGACGGCGATACGGAAGCCGGGGTCGAGCTCTCCGGCGGACAGTGGCAACGACTCGCGCTCGCCCGGGCGTTCCTCCGCGACCAGCGGGACCTGATGATCCTCGACGAGCCCTCGGCAGGGCTGGACGCAGTGGCCGAACACGAGATCCACGAAGCCCTCAAGACCCACCGGGCCGGGCGGACCAGCGTGCTGGTCTCCCACCGGCTGGGCGCGGTGCGCCAAGCGGACCGGATCGTGGTCCTGGCGGACGGCCGGATCACGGAACAGGGCGACCACGCCGAGCTGATGGCGTGGGGTGGCGAGTACGCCAGACTCTTCTCGCTCCAGGCACACGGATACGGAGACGACGGCGACCACGAGCCCGGCCCCGAACTGCTCACGGGAGGCCGCTGATGACACCCGCCCGGCCAGGCCCCGCCCTGCCGGACCTGCGCCACCCCTCCCGCCGGCGGCGCCGCTCCCGGGTGGCGCGGGGCGCGCTCCTCATGTCCGCGACGGCCCTGGCTGCCGGCGCCGCGCTGACCGGGCCGACGCTCGGATGGGCGTGGGGCGCGCTGCTGGGAACCCCGGCCGCGCTCCTGGGCACCGCGCTCGCGGCCGCCCGTCTCCTCGGACGCCGCGTCGTCCGAGTGACCGTACGCGGCCGCAGTATGGAGCCCGGCTACCACGACGGCGACCAGGTCCTCGTCGAGCGCGGTGCCACGCCCTCACCCGGGCACGTCGTGGTCATCGAACGCCAGGCACCAGAGGGACAATGGCGACAGCCTCCGCTGCGCCCGGCCGACGGGCCCGGTGAGGTGCAAGGCCGACACTGGATCATCAAGCGGGTCGCGGCGGTACCGGGAGACCCGGTTCCCCGGGCCGCCGTACCGGCATTGGCAACGGTGCCCGAACGACACGTGCCGGCCGGTCGGCTGGTTCTCCTCGGCGATAACCCCCAGGCCAGCCTCGACTCACGCCAGTACGGCTATTTCCCCGCGGCACGGGTCCTCGGCATCGTGCGCGCGTCAGCCGTCCCGGAAACGCCGCTGGTCAACACACCGAGCCAGCCAGGCAGTTCGGCGCGCCGCTGACCGAGTGGGCAGCCCAGGGGTTGGCCCACCGCGGCGGCAGGGCCTTCAGTTCCTCGGTGATCAGCAGGTCGGGGGCGAACGCCATTCCAGTGAAGTGCCGGCGAGTTCGAGTGACAGCACACCGTACAGACGGGTCCAGAAGGACAGCGCGCGATGCAGCGCCGCGGCTGTCGCCGGATGGCCGCCGGCCCACTCGCGGTGGTCCTCCAGGTGGGTGTCGAAGGGCGTCGCCGGGCTGTCCGCCGACAGCCCCTCGCAGGCTTCGAGCAGCACCGTCATCACCTCGGACGAGTCGCGGTGATGTCGTCGGGCGCGTGATAGCCGGGGACGGGCGTGCCGTAGATGAGGAAGTACTGCTGCGGGTCGCTGTGGGCCCATTCCCGGATGACGTCGGCCAGCCCACAGAGGCGATCTAACCGAAGAGATAACCGATAACGCCTTCGTGGTGGCCGAAGAACGAGGAGAGTCATGACCGACACCCGCACGTCCGTCTCGCTGAACTCACGGCCTTCCCGGCGCCGGACCTTAGTGATCGAGCGATGATCGGTCGTGGCGACGGACCCGCGAGGGCGGTTTGCCGTCGGGGGCTGAGTAGTGCCCCACGCGCTCGGCTGAGAATTGACAGTTTGTTACCCACTACCACTGGGTTCGCTGACGTCCGGCTGAAACGGTCGAAACCTGACAGGGCGCACATGCCACACGCCTCCGAATTCCGGACCGAGACGTATTTGCGTTAGAGCGCACGCTAACTCCTAGGTTCGGACGCATGCGATACATCAAACTCGGAACGACCGGGCTGGAAGTCTCCGCCATCACCCTCGGCTGTATGAGCTTCGGCGAGCCGGACCAGGGTGGTGAGCCATGGTCGCTGGGCGCGGACGCCAGCCGGGACATCATCAAGCAGGCCCTTGAGAGCGGTGTCAACTTCCTCGATACGGCCAATGGGTACAGCGCCGGAAGCAGCGAGGAGATCGTCGGCCGGGCGGTCAAAGACTTCGCCCGGCGCGAGGAGGTCGTTCTCTCCACCAAGGTATGGATGCGGATGCGACCCGGCCCGAACGGCGCCGGGCTGTCCCGCAAGGCGATCTTCGCCGAGCTCGACGCTTCCCTGAGGCGGCTGGGGACCGACTACATCGACCTGTACCAGATCCACCGCTGGGACTACGACACCCCGATCGAGGAAACCCTCGAGGCGCTGCACGACGCGGTCAAGTCCGGGAAGGTCCGCTACATCGGAGCCTCTTCCATGTACGCCTGGCAGTTCGCCAAGGCCCTGTACCTGGCTGACCTGAACGGCTGGACCCGGTTCGTGTCGATGCAGGACCACTACAACCTCATCCACCGGGAAGCAGAGCGGGAGATGCTCCCGCTCTGCGCCGACCAGGGCATCGGCGTGATCCCGTGGAGCCCGCTGGCGCGGGGCAGGCTGACGCGGGCCCGGGACACGGCCACGGCGCGTGCCGAGACCGACGCGGGCGGCAAGATCCTCTACCGCGACGAGGACCAGGCGGTGGCCGAGCGCGTCCATGAGATCGCGGGCAAGCGGGGTCTGTCCCCGGCCCAGGTCGCCCTGGCCTGGGTCATGAGCAACCCGGTGGTGACCTCGCCCATCGTCGGGGTCACCAAGCCGGCCCAGCTGGCCGACGCGGTCGCCGCGGTGGACGTCGAACTCGACGAAGACGAGGCCGCCTACTTGGAGGAGCCCTACCAGCCGCACGAGGCCGCCTACCTGGAGGAGTCCTTCTACAAGTCGCGCCCTGTGGCGGGCTCCCGGTAGTCCGGGCTACCGCCGGGCCTTCGACGAGTCCTTGGCCTCGGCCTTCACAGCCCTGTGGTCGGCCCAGCGGTGCTTGCGGGCGTTCTCTGAACTTGTCGGTTGGGCCCCTGGACCACCTCCGGAGCCTCGATAGAGTCGGGGTGATGACGGGGAACCGAGGCCGTTGGCCGAAGATCGATGAGGAACGCGGCGTCGAGGACGTGACGCTTCTGATCTTGGAGTGGCTGGGTGAGC
The DNA here is from genome assembly GCF_900187385.1 of Streptomyces sp. 2114.4. Lineage (NCBI taxonomy): Bacteria > Bacillati > Actinomycetota > Actinomycetes > Kitasatosporales > Streptomycetaceae > Streptomyces > Streptomyces sp. 2114.4. The sequence continues at coordinate 7,796,464 of NZ_FYEY01000001.1, forward strand.
AGGGTGTGAACGCCATGATCAGGATGGACGCCGAGAGACTGGCCGACAACGCGCCAGCGTGGACGTTCGCCGCCAGCGGCGGCCCGTTGGCGCATGGGATGCGAGCCGACGGGAGGACTGTTCAGCAGTGCATGTCTGTTGCTCTGGCCCGCCTGCGCGACTCCGGTCTGTCGGCTCCGTTCTGATCTTCGACCGCCTTTCCTGTATCTCGCCTTGAAGAACTCAGGTGGGGCGATTTGATTGAGGCCGCCCACGTCCTCAGCCAACCGCGGCCCCCGCCTGCCCGCGCCCGCCCGCCTCGGGCCCCGAGCCCAAAGAGCGGGGCCGTGTTCGTGCTCGGTGGCCTCGTCACGGCGGGGCCGGGGACCGGAGGCCGGCGGGGTGGGCGAAAATTCGGGTGAGATCGGCGCGAAGATGCGAAACACTCGCGCCGGCCGATGAGTCTTACCGGGCATGCCGGTCTCTTCCTACAATCACACCCACGTTCGTGCCGACAGCCCCTGGCTGCGAGGCGACTGAGCCCAGGAACCCCAGCGAGGTGCTGCCATGACAGCTGCGATTCAAGAACGACCGGCCGTGCAGGCGGGCCGCATACCGACCGTGGTGCGGCTGCTGGTGCTGGCCACATTCGTGGTGATCCTCAACGAGACGATCTTGATCAATGCCATCCCGCGGTTGATGGAGTCGTTGCACATCACCCAGCAGTCGGCGCAGTGGGTGTCCACGGCGTTCATGCTGACCATGGCCGCCGTGATTCCGGTCACCGGCTGGTTCCTGCAGCGGGTCACCACCCGCCAGGCCTACGCCATCGCGATGGGAGTGTTCCTCGCGGGTACCGCTCTGTCGGCCGTCGCGCCCTCCTTCGAGGTGCTGCTGCTGGGGCGGGTCGTGCAGGCCGCAGGTACGGCCGTGATGATGCCCCTGCTGATGACCACGTTGATGATCGTGGTGCCCGAGCAGGACCGCGGCCGGGTGATGGGCAACGTCACCCTGGCGATCTCGGTGGCGCCCGCGCTCGGACCTGCGGTGTCCGGGCTGATCCTGCAGGCCGGCTCCTGGCGGATGCTGTTCGTGGTCGTCCTGCCGATCGCGGCTCTGGTGACCCTGCTCGGGCTGCGCAAGGTGGACAACATCAGCGAGCCGCAGGTGAGCGCCATCGACTGGCTCAGTGTTTCCGTGGCGGCACTCGGCTTCGGCGGCCTGGTGTACGGCCTGAGCCTCCTCGGCGAGACGGACAGCAGGTTCGGGCTCGGCATCGGCATCGTCATCGCCGGGGTCGCGGCCATCGCGGCTTTCGTGATCCGCCAGCTCAAGCTGCAACGCACCGGCACGCCCCTGATGGACCTGCGAACCCTCGGACACCGCACCTATGGCCTTTCTCTGGCCCTCATCTCCGTCGGTTTCCTGGCGATGCTCGGGTCGATGATCCTTCTGCCGCTGTACCTGCAGAACGTGCGCGGGCTCAGTCCGCTGGAGACCGGCTTGCTGGTCATGCCGGGCGGTCTGGCCATGGGACTGCTCGGACCGACCGTGGGAAAGCTGTTCGACCGGTTCGGCAGCCGGCCGCTGGTGCTCCCTGGCTCGATCGGATTGGTGCTCGCCCTCTGCGGTTTCACCCAGGTCTCGATGACGATGCCGTACTGGCAGGTGCTCGGACTGCACGCGCTGCTGATGGTGAGCCTGGCGGCGACGTTCACCCCCGTCTTCACGCTCGGCATGGGCGCGCTCCCTCCACATCTGTACTCCCACGGCAGCTCGATGCTCGGGACGTTGCAGCAGGTCGCCGCCGCGTTGGGGACCGCACTCGTGGTGACCGTGATGTCCGCGCGCACCGGCGACCTGCTCGCCGACGGCGCCGCCGCCGCGCCCGCCGAGCTGAGCGGAATGAAGCTGGCCTTCGGCGTCGCCGCCGCTCTCAGCGTGGTGACGATCATCATTGCCGCGAAACTGCCGCGCCGGATCGCTGCCGCCGCCCAGGACGACAGCGCCGCGGACCAACTCATCGGATCATGAGGACTGGGCGGAGCGAACTCCCGCCCCTCTCGTCACGAGCAAACCGCTCCGCCTGCGCCGGCCACCCACCGGAACGCACGGCGGCATCCAGGAGCTTGCACCCTCAGCGGCTCCGCTGAGAAGGCGCGCCCTTTTTCCTCCGGCGTCATCGTCAACCATTGCCGCCAAGCCCCCAGAGGCCCCTCGGGAGCAATCCCGAGGGGCCTCTTCGGCTTTCGTCGCGTAACGCTCCATATCGCCGACGCGACGTCGAGGAAACGCACTCAGCTATCTGCTGATGTGCGCACGACTACCGATGCACACATCCCGATGGCGTCACGGCCCTCAAATCCGCCGTGAGTCCCGAACGGGTCATCTCCGCCGCGCAGAGCGGTGATCCGGCCGCGCTCGTCGCCGTCCGGGCCCCGGAAGCGGCGGAGCTGTGCGGCCCCGCCTTCGGGGTCACCGCTCAGCGACCCCGACACTCAGCGCGGCGCCTCCCAGAAAACCACCCGCCACGGCCACACCACAGGGCCCACCCCCGCCCACCCGTCCTGGAGATTGCCATCGACCCGGAGGTCTCTGCCAAGGCACGGTTCGTTCCTTTCCCGCATCCGCGGCATCTGATGATTCTCGGTCCGGGAGAGTGAGCTTCGGCGGTGACCGTTGCCCAGGGTGACCGCTGTGCGCGGTGACCGTTGTGCGTGGGGATCGTTCACCGGTGGTGAAGAGAATCGTTACTGCCTCGGTCCTTGCCCTCTGTTGCCTGGTTCCGGCCGTTCCGGCGCATGCCGACGGGCCCCGGACGATGCCGCAGGTGGCGGGGCAGGGGCTGGTCGCCGCCTACGCGGCGCTTCGTTACGACACCTCCGTTCGGCTGAAGGACGGGCGCGGCGCCGGCCGTCATGTGCTGTGGCCGGCGGGCTGGAAGGTCTGTGCCCAGGATCCGGCGGCGGGCACGGACCTGCGGGGCCGGCGGGTCACGCTCACCGTGGTCAAGCGCACGGAGTCGTGCCGGTAGACGGGCGGCGCGGGCTTCGCCGGCCGGATCAGGCGCGGGGGATGCGCCCCTTGCTGTGCATGGCGGTGCGGACCCGGTCCTCGGCCAGGCGGCGGCCGGCCGTGTGCGGGGTGATGTGCTGCAGCCGGGCCTCGTCGAGGACGGTCGTGGTGTTGGCGCGCAGCCGCGAGGAGACAGTCTCGACGATGGTGGAGGTGTCGGGCCGGAACCCGGAGTAGCGGGCGTCCATCGCGAAAGCGGCCGCGACGACACCGCCGGCGTTCGCCACGAAGTCGGGGAGCACGGTGATGCCGCGCTCCGCGAGGATGCTCCGGGCCTCGGCAGACGTGGGCAGATTGGCGCCCTCCACCACGAGCTTCGCCTTGATGTCGCGCGCGGTGGTGCGGTCGATGACGTCCTGCAGGGCGGCGGGCACCAGGATGTCGCAGTCCACGGTGAGTTCACGGCCCGGAGCGAGCACGGTGCCGGCGGAGTGGCGGGTGACGAAGTGGTCGCCGTGCTCGTCGCGGGCCGCCAGCAGCGCGTCCACGTCGAGACCGCTGGGGTCGTGCAGCGCTCCGTGGGCGGTGGACACCGCCACGACGGTGGCACCGAGGGCGGCGAAGCGGCGGGCGGCTGCGCTGCCGACCGCACCGAAGCCCTGCAGGGCCACCCGGGAACCGGCCATCTCCAGCCCCTGGTGCGCTGCCGCGGCGTCGGCCGCCTCGGCAACGCCGTAACCGGTGACGCCGAGCTTGTCGTAGGCCACGCCACCGAGGTGCGCGGGGGTGCCGACGGCGGCGCCGCGGTCGCCCAGTTCGTCCTGGATGATGGCGGCGTCGTCCTCGGTCAGGCCCATGTCGAGTCCCATCACATACTCGCGGGGCACCTCGTTGGACAGCGCGCGGGCGAAGGCACGCAGCACCGCCTCCTTGTCGGGGGAGGCCGGATCGGCGACGATGCCGGCCTTGGCGCCGCCGTAGAAGAGGTCGACAGCGGCCCACTTCCATGTCATGACGCGGGCCAGCCGGGACACCTCGTCGACGGTCACACCGGGGCTCATCCGGGTGCCGCCCTTGCCGATGCCGCGAGCGGTGTTGTCGATCACCAGGACGCCCTTCATACCGGTGCGCCGGTGCGAGACGACGACGATCTTCTCGGGGCCCCACTCGTCGACGAGGGAGAGTGCGTCAGTCACGGTGTGTTCCTTGTCGGTAGGACGGACGGAAGGGGGAGAGGAAGGGAGGAAGGAGGAGAAGGGCGAGGGAGGCGGGGGGAACCTGCGTCAGGACGAGGTGTCGGACGGGGGCAGTGCCTGGGCGATCAGTTCGGCGAGATGGATGCCGCTGCGGGGGGTCTGCTGGGCGATCTGGGTGCGGCAGCTGAAGCCGTCGGCCAGGATCCGGGTGTCGGCAGCGGCCGAGCGCACCGCGGGGAGCAGCACCTGTTCGCCCGCGGCGACCGAGACGTCGTAGTGGCCGCGCTCGAAACCGAAGTTGCCGGCGAGGCCGCAACAGCCGGAATCGAGGGTGGTGTTGTCGATGCCCATACGGGCCAGCAGCGTGCTGTCGGCGCCGAAGCCGGAGGTGGCGTGCTGGTGGCAGTGGGTCTGGCTGAGTGAGCGGGCCTCGATCCGCGGGGGCTGCCAGCCGGGCGTGTGGTGCACGAGGAGTTCGGCGAGGGTGCGGGTGGCCCGGGAGAGGGCGCGGGCTTCTTCGTCGCCGTCGAGGAGTTCGGGAAGGTCGCTCTTGAGGGCCGCGGTGCAGCTCGGCTCCAGCCCGACGACGGGTATGCCGGCGCGGACCGCGGGAGCCAGCGCGGTGACGGTCCGCCGGGCGATTCGGCGGGCGACGCCGAGCTGCCCGGTGGTGAGCCAGGTGAGCCCGCAGCACTGGGTGCCCTCGGGGACCTGCACCCGGTAGCCCGCGTCTTCGAGCACGGCCACGCCGGCTCGGAGGACTTCGGGGCTGAAGTGGTTGTTGAAGGAGTCGACCCACAGCAGGACGGGGCCGCGCCGGCCGTCGCCTCCGGGGGTGCGGTGGCGCAACCACGTCAGGAAGGTCTGTGCGGCGAAGCGGGGGAGGTCCCGCTGCGGGGCGATGCCGCCCAGCCGTTTGAGGGCCGGGGCCAGTCGGGAAGAGGTGAGCGCGTTGACCAGGCCGGGGATCCGGGCGGCGGCCCGGGAGAGCAGGGGCAGCCAGCCCATGGTGTAGTGCGAGGCGGGTCGCAGGCGGCCCTTGTAGTGGTGGTGGAGGAATTCCGACTTGTAGGTGGCCATGTCGACGCCGACAGGGCAGTCGGCGCTGCACCCCTTGCACGACAGGCACAGATCCAGGGCGTCGCGGACCTCGGTGGAACGCCAGCCGTCGGTGATCACTTCACCCTGGGTCATCTCGTACAGGAGCCTGGCGCGGCCGCGGGTGGAGTCCTTCTCGTCCCGCGTGACCCGGTAGCTGGGACACATCACGTCGCCGCGGTGGACGGTGGAGCGGCACTTGCCGACGCCGACGCAGCGGCGGGTGGCCTTGGTGAAGTCGCCGTCGTCGGAGTGGAAGGGGAAGACCGTGGCCAGGGGCAGGGGAGCGCGGTGCGGGCTGACGCGCAGGTTGCCGTCGACGGGCAGCGGCCGCACGATCATGCCGGGGTTGAGGCCGTTGTCCGGGTCCCAGATGTTCTTGAACTCCTCGAACAGGGCGATGACGTCGGGCCCGTACATCAGGGGCAGGAGCGCCGAGCGGGCCTGGCCGTCGCCGTGTTCCCCGGACAGCGAACCACCGTGTACGGCGACCAGGTGGGCGGCGTCGGCGAGGAAGGTGCGGAAGACGGCGGTGCCCTGCTCGGTGGTGAAGTCGAAGTTGATACGGACGTGCAGACAGCCCTCGCCGAAGTGGCCGTAGACGGCGCCCTGCAGCTCGTGGCGCTGCAGCAGGTCGGTGAACTTGCGGAGGTAGGAGCCCAGTTGCTCGGGCGGGACGGCGGCGTCCTCCCATCCGGGCCAGGCCTCGGCCCCGCCTTCGGTCCCGGTCCCCGGGGGCAGGCGGGTGGCCAGACCCGCACCGTCCTCGCGGATGCGCCACAGGCTGCGGGCGCGTGCGGGATCGGTGACGATCTCGCTGCCGGTGCAGCGGGCGGCCCCGTGCGCGGTCCCGGCCAGCGCTTCGGCCTGCCGGGACAGGGTGTCCGCGGTGCCGCCGAGTTCCGCGAACAGCCAGGCCCGGGCGGTGGGGAGGGTGTCGATGGTGGTCCTGGTCGCGGGCCGGGTGACGATGTCGGTCAGTCCGCGGTCGAGTCCTTCCAGGGCCAGCGGCTGGTGCCGGAGCAGTGCGGGGACCGCGTCGGCCGCGGCGCCGGCGTCCGAGAAACCGAGGACGACCAGGGCCCGTGCGGGGGGAGGTGAGATGAGGCGGACGGTCGCCGAGAGCACGACGGCGAGGGTGCCCTCGCTGCCGACCAGGGCCCTGGCGAGGTGGAAGCGCCGCTCGGGCAGCAGCTGTTCCAGCGCATAGCCCGACACCTGCCGGGGGAACTGCCCCAGTTCGGTGCGGAGCGTGGCCAGATTGGCCTGGGCGAGCCGGTGCAGGGCGGCGATCAGCTCTCCGCGGTCGTCTCCCGCGGCCACGGCCGCGTCGATCTCCTCCCGGGTCATCTCGCCGAGCCGGACCACCGTGCCGCGGTAGGTGACCACTTCGAGTTCGACGATGTTGTCGGCAGTGCGTCCCCAGGCGAGCGAGTGCGAGCCGCACGCATTGTTGCCGATCATGCCTCCCAGGGTGCAGCGGCTGTGGGTGGAGGGATCGGCGCCGAACACCAGACCGTGCTCGGCGGCAGCGCTCTGCAGGTCGTCCAGGACGATGCCGGGCTGCACGGTCGCGGTCCGGGCGTGCGGATCCAGCGCCGTCAGCCGGTTGAAGTAGCGGGAGAAGTCGAGCACCACACCGGGTCCGACGGCCTGCCCGGAGGTGCTGGTACCCGCGCCGCGTGCGGTGACCGGCACCCCCAGGCGACGGCACACCCGCAGGGCGTTGAGGACGTGCTGCCGCTCGCGGGGGAAGACCACGGCGAGCGGGATCTGGCGGTAGTTCGAGGCATCGGACGCGTACTGGGCCCGGTGACCGGCATCGCCGGCGACCCTGCCGCAGTCCCCGTGGTCGAGGGCTTCGGCCACCGCTGCCGCGTCGAGGCTGTCGACGCCCCGGTCTGTCGAGGTCACCCTGCTCGCTCCTTCGTGCTCACCGGTCGTGTTCCGCCTGGCCCCGTCCACGATGTGGGGCGCCCGGGGCCGGGGACAAGGCCCAGCAGGGCGAAAGAATTCATGCTTGAGGGCAAGGAATGCTGAGGCTCGCGTTCGGGGGCGGTCGATGCCTATGCTCGCCTCCCGCGTCGTTGGGAGCCCGCGTTGCTGAAGCCACTGCATCTGCTCACCCTCAAGGCCGTCGTCCGCAGCGCCTCGTTCGCCCTCGCGGCCCGCGACCTCGGTTACACCGCCTCCGCCATCTCGCAGCAGATCTCCGCGCTGGAGAAGGAGACCGGCCTGGTGCTCTTCGAGCGGGAGGCGCACGGGATCCGCCCCACCGCCGCGGCCCACCGCCTGGTCGATCTCAGTACCCATGTGCTGGCGGCCATGGAGGACCTGGACCACCACGTCCAGGAGCTCGCCACCGGCGCCACCGGCCGGCTGCGGCTGGGCAGCTTTCCCACGGCCGATGTACGGCTGGTGCCCGCCGCCCTGTCCGCGCTCGTCGAAAGCCATCCGCGGGCCCGGATCCAGCTGGAGGAGGGCGAGCCCGAAGAACTCGTCACCGCGCTCAGCCATGGCGATCTCGATGTGGCGCTCGTCTACGAGTACGGGCTCAGCCCCCGCCAGTGGCCCGACGGCCTGACCTGCCATCAACTGCTGCGCGAGGACCTGGTGCTGCTCAGGGCCCGTGACAGCGGCCTGGCCGCCCAGCTGTCCCAGCTGGCCGGGGCCCGCTGGATCACCAGCCGGGAGGACACCGCCGGGGCCCGGTCCTTCGTCCGCCTCTGTGCGGCCGCGGGGTTCGAGGCCGCCGTCGCCTTCCGCAGCAACAACTACGCCGTGGTGCGGGAGCTGGTGTCCGCGGGGCTCGGGGTGGCTGTCGTCCCGGCGCTCGGCCACGTTCCCGGTGACGGGATCGAAGCGACCCGGGTCACCCAGCGCTCCGCACACCGCACGGTGATGGCGCTGCACCGCAGCGAGAACAGCAACCCGTTGCTCCCCGCGGTGATCAGCTGTCTGCGCCGTGCGGTGCCCGACGGCGAGCCGTATGTGCACCCCGCGTGCGAGGAGTGACCGGCCGGCCGCGGGCCGGCTCCGCCGCTCCGGGGGCGGGGAGCGGTGGAGCACCCGCGGGCACGGCCGGCCGTCAGCGGAGGGGTGCGGGCTCGGACGCGTCGGAGTCGGACATCCGGTCCAGGGCGTCGAGATCCACCGAGCCTCCCGGCATGACCCTGCGGGTGCGGCGGTAGCCGTACGTGGCGTAGATGACCAGGCCGACGACCAGCCAGCCGCCGAGCCGCACCCAGGTCTCCCACTGCAGGAACGACATCAGCCAGACGGAGAAGGCCATCCCCAGGACGGGCACCACCGGCATGCCCGGACAGCGGAAACCGCGCTTGAGGTGCGGCTTGCGGTAGCGCAGGACCAGCACGGAAGCGGAGACCACCACGAACGCCAGCAGCACCCCGATATTGGTGAGTTCCGCGACCGCGTTGATGGGCAGCAGCCCCGCCAGCGCCGCGGACACCCCACCGATCAGCCAGGTGGCATGGTGCGGCACCTTGCGCCGGGGGTGGATGGCGCCGAACCAGGCGGGCATCAGCCCGTCACGGCTGAGCGCGTACCACAGGCGGGAGGCACCCATCATGAAGGAGAAGGTCACGGTGACGATGCCGATGACCGCGCCGACGGCGATCACATTGGCCAGCCCGCTCAGCCCCACGCTCTGGAACGCGCTGGAAATCCCGCTGTTCGGGTTGAGCTCGCTGTAGCGCTGCATCCCGGTGAGCACGATGCAGACCAGCACGTACAGCACCATGGAGACCGCCAGCGACAGCATCATCGCCTTCGGCAGCTTGCGCCGTGCCTCCACCGACTCCTCCGCGGCCGTACTCAGCGCGTCATAGCCGAACACGGCGAAGAAGACCGTGGCGGCCCCGGTGAAGGCCCCGCCGAAGCCGAACGGCGCGAAGGGATGCAGGTTGCCGGTCTTGACCTTGGTGAAGCCCACCACGATCACCAGCAGCACGATGCCGATCTTGATGAGGGTCAGCACCGTCTCCACCCGGGCCGAGGTGCGGGTGCCGCGGGTCAGCAGCCAGGCCACGCCGAGGCAGATCGCCATCGCGAGCAGGTCCACCCGGTGGCCGGCGCCGGTGCCGGGGGCGCCCAGGGCCCAGACCGGCAGATGGATGCCGACCGCTTGCAGCAGAAATCCCAGGTAGCCCGACATCCCGATCGCCACGACGGCGACGATGGCGGTGTACTCCAGGAGCAGGTCCCAGCCCACGATCCAGCCGACGATCTCCCCCAGGACCGCGGCGCAGTAGGTGTAGGACGAGCCTGCCTTCGGCACCATCCCGGCGAACTCGGCATAGGCGAAGGCCGCACAGAGCGAGGCGGCCCCGGCCACCAGGAACGAGACCAGGACGGCGGGACCGGCGACGTCCCGGGCGACGGCCGCGGCCAGGCTGAAGATCCCGGCCCCGATAATGGCGCCGATGCCGATCATTGTCAGCTGGGTGAGGCCGAGCGTGCGCACCATGCGCTCACCGCTGGGCTGTTCATGGGGAAGAGTTCGCCGGAAGATTCCCTGGGGGCCTCTGCCCAGCAACGCGTGAAGGGGAGATTTCGGGGTGTGATGGGGGGACATCGCTCGCTCCCTGTCAGGCAACGGCGGCACGACGGGCCACCGTCGTGGCGGGGGTCACCACTGGCCTGAAACCTTCACCCAGGATCCGCCCCGGCAAAAGGGACCCCAGCGCGACAACTTGCGTGGCTGAGCGCAAGCGGAACTGGGGGAGGCGCTCCGCAGGGCGAGCGCTCCGGATTCTCGTGCACCGGGCACCTTGTTGCGGCGCGCGCCAACTCGACCGTGGAGCAAGCCTGTTGACGGTGCGGCGTCGCGGTGTGCCGGCGGCCGGGGCGCTGTCCTACGGGGCGCGGCGGGCCGGTGTGCCGTGCCGGGCACCGGACACCGACCGCAGGACGTCGACCAGCGCCGCCACCGTGGGCCGGTGCTCGACGGAGGAGCGGAACAGCACCACGATGTGCCGCTCGACCTTCTCCCGCAGCCGTACGACATCGAGGCGGGAGGCGCGCAGACCGAGCATCAGATCCGTCACCGTGCTCACCCCGATCCCCGCCTCGACCAGTGCCAGCGTGGCCGCGGTGTCGGTGACCTCGTGCTGGACCCGGGGTTCGACGCCCGCGCGCCGGCAGGCCGTGCGCACCGCACGGCCGTAGTAGCTGTCGGCGGACGGCAGGATCCACCCCAGGTCCTGCGTATCGGCCAGGCCGATCACTTCCCGGCCCGCCATCGACCCGGCAGGTACCGCCAGCGAGAACCGCTCGCGGTAGAGCTGCCGCACCTGCAGGGCGGGCTCCCGCGGAAGGGGCACATCCGGGTAATCGAGGCCGAGCGCCAGGTCCACCGCTCCGGACGCGACCGCGTCGTGCACCTCGTCCACCTCCATATCGCGGCTGTGCACCGCGAGCCGGGGATGGACCTGGCGCACCTCCTGCAGCGCCGGCGGCAGGATCTCCGCGGCTGCCGTGGCGAACAGCCCGACGTGCAGCACCCCGGAGATCTCGTGCCGGGTGCGCTCCAGAGCCTCGACGGCTTCCGCCTCCGTCGACAGGATCCGCTCGGCGTGACACGCCAGCGTGCGGCCGGCATCGGTCAGCTCCACCCGCCGCCCGACCCGCCGCAGCAGCTCCGTGCCCGCGGCCTTCTCCAGCGCGGCGATCTGCTGGGAGACGCCGCCGGGCGTGTATCCAAGGGCCTGGGCCGCCGCGGTGATCGTTCCACGCCTGGTCAGCTCCACCAGGGACCGCAGCTGGGCACTCGTCCAGTCCATATAGAGATCCTAATAGATCGGACGTACTAACTGTTCGTAGACGTCAAAGGTTGGAGTGCTGCACGATGACGGGCAGCTAGCTGATCAGCTCTTCTCGCCATGCACTGACAGCCCCGCCTGCGCCGGACGGATGCCCCCGGCGCAGGCGCCGGCCTCCGGAAGGGATCGGCCTCTTGTCCATGTCATCCACCTCCCGCACCGTGCCGCCGACCGCCGACGTCGTGATCGTCGGCGGCGGTGTGATGGGCACCAGCATCGCGTTCCACCTGGCCGAGGCCGGGGTGTCCGACGTCGTCGTCATCGAGCGCGGCGAGCTGGCCGGCGGCAGCTCGGGCAAACCGATCGGCGGAGTGCGGGCGCAGTTCTCCGACCCGCTCAACATCGCCCTGGGCAGCAGGAGTCTGCGCGCCTGGCAGGACTTCGAACAGCGTCCCGGCGCGGACATCCGGCTGGACAGCGTCGGCTATCTCTTCCTGCTCACCAGCGACCAGCAGGCCGCGGACTTCGAGACCGCCGTCCGCCTCCAGAACGGCCTCGGCGTACCCAGCCGCATGATCGGCCCCCACGAAGCACAGCGGCTGTGTCCCTACGTCAGCACCGACGGGCTGGTGGCCGCCGCCTACTCCCCGACCGACGGCCACGCCCGTCCCCAACTCGCCGTCCAGGGCTATGCGCGCGCTGCCGCGGGCGCGGGCGTCACGTTCGCCACGCACACCACCGTCACCGGCCTCGATACCGCCGGTGACCGGGTCACGGCCGTCCACACCGATCACGGCCGGATCGCCTGCTCCACGGTCATCTGCACCGCGGGCGCCTGGTCCGCGCGGCTCGGCGAGATGGCGGGCGTCCACCTCCCGGTGCGCCCGGTGCGCCGCCAGCTCGCCTTCACCGCGCCGCTCGCGCCGCCCGCCCCGCGTATCCCCTTCACCATCGACTTCGCCTCGACCGCCTACTTCCACAACAGCGACGACGGCCTGCTGTTCGGCCTCGCCGACCCCGGACAGGACGAGGGCTTCGACACCACCTGGACCCCGGACTGGCTCGCACTCTTCCGTGCCGCCGCACGGCGCAGGGCGCCCGCCCTCGCCGGGATGGAGACCACCGGCGGCTGGGCCGGACTGTACGAGGTCACCCCGGACCACAACGCACTGATCGGACGGGCCGGCGCGCCGCACAACTTCCTGTACGCCACCGGGTTCTCCGGCCACGGCTTCCTGCAGGCCCCCGCCGTCGGCGAGATCGTGCGCGACCTCTACCTGGAGCGCACACCGTTCGTCGACGTCACCCCCTTCAGCGCCGACCGCTTCACGGCCGGTGCCGAGATCCGCCCCGAAATCCACGTGGTGTGAATCCCCCCGACGGAAGGACGACCTGCCGATGATCAGCCAGTGGCAACTGCGCGCCGCGTTCGCCCAGCGGCTCTCGGACATGTACGGGCGGGAGGTGCCCGCCTACACCACGCTCGTGGACGTCTCCCGCGAGGTCAACGAGGACGTGCTGCGGGCACAGGGCGCCGATGCCGAGCGCCTGGGATCCATCGGCCGGGTGACCGCGGAGCGGCACGGCGCCATCCGCGTCGGCTCTCCGGAGGAAATGCGCCAGGTCGCCCGTATTTTCGGCGCCCTGGGGATGTACCCGGTCGGTTTCTACGATCTGCGGGAGGCCGCCGCCAGCGCGATCCCCGTCGTGTCGACCGCTTTCCGCCCCGTCGACGCCGGGGAACTGGCCCGTAATCCCTTCCGCGTCTTCACCTCCCTGCTCACCCCCGCCGACCCCCGGTTCTTCGACCCCGACCTGCGCGCCCGCCTGGAGAACTTCCTCGCCGCCCGCCGGCTCTTCCCCCCGGAACTGCTCGCCCTCGCCGACCGCGCGGAAAGCGCCGGGGAGTTGCCCGAAGCGGACGCCGAACGGTTCCTCCACCTCGCCGTGCAGGCCTTCGAACTCTCCCCCGAGCCCGTCGACCAGGCGTGGTACGCCACCCTGGAACGGATCTCCGCCGTCGCCGCGGACATCGGGGGCGTGGGCAGCACCCACATCAACCACCTCACCCCCCGCGTCCTGGACATCGACGAGCTCTACCGGCGGATGACCGAGCGCGGCATCGAGATGATCGACACCATCCAGGGCCCACCCCGCTGGAAGGGTCCCGACGTCCTGCTGCGCCAGACCTCCTTCCGGGCGCTCGCCGAGCCCCGCGCGATGCGCACCCCGGACGGCAGCGTGATCAGCGGATCCCTGCGGGTGCGCTTCGGTGAGGTCGAAGCCCGCGGTATCGCCCTCAGCCGCGAGGGCCGGGCCCGCTACGACCGGCTGCTCGCCCGCGTCGACGACCGGGCCGCCGGTCTGCCCCCTGCCGACCGGGCCGCACTCGCCCGCCGCCTGTGGGCGGAGGAACTGCCCGACACCGAGCAGGGGCTGGCCGCGGCGGGCCTGGCGCACTTCACCTACCACGTGGCGCCGGAGCGCCCACGTGACGGCAGCCGCCCGCCCGCCGGGCTCGGTGACCTGCTGGAACAGGGCTGGCTCCGGGCCGAACCGCTGGTCTACGAGGACTTCCTGCCGCGCTCCGCGGCCGGCATCTTCCAGTCCAACCTCAGCGACGAGGGCTCCAGGAACAGCGACCAGCAGGGTTCCGCCTACGACAGCGCCTGGCTCTCCGGCGTCCTCGGCCGCGACGTCCTGGATCCGTTCGACCTCTACGAGGAGCAGCAGAACCGCTCCCTCGCGCAGGCCGCCCGGGAACTCGGACTCGACGGCACGCCCGTCTGACCCCCGGCCCGCCGCCCGTTTCGGGCGCAGCACCCTTCGACACCACTCAACCCCCAGAGGAGCATCATGACCAGCACCACCCTCCCCACCACCGAGGACCTGCGCACCCGTGCCCGCGACAGCCTCGCCGCCCTCGGCGTCACCGTCCCGGACGGCGACGACTTCTCGGCCCGCAGCCCCATCACGGGTGACGACCTCTTCGGCCTGCGCGCGGCCACCGCCGCCGACACCGAGGAGGCCATCGCCGCCACCCGCGAGGCGTTCCTCACCTGGCGCACCACCCCCGCGCCCCGTCGCGGTGAACTCGTCCGCCGCCTGGGTGAGTTGCTGCGCGACCACAAGGGCGAGCTGGCCGACCTGATCACCATCGAGGCGGGCAAGATCCGCTCCGAGGCGCTCGGTGAGGTCCAGGAAATGATCGACATCTGCGACTTCGCCGTCGGCCTGTCCCGCCAGCTCTACGGCCGCACCATCGCCTCCGAGCGCCCCGGCCACCGCCTCGCCGAGACCTGGCACCCGCTGGGCGTGGTCGGCGTCATCTCCGCGTTCAACTTCCCCGCCGCGGTGTGGTCGTGGAACACCGCCGTCGCGCTGGCCTGCGGTGACACCGTGATCTGGAAGCCCTCGGAGCTCACCCCGCTGATCTCCCTGGCCTGCGACCGGCTGCTGGCACAGGCCGCCGAGGACGTCGGCGCCCCACGCGACGTGCACCGCCTGCTGCTGGGCGACCGCACCACCGGCGAAAAGCTTGTCGACGACCCCCGTATCGCGCTGATCAGCGCCACCGGCTCGACCCGCATGGGCCGCGAGGTCGGCCCGCGCGTCGCCGCCCGCTTCGGGCGCAGCCTGCTCGAACTCGGCGGCAACAACGCGGCCGTGGTCGCGCCCTCCGCCGACCTCGACCTCGCCGTGCAGGGCATCGTCTTCGCCGCGGCCGGCACCGCGGGCCAACGCTGCACCACCCTGCGCCGTCTCATCGTCCACCGGGACATCGCCGACACCCTCATCGCCCGGCTGACCGCCGCCTACCGGAAGCTCCCCATCGGCGACCCGTTCGACGAGAGCACCCTCGTCGGACCGCTGATCTCCACCACGGCCCTGGACGCCATGCAGGACGCCCTCACCCGGGCCCAGGCCGAGGGCGGCAAGATCCTCGCGGGCGGCAACCGGCGCCTCGCCGACGCCGCGCCCCGGGCCGGTTACGCCGAGCCGGTCCTCGTCCGCGTCGACGCACAGACCGACGTCGTCCGCGAGGAGACCTTCGCCCCCATCCTGTATGTGCAGACCTACGACACCCTGGAGGAGGCCATCGCCCTGCACAACGACGTCCCGCAGGGCCTCTCGTCCAGCATCTTCACCCGCGATCAGCAGGAGGCCGAGCTCTTCCTGTCCGCGGAGGGCTCCGACTGCGGCATCGCCAATGTCAACATCGGCACCTCCGGCGCCGAGATCGGCGGGGCCTTCGGCGGGGAGAAGGAGACCGGCGGCGGCCGGGAGTCCGGTTCCGACGCCTGGCGCGCCTACATGCGCTCCGCCACCAACACCATCAACTACTCCAGCCGGCTCGCCCTGGCCCAGAACGTCAGCTTCCTGTAGGTACCGGACGGGCCCCGCGCCCGTGCCGCACGCCGTCGACCGTCCCCGTCCTGCCTCGCGCAAGGCGGGGGTTCGTCGTGCCCGGGGCTTGCCCGGGACGTGCCCGGGGCCTCCGAAACCGTCCGCGGACCCGGCCAAGTGCCCGGTTATCGGGCGCCACCTGCCGTTTTTCGACAAACACGGCGCTGCGCCGGGACATCCGTTGACGCGGTGGGTGCCGCGGTGTGATGGTACGGCGGCCTGGGTCATGGACATGCCGTTCTCGCCCCGTGCTGACGCCGCCCCACGTGGCCGAGGCCGGCCCAACGAGACGCCGCCACGGCCCGGCGCTCCACCAGAACCTCCGTCGGTAGCACTCCCTACCCCTCAAGGAGCCATGGTGTTACGAAGACTCGCGGTGGCCGGCGTCGCCCTCGCCGCCACCCTCCAAGCCGCCGTGCTGACCCTCGCCCCCACCGCCGCGGCCGCCTCGCAGGCCGGCCCGCCGCTCCATCCGCCCGGCACGGCGATACCGGCCGTCGACCGGGCCGCGCACCACGGCCCGGCCACCGCCCGCACCCGGGCCGCCGACGCCCCCGACATCGATGTGGCCAAGGTCCAGGCGCACCTGACCGAGCTGAATGCCATCGCCACCCGCAACGGCGGCACCCGCAAATCCAGCGGCCAGGGCTACCGCGACTCGGTCGCCTACGCCAAGGCCAAGCTCCAGGCGGCCGGTTACACCGTCACCGAGCAGCCCTGCACCTCCGGCTGCGCCACCGGGGCCGGGCCCAACCTGATCGCCGAATGGCCGCAGGGCGACGCCACCAAGGTGTACATGTTCGGCTCCCATCTCGACAGCGTCGGGGCGGGGCCCGGCATCAACGACAACGGCTCCGGCTCCGCCGCGCTGCTGGAGACGGCACTCACCCTCGCCCAGCAGCACCCCGCCATGGCGGCCCGTGCCCGGTTCGCCTGGTGGACCGACGAGGAACAGGGCCTCAACGGCTCCGACTTCTACGTCAACTCCCTCCCCTCCACCGAGCGGTCGAAGATCAAGGCGTACTACAACTTCGACATGATCGCCTCGCTCAACGGCGGCTACTTCATCAACCACCTGACCTCGGCGGCCGCCCAGCCGATGAAGGCGTACTGGGACTCCCTGGGCCTCCAGCCCGAGGAGAACACCGAGGGGGCGGGCCGCTCCGACGACTACTCCTTCGAGCAGGCGGGCATCCCCACCTCCGGATATGCGATGGGCGCCAGTGCCCGGAAGACCTCCGCGCAGGCGGCCAAGTGGGGCGGCACCGCCAGCCGCGCCTACGACTCCTGCTACCACCAGTCCTGCGACACCACCAGCAACATCAACACCACCGGACTGAACCACAGCGTCGACGGCATCGCCGCCACCCTGTGGAAGCTCGCCGTCGCCGACACCACCCCGGCGAACGACTTCTCCCTGACCGCCGGCCCCGCCACCGGCAGCGTGGACCCCGGCGGCTCGGTCACCAGCACCCTCTCCACGGCCACCACCAGCGGGTCCCCGCAGACGGTGGCCCTGTCGGCCTCGGGCGCTCCGGCCGGTGTGACCGTCTCCTTCAGCCCCGCCTCGGTGACCTCCGGCGGCAGCTCCACCATGACCCTCGCCACGACATCGAGCGCGCCGCCCGGCACCTACACCCTCACCGTCACCGGCACCGGGTCCGTCACCCACAGCACGCCGTACACCCTGACGATCAAGGGCACCGGAGGCTGCACCGCCCAACAGCTGCTCGTCAACGGCGGATTCGAGAACGGCACCACTCCCTGGACGGGCGACACCGGGGCGATCGGCGCCCAGGCGGGCCAGTCCGCCCACAGCGGCAGCAGGTTCGCCTGGCTCGGCGGCTACGGCTCCGCCGCCACCGACACTCTCAACCAGTCGGTGACCGTGCCCGCCGGATGCGGCAAGGCGACCTTGACCTACTGGCTGCACATCGACACCGAGGAGACCGACCGGGTCGCCTACGACACCTTCAAGGTCAAGGTGGGCAGCACCACCTTGACGACCCTCTCCAACACCGCGGCATCGAGCGGCTACACCCAGCGGACCCTGGACCTGACCCCCTACCTCGGACAGCGGATCACCCTGACCTTCACCGCCACCGAGGACTCCAGCCTGCAGACCAGCTTCGTCATCGACGACGCCACCCTGCAGACCGGCTGACCGACGGCCCGGAGGGGCGGGGCGGAATCCGGCTCGCCCCTCCGGTGCCACCTATGCCGGCGCCACGTCAGGTCGTCTCGTCCGTCGCGTAGCAGGAGGCGGTGTAACGGTCCCGGTCGCCGGTGGGCGTCCAGCCGGTACCCCTACCGGGGCCGGCGAGTTCGAAGCCACTGTCGCGCAGTTGCGCGACGAGGGAGGCGGCGGGGAAGTCGCTGCCGTTCGGGGCCTCTTCGACGGGCCACAGCGTGACGAGCAGGGCTTCGGTGTCGCCGGTGTCGGGTTCGCTGTCGAGGCTGGCGACTTCGAGGTGCCAGCGGCCGTTGCGCACAAAAGCCTCGGCACGGTAGACGGCCCGTGCGGCCGGGGCATTCTGATGGGTCTCGGTCATCCGAAGAGAGCTCCTGACGTGCAGTGGGATGTGTCGTGGGGCGGAGTGTGTCGTGGGGTGCGGGCGGTCCGTGGAGTGGAGGTGTGTCGTGGGGTAGCTGTGCGGGACTTGCGGAGAGGATTCCGGGGACGTGGGGGCAGGCCTCGCAGGATCAGACGTCCCGCCAGCGGGCCATCGCGCACGAGAAGGCACCGAACAGCGCCAGACCCGCGGCGATCGCGGCCAGCAGCCAGGGACCGGCCGGGGTGTGGGCGAAGGAACGGAGCGTATCGTCCATGCCTTTGGCGCGGCCGGGGTCGTAGGCGACCGCGGCCTTGACGACGTAGACGCCGGCGAGCGTGAACACGCCACCGCGGGCGATGCCACCCGAGACGCCGAGCACATCGACACCGCGCCGGGTGGACCGTGACATGCCGCTCCTGTTGAGGTGCTTGTGGAACCTGCGCAGAATGGCCCGCACCGTGATCCAGACTCCGGCCACGGCAATGCCCACCCCCGCGGCGGCCACCAGCCAGGGGCCGCCGGGCAGCTCCAGCGCCGTGGCCGTGGCGTCCCGGGACTGCTGGTCGCTCGACCCGCTTCCGCTGCCCTTCGTCCCCGCCGCGAAGGACAGCACGGAGAAGGACACCACGGCGTAGAAGACGCAACGGAAGAGCGACAACAGTCGCGTTCCGGCCTTGTGCCCGTCGGGCCCTGCCGCACCGAAGGCCGCCTCGGACAGGCGCCACAGCGCCATCCCGGCCAGTCCCAGACCGAGCGCCCATATCAGCACGCCGCCGAACGGCCGGGCGGCGATCTCCGCCAGCGCTCCGCCCCGGTCGGCCTGCTCACCGGGGTCGCCGATCGCGATCCGCAGCGCCAGTACCCCTACGAGGAGGTAGATCACGCCGCGGGCCGCGAACCCACCGCGTGCCGCGGCCCGGACCGCCGAGCCGCGCGCGGCGCGACGGGCGGTGCGTCGTCCGATGTGCGGTACCGCAAGAGTCGATGGCATGTGTGACCTCCAGAGGGCTTCTGCCCCGCCGTCGGGGGCGCACCCGGCCGGTCTCCAGGACCGACGAGAGCGGAATACTTCTGCCCCGCCGTCGGCGACACACTCCGGTCGCCGCAAGCCAGGAGACCCCTGGCGCGTGGCGGCCCCGGCGTTTCACAGGACGTCTCTGGTGGGTGTGCTCCAGGGGGTGGCCAGGGGCGGGTCTTCGGTGGTGTGCTCCGGGAGCCCGGCGAGGGCTTCGACCCGGGCTGGGCGGTAGGGGGTGGGGCCGTTCCACTCCAGCAGCAGGACCGTGGCATCGTCGTTGAGCCGGCCGCCGTGGTAGGCCAGATGACGCCTGATCAGGCGCCGCAGGGTCTCCGGGACGGGCAGCCCGTCGGCGTGGTGCTGGATGAGGAAGTCCGTGAAGCCCGCCAGGCCGAATTCCCGGCCTTCGTGGTTACGGGCTTCGGTGATGCCGTCGGTGTAGAGCAGCAGGCGGTCGCCGGGCTCCAGCTGTTCTCGGACCACGGTGGGCGGCAGGCCCAGATCGGTGCCCATGGGAGGGGCGGGCGGGCAGGTCAGGCTCAGGGCGGTGCGGCCCTTGCGGATGATGACCGGTGGAGGGTGTCCGACGCTGGTCCAGGTCAGCAGCCCGGTCCCGGTGTTCAGCTCGGCCAGAATGCCCGTGGCGTAGCGGCTGCACCCGAACTGTTCCACCAGCGCGTCTTCCACGGCTTCGGCGATCTGCAGGATTCCTGGGCTCTGCCGGCGCCGGTTGCGGCTGGCGGCGACCGCGAGGCTCGCTGTCAGCCCGGCGGCCGTGTCGTGGCCCATGGCGTCGAAGAGTGCCAGGTGCACGGTCTCCCCGGCGATGGCGTAGTCGAAGACATCGCCGCTGACCTCATAGGCGGGCTCCATCACCGCACTGACCAGCACCCGGTCGGTGGCGAAGGTCCTCGGCGGCATGATGCGCCACTCCATCTCCGCGGCCACATTCATCCTCCGGCGCCGCACCAGCCGGGCATAGGTGTCGCTCGCCCCCCGTTTGCTGACGATCATCAGCGCGATCAGCCCGGCGAGGTTGCGCAGATCCAGGGCCGCCTGGGAGTCCATCTCCGTGCCCGGGGGGCCGGAGGCGCGCAGCACGCCCAGTCGCTCGGTGCCGTCGAGCAACGGAACCCACCACTGCTCGGCCCCGGGGGTGGGGCTCGCGACAATGGCCCCGGTCTGAAACGCCCGCCCGGCGAGGGTGCCTTCCATGCGCACCACGTCCGGCGGTGCCTCCGGGCCGCCGCCGGCACCGGGCCCCTCACCGGCAAGCAGGCACAGCACTTCCTGCTGCAGATCGGCCAGGTAGATCAGCACCCCCGGCCAGCCGACCCGGGCCGCGTGCTTGACGACCAGGTCCGGCACCTGCTCCAGCGTGATCACGTGACTGGCGGTGATCAGGTCACCCAGCATCCGGGCCCGGGCAGCTGCACTGCTCATTCAGGCACCTCTCCTCGGGTTGCGGCTCGCAGAGCCTTCGCCCCGTGGGCTGTCCATGTCGTGGCACCGTCGGTCGCCCCTGCTCCCGGCGGCGATGCTTGTCTCTCGATAGTGACACCGAGAGGGAGCATGCCGAGCACGACACCGCGGTGTGCCTACCGCACCATGCGGGCAATCGCTCCGATTTCCAGCGCCACGTAGAGGGCGCCATCAGCTCCGAAGGCCAGGCCGTGCGGTTCCGAAGCGGGGCTCGGGAGGTCGTACTCCTCGATATGGCCGTCGGGAGTGATGGATCCGATGCGGCCCGCGCCCCATTCGGTGAACCAGCAGTCACCGGCCGGGCCGGCGACGATGGCATGGGGCCGGGACGCCGGGTCCGGCAGCGGGAACTCGTCGATCCGGCCCTGCGTGGTGATACGGCCGATCCGGCCGGCGCCTATCTCGACGAACCAGAGCGCGCCGTCCGCTCCGCAGGTGATGCCGACCGGTGCGGCGTTCGCGGTCGGCAGCGAGTGGAGGGTGAGGTCGCCCTCGAAACCGAGGCGACCGATCGCGTCTGCCTGGTTGAGGGTGAACCACAGGGCTTCATCGGGGCCGGTCGTGATGGCTGAGGGGAAGGCGCCGCGCAGGTGCAGTGGGAACTCCGTCACCCGGCCGTCCGTGTCGATACGCCCGATGCGGTCGGTGTGCAGCTGGGTGAACCACAGGGCGCCGTCGCCGGCGGCCACGATCCCGAAGGGGCCGCTGCCGGAACTCGGGAGGGGGAACGAGGTCGCCTTCCCGTCCACGGTGATCCGTCCGATCCGATGGTCCTGGCTACGCGTGAACCACAGCGCCCCATCGGGCCCCGAGGTGATGAGGGAGGGGCCGCAGCCGGCGGAGTCGAGTGGATGGCGATCGAGCTGCCCGCCCGGTGCCAGCCGGGCGATCTCCCCGGCGTGGACCAGGGTGCACCACAGCGCATCATCGGGGCCCAGGGTGAGGGCATAGGGACCTGAGCTGGCGTCGGAGACCGGGATCTCCTCGAACGAAATGGCGCGGCGGGACATCGGCGGCTCTTCCCCCAGTGACGCTTATTGCTACGATTGTTGCGTTAAGAAGAGGATGGCATGACGGCGTCGCTCACGCAACGGGATTCCGTTCCGATCTCCCGCGATTCGCCGAGACCCAGGCCGCGTTCCAGCGGGCCACAATGGACCACGAGCCGCCGGAGGCTGCCTCCTACGGCCGGGCCGGACAAGACAGGACGCCCTGACATGCCTGTGGCCGCGGCGGGTAGGGGAGCAGGTGACGGGGGCTCAGCAACAGGCGGGAGCCAGCAGCATGAGCAGCAACAGCACCATGAACGTGGGAACGGAGTTGGAGACCACCCCGCAGGAGTGTGCCGCGCCGGCCCCGTCGGTGCTGCCGCGGATCCAGGCTCCGCTGCGCGTCGCGCCGTCCGACGCACGGGAGTTGTCCAAGCAGTTCCTGCTGCGGCTGCAGGAACTGGAGGAGGGAACCCCCGAGTACCAGTACGCGCGCAACACCCTCATCGAGATGAATCTCTCCCTGGTGCGCTATGTCGCCCGGCGCTTCTCCAGCCGCCAGGAGTCCATGGAGGACGTCCTGCAGGTGGGCACGATCGGTCTGATCAAGGCGATCGACCGCTATGACCCTTCCCGTGACGTGGAGTTCACCACGCTGGCCGTCCCCTACATCCAGGGCGAGATCAAGCGGTTCTTCCGTGACACCACCTGGTCGGTGCGCGTGCCGCGGCGCCTGCAGGAACTCCGTATCGACCTCGCCCGTGCCAGGGAAGAGCTGGAGAGCGAGGGCAGCCACGAGCCGTCCGTCGCCGAACTTGCCGCCCGCCTCGATCTGGCGGAGGACGAGGTGGCGGAAGGGCTCGTGGCCAGCAACGGCTACGACAGCGACTCCATAGACCGCCCCGTCCAAGCAGGCGGCGGCAAGCAGCAGACCACCGGTCTCGTCGCCGACCTCATGGGCGCCGAAGATCCCGCCCTCGCCCTGGCGGAAGACATCCAGGCCCTCAAGCCGCATCTGGCCGAGCTCGACGACCGCGAACGCACCCTGCTCCAGCTGCGCTTCGGGGAGGAAATGACCCAGTCCGAGATCGGTGCGGAGCTCGGCCTCTCCCAGATGCATGTCTCGCGCCTGCTGACCCGCGTGTGCACCACCCTGCGCAAGGGGCTCCTGGCCGGGCGGTGAAGGCACCTGTCGCTGCCGGGACGACGGCTGGGGCATACACGCCTGCGGTCCGCGGCCCGGCGGCGGCGTCAGCCCGGCTGGCTGCTGTCCTTCATGCTGCCCCAGCCGTGCCAGCGGTCGATCTCGATCCAGGCGCTGACCCGGCGGCGGTCCCGCTGCGGGTACGGCTTGCCGAGGTACTGCTGTGCCAGCCGGTCGATATCGGCGAGCCCTTCGTCGTCACGGAGTGCGGCGACACGGCCGATGATGCTGAGGTGCGTGTACCAGTTGCCCTCGTCCAGCACGGTCAGCGTGACGCGGGGGTCGTTGCGGACGTGCTCCAGCCGCTTGCGGCCCTCATCCATGTTGACCAGGATCCGGCCGTCGTCCCAGAGGTACCAGGTGGGCGTGGACACCGGCTGCCCATCCGGCCGCAGCGTCGTGATGACGGCCGGATTCGGCTTGCTCAACAGGGTGGTTGCCTCATCGGGAAGCGGTGGTTTCGACATGCGAAGCGCTCCTCAGTACGTGCGTACGGTGCTGTGGGCCGTTCGGGTCGGCAGGTGAAGACGGTGCCGTTAGGGCGTGTCGATCAGGCACACCCACACGATCGACCGTACTCAGCTCATACCGGTTCCCGCCTCCCGGGGCGCCGCCACATCGCACACCCCGGGGGTGCTCCTATTCGGCGGCCACCGGAGGGCAGGGCTGCCGTCCGGCCGACGGGTCCGGCGCGTCCGGGACCGCCGAGGGGGCGTCGGCCGTCTTCCGGAGGAGGAGCATGGCGGCGTCGTCGTGCAGCTCGCCGCCCACATGCGCGAGCAGGTCCTCGTGAAGCGCGGCGAGAGTGCGCGAAGGCTCCGGTGAAATGTGCTGCGACAGCCGCTCCACGAGCGGGTAGAACCGACGCTTGTGATCCCGGGCCTCGGTCACGCCATCGGTGTAGAAGAGCAGCTGATTCCCTTCGTGCACGGCGATTTCCTGGAGGCCGGGGGCCTCGTCGGCCAGGGCACGCAAACCGAGCGGCGGAGCCGGACGGATGGGCTCGACGGGCAGCACACCCGAGTCGTGGACCAGGAGCGGAGCGGCATGCCCGCAGTTGACCAGCTCCATACGGCCGGCCTCGGGGTATCCGGCCAGCACCGCGGTGACGAAGTCGTCCGGACCGAGGTTGCGCGCCAGGCTGCGTTCGATCCTGTGGACGACACCGATCAGATCCGGCTCGTCGTAGGCGGCTTCCCGGAACACGCCCAGGACCAGCGCGGCGATGCCCACCGCCGGCAGCCCCTTGCCGCGCACGTCGCCCACGATCAGCCGGACCCCGTGCGGCGTCGGCACCAGGGCGTAGAGGTCCCCGCCGATCCGGGCCTCGGCAGCGGCGGCGCTGTAGTGGACCGCCGTCTGGAAGGGCCCGACCGTCGCCGGCACGGGTTTGAGGAAGGCGTGCTGAGCGGCCTCGGCGACCGAGCGAACGGCGGCCAGCACCTGCTCTCGACGCCTGCGCAGGGCACCGGCCAGACTGCTGGCCAGCGTCACGGCGGACAGCGTGGACAGCACGATCGCCTGGTCGCTGCCCGGCGCACCGTCGTGCAGGCCGAGCGCCGCACCCAGTGCCACGGCCAGGACACCGACGCGGAGCACTCCCCACGGCCCGCTGGTGGCGGCGGCCAGCGCGGGGCCCACGGCGAGCAGCGGCAGCCAGCTCATACCGGTTCCGCCGGAAAAGGCGAGGACCGTCACGGCCGCGATGATCAGAACCGGCAGGCAGGAGGTGTAGTGGTGGCGGGTGTCTGCCGCTCGGGCCGGTGTGTCACCCCGGGGCGGGGCGGTCCGGCGGACCGCTGTCCGCAGCGTGGAGAGCGGCTGGGGGGCTTGCCACCGCGGCAGGCGGTCGTGGTGATGGGTCCGGGCTTGGCGCATGTACGGTTCCGCGGCTCGCTTCCCTGCTCAGGGCCTGCGCTGGGGGCACTGGCGTCTGAAAATGTCCGTTTCATCAAGGAAAGCGGCATCTGTGAGGGAGTGGCAAGGGCCGGGATTTCACATAGTGAGTGACAGTCCCCTGGTCACGCGGCTCGCTGTCGGAAGCAGCCGGCTGCGGATCTCCTCGATGCGCGAGATGTGGTCCGCCCGCAGCGATACGCCGAGGGATCCGAGGGTTTCGCCGCTGTAGACCGGCACCGCGACGCAGATCGTCCCGAGCGCGTACTCCTCCATGTCCGTCACGAGCGGTGCCATGGGCAGGGTGTCGAGCTTGCGCAGCAGTTCGGCCCGTCCGGTGATGGTGCGGGGTGTGAGGTCGGCCAGGGGGTGCCGGGACAGATAGTCGTCGCGGGCCTCGTCGTCCAGCTCGCGCAGTACGCACTTGCCCAGTGCCGTGGCGTGCCCGGCGTCCTCGAAACCCACCCAGAGGTCGACCCGGGGTGCCCGGGGGCCGTCGACGATCTCGGCCACCCGGATCTCGCCTTCCTCGAAGAAGGTCAGGTAGGCGGCGGCCGAGAGCTCGTCCCGTAGCGCTGTGAGGGCGGGCCGGACCCGGTTGAGCAGCGCCTGCCCCCGTCCTCCGGCGTGCAGGGTGTCCAGCTTGTCGCCCAGGACGAAGCCGCCGTCCTCCAGCTTCCGGATGTACCCGTCGTGCGCCAGCGTGCGCAGGAGGTGATACGTGGTGGCCAGCGGCAGCTCTGTCTCGCGTGCCAGCTGTTTCGCCGGTGCGCCGCCCTCGTGGGCACCCACGGCCTCCATCAAGCGGAAGGCGCGCTGGACCGAAGTGATGAGCGTAGGGCCTTCTCCGTTGCCCATGTCTTCAGCCTGCTCCCGGTGGCCCCGGGGAGGCAAGGCCGGGTCGTGGCGGGTGGCGTGCCTCGCGGACGGAGCGTGCCGGGGTGCGGCGGGGGTGGCGGGTGCGGCGGGTGGTGCCGGGGTGTGCGGAGCGTTGCCGGAGCGCAATCCCTGGCGCAGGGAGTGCCCACGCGTGAGACCGCGCTACAGAACATGCATTCGAATAATGGGTACTCTGGAAGCATGGCAACGCACCTTCAAGGCTCGCTCTTCGACCAGGCCGACGAGGTCCGTCTCGGCCCGCTGCGCGGCGTGCGCAGGACCGAGCTCGGCGACGGGGCCTGGCTCGATCTGCTGCCCGGGTGGCTGAGCGGGGCCGACGCCCTGTTCACGCAGCTCGCCGCCGAGGTGCCCTGGCAGGCCGAGCGCCGGCGGATGTACGAGCGGGTGGTGGACGTGCCGCGGCTGCTCGCCTTCTACGAGGCCGGCGACGCCCTGCCGCACCCCGTGCTGGCCGAAGCGAGGGATGCGCTGTCCGCCCACTACGCCGCCGAGCTCGGCGAACCGTTCACCACGGCCGGGCTCTGCTACTACCGCGACGGCCGCGACAGCGTGGCCTGGCACGGCGACCGGATCGGCCGCGGCCGGCGCGCGGACACGATGGTCGCCATCCTGTCCGTGGGTGCGCCGCGCGATCTGCTGCTCCGTCCGCGGCGTGGCGGCGGCGCCGTACGGCGGCCGCTGGGACACGGCGACCTGATCGTGATGGGCGGCTCCTGCCAGCGGACCTGGGAGCATGCGATCCCCAAGACCAGCCGTGCGGCGGGGCCGCGGATCAGCATCCAGTTCCGGCCCCACGGCGTGCGCTGAAGCCGGACGCGGGTGGGCCCCCGAGTACGCGTCTGCTCGGGGGCCCTTCAACGGCTGCGGGCAACTACTGCCGGGAGGGATCAGTGGCGGTGGCAGACCAGGTGCTCCCGGTGCCAGGTGCGGGTCCAGTAGCCGGGGTGGCGGACGCCGTGCCGGTCACGCCAGGCCGGGTGCCAGGTGCGGGTCCAGTGTCCGTGGACCATGTGGCACCGCCCCCTGTCGACGTGTCGGGTGGTCGTGTGGTCTCCGTGGTGTGACGGCGTGGCCGAGGCGAGACCCACCGAGGAGAGGAGGGTGCCTCCGGCGAGAGCAACGGTGGCGGCGCCGAGAGCCAGGGCGCGCTTGAATCCGTCAGTCATCGATCGTGCCTTTCTGCATTGCCATGGTGCGAAGCCATGGTGCGAGATGCCCTGCCGATGGCCGGGCATCACTGACCATGCACCCCTGACGCCCTCCCTATGCGGCTGACACCAAAGGCTTTACGCAATGCAGACGAAGTGTGAAAGAAAGTAATTATCAGACTAAAAGGTGGTGAGGGGGAGTAGTTGTGGCGTGGGGGCCCTGGCGGCGGCGGGCCGACATACGGCTGCTCGGGACCACGCCAACTCCGGTGCGGAGCAAGCCGACTGGAGGAGCCGATACCCCAGGGACCCGACCGAAAGCTGCGCCCGACCGAAAGCTGCGCCCGACCGAAAGCTGTGCCCGCTCGAAGGCCGGTGCCCATTGAGGGAAGGCGGTGCCCGAATCAGGCAACCCAGTGCGCCCGGCGGGTGGCGGACGACGGTGAAAGCCCTCCCGCGAGGGCGGCGGCCATGCGGTGCACGGCCTCGCGCAGGGTCTCCGGCGAGGTGGTGTAAGGGATGCGCAGGCGCTGTTCGAACAGGCCCGGATCGGCACCGAAGTACGCACCGCCCTCGATCCGCACCCCGTAGTCCAGGGCCCGTTCGGCCAGCGCCGAGGCGAGAGGCGCGCCGAGGTCGACCCACAGCGACAGTCCACCGGGCGGCAGTTGCCAGGTCCACTGCGGCAGGTGTTCGGCCAGGGCCGCGGCCAGAGCGGCGCGCTGCCGGCGCAGCTGTTCCAGACGGGCCGGCAACAGTTCCCCGGCACGGGCCAGGAGGGGGACGGCCAGCAGCTGGTCCAGCACCGAGCCGCCCATGTCGGTGGCGACTCGCTGGCCGGCGAGTTCGGTGACGAGCCGGGCGGGGGCGCGCACCCAGCCCATGCGCAGACCGCCCCAGTGGGTCTTGCTCATCGAGCCGATGGTGATGACCTGGCCGGCCCCGCCGGGGGTGGCGCGGGAGGCGAACGGCGGCGGGGCGGGGACATCGAGGGCGAGGTCGGCCAGGGTCTCGTCGACGACCAGCCAGGCGCCGGAGCGCTCGGCGGCGCGCAGAATGCGGACGCGTTCCTCATCGGGCATGAGGCAGCCGGTCGGATTGTGGAAGTCGGGGAGAAGGTAGGCGAGTTGGGGAATCGCCTGGCGGAAGGTCGATTCGGTGATCTCTATGTCCCAGCCGGTGTCGGTCACCGGGACCGACAGGGTGCGCAGCCGGGCGCGGCGCATGGCCTCCAGGGCGTTCGGGTAGGACGGGTTCTCGACCATGACCCGGTCGCCGGGCCGGCACAGCAACCCCAGGACGAGCGTGAGTGCGTGCTGGGCGCCGGCGGTCACCAGGATCTGTTCGGGCATGGTGGCCAGTCCGCGCCGGGTGAAACGTTCGGCGACGGCGGCGCGCAATTCCGGAAGGCCGTAGGGATGGTAGCCGGGGGTGTGCGCGTGCTCGGCCAGCCGCGGGGTGACCTGGGTGAGGGCATCGAGGAGCGCCTGTTCCGGCAGTCCGGGGGCGGCGCTGGCCAGGTCGATCGCGGTGTCCTGGGGGCCGAGGAGCCGTGCGATGCCGCTGGGGGCCCGGCCCTCCGGAAGGGCCGTCCAGGTGCCGGAACCCTGACGGCTGTGCGCGTAGCCGCTCTCGCGCAGCAGGTCGTACGCGGCGGTGACGGTGGCCCTGCTGGTGTGCAGGGCCGTGGCCAGCTCCCGTTCGGCGGGGAGCCTGACGTGCAGCGCGATGCGTCCGTCAAGTATCAGCGCACCGATCGCCCTGGCCAGGTGGCGGTAGGCCGGCCGTGCCTCCGCCGGGTCGGGCAGCATCGCGGCGAGCTGTCGGCTCCCCAGGGTCCGGCCGGCGCGGTCCGCCCGGTCCGCGCGGTCCGAAGGCGGGAACCGGTGCCGGTCGGCCATGCCACTCTCCCAGGATTGGTCGTACTCACCAGGCCAATGACTCTACAGAGGCGGCAGGTTGGTCTTGAGGCGCAGGGGCCGGCCGCGGAGGATCTGCGGAGGGTCCGTTCCTTCCGCACGCCCTGTCCGGCTGCCGGGGCGATGCCGCACGCACTCCCCACACCGCCGCGACGCAGGGATATTCGGCGGCGTCCCCGTAAGCGTGAAAGCCGGCCGACGCGTCTCAGCCCCGCAGCGCGTCCTGCAGACGTGTGGCGATCAGGGCATGCCCCGTTTCCCCCTGCCACTGGGCCGCGCCCCTTCCGCCCGGTGAGCTGACGGTCACCTCGACCAGCTCCGTGCCCTCGGAGCGAGGGCTGCGCCGGACCACGCACCTGCTGTCCCGGGGGGCGCGCGCCCTCTCCCGCAGTTCGCTCTCGATGTCCTTGCCGCACCGTTCGCGGGCCAGGTTCCGTGCCGTCCGGCCCCACGTATCGGTGAGACGGGGGTCGGCGCCGTGGCACAGCAGAGCCCGCACCACCGCAATCGATCCCCGCTCGGCCGCCGCCACCAACGGCGTCCGGCCGCGATGGCGCGCGTCCGGACCGGCATCCGCCTCGAGCAGGAGCCGGACGGTCCGGTGGTGCCCGCCGGCGGCCACCCACATCAGGGGGGAGTAGCCGGTGCCGTCATGCGGCTTCCTTCCTCAGGGGCGTCATCGGGGCCGGCCCCGGCCCTTCAGCCACCGTTCCCGCAGTTCTCCGGCAACGGCGAGGCACCATGTCTGCCGCCCGCGGCTGCACTCGTGGAGGACGTTCCGCAGCGCCGAACCGGCCTTCGTACGGCGGGGGCTGACACCGAGGTCGACGAGCGGACAGGCAGGTCATCGATGGTCTGCAGGTGGTGGTCGCGAGGCCGAGGCCAACGGCAGATGCCAGGGGGGCGACGTAATTGTCCCGGCAGCGGCAGCGGCAGCGGCTCCGGTTGCCGGGCCGGTTCATTCACCGTCCGGGAAGAGCCGGTCCAGGTGGTGGCGGAGAATCGCTGCTGCGGCCTCCGGGGTGCGCTGGCCCACCAGGACGCTGGTGCCGAGGCCCGCCGCCAGGGCGAGGAGGCTGATCGCCTCCGTGCGTACGTCCGTGCCGGGCGGGGTCAGACCGGCCTCGCGCGCCCGCTCCAACTGGTCGGCCACCAAGTCCTCGGCGGCATTGGGGCCGTCGATGAACGGCTGGGCGGCCAGTGCCTCGTCCGTCACGGAGAGCACGGCGTAGGCGGTGTAGACGAGGTGGAAAGTCCGGCTCTCCTCGTCGCGGGGGAGCGTTTCGAGGAGGATGGACTCGATCATCCCGCGTGGTCCCGGGGCGTCCCCGGCGGCCCGGACCCGGTCGGCGATACGGGCACCGAGCCCGGTCGTCAGCTGCTGCAATCCATGGAGCAGCAGCTTTTCCTTGGTCTCGAAGTAGTACTGCACCAGCCGCAGGGACACCCCGGCTTCGGCCGCCACATCGCGCATCCCGATCGCGTGCAAACCGCGCCGTCCGGCGACCCGGACCAGCGCCTCGGCGATCTGGGTGCGCCGCTCTTCGTGGTCCACGCGCTTCGGCATCAGCCCGTGCCCTCCGCCTCGTTCGTCCCGTTCCGGCCTGCGGGATCGGCTACATGGTACCGCTGTACCACTTTGGTGATACGGTGGTATCACTAAAATCCGCTGTCAGGAGGTGGCCTGCCGTGCCCGGCACCAAGACGCAAGACCACAACCCCGCCGTCGGCCGCTATGTGAACGAGGCGGTGCGCGACCGGTACTTCGCCGCGTGCGACGCCGTCTACGCCCTGGGGCCGGCGCCGGACGCGGAGTGCGACGTGGAGACCCGCTTCGGGACCACCCACGTCTACCGGTACGGACCGACGGAGCCCGGTGCCGCCTCCCGCACTCCGGTGGTCCTGGTGCACGGTGCCGGCGGCAACTCATCGCAGTGGTACCCGAACGTCGCCGCTCTGAGCGCGCAGCGCACGGTCTATGCGATCGACACCCCTGGCGACCCGGGCCGCAGCGTGCAGCGTGAACCGATCCATCAGCCCGAACGTGCCGCACAGTGGCTCGACGAGGCGCTCGAAGCACTCGGACTCGACCGGGTCCACCTCATCGGGTCCTCCTACGGCGGATGGCTCACGTTGAACCAGGCGCTGCACCGGCCCGGCCGACTGGCCTCGGTCACCCTGCTGGACCCGGGCGGCCTGGAGAAGGTGGGCCTGCGGTTCTTCGTCTGGATCTTCGTCAGCCTCTTCGCGACCTGCGCCCCGAAGGCGCTGCGTCCCCGTCTCGCCGCCTGGCTCGACCAGCCGGTCCTGGTGGTGCCGGAACTGCGCGCGATGGTGCGGCTCGGCGTGCGCGCCCATCGCATCCGCCGCCCCGCACCGCTCCCCCTCACCGAAGCCGAGCTGCGCAGTATCCGCACCCCGCTCTACCTGCTGCTCGGGAAGCACAGCCTGCTGGTGCACCCGCAACGGCAGCAGGAGCGTGTCCCGCGCCTGGTGCCCGGCGCCCGCGTCGAGATCGTCGCCGATACCGGCCATGGGCCGCAGATCGACCACGCGGGCGCGGTCAACGGCCGGATGGTGAGCTTCCTGGACTCGGTGGACTCACCGGGGCAGCCTCAGCGGCCCGGGTCCTGATCGCCCCTGCGGTCTCCTCCCGCCCCGCGCTCGACGGCCGCCAGCACCCGGCCGGCGCCGTCCTCCGTACCGAGCAACGCCGCCACCTGGCGGGCGCGATGACGGTATCTGGGGTCGCGCACCGCCTTCCCCACGGCTGCCGCGAGGTTTTCCGCGGTCAGTCGCTGGAAGGGGATCTTCCCGGGGCTGACGCCGAGTGATGTCAGCCGTGACGCCCAGAAGGGCTGGTCCAGCATCATCGGAACGGGGACGGCCGGCACGCCCGCGCGCAGGCCGGCCGCCGTGGTCCCGGCACCCGCGTGGTGGACGACGGCTGCCATCTGCGGAAACAGCTGGGCGTGCGGGACCTCGCCCACCGTCAGGACGTCGTCCCCCTCGACCGACAGGCCCGCCCGGGTCGACTGGACGACACCGCGTACCCCGGCGAGCCGCAAGGCACGTGCCAGGAGGCGTCCCAGTCGCTCTGGGTCGCTGGGCGTCATGCTGCCGAAGCCCACGAAGACCGGTGCCGGACCGGCCTGGAGGAAATCCGCCAGCCTGGATTCCGGTGTCCAGCCGGGGACTTCCGACGGCCACCAGTACCCCGCCACCTCCATTCCCGGACGCCAGTCGGCGGGCCGCGGAACCACCGCCGGACTGAATCCGTGGTGGACGGGCCAGGTGGCCCGGCGCCGCTCCAGTGCCTCCCGTGTCACGCCCAGCCGGCGCTGCAGATGGCGCACCCCGGGAGCAAAGGCCCGGGCCAGCAATGACTGTGCGCACTGTCCCAGTGCCCGGTTGGCGAGTGGTCCCCACGACGGCACGTCGAAGATGACCGGCGGGAACTCCCGGGTGGGCTCCAGGGGCTGCAAGAACACCCCGGCGCAGGGCAGTTGCAGACCCTCCGCCGCCACGATCCCCAGCGGGGCCAGGCTGCTGGAGAACAACAGGACCTCGGCACCCGAGGCACAGGCCTCGGTCACCGCGTCGGCCATCTCCGGCGCCAATTCCCGTGCCAGTCGCAGCTGTTCGGCCTTGGTGAGGCCGGCGCCCTTCCTCGGCCCGTGCCCCCGCGTGTCCTCCGTGCCGGACGTGGCGTACCGGTCGAGCGGAAGGGGGTGGAAGCCCAGGCCGCTGCGGCGTACGAGCTCGGCCGAGCGCGCATGGGTGGCCATCACCACCCGGTGTCCGGCGCGATGCAGCCGGGCACCCAGGCCGGTGTAAGGAGCGACGTCCCCGTGCGAACCCGCGGTAGCGATCAGGATGTGCATGGTCGGCAGTGTCCCGTTCCGTCGGCTGCGATGATTCCGACTGCGACCGGCTTCACTCCGGCGGTGTAACCGCCGCATTTCCGTGTGGAGCCGAGCGCGTGGGAACCCCGCGCAGTGGTGTGGTGGACGAGAGCCGGGTGGCCTCCCCGCGGGCGTTTTCGCGGCACCCCGGCGCGGTGGTCAGTCGCGGCGTGCGATCACCCGGTAGGCGTTGGACAGCCGGGTGCGCCGGGCGAAGGGCGCCAGCAGGAGATCGAGCCCGATGAGGACGAGCAGCACGGGTGCGACGGCCAGCAGGGAAAGCCCGCGGATCCAGCGGCTGGCCCGCTCCGGCCGGCGGGGCAGCCAGGGCAGATCCTCGCTCGGCAGGACGGATTTGAGCAGGTTCACCGCCGCGGACGTCAGATCGGTGGGGACATGGGGCTCGTGCCGGTCGGTGGCCACGACGGTGAATCCCTGCTCGGCCAGTGCATTGCACAGGTTGTCCAGAGGGACGAAGTGCAGATGCTGCGGCTGGAGCCACGGTCCCCACCACTGGCCGAGCAACCGGGCGGAGGCGGATTCCGGGTCGGGCACTTCCACCAGCAGGTGGCCGCCGGGCCGGAGCGCGGTGTGGGCGGCGGCCAGTTCCTGCCGTGGTGCCAGGGTGTGTTCCAGATAGTGATGCATGCTCACCACGTCGTACTGGCAGGCAAGTTGACCGGCCAGCCCGACGAAGGAACCCCGGTAGGCCCGGGAGATACGGCCCTTGCGTGCGGCGATCTCGACGCCCTCGCCCCAGTCGAGCCCGTGGAACCGGGTGCCCGGATGGATCTTCCGGGCCTCGGCGCAGAAGTGGCCGTGACCGGTTCCCACGTCCAGCCACCGTGACGGGCGGCCGAACGGGAGCAGCGCCCGGGCGCGGGCCCGGTAGAGCCGCACCGCGAGGGGCGAGCGGGCCAGCCGCGCCATCGTCGCCTCGCCCAGGCCGTCGTAACAGTCCCGGTAGTAGAAATCCAGGCCGTCCGCGCTCAGCCGGGGATTCTGGAACACGTGACCGCAACTGCGGCACTGGTCGAGTACGAACGTACCGGGCTTGTGCTGGGGATGGTCGGTGGTGCGCAGGCGCCCGCGCAGCCGGGAGGAGGTGCACCAGGGACACGTGGTGCGCCGTGGCTCGAAGAACCGCTCCAGCCCGTGTGCCAGCTCGTCCTGGTAACGGGGCCGGTGGGCGGCGATCTGCTCGCTTCGCATACTCATGGGGGGCTTCTTTCCGAGGTGGTCCTGAGGGGGAGCGCTGCCACCGGTACGGAGGGCGGGCGGGGCACGCCGGGCCGCTCCGGGACCGGGCGCGCACCGCACCGAGCGGAACGCCCGGGTGCACTACGCGGTGGCGGCACGGAGGCGGGCACGGCGGGACACGGAGAAGCGGCGCACACACGGCCGCTCCACCCCCGCATACAGCAGCCACGAGGTCAGCAGCACGACGGGCAGGCCGGCCAGGACCACGGCGAGGCTGCTCCATCCATGACCCGTCAACGACAGATACAGCAACCCCAGCACCATGAAGTGGACGAGATACATGGCGTAGGAGATCTCACCGAGGAACACCAGGACAGGCGTGCGCAGCAGCGACTTTCTGCCGCGCAGGTCCAGCTCGGCGGTCGCGAGAACGAGGGTGGCGAGCGGGATCACCGTCGAGGCCGCGTACAGGAAGCTGTGCGGGAGATACGCGGCGTTCACCACGATCGTGCTGATGACGCCCAGGGCGGCCGGGAGAACACCGATGCGCGGAATCCGCATTCCCGTCATGGAAATACGGGCCAGCATCATGCCGAGGACGAATTCGGGCAGCCGGGTGATCGGCAGCATGTACAAGGACCAGTATCCGGGAAATGACGGGCTGCCCGGGTTGAGGACGAACTCGTAGAGCACCGGGCAGATCCAGACGACCGCGACGGCCCCTCCCGCACCGATCAGCAGTCCACGACGTGACAGGCGTTCGACATACGGCAACAGCATAGGGAAGAGAAGGTAGAAGAACCCTTCGGCGGCCAGTGACCAGGAAACCGGGTTACCCGCGGAGACAAAGCGCTGGCTGGGAACCCAGGTGTTCACCAGGAAGAGGCTGGAAAGGTTCGCCGGCCAACCGGAACCGTGCGTTGCCGTGCCTCCGGCGCAGACGAGCGCGGCCATGACCAGACACCAGGTCAGTACGTGATTGGGCAGGATTTTGGCGGCCCGGCGCCGCCAGAAGGCGCGTGCGGTGTCGGTCGGGCGGGCGGAATACGTCAGCACATAGCCGCTCAGAATGAAGAAGAGCGAAACCGAACTCGCCCCGACCCATACCTCGGGCCCCAGGGTCCGGGCGAGGTGAGGGTTGAACATCAGCGAACCGTGCGTGAAGACGACTCCGCCCGCAGCGGCGAACCGCAAACCGGTCAGAGACGGCAACTGCCGGGGCCGGCCCGCTCGTGTACCGCCCTGCGCCGACGGCTCCGGTGTGCCGATGCGGCCGACGACGCGGCCGGCCGTCGCGGTGGAGGGGGACGACGGTCCGGGAAGATCGTGCACGAGTGGCCTCCTGCGGGAACGACCGGGCCCATGACCACCACGCGGACGCACAGGGGTGCGCGGAGGGGGTCGCCGGGGGATCGATGGAAAGGACTGATCCGGCCCGTGCGGAGGAATGGGCGGCCCGTCGCGCGGATACCTCGATTGACCCATCCGCTCCACGCCCGTGCCTAGGGAGGTGACCCGATTTCACTCATACGGCCCAGGGGGAAGACCCCTGATACGCCGTAAGTCCCGCTCGCGGCCATGCCCGTATCCGGCGGTGGCCCACGTGCCACCCCTTGGCTGCGCCCCGGCCGTACAGGTGATTCCTGCGGACCCGTGGCCGGGCGGGTGGAGCACGAAGCAGCCGCGGGAAAGAATGACGGCATTCCGCCGTGCCATGCACACCGGCTGCCTGGGCGCCGGTCATCCTCAAGGCAGGGCATATGACGAGGCAACGCATTCCGGTGCACAGGGTGCTCGGTCACAGCGGCACCGCGACAGAGGAGCGAACTGATGCGTCGCCGCCCGTGTGCGGGAAAGGTCTGCGCGAAGGGCCGGGCGGCGCGGACACGGCTGGGTCAAGGGGGAGGGAAACGCCTGCCTCCGGCGGGCCCGGATATCCACCGCAGTCCCCACTCCCACACCAGAGGTCTTGAGTTGAAGCACACCAGCGCATCTGAGTCCCGTACCGTCCTCGGCAGTGCGGGGGCCGTGGTCCTGATCGCCGCCGCACTCACCCTGCAATGTGCCCAGGCCGCCCCTGCCACGGCCCCTGAGCCCCCGTCAGCCACCGCTGCCGCTCAGCGTGCCAGGACCATCAGCTCCGCCCTCGGAACCAGCGCGGCGGGCTTCTACTACGACGCGCCGCGCAACAAGCTCATCGTCAATGTGACCACCACGGCCGCCGTGGCCAAGGTCCGTGGAGCCGGCGCCGAAGCCAAGATCGTCAAGCACTCCCTGACCTCGCTGAATGCGGCTCGTGCGACCCTCAAGCAGAAGGCCACCATCCCCGGGACGTCCTGGGCGATGGACCCCAGGACCAACCAGGTGGTCGTCGTCGCCGACCGTACGGTCAAGGGCGACCGCCTGGTGCAGCTCAAAAAGGTCACCGCTTCGCTCGGCGACCGGGTCGTCCTCAGACAGTCGGCGGGCACGCTCCGGCCGCTGATCGCCGGCGGCAACGCCGTCTGGGGCAACGGCGCGCGCTGCTCGCTCGGCTTCAACGTCATCCGGGACGGCCGGCCGTACTTCCTGACCGCCGGCCACTGCGCCAACGCCGTGCGCAACTGGTCCGCCACCCAAGGAGGTCCACAGACCGCGGTGACGGAGACCGGCTCCTTCCCCGGTGACGACTTCGGGATCGCGAAGTACACCGACGCCGGTATCGCCCACCCCAGCCGGGTGGACCTCTACAACGGCAGCCTGCAGCCGATCGGCAAGGTGGGCGACGCCATTGTGGGCGAGCGGGTGCGGCGCAGCGGCAGCAGCACGCACGTCCGGACCGGGGACGTCACCGCCGTCGAGGTGACGGCCAACTACCAGGAAGGGCCGGTCGACGATCTGGTCCAGGCCGGCATCTGCGCGGAATCCGGCGACAGCGGCGGCGCGCTCTTCGACGGGGACACCGCGCTGGGCCTGACCTCGGGCGGCAGGGGCAACTGCCTGCTGGGCGGCGAGTCCTTCTACCAGCCCGTACGCGAGGCCCTGGAGAAGACGGGATCTCACCTCGGCTGATCTGCCGGGCCGGTCCTGAGCGGACGGGCCTGAGCGGACGGGCCTGAGTGGACGGGCCGGTCCGGGTGGGCCGGTCCGGGGCGGCCGCTCTACGGGCGCAGCGCGGGCAGTGGCTTGAGCGTCGGCCACCGCTCCAGCATGCGCCGGCGCAGGTCCGAGCAGAGCCGGTGCAGACCGCGCAGGTCGGCCCGCTCGGCCGTCATCCGTGCGACGACGCCGAACCGGTGGGCCAGCCGCTGCCGGGCTGTGGCGGTGCCCCATTTCCAGTCGCGGTCCGGGATGCGGGCCAGGTGGTCGACGGTGCCGCGGTGGGCCCGCTGCACCAGGGCGTCGCCGCGCAGCAGCCAGCCGGCACAGGCGTCGGTCAGATCTCCGTGGGGCGTGGTGCCGGTCGCGGTGGTCCATGCGGTGCGGTAGGCACTCTCGGCGCGGTCCAGGAGCGGTGCGGCTGCCGCGGTGGAGCACCAGCAGGTGGGAAAGCCGATGCGCAGGTAGGCGAGTTCCACGATCCCGTTGCCGAGGGTGGCCTGTTCGAAGTCGATGAACCGGACGCCCTGTGCGGTGTGCAGGTCATTTCCGGGGCACGGGTCGCCGTGGAGCAGGGCGTGCCCCGGTGCCCGGCCGAGCCGGTCCACGAGTGCGTCGAGTTCGGCGGGCGCGCCGGACGGCACGGACACGTGAAGTGCCTCGGCGAGGTGGAGGAAGGCGCTGATGTCGTCCTGCGCCGGGCCGGACCAGGCCGGCAGGAGTCCGGCGTCCTCGGGGGTGCCGGTGGCGTGCAGCCGGGCGAGTGCGGTGGCGTAGTCGACGATCCATGCACGGGACGGCCGGCGGGGCTCGAGGTGTTCCAGAACCAGCACGCGTGCCTCGTCGTCGGTGCCCAGCAGGCCCGGTACGAGGGCCGGTTCGGCCCGGGAGGCGAGCCGCAGGGCCGTCACCTCGCGTGCATACCGCTGAGCGGCGTCGGGGGCGCCGACGATCTGTTTGACGACTGCCGGTATCCCGTTCAGCTCGACCCGCCAGACGCGCGAGCGCGGGCTGCTGTCCAGCCTGCGGTGCCGTACGGGTGTCCCCAGCTCTGCCCGTAATCCGTCTCCGAACGGCAGTTGCGATGTCATGGCCCGCATCCTGTCATCCGCGCGAACGAGCGGGACGCCAGAGTGAATTCGTGGTGGTGGGGGGATGCGGTCCGCGGTTGCTTTCGGTTGCTTCGGAGGCGTCCGGTTCCCACGGTTCCCCCGGTGCGGGCGGACCCGTTCGCCGGGGGAGCCGGAGACAAGGGGGGATCGCCTCGCCGCCCCCAGACGCAGCGAGGCGGGATGAGCTCGTGCCCGGGTGCACGGTAAAGCAGCGGGCCGGACCGCGCCCCCGTCGGTACCACCGTCCCGACGGGGGACTCGGACGGTCTGGGGAGGAATGGCTACCCACCCGCCTCGCCGGCGGAGGAGACCGTCGCCCGCGCCCCCTCTGGAGGGGCCCTGAGCGGGACCTCGTCCGAGGTGCCCGCTGCGGGCATCAGGTCGTCCCCGCCGCCGAGAGCTCCGCGCAGCGCGTGGCTCGTCTCAGCCGATGGTGGCGCCGGTGCTGGTGGCGCCGGTGGTGCCGCCCACGCCGCCGCCGATGGTGGCGCCGGTCGTCGTGGCGCCGGTCGTGCCGCCCACGCCGCCGCCGATGGTGGCGCCGGTGCTGGTGGCGCCGGTGGTGCCGCCCACGCCGCCGCCGATGGTGGCGCCGGTCGTCGTGGCGCCGGTCGTGCCGCCCACGCCGCCGCCGATGGTCGCACCGGTGGTGGTGGCGCCGGTGGTACCGCCCAGGCCGCCGCCGATGGTGGCGCCGGTCGTCGTGGCGCCGGTCGTGCCGCCCACGCCGCCGATGGTGGCGCCGGTCGAGGTGGCACCGGTCGTGCCGCCGCCGAGCCTGCACCCCACCGGAGTCAGGACGAGCTTGCCCTGGACGATAGTGACCTTGCAGAGCACGCCTCCGCCGCCGCCGATGGTGGCGCCGGTGGTGGTGGCGCCGGTGGTGCCGCCCACAAGGCCGCCGATGGTGGCGCCGGTGGTGGTGGCGCCGGTGGTGCCGCCCACAAGGCCGCCGATGGTGGCGCCCGTCGTCGTGGCGCCGGTCGTGCCGCCCACAACGCCGCCGATGGTGGCGCCGGTCGTCGTGGCGCCGGTCGTGCCACCCACGCCGCCGCCGATGGTGGCGCCCGTGGTGGTGGCTCCTGTGGTGCCGCCCACGCCGCCGCCGATGGTGGCGCCGGTGCTGGTGGCTCCTGTGGTGCCGCCCACGCCGCCGCCGATGGTGGCGCCGGTGGTGGTGGCTCCTGTGGTTTGTTCGGTGCTGGTCGGGGCCCAGGCCTTCGCTGTCTGCGGCGCTTCACTGCTCATCGCGGTGATCGCACCCACCGTTCCGGTGAGTGTCAGGGCCAGGAAAGACGCACCGATCACGTGGGGAATGCGCTTCCGGATGTTCGTCGCCATGATGCCTCCTCTTGAGTGGACAGGCCGTCGATAGCCAGCCTGGGAGGTCGGCCATGACCGTGGTGTTGAACCGGCGTGGCCCTCGCGTGACGCGCTCGGTACCGGGCGGGACTCCGCCGCTTCGTACCGGCCGGCGACCCGTCCCTGGTGGGCCGGCAGGCCAAGCGATCCGGTACGCGCCGGGCCAGGCCGGCGCAGCGCTGGTCGCAGAAGGTGCAGAGGTGATCGCCTTCCGTGACATGGGGCCGCCGGGGGAGAAGAGGCCGAGCCGGACCCGGGTGAACCGGGCCCGAGTCGGCCGGACCGGACCGGGCCGAACCCGAACCGGACCCGGATGAGCGACTGCCCCCGGCCGTGCCGTCGCGCCGCCGTTCCGGTGTCCAAAGCCCCGCTGAGGGGCCGCGGGGTCACACGTGAGGTGCCGCCTCCGGCGTTGTGCGGCACAGCCGATACGCGCTCTGCCGTCCGGGTGACGGGACGTCAAGAGCGTTGCAGGCGTGCTCACTCGGGTGGATTACTGGGAGCCATTCAATCCGGTGGGCCGCCTACCCTCTCGGGCGAGTGGCAGCCGGCCTACCTCGACTACGCACCCACGTGAGGGCAGGCGGCGGTGCAGCACCGGCACCGTGACGGATGCCCTCCCGCGCAGAGGCGTGAAGACACCAGGTGGGTGCCGTTCGTCGGCACCGGCTGGTGCGGCGGCTCACATCACCTCTTCCTGGGGATGTCATGCGAACTGTCCGTACATTGCGCTCCATCCTCGGTGTCTGCGCCCTGACCGTGGCGCTGACCGCGGGTCTCGTCGCGGTCCCGAACGAGGCACACGCCCAGACGCCGGTGCTGTGCAGTGAAACCTCGCTGGTCAACGCGATCACGGCGGCCAACGCGGCCGACGGGGGCACCCTGGCGCTGGTCCCGTTCTGCACCTACCAGCTCACCAGCGCGCACGGCACCGGACCCGCCGGCCCGGTGGGGCTGCCGCCCATCACCACGTCGATCACCCTGCTGGGAGTGGGCGTCACCATCGTCCGTGACCCGAGCGCACCGGCCTTCCGGGTCCTC
Organism: Streptomyces sp. 2114.4; assembly: GCF_900187385.1. Classification (NCBI taxonomy): domain Bacteria; kingdom Bacillati; phylum Actinomycetota; class Actinomycetes; order Kitasatosporales; family Streptomycetaceae; genus Streptomyces; species Streptomyces sp. 2114.4. Next base: position 7,836,748 of record NZ_FYEY01000001.1, read on the forward strand.
CAGGTCCAGGGAGCCGCCAACGTGCCCGGCACCAAAGGCCAGTTGAGCCTCGTGGGTGTCACCGTGCGCGGAGGCAGTGCCATGTCCCCTTGGCCGGGGGGCGGTATCTCGAACCTGGGGGGCACGGTCTCCCTGCTCACCAGTGCCGTCACCGGCAACACCGCCGTCGCCGGGGGCGGAATCTACAACGACAACGGTGCCGTGTCGCTGACCGCCAGCTCCGTCACCGGAAACACCGCCACCTCCACCGGCGGCGGCATCTATGTCAACTCCGGGGGCGTGACCCTGCTGGGCACCGGCGTCAGCGGCAACACCCCGGACAACTGTGCTCCGTCAGGCAGCGTCATCGGCTGCACCTGACGGCCGGCCGGCATACCGGCCACCCCACCAAGCGGCCCACCCCGACACCGGCGGCACAGGCAGCCGCCCGGTTTCGGCTGCTCACCCCCACTCACACACTCCACCGAAGGAGCATCGCCATGCCCATCTCTCCCAATCAGGGTTCGACCGGAGGCGGGACCATCGTCACCATCACCGGTACCAACCTCGGCGGCGCCACCGCCGTGCACTTCGGCTCCAAGACAGCCACCATCACCGCCAACACCGCGACCTCGGTCACCGTCATCAGCCCGTCGGGCAGCGGTACGGTTCCCGTGACCGTGACCACCCCCGGCGGCACCAGCAACCCGCTGTCGTTCTTCTACGTCGGCGCGCCGTTCAAGTCCAGCATCTCCCCGGTATCCGGCATCACCGGCGGCGGGAATACCGTCACCATCAACGGCACCGGCCTGACCACCGCCACCGCGGTGCACTTCGGTGCCGCCACGGCGACCCCGACCGTGGTCAACGACGGCCAGCTGACCGTCACCGTACCGGCGGGCGCGGCGGCCGGGCCGGTGAGCGTCAGCGTCACCACCGCGGGCGGTACCAACAACGGCCTCTCCTACACCTACGTCGACGCCCCGACCATCGCCACCCTGAACCCCAACTCCGGCCCGGCCAGCGGCGGAACCGTGGTGACCATCACCGGCACCAACCTCAGCAGCACCCAGTCGGTCGTCTTCGGCGCCACGCCCGCACCGTTCACCGTCCTCAGCGACACCGCTGTTTCCGTCGTCACCCCGCCCACGCCCGACGGATCCCCCGGCCCCGCCAACGTCACCGTGACCACCACGGGTGGCAGCGCCACCCTCGCCGACGGCTTCACCTACCTGGCCGGCCCCGGTATCTGACCGGCGCCCCCAGCCGCTGGCGGCCTGGCCCCCCGGCCGAGCCTCCGCACCACCCGTCCGGACAGGGTGCGTCCTGCCCTGTCCGGCTCTCCCTCAGCTCACCTGACGAGCCTCGGCCCGGCGCTTCTCCCGAGCGGCCGGCCGGGGCTCACGCTCTCGAAGGACCATGGCCGTGAATCGCTCAGCAGAACCGCCAACCGCTTCCGCCGCGCAGATGCCGGCCGCAGCCACACCCGCAGCCCTTTCCGTCTCTCCTGCCTCGGGTGCCTCCGCGGGCGGCACCACCGTGACCATCACCGGCACCGGTTTCACCGGTGCCACCGCCGTGCGCTTCGGTGCCACACCGACGCCGTCGTTCACCGTCCTCTCCGACACCCAGATCACCGCCACCACCCCGCTCGGCACCGGCACGGTGCAGGTCACCGTCACCACCCCCAGCGGCACCAGCAACCAGTTCGTCACCTTCTCCTACGTCGCCACCCCCGCGCCGGTTTTGACGTCGGTGGTTCCTGCTTCGGGTCCGTCGTCGGGTGGGACGGCGGTGACGTTGACGGGTTCGGGTTTCACGGGTGCGTCGGCGGTGCGGTTCGGTGGGGTGTCGGCGTCGTTCGTGGTGAATTCCGCTACGCAGATCACGGCGACGGCGCCTGCGGGGTCGGGGACGGTGCAGGTCACCGTGGTCGGGCCGGGTGGTACGAGCAACGGCGTGCCGTTCACCTACACCACGGCCTCCGTACCGGTCCTGACGTCCGTGACCCCGTCCTCGGGCCCCGCCGCAGGGGGCACCACGGTCACTCTCACCGGCACGGGCCTGGCCACCACCAGCGCCGTACGGTTCGGTGCCACGGCGGCAACCTCCTTCACCGTCGTCTCCGACACCCACGTGACCGCCGTCGCCCCTGCCGGGACCGGCACGGTGCAGGTCACCGTCACCACCCCCGGCGGCACCAGCAACGGCGTCTCCTACACCTACTCCGTGACGCCCGCCCTGAGCGGCGTCAGCCCCAACCAGGGGCCCACGTCCGGCGGGAACGCCGTCACCCTCACCGGCACCAACCTCACCGGAACGACCGCGGTCACCTTCGGCACCACCCCCGCGACCTCCTTCACGGTCCTGTCCCCGACCCAGATCTCCGCCGTGGTCCCCGCGTCGACCGCGGGCCCGGTCGATATCACCGTGACCACCCCGGGCGGCAGCAGCACCCTCCCGAGTGCCTACTTCTACGTCAGCACCCCGGTCCTCACCGGTGTCGCCCCGCCCTCGGGACCGCTCTCGGGTGGGAACTCCGTCACGCTCACCGGTGTCCACCTCGTCGAAGCCACCGCGGTGCGCTTCGGGGCGACCGCGGCAACGGGATTCACGGTGGTCTCGGACACCCAGATCACCGCCGTGGTTCCGGCCGGCGCCGCCGGTCCGGTCGACGTCACCGTGACCACCGCCGGGGGAACGAGCAATGGGGTCTCCTACACCTACCTGGCGGCACCGGTCGTCACGACCGTGGTCCCGAACCAGGGGCCCACCGCCGGGGGCACCACCCTCACCCTCACCGGCACCGGCTTCGCCCAGGCAACCCAGGTGCGCCTCGGCACCGACCCCGCTGGGTTCACCATCGTCTCCGATCACCACATCGTCGTCGACGCCCTGCCCGGAGCCGCCGGTTCGGTCGCCGTCACCGTCACCAGCCCCGGAGGCACCAGCGCACCGCAGACCTATACGCGGGTCGCCTCACCCGGGATCTGAGGCGCCGGGCCGGCTTCCGGCACCGAAGCGGCGGGCCGGCTCGGGCGTCGCGGGGCGCGGGGGCCATCCCGGGGGAGAGGACAGCGAAAAGAGGAATGCCGCGCCCCATCCCCTCAAGTAAGGTGCCCTAGTCGAGATCATCACTTACTTCGGGAGGGCTTGATGGTTCCGGAAATGGTCGGGCTCTGGGCGTCCGGCTGGTCCGTGTCACGGCGCACGCCCCGGCCGGTCGAGCATCCGTGGGGCGTCTACATCGAGGTGGGCCGGCCCGATCAGGTGGGGCGCCATGTACTGCCCCACGCCGATGAGCCCTCGGTACGCCGGGCCGCCGCCGCTGTGACCGTGCCGCACACCTGGCTCAAGGTGCCCATGGAGCCGGCGGACGCCGGGCACTGGCTGCCGCAGGGCTGGGTGGTGGACAAGGACGAGGCAGGACATCTGATGGCCATGGATCTGCAGGTCACCGACCCGGTGGTGCCCAAGGGCTACACCGTGGCCGTGGAGACCCACGACGGAGTCGTCCGCGTCCGGGTACGGGATGCCGCGGGCGACACGGCCGCCGGCGGGCAGATGGCCCTCCTCGGGCGGGCCACGGTCGTCGACCGCGTCACGACCGAGGAGGGACACCGCCGCCGCGGCCTGGGCAACTTCGTGATGCGCACCCTCGCCGACCACGCCGTGGCCGAGGGCGCGGAACTCGGCATTCTGGGCGCGACCGACGACGGACGCGCGCTCTACGAAACGCTGGGCTGGAAGGTGCACGCCCCACTGGCGGCATGCATCTACCGGCCCCAGTAGGGGGTCAAGACACACTCCCGCGGCCTTCGCGCGCCTACGGACCGCCACGCGCCAAGGCGACAGGGATGCAGAGGAAGGCGGCGCACGCCGCTGTGGGACGATTCCCGACGCAGCGCACGGGCGACGACGGCACACAGCGATTCGCCCGGAAACGCGAGCACACAACAGCCTGACGCGGAAGTGAGACGGGGAAGCGGATGTTCGCGATATCGCTGGGTGACGACGGAGCGGAGCTGCGGCCACTGGAGCCGTGGCATGCCGGGGAGTACCTCGCCCATATGGACCGGGGCCGCGAATACATCGGCCGCTCCATCGGACTGCCGGACCGCGCCACCGACCTCGCGTCCGCCACGGCGCTCCTGCAGCTCTATGCGGACAAGGCTGCTGCCGACAGTGGCCGGCTCTACGGCATCTGGCTGGACCGTGTGCTCGTCGGAGGCGTCCTCTTCAGGACGTTCGACACCGAGTCCGGCAACTGCGAGGTCGGCTGCTGGCTGGAGGAGGCGGCCGTCGGGCGCGGGCTGATCACGCGCGCGATCCGGGTGCTCATCGACTGGGCGGTCGGGGAGCGCGGGATGCACCGTGTGGAGTGGATCGCTTCCTCCTCCAACACCGCGAGCATCAAGGTCGCCAAGCGGCTCGGCATGGTGCGGGAGGGAGTGCTCCGGGAGAGCAACCCGTACCGCGGCGTACGGCACGACATGGAGATCTGGTCGGTCCTGGCCCGGGACTGGCGCACAGAGCGGGCGGCCGGCGGCCGGTGACCTCGGTCGGCCGGAGTGCCGGTGCCGGAGTGCCGGGACCGGGGTCGCCGACCGGCATTGACGTACGGGTTGCCGACCGGAGTCACGGTCGGCAACCCGTACGGACAGCGGGGTCAGGTGGTCTGCTGCAACCGGTGCAGCGATGCCACCAGCTTGTCCACCTCCTCGGATGTGTTGTAGAGCGCGAGTGAGGCGCGTGCCGCGCTCTCCAGGCCGTAGTGGGCCAGGGCCGGTTGGGCGCAGTGGTGGCCGGCGCGGATGGCGATGCCGTCGCGGTCCAGCCACTCGGCGATCGTGGACGGGTCGTGGCCGGCGAGGGTGAAGGTCAGGACCGCGATTCTGTCGGGCGCGGAGCCCAGCAGCTCGAGGCCGGGAACCGTGGCCAGGGCCTGCTGTGCGTACGCCATCAGCGAGTTCTCGTAGGCGGCGATGGCGTCCCGGTCGAAGGAGGTCAGCCAGTTCAGCGCGGACAGCAGACCGACCACGCCGGAGATGTGCCCGGTTCCGGCCTCCAGGAGGTGCGGGACGGGGGCGTAGGTGGTGCGGTGGAAGCTGACCGATTCGATCATGTTGCCGCCGCCCTGCCACGGCGCCATGTTCCGCAGGATCTCCGGCTTCGCGTACAGGGCGCCGATGCCTGTCGGGGCGAACAGCTTGTGGCCGGAGAACACGTAGAAGTCGGCGTCCAGGTCCTGCACATCGACAGGGAAGTGGGCCACCGCCTGCGCCCCGTCCACCAGTACCTTGGCGCCGTAGCGGTGGGCGAGTGCGGTCATCTCGCGCACCGGTGGGACGGTGCCGAGCACATTCGACGCCTGACTGACCGCGACGAGCCGGGTGCGCATGGAGAGCAGGTCGGCGTACGCGTGGAAATCGATCTGGCCGTCCGGCCGCAGGGGCACGGGCACCACCCGGGCACGGGTCTCCTTGGCGACCAACTGCCAGGGAACGATATTCGAGTGGTGCTCCAGTACGGGCACCAGAATGTCGTCCCCGGGTCCGAGGTTGGCCCGTCCCCAGCTCTGGGCGACGAGGTTGATCGCCTCGGTGGTGCCGCGGACGAAGACGATGTCGTCCGGTGACGGTGCGCCCAGGAACCGGGCGACCGCCGCCCGGCCCGCTTCGTAGGCCTCGGTGGCTTCCCGGGCCATGGTGTGCGCACCACGGTGGATGTTGGAGTTGGCGGATCCGTAGAAGCCGGTCAGTGTCTCGATCACCTGGCGTGGCTTCTGTGTGGTGGCCCCGTTGTCCAGCCAGACCAGGGGGTGCCCGTTCACGGTCCGGTGCAGGACCGGGAAGTCCCGGCGCGCCATCTCGGGTGAGAAGGCGGCGTGTTGGCCGGGGAGGCCGGTGGGTTGTACGGGCTGGGTGGCGGCGGCTTGCAAGGGCTGGGTAGTGGTGGGGTGTACGGGGTGGTCGGTGACCTGGGTGTGGGCGGCCGGCTCAGCGCTGAGTGGAGCAGCGGCGACCGGATCGGTAGTGGTCTGAGCAGCGGTGACCGGATCGGCGGTGGCCTGCGCAGCGGTGACCGGGTCCGCGGGCGCGGTCGTGGCCGCGGTCGGGGCCGTGCTCATGGCCGACGCTCCTGCCAGCGCCGTGACCAGTGCCGTAGTCAGTGCCGTGGCCGGATCGGCCGGATCGGCGGATGTGCGGTCGCCGGCCGGCGGGTTCGCGGGGGGAGCCGTGTGCGGCCAACGGCTCCCGGTAACGTCAGGAATAGTCATGGTAGTTGGAGACCTCGACGTTCTGGAGCACGGCGAGTGCGTCCTCGACCAGCACCGCGGTGTTGAAGTACGCCGTCATCAGGTATGACGTGACGCCCTTCTGGTCGACGCCCATGTTCCGCATCGACAGGCCGGGCTCCACCTCGTCCTCGACCTTCGCGGGACGCAGGCCCACCACGCCCTGCTCCGCCTCGCCGGTGCGCATCAGCAGGATCTCGGTGGTGCCGATGCCGGCATTGCCGGAGAACCGCACCTTGTCGGAGGGGAGCAGCGGGACCCCGCGCCAGCTCAGCAGCGGACTGCCGAAGCGGTTGTCGATGACCGGGGGCACACCCCGGCGCGTACATTCCCTGCCGAATGCGGCGATGGCCCTGGGGTGGGCGAGGAAGTAGCCGGGCTGCTTCCAGACCCTGGTCAGCAGTTCGTCCAGGTCGTCGGGGGTCGGGGAGCCGGTGCGCGCCTGCACCCGCTGTCCGGGGGCCACATTGTTGAAGAGGCCGAATTCCGGGTGGTTGAGCAGCGAGGCCTCCTGCCGCTCACGCAGGGCGTGCACGGTGAGGTTGGCCTGGGCGCGCGTCTGGTCGATGGGCCCGTTGTAGAGGTCGGAGACCCGGGTGTGGACGCGCAGCACGGTCTGGGCGAGGGTCATGTGGTACTCGCGGGGTGTGTCTTCGTAGTCGACGAATGTCATGGGGAGTTCCGGTTCGCCGACATGTCCGGCGCTGAGATCGACCGGTACCTCGGCGCCGGGCAGGACGCCGTCCGCCGAGAGGTAGGCATCCATCGCTCCCCTTACTGCCGTGTCGCGTTCGCACAGCCCGGAGAGCGCGCTGCGTTCGACGCACAGGGCCACGCCGGGGGTGAGCGCTCGGACGCGGTACGGCAGGGGTTCGGAGCGGGTCCAGGCGTCGAGATCGAAGAACTGGCCGTCACCGATCACTTCGAGTACGGCGTCCTCGCCGTAGCGGCCGCTGACCCGCTTCTCGGCACGCCCCTGGGCGATCACCCACAGCTTGTCGTGCGCGTCACCGTCCTGGCCCAGCATTTCTCCGGCCTCGAAGGTGACTTCCGTGAAGGAGTCCGCCAGTTCGGAGAGCAGTGCGTCGTCGGCGTCCCGCAGATACGGAAGTTCCCGGAGGTCGCCCGGGATGATGCGGGGCGAGCCACCGTCGTTGTGGGTGCTGATGCGGTCGTCGCCGAGAACGTAGGTGCGGCGGCGGTTGACACGGAAGACACCCGATTCGACATCCACCCACGGCAGGGCGCGGAGCAGATAACGCGGGGTGATACCGCGCATCTGCGGGCTGGTCTTGGTGGTGGTCGCCAGTTGCCGTGCCGCATCCGGGGTGAGACTCGTCTGGTCGTTCATCACAGGACCTCCTCGACGACGGGCGTGTCAGGTGGCCGGCACCCGGCCGAGCGACACGCGGGAAATCTGATCGTGTGGTCGAGGCCCGTCACCCGCAACCAACCGTTTGCCGGCGTTAGGCCGGAAATATGCGTTGTACGAACTTCGCAATTCCGGATATATGTGCGGCTGCCGGGGTGTGAGGTGCCGCTATGGTGCGCACCCATTCCGGGATCTTCGGAGTCGGGGCCTCCCGATCGCTTTTTCCTGCTACTCGCCGTGCCGGATATGCGACGTGAATTGCTCTCATAACAGTCCTTGGTGAATCTTCAAGGAAGGCTTATGCGGGGGGAGTTGACCCCATTCGACGCCGAACCAAACCATTCTGGGGCTCTTTCTTTCCGCGGCTTCTTGCCTCAGGGTTCGGACCCGGATCCGGGTATGCGCCGAGCCCGGGTATGCGCCGAGCCCGTGCCCCCCCAACAGATGACAGGAGCCGCCTTCCCCGGGGGTGGTGACCCACGGGAAAGGCGGCTCCTGTGCCGTGCCGGTTCCTCCTACTGGGGCTTGAAGGAACGGATCTGGTAGTTGCCCTGCAGATTGCCGCCCGCGCCGGAGGGCGTGGACCCGACGCGCGCGTGGTAGTTGGTCTGCGTGTAGTACTGCACGCGGTGCCGGGTGTTGTTCCATACGGAGCGGACGTTCTGTCCCCGCTGGATGAAAGAGCAGTCGTCGGCGGTGTTCGCCTTGCTGGACTGCGACCACTGGCAACGGGTTCCCCCGCCGTTCCAGTCGCTGTAGATGCAGAAGTACCCGGAGGTGCAGGGGAAGGCCGCCGGGCGGGCGGAGGCCGTGGGAGTCGCGGTCGCGGTGGGTACGGTCCCCAGGGCGGCGGTCAGGGCGGCCGCGGCGACGACGAACGAGCGAAGACGGCGCATGGGAAGAACTCCTTTTCCTCGATGGTGGCCGGCGAGGGGCAGGGCCGCTGCGGGCCGGCCGGGACGTCGCATACGAGCAGGAAAGCCAGGCCACGCCGGGCCGCAGGGGCGACGGGCGGCCGGCCGCGAAGCATCACCAGTATGGTTCGCAGTCGCGATGCCCAATCAGGGCATTTCTGGCCTCCCCAGGGCCTGTCGGGGCGCGACGGCGCAGGCACCGGGCGTACGCCGCACGCACCTCCACGCACGCGAGGAGCGCACTCGCACTCGGTTCACGGTCGGCAAGTCCCGCCCGGTAGCTGCCGGACGGAGTCAGCGCCAACTTGCTTAAGCGCTTCCCCGTTGGTCCGGAACGCAAGGTTCCTGGGTACCTGACGGGTTTGGTGCGCTGTGGGGAAATGCGCCCGGGTATGACCCCGCCGCCCGGACTGCCTCAGGCCTGTGGGGCCTTTGATTGCAAGGGACATCCGTCCAAAGGGGTGCCGCTCCCGATGACTGCTCCGTATTGTCAGCTCGCGCCGGAGCCTTCCCGTCCGGAAGCTCCGTGTGGGATCCCTCCGGGCCCGCGATTCCTGGCAGTGCCTGCACCGAGGAGCAGTGGTGACACCCCTGATCGTACCGGTCATGATCGTATTTGGAATATTTCTGCTTGCCATGGTGACCGTGGGTATCTGGACGTACCAGGACACGCTGACGTTCTCCGACTTCGCCCTGGGCGGGCGCCGGTTGAGTGCGCCACTGGCGGCTCTGTCCGCGGGGGCCAGCGATATGTCCGGCTGGCTGTTCCTCGGCCTGCCCGGGGCGGTGTACGCGGCCGGGATAGGCGCCTCGTGGATTGCCGTCGGCCTCGCCGTCGGTACGTATCTCAACTGGCGTCTGGTAGCGCCGCGTTTGCGTACCTACACCGAGCTGGCCGGCGACGCCAAAACACTGTCGGCATACCTGGAGGAGCGCTTCGAGGACGACAGCAGGATGCTGCGCCTGGTCTCGGCAACCGTCATCGTCGTGTTCTTCACCGTCTACGTGGCCAGCGGCCTCCTGGCCGGGGGAGTGCTGTTCGAGGACATCTTCGGCGGCGGTTTCGAGTTCGCGCTCACCGTCTTCGCCGTGGTGATCGTCGTCTACACCGTCCTGGGCGGCTTCCGCGCGGTGAGTGTGACGCACACGGTGCAGGCCACGGTGATGTTCTGCGCGGCCGTTGCGCTCCCCGTGATCGCTATCGGGCTGCTCGGGGGATTCGGCGCGATGCACAGGCTGCTCGCCCACAAGACACCGTCCCTGCTGGACATGGGAGCCAAGGCCCACTTCGACGGCGCCCGGTGGACGTCCGGTGAGCCGCTCGGCGCGGTGGCCGTCATCTCCCTGCTCGCCTGGGGTCTGGGCTATTTCGGCCAGCCGCACATCCTGGCCCGCTTCATGAGCATCCGCAGCACCCGTGACATTCCGTTGGCCCGCCGCATCGGGGTGGGCTGGGTGGTCGTCTGTCTGGCGGGTGCCTCGCTCGTGGGCCTGGTCGGGATCGCCGCCCTCAACAAGCCGCTGGACAACCCGGAGACCGTCTTCATCGAGCTCTGCGCCCAGTTGGTCAATCCGTGGGTCGCGGGCATCCTGCTGGTCGCCGTGCTCGCCGCGATCAAGTCCACCGCGGACAGCCAGCTGTTGGTCTCGGCGATGGCCCTCACCGAGGACTTCTACCGGGCCTTCGTCAAGCGACGGGCCTCGGACGCGTCGATGGTGCTGGCGGCCCGTGTGACGGTCGTGGTCGTGGCGCTGGTGGCCTACGTCATCGCACTCAGCGGGGGCGCCGTACTGGATATCGTCGCCTACGCCTGGGCGGGCTTCGGCGCCGCCTTCGGCCCGGTCATCCTGCTGTCGCTGTACTGGCCGCGCATGACGCGGGCCGGGGCGATGGCCGGCATCGTGACGGGGGCGGTCACCGTCGTCCTGTGGAAGCAGATCGACCCGCTTCTCGGGCCGCTCCGGTCGGGCATCTACGAGATGGTGCCCGGTGTGCTCGCGGCCACCGCGGCGGCGCTGCTCTTCGGGAAGTTCGTCGGCCGCCCTCCGCGCCGCACCTGGTCGGGCCCCATGGAGAAGCGGGCTGCCGCTACGGTGCCGGCCGGCTGAGTCCGCGGGGGCGGGGGCCGCTGGCCACTGCGCCCGGCTCCGCGTCCCGGCCCCACGGGGCTCACGCGACCCACCGGACCCACTGGCCCACCAGGCCCACCCCTGAACGTCCCCCGGGTGCACCCGTCCCGGCACTGCGTCACGCGTCCTATGATCCAAGAGGCTCAGCGTGCACCACGACGGGAAAAGATGTGCCTCTTCACCGTTCCTTGTCGCCCCCCGGGCTCCTACGGATGGCGTCGTCCGCCCTCGCGGCGACAGGCATGGCCGTGCTGTTGAGCGGTTGTACGCAGAGCGGGGAGCCGCTGAGCGCCGGACGTACCTCGGCCGCCTCCGCCCCGGTGCGGCTGTGGCCCGAGCGGAAGCCCGCGCCACAACCCGAGCGCGGAACGGGCGAGAACCTTCCCGCGGCCGTTCCCGGGGTGCCGCCCGTGCCGTCCGGGGACATCCGCAAGGCGAACCTGTTCACCGTCGTCAAGGCGCAGACCGCCGCGGGTTCCGCGCTCGGCGGCGGGCCGCAGTTCGACTCCGCCACCACGAGGAAGATCAACGCCTGCGCCGCGGAGCCGGAGCGTTGTCCGGTGCGAAAGCCCCAGTACCGGGACCTGACGGGGGACGGCAAGGACGAACTCATCGTCGGCATCGAGTCGCCGGACCGCTCCCTGGCACTGTGGGTCTTCACGCTCGACCACGGCCAGGTCACCCGGATCATGGACGCCGGCGCGACACCGCTGTCGGTGGAGATCGCGAACGGCGATCTGATCCTGCGGGAGCCCACCGGCACGCCCGGCTACGACACCCGCACGGTCTACGCATGGGACGCGCGGACGCGGACCATGGCCCTGCGGTCGATGGAATTCGACCAGGCGCACTCCGCCACCCCCGCCCCGGAGCGCACACCATGAGCGCCGGCCGGCCCCGGACCCGGCTGCGCCTGCCCGCCTGGACGACGACGCTCCACGGGAAATTCGCCGCCTTCGTCATCGTCATGTGCTGCGTCCTCGCCACGGTCGTCGGGGTCCTGGTGCACGTCGTGGTCGGGCGGCAGGCGGAAAGCCAGGCCCGCAGCGCGGCGCTGTCGCAGCTGGACTCCGTCGCGGCGGCGTACGTCGCCGGGGAACCCCTCGGCCGCGACGCCGCGGTGGACCCCGCCGACCTCCCTGCCCCGCTCCGCGCCATGGCACTGCGGGGCGAGCGCGGCACACAGCTCGCCGACCACCAGGGCCGCCCGGCGATGTGGGCCGTCACCCCCGCCGACGGCAAGGCGCTGGCCGTCCATCTCGACTACAGCCGGCGGGCCGCCGCGATCCGCGGACTGGACCGGACCATCGTCGGCTCCTCGGCCTTCGCGATCGCCCTCACTCTCGCCGTCGGACTGTTCGGCGTCTCCCGTATTACCCGTCGGTTGCACCACACCGCCCAGGTGGCCCGCAGAATCAGCACCGGCGATCTCGACGCCCGGGTGGACGACCCCCGCGTCCTGTGCGCCCCCTTCGCCCAGGACGAGACCGCCGCCGTGGCGGCCGCACTCGACGCGATGGCCGCCACACTGCAGACCAAGCTGCACAGCGAGCAGCGCTTCACCGCTGATGTGGCGCATGAGCTGCGCACCCCGCTGACCGGCCTGCGGATCGCGGCGGAGCTGCTGCCCCCCGGCCGCCCCGCCGAGCTGGTGCGGGACCGGATCCGGACCATGAGCCGGCTGACCGAGGACCTGCTGGAGATCTCCCGCCTCGACGCGGAGGTGGAGCAGGCCGATATCGAGGTGCATCAACTGGGACCGCTGGCCGAGCGTGCGGTGCTGGCCACCGGGCTGCAGGCCGAGGTCCGTACCGAGCGGGACACCCGGGTGGAGACCGACCAGCGCAGGCTCCAGCGCGTGCTGGGCAACCTCGTCTCCAACGCCCACGGGCACGGCCGCCCGCCGGTCCTCCTGACCGTCGACGGCCGCGTCATCACCGTACGGGACCACGGGGACGGCTACCCCGGCCACCTCCTCGACCACGGTCCCCAGCGGTTCCGGAGCCGGTCCGGAAGCGGCCGGAGGACCGGCCACGGCCTCGGACTGACCATCGCCATGGGACAGGCCCGTGTCCTCGGCGCCACGCTGCGCTTCTCCAACGCGCCGGACGGCGGCGCCGTCGCCGAGCTCGTCCTGCCGCCGTCGGTCCCGAGCCCGCGGCGCTCCCCGTCGTCGAGGACCGGCAGCTCCTGAGAACTGTCTCGCCAGTACCCGGCCCCCGCCGTATCCGGGCCCCCTGCCGGAGTGTCCGCGCCTGAGCGACAAGCGCAGAATGAAGAGAGCCGCTCTCCGTCCGGCGGGCGGACCGCCACCGCGCGCGGCGGGTGGAAGGGAAAGCCGGTGCCAGCAGATCGGCCGAGCGACGCGAGGGCTCGTGGCCCGCTCTGGTCCGAGCCCGGTTCGCTGCTGGAGCATGTGGCCGTCGCCGTATTCGGCATCGACGACGACAACCGGATCTGCTACTGGGGCCCGGGCGCCCGGGATCTCTTCGGCTACCACGCGGCCCAGGCGCTGACGAAGCCCGGCGCCCTCCTTCTCCCCGGGCCGCCCGGGGGAGGACCCGACGCCTGCGCGCGTATGGCGGAGCGGGGTCGGACCCTGGGGTACTGGCGCGGCCGCCTGGACGCCGTGCATCAGGACGGCACGGTTCTCGACTGCGGGTTCCGCGTCTTCCCGGTGACCGGGGCCGCGGGCCGCTCGGTGATCATGGTGCTGGCGAGCCGCGGTGACGAGCTGGACCGGGTGAAGACCAACCTCGCCTTCCTCGACGCCCTCTTCGAGACCTGCCCCATAGGCCTGGCCATGTTCGACGCGGAACTGCGCTACCTCCACGTCAACCAGGCGCTCGCCGACATGAACGGACTCCCCATCGAGGAACACCTCGGACGGCGCCTCGCCGAGATCATGATCACGTCGGACGGCGGTGAGTACGAGCGCATGCTGCGCGCCGTCGCCGCGGAGGGCAAACCCGTCACGGGCGTGCGGGTGGGGATGCGTACCCGGGGCCACCCGGACCGGGACAAGGTCCTTTCGGTGAGTTTCTTCCCGCTCACCCAGGCCGTGGGCACCCACCAGGGAGTGGGCGGCCTGCTGGTGGATGTGACCGACCGCGAGCAGGCCATCGTGGAGGCAACCGCCACCCGTCAGCGGCTGGCACTGCTGAACCGCGCCACCGCCCGGATCGGCACCACCCTGGATGTGCAGGTCACGGCCCAGGAACTGGTCGAAGCCGCGGTCCCGGACTTCTCCGACGCGGCCGTCGTGGAGCTCGTGGAGTGGGAGGACGAGCAGACGGCGTTCGACCCCGCCCTGCCGGTGGACACCCACCGCATCGCGCACGGCACCGTCCTTCCCCCGCCCGCGACGGAACTGGTGAGCGGGGTGGACGTCGTGCACTACCCGCCGGGCTCCGCCATCCATCAGATGCTGCGGACCGGCCGTCCCCTGTGCGTAGCGGTGAACCAGGAGTTCATGGTCCGCACCATGCTGAACGAAACCCGCGCCCGGCTGATGGCCGACAGCGGTCTGGCCTGCCTCCTCCTCGCTCCGCTCATCGCCCGGGGAACGGTCCAGGGGATCGCGGTCTTCGGCCGGTCGGCGGCCAGACCGGCCTTCACCGAACAGGACCTCAGCCTGGCCGGTGAGCTCGCCTCCCGGGCGGCGCTGAGCCTGGACAACGCCCGGTTGTACAACCGGGAGAGAAACATCGCGCTCACCCTCCAACGGGCCCTGCTACCCACCGCTTTGACGCCCGGCCCGTACCTGCACATCGCTCACCGCTACTTGCCCGGCAGCCGCGTCACCGAGGTCGGCGGTGACTGGTACGACGTGATTCCCCTGCCCGGCGGCCGCGTTGCCCTGGTCGTCGGTGACGTCATGGGACACGGAGTGTCGGCCGCCGCGGCGATGGGCCGGCTGCGCATCGCCGCCAAGGCGCTGGCCCGGCACGACCAGGAGCCCGACGGGCTGCTCACCGAACTCGACCAGTGCGCCGAAGAGGCCGGCATCGAGCTCGCGACCTGCCTCTACATCCGCTACGACCCCACCACCGGAGGCACCCGGATCGCCAGCGCCGGCCACCCTCCGCCTCTCGTCCGGCACCCGGACGGCCGGATCCAGCTCATCGACGACGTGCTCGGAGTGCCGCTCGGCGTCGGCGGCTGTCCCTTCCGGACGACGGAGATCGAGCTGCCCGACGCCGCCACCCTCGTGCTCTACACCGACGGCCTCATCGAGTCACGGGACCACGACATCGACGAGGGCCTGAACAGCCTGCGCACGGAACTGGGCCGGATCTCCGCCTCGCTGGAAGACACGGCGGACCGTATCCTCGCCGGCCTCCTGCCGAGTTCCCCGGCCGACGACACGGTCCTGCTGCTCGCCCAGGTGCATCGCGCGCAGCGGTGATGTCCCGCAGGTGCGGCGAGCGACGGCCGGCCTGGACGCATCGCGGCCCGGCTCGCCACCGGGAAGCGGAAGGGGAACGGGGAAGCGGGAAAGGGAAGCAGGGAGTGGGAAGCGGACGACTGCCGGGTGCGGTCAGTCCGCGCGGCCGGTGGCCGCCACCGTCACACCCAGACCGATCATGGCGAAGCCGCCCGCGCCACCGATCAGCGACAGCCGGCGTTCGGAACGCGCGAACCAGGCGCGGGCCGCCGAGGCCGTGAGCCCCCACACCGTGTCCGTGATCAGGCCGATGCTGATCGGCACCAGGCCCAGCACCAGCATCTGGGCGGGCAGTCCGCCCGCCGCGCGGTCCACGAACTGGGGGAGCACGGCGGCGAAGAACACGATGCCCTTCGGGTTGGTGACGCCGACCAGGGCGCCGTCGGCGATCGTGCGCAGATCACCGCGGGCGGGCTGCGCGGGCACCTCCGCGGTACCCATCTTCATTTCCTTGCGGTGCCGGAACGCCTGGACTCCGAGGAAGACGAGGTAGGCCGCGCCGGCCAGTTTCACGGCGAGGAAGACCGCGGCGGACTGCTCGACCAACGCGCCGAGGCCGAGCGCCACCGCGGCCACCAGCAGGTACGAGCCCAGCACATTGCCCAGTACCGTTGCCAGTGCTGTGCGGCGGCCGTGCGCCAGAGCCCGGCCGATCACGAAGAGCACGCTCGGCCCCGGGATCGCAATCACCAGCAACGACATCGCCGCGAACGCAAGCAGCCGGTCGGTCGACACCATGTCTCTCACCTCGGCGACCATTAGATCAGGTGCGGCGCGGTGCCTTGCCCCCCGGTGGATCGCGGCCTCGGCCCCTTCCCGCTTCAGCCGCGAACCATACGGAACGGGGCTACGCCACGACGGGCAGCAGGCCGGCTACCGGGGCGGCCAGGTCGGTCACCTGGTGCAGCTGACCGAGGTCATGGAGGTGCTGAAGGCCGGTGAGCTGCCCGGTGACCGTGGGCATCTGGCCCTGGTATTTGGCGGGCACGGGCGCGACACCGAGGCTGTCGAGGGTACTGAGGACGGAGATTCCCTGCCCGGTCGGCGGGGCGGCCGGGGCTACGGGCGCGGCCGAGGCGGACGACACCGCGAGGCCCGAAGCGCCGGCGGTCAGGACGAGTGCCGCATACATGCGTCGAGTGGAGATCACGCTTTCACAAACGGCACCGGCGCCGGGGCGGACACGGTTCCTCGTCGACTTCACCCGGCCAGAGGAGGCGCACGGCATGCTCCTTCCGGCCTTTCGCGCCCCGGGCGCCTCCGGGATTGCGGGCGATGAAGCGGCCTAACCGCGGCGGGAGACGTGATAGTGGCTGATGTACCAGCCGTGCTCCTTCTCCTGTAGCAGCACGGTGAGGTTCACGGCGATCGTGGGCCTGTCGGTGAACGAGAAGTCCACGCCCAGGTAGCCGAGTACGAGGTCGTCGGCGGGCCGCCTGGTTTCGAGAATGCGGTACTCGGCGGTCATCCCGGGGGCTGGGAATCGTAGTACTCGGTGATGCCCTGCCGCCCGACGCTGTAGGGATGCAGCCCTTGGAAGATCGCGTCCTCGGTGAAGTGGGCGGCGACCCGCTGCGGTTCATGCGCGTCGACTGCCGCCTTCCACCGGTCGAGCACGTCGCGCAGGACGGCCTCGCTGTCTCGTGTGCTGTTCATCAGGGTTCTCCTGTGGGGGCGGCACGGCGGCAGGCTGCGAAAACCGGGCCGGGAGGAAGGGGCGAGACGCGGCAAGGCCTCTCGGCTTGGTGACGACGCTCCGCCTGGCCGCCCGCCGCGGCAGACGTCCCGCCGAGGCCGCCGTTCCGGTGCCGAGATGGCTGCTCCTCAACGGCCCGGGTCATTCGGGTGCGGGGACAGCGGCGTCACCGTGTCGTGCCGCCACACCCGCAGGGGCATCGACGCGAGGACCTGCTCCAGCTGCTCCGCGTCGTCCGCGCTGAAGAGGCCCCAGGTGCGCCATTCACCAGGCGCGAGCGGCGGCCGCCACAGCCGCTGCAGGCTTCCCTGGGCGGCCAATTCCCGTGACCGTACCGCCTCCCGGGCCCGGATCGCCGCCACGGCCTCCTCGGACGTGCCCTCCGGAACGGTGGTCACCATGTCGACCAGGAACTCCATCAGCGGCTCTCCTCGCCACGTCACGCCTGACTTCGGGAACAGTAACGTCGGCCCCGGTCTGGTGGTGATCACGCACGGGCACGGCGCGCCGACCCGCAACGACGGCCATGGCGAACGCTCATGCCGGCGGCCTCATGCATGGGTGGGCGGTCTCGTACGCGTACCCGGTGCGCAGCACCGCCGCTTCCTCCAGGGGCCGCCCTATCAGCTGCATGCCGATGGGCAGGCCTGCATGATCGCGGCCGACCGGCAGGCTCAGGGACGGCAGTCCGGTGATGTTCGCCGGGGCGCTGAGGCGGACATAGGCATCGGAGACGCTCTCCGTGCTGCCGTCCGGCCACGAGACGGAGGTCTGGTCGGTTTTCGTGGCGGTCATCGGCACGGTGGGCGCCGCGAGTACATCGATCCGGTCGAACATGCTCAGCCACGCCTGGCGCATGAGGGTGCGGGAGCGCTGGGCCCGCAGGTAGTCGCCCGCCGAGACCAGCTCGCCGGCCTCCAGGAGGATCCGGACGTCCGGCGCGTACAGCTCGGGGACCGACCGCAGTGTGCGTTCGTGAGAGGCGGTCGCCTCGGGGACCATCAGACCCCACTGGGTCGCCTGAACGTAACGCGTCATCGGGATCTCGACCTCGACGAGTTCGGCCCCCATGTCCGCCAGCTGTGTGTGGGCCTCGCGCACGGCGGCTTCGACTTCGGGGGCCACACGGTCGAAGTAGTAGTTGACCGGTATGCCGACGCGCAGGCCCGTCAGGTCACCGTCCCCCGGGGGCAGCGGGTAGGCGGTCGGCGCCGTGCGGAGGCTCGCCGGATCCTGAGGGACAGGGCCCACCAGCGCGGACAGTACGAGAGCCGCGTCCTGCACGGTGCGGGTGAGGGGGCCGACGTGGTCCAGCGACCAGGACAGGGCGACCACGCCGTGCCGGGGGACGAGGCCGTAGGTCGGTTTGAGGCCGACCAGCCCGTTCAGAGCCGCAGGCACGCGGATCGAACCGCCGGTGTCCGTCCCCAGGGCAAAGGTGGCGGTTCCCGCTGCCACGGCAACCGCCGAACCACCGCTCGACCCGCCCGCAATCCGGTCCTGGTCCCAGGCATTGCGCGTCTGAGGCGTCGTCAGCCCGTAAGCGAATTCGTGGGTATGCGTCTTCCCGATCAGAACCCCGCCCGCCGCGGACAGGCGTCCGGCCACGGCGCTGTCCGCCTGCGCGAGGTGGTCCGCCCTGACCCGGGAGCTGGCCGTGGTCGGCACCCCGGCAGCGTCGATCATGTCCTTCAGTCCGAAGGGCATGCCGTGCAGGGGGCCGCGATATCCGTCCGCGGCGATCTCGCGCTCCGCTCGCGCGGCCGCATCGCGCGCCGTCTCGCCGGCCAGGGTGACGTAGGCCTGCAATCGTTCTTCGACGGCGTCGATCCGTCCGAGTACGGACTCGGTCAGCTCCACCGGGGAGAGGCTTCTCTCCTCCACGGCAGCGGCCGCCTCGGCAAGTGTCAGCTCAAATGGCTCCATTGGCCGTTTCCCCCTCGACGATGTAGGTGGCGGCGGGCGGCGTCTCCCCGAAGTCCAGCTCGCGCAGGGTGCGGATGACGCTGTGGATGTGGTTCGCGGTCGCGGCCACATCGGTATGGCGCTCGTCCGGCAGCGGGAGTCCGGCGTGGAGCGCCCATCGGGCGACTTCGCCGGCGGTGAGTTCGACGGATGTCATGGCAGGTCCTCGGCGCGTGGGTGTGGTGTGTGCGGTCGGTCGGTGCGGTGGTGAAGCTGCGTCACAAAGGAGGCTAACGCAATCCCTTTGCGTTAGCCTCAGGGTACGGGGTGACGCAGGTTAAAGCAAACACATAGCTTTTGCGTCGATGTTGAACGGCCGACCGACCGAACGGCCGCGCCGCAGGACGGGGCGATCCGGTCGGCCGGGCTGCACCGGCCGACCGGATCCGTGCCGGCTACCGCGGCCGGCTTCCTGCGTACACGGGCCCGGATCTAGATGTCGCCCGCCTGCTCCTTGCGCTGAGGGCGCGGATACGGGTCCTCAGCGCGCCTCGGCGGTGCGGGGCGGATCTCCCGGGACTCGGCCGGGGCGGCTTCGCCGGAGGCGCCGTCGGAGCCGAGCATGTCCTCGCCGTACAGGTCCTGTACCCAGTTGGCCTGGTAGATGGTGTCGAGGTAGCGCTCGCCGAGGTCCGGGGCGATGGCCACCGCGGTGAGCCCGCGCGTGTCGTGCCGGGACAGCCAGTCCATCGCGCCGCTGACGACCGTGCCGGTCGAGCCGCCGAACAGGAAGCCGTGCCGGGCGAGCTGGTGGCAGGCGCGGACGGTGTCCGCCTCCGTCACGCGTACCGCCTCGTCCACGAAGGACTCGTCGAGCAGCGGGGGAGGGACGCTCATGCCCAGGCCGGGGATCATACGGCGTCCCGGTGCACCGCCGAAGGTCACCGAACCGACGCTGTCCACCGCGACGATCTGCACCGGCCGGTGCCACTGCCGGAAATAGCGTGCACAGCCCATCAGGGTTCCGGTCGTGCCCGCCCCGATGAACAGCACGTCCAGATGCGGGAACCAGCGGGCGATCGCCGGTGCCGTCGTGCGGTAGTGCGCCTGCCAGTTACCCGGATTGGTGTACTGGCTGAGCCACACCCAGCGGTCGTCGGAGGCGCACAGATCACGGACGTAGTCGAGCCGTGCGCCGAGGAAGCCGTTGCCGGACTCGTCGGCGGCGATGACGTGCACCTGGCTGCCCAAGGCCTCCATCATCAGCCTGGTCGACAGGTTGCAGCGGGAGTCCGTCACGCACAGGAACCGGTAGCCCTTGCTCGCCGCGATCATGCTCAGTGCCACGCCGAGGTTGCCGGACGAGGACTCGACCAGGACCGAGTCGGGAGTCAGGGCGCCCTCCCGCTCGGCCGCCTCCACCATCTCGGTCGCGGCCTTCAGCTTGATCGAGCCGGCGAAGTTGAGGCCCTCGCACTTGAGGAACAGGGACTGCCCGAAGATCGCCTGGAGGTCGACGTAGAGTTCTTCCTCGTTGAAGGCGTAGGGAACAGAGATGACTGGCATGATGGGTCCCTCCTCTGGAGGCAGAGCACCTTCGGATTTCCATCCGACTAGGGCGGACTCCTCATTGCGCCGGTGCCGGTCTCATCCATACCGGCGCAGTTCATGGAAGAAGTTGTCGACGACCTGCAGTTGGCCGGAGCGGACCACCTCGTCGTAGACGTACTTGCCGACCGCGAGATCGAGCACGCCGAGGCCGAACGGTGAGAAGACCGCGGGCCGGTCCGCCGGCACCGTCACCCGCCCGTTCATGACGTCGTCCAACGTGCCGTGCAGGAAGTCCCGGTTGCCCGTGAGCTGTTCGGCCAGGTGCGGGGAGGTGTCGGCGGTGAGACAGTGCTCGACGTCGTCGACGATGTTGGTCGAGGCCAGCAGGATCTGCGGTGCGAGGTCGCGCAGCGACACGTGCAGGACCACCGGGTGGTGGGCGAACCACGAGGGGTCGTGGACGTGCGGCCGGCCGGCGACGGTGGCGAAGACCACCAGATCGCTGAGGCGGATCAGTTCCTCGGCGCTGTGGTGCACGGTGATCCGGCCGGCGGTGCCGGTCTGCTCCAGGTACAGGCGGAAGCCGGCGGCGCTGTCGGCGGACAGGTCGTGCACGCCGATCTCGTCGAACGACCAGCCGGTGCCTTCCAGGAACGTATGGATGTAGCGGGCGATCAGGCCCGTCCCGAAGAACCCGACGCGCACCGGGCGCGGGCGGCCGCGGCTGAGCCAGTCGGCCGCCGAAGCCGCCGACGCGGCGGTTCTGGTGGCGCTGATGATCGAGCTCTCGAGGCAGGCGAACGGGTAGCCGGTGGCGGGGTCGTTGAGGATCAGCACGGCGGAGGCCCTGGGAATGTCGGACGCCACGTTCTCCGGGAAGCTGGAGATCCACTTCAGCCCGTCCACCTGCGCCTCTCCGCCGATCGAGGCGGGCAGCGCGATCATCCGCGAGGACCGGCGGTCGGGGAACCGGAGGAAGCAGGACGGAGGGTTCACCGAGGCACCGGCGCCGTGGAGCCGGTAGGTGTCCTCGACCACCTCCACGAGGTGCTTCTCCCGTCCTTGCAGGGCGGTCTGGACCTGCGCTCCTGAGATCACGGCGAACGGGGGCACGGTGAGCGGCGGTTTCGTCATGGCGGACTCCGTTGCACTGGAGCGGTTGGTGTTCACGAGGTGGTCACCTCGACGGTCGGTGAGCAGTCGGCCAGGCGCAGCGGATCGGCCATCGCCACCACCACCTCGCGCGGCCCCTCGAAGGGCTCCCTGCTGTGCGCGGTACGGACGTTGTCGACGAGGAGCAGGTCACCGGCCTGCCAGGGCCGGCGCACGGTGTGCGCCTCGTAGACCTTGTTGAGCAGTTGCACGGTGTCCTCGGTGAGGGGGGCGCCGTCGCCGTAGCGGGTGTTGAACGGCAGCCCGTCGGCGCCGTACTCGTCGATCAGGTACTCGCGGACCTCGGGGGCCATCGTCCACTCGTTGAGGAACGCGATCTGGTTGAACCAGCAGCGTCGGCCGCTGACCGGGTGGCGCACCACGGCGCTGCGGCGCTGTCGTGTGCGAAGCCCGCCGTCGGGCTGCCACTCGTACTCGATCGCGTGGGCGCGGCAGTAACTCTCGATGGCGCTCCGGTCATCGGTGCCGAACGCCTCCGGCAAGGAGGCACCGATCTCGTCGTGATAGCTGCGGGTGAGCAGCCAGCCCTCCCGCTCGAACCGCTCGGTCAGCTCGGGCGGCAGCGCGTCGAGCACCGCGGTGGAGTCCGCGACCCCGGTCGCCCCGCCCTCGGTGGGTGCGCCGAGGCAGGCGAAGAGCATCAGGCCGGGGAATTCCAGCGTGTAGCTCAACTCGTGGTGCATGCACATCGGCTGGTTCGGCGGCCACTTCGAGGAGGAGTAGACGCCTTCGGAGTAGGTCTGCCGGGGGGCGAAGGATTCCCGCTCCGTCACCGGAGCGAGGCCCAGCCGCTGGACGAGCGCGCCGACCTCGGCCGGGTGCTGAAGCTCCAGGCCGCGGACGAGGACCGCACCGTGTTCGAGGACCGCGGCACGCACCGCGTCCCGGTGCTCGGCCGCCCAGCTCGCCGCGTCGGCAGCGGTGTCGAGCCGCAGCATCGGAGTCCGGCCGGGTACCGACTCCAGGTCCGGCAGGGAGGTCGGGAGTGAGGATGCCATCGTGGTGTCCTTTCGCTCTGCGCCGGCGGGCAGCCGGCCGGTGTCCGGGACGGTGGTGCGGCCCGGCACCGTGTCGTGGTCCTGCAGCGTGGTGCGGCCCTGGGCCGTGTTGCCCCGCCCGGTCTCCGCCGGCGCCCGCGGCGGCGCGGAGCCGGCCGTGGCACGGCTCTCGACCAGCCGGGCCAGGTCGGCGAGGACCGGGTGCCGCAGGAGGTCCTTGGGCGAGACCACGCGATCCAGGGTGATCGCGACGCGTACGGCCGACAGTGAGGTGCCGCCGAGGTCGAAGAAGTTGTCCCGGCCTCCGATCCGGTTCTCCGGGATGCCCAGCGCCTTGGCCCAGGCGGCGGCAAGCCGCTCTTCGACCGGTGTGGCGGGCGGGTGACGGCCGTCCCGGGTCCCGCTTTCCTCGGTGGTGCCGCCGTCCTCCTCGGTGCCGCCCTCCTCGGCGAGGGCGGACAGCGCCTTCTGGTCGGTCTTTCCGTTGGCCGTCAGCGGAAGGCTCTCGCGCCAGTGGAAGGCTGACGGAACCATGTACGAGGGCAGGGACCGGCTCAGCTGCTCCTGCAGTGCGGCCGCGTCCAGCGGGCACGGACCGGAGTAGAAGGCCACCAGCCGCTGAGCCGGGCCGCCCCGTGGCGCGACCACGACGGCACCGTCGCGGATCCCGGGCACCCCGAGCAGGGCGTTCTCGATCTCACCCAGCTCGATCCGGAAGCCGCGGATCTTGACCTGGGCGTCCTGGCGGCCGAGGAACTCCAGCTTTCCCTCCGGCGACCACCGCCCGTAGTCGCCGGACCGGTAGAGCCGCCTGCCCGCGCGGTGCGGATCCGCGGGGAACGCCCGCCGGGTGCGCTCGGGATCGTTGACGTACCCGCGGCCGACGCAGACTCCGGAGAAGACGATCTCACCGGGGGCGCCGAGCGGCACCGGCGACAGGTACGCGTCGACGAGGTAGACGTGCACATTGTTGACGGGGTGGCCGAGCGGGATCCGCTCACCGTCCGGCACCCGGTCCATGACCTCGTGATTGGTGTCGTCGCAGGTCTCGGTCAGACCGTAGGCATTGACCAGACCGATCCGGGGCGCGGCCGCGAACCAGCGCTGGACGAGCTCCTTCTTCAGGGCCTCGCCGGTCACTGACACGCACCGCAAGGAGCGGAGTTCACGGGGGTGCTCTTCCAGGAAGGACAGGACGACATCAAGGTAGGACGGCACCACCTGAAGCACATGGACCCCGCCGCCCACGATCGTGTCGAGGAACCGCCGCACGTCCAGGACGGCCTCCTGCTCGACCAGCAGGGTCCGCCCGCCGGCCAGCAGCGCACAGAGCAGCTGCCACAGGGAGATGTCGAAGCACTGCGGCGCGGTCTGGGCGACGACCTGTCCCTCGGCGATCCCCAAGTCGTCGATCTTGGCGTACAGGTGGTTGAGCATCCCCTCGTGCTCACACATCGCGCCCTTGGGCTCGCCGGTGGAACCGGAGGTGAAGATGACGTAGGCGAGGTCGTCCGGGGCCACCGGGACGCCGGGGTCACTGTCGTCGCCGCTCTCCTCGCACGCCGCGTCGATGAAGAGCCGCTGGATCCCGGGCAGCGACTCAAGGGCCCGGTCGAGGGGAGCGGTGCTGCCGGGTTCGGTCAGCACCAGCCCGCACGAGGCACGGGAGAGCATGGTGGCCATGCGGTCGGCGGGGAAGTGCGGCTCGATGGGCAGGTACGCGCCTCCGGCCTTGAAGACCGCGAGGACGGCGGTCAGCCAGTCCAGGTTGCGTTCGGTCACCACCGCGACCACGTCTTCCCGGCGCAGTCCTCGCGCCAGCAACGTGTGGGCCACCCGGTTGGCACGGGTGTTGAGCTCCTGGTAGGTGCATTGGCGGCCGGCGTGCACGGCCGCGACGGTGTCCGGATGCGCCCGCACCCGCCGCTCGAACAGCTCGTGGAACCGGTGGTCCGGCAGCGCCCGCCGCGGCCCGGCGAGCCCTTCGAGCTGGAGGTGCAGTTCCTCGGCGGACAGCAGACTCTGCCGCCCGTGCGCCGCGTCCGGATCGGCGACGATCAGCGCGAGCGCGGTGAGGTGGTACCCGGCGATCCTGGCGGCACACGCCTCGTCGAGCACATCGGTCCGGTAGTGCAGCCGCAGCAGGTGCCGGCCGTTCCGGCACACCACCGCGACCCGCAGCACGGCGGATTCGGCCGTTCCGTCGCCACCGGTCGGATCGAAGACCGTCTCGGGCGACGGAACGGACCGGTCCGGCGTTCCCCCGGGGCCGTCGGCCCGATCGCCCTCGCGCGCCGGCAGCTGGGATGCGACCCGATGCGTGTCGCGCACCAGCGTCCGCCACGACGTGGCCGCGGTCGACAGCCGGCAGGGCGACGGAGCGCCGCCCGCCACGGCGACATAGCCGGTCGCGACCGTCCGCTCACCGGACAGCGCGCCCAGGACCTTGGCATGCGCGGCCAACAGCACCGAGTGCGGTGTGACGCCCCACTCCTGGGCCAACCGTTCCAGCGCCGGCAGCAGGTACTCGGGTATCACCGACTCGTGTGCCGCGGTGCCCAAAACCGGGGTGCGGGTCCACCGCGGGACCGTGGCGAACCCGCCGGCGGCGGGCTCATCGCGCCGGAAATCCACGTCGTTCGTCAGCGGCGTTGCCATCGGAGCTACCTCCATTCCCCGCCGTCGCCCCGGCGGAGCTGCCGGGCCGGATTTCCTCCCCACCACGCGTGGTGCGGGAGGACTTCGCCCTTCATGAGGAAGGAGTCGGGCGCGAGCACCGCGCCGTCGCCGATCGCCACGCCGTAGTGGACGAAGGCGCCGACGCCGAGCGTGCAGCCGGAACCGAGCGTGCTGCGGTCGGACTTGAAGGTGCCGTCCTCCTGCGAGTGGCACTGCACGACGCTCCCCGCGTTGAGCGTGCAGCCGTCCCCGATGGTGACCATCGTCCGCTCGGTCAGATAACAGCCGTCGTCGAAGACCCTGCTGCCGATCCGCACACCCAGCATCCGCCAGATCACGCTCTTGAACGGGGTCCCGTCGAACATCCGCAGGTACGTCTCCGACGGCACCTTCCAGTAGCGCTCACGCCGCCAGAAGCGGAGGTCGTAGATCGAGCAGAACAACGGGTCCGTGGGATGGCAGGCGGTGACGGCACGTTCGATCAGCACGTAGTACACGGCGGTGAACAGCACGACGAGCACGTCGGCCAGCGCGATGGCCGCCGCACCGAACGGGGCGTAGAGGTCGGCGGCGGCCGAGACGAGCAGCGTGACCAGGAAGAAGTAGACCCACCGGACCAGCAGGTACCACGCCATGGTGGTGGCATTGTGCCGGTTCTTGGCGGGCAGCAGGCGGCGCAGCTGCTCCTCGCTCTTCAGCCCGTCGAAGCTGCTGTCGCGCTGGACCGACCGCGGAATCTCGAAGCTGGGCGAGCCCAGCAGCCCCACGCCCTCCCGGACCGCGCCGTCGATGGGGACCATGACCTTCGTCGCGAGCAGACAGTTGTCGCCCGTCCTGCCCCGCGAGGGGTAGGCGATCCGGTTCCCGAGGAAGTTGTGCGCTCCGATCGACGTCCGGGAGACACGGAACGAGGTGCTCGAATAGTCCGCGTTGTTGATTGACAGCCCGTCGGCGACCATCGTGCCGCTGCCGACGGAACTCAGGTACGGGGTCTCGTGCTTCACCTCCGTGCCGAAGTTCGACCCGGTCTGCTCGATCCGCGCCAGGTCGTACCCCAGGCACCGCAGGTAGTGGACGATGCAGGAGCTGTCACCGAACAGGCGCATCAGCGACCTCCTGTTGGTCATGAAGGTGATCGCCCGGTGCACCCCGTAGTGGTAGCCGTACAGGGGATAGACCTTGCCCGGTGTGATGGTCCGGTTCAGCAGGCGCGGAACCGTGGTCAGCAGGAGGAGGCCGAGGGGGAGGGCACCGAAGAAGACGATGAGCGAGAACGCCAGGGCGTCACCGTAGAACGTCCAGCCCGTGAGGGCCGAGGGCCCAGGCTCCAGGGCAGCGGCGAGCTGCGGGGCCGCGGCGAGCAGGATGCCCACGGCGCCGATCGCCAGCGGCACGTACACCAGCAGCACCGTCAGCAGTTGCAGGATGCTGTGGAGCAGCCTTCTCGTGGCACCGCACTCGGCCGCGCCCACCACCTGGTAGTCCACATCGGTCGGCTGCGCCGGTGACCCGTGCCAGTGCTCGCCGTCGGGCACCGCCTGCCCGCTGTGCAGCGAGGAGGCGTGGCCGAGCTGGGCCGCGTCGCCCAGCGAGGTGTCGATGTCGAGCACGGTGGCCTCGCTGACGACCGTGTCCTTCCCCAGGGTGACCGTGCCGGTCTGGATCACGCCGGCGTGGGCCCGATAGCCATTGAAGTACGAGTCCTTGCGAATCAGTGCGCCATCGTCCACCGCGAGCAGGTCCGTGCACACGGGAACGTTCCTGGAGAGAATCACGACGCGTCGCCCGATCCTCGCCCCCAGCGCCTTGAGATAGAGCGCATAGAGCGGCGACCCGACGAACAGGACCAGGGGATCGGAACGGATCAGCGTCTTGACTATCCAGAAGCGGACATACGCCAGGCTCCAGACACGGATCTGACGGGGCTTCCACCGGCCGATGAGTACCCACTTCAGCAGGATCGGAAGGACGGACAGGCACCCGAAGCCCGCCGCGCCGAACAGCACCGCGCGCAGGTACGCGTCGAACACGCCGGACCCGGCGGAGATCCACGCGTAGCCCCGGGCGGCGACGTAGGCGACGAGGTAGGAGTATCCGAGGAAGGCCAGCAACTGCAGCGTGCCGCACAGCACGTAGCGCGGCGTGCCGGTCGGAGCCACCGCCACCGGCGGGGCAGCCGGCGCCTCGGCGCGGGCACCGGGGGCAGCGGCGGCCGTGGCGGCTGTGGAGGAAGCGGGCGCGGAGGCCGTGAGCGCCGTCGCCAGGCTCCGGATCGTCGGGTTCCGGTAGACGTCCTTCATCGATACCGAGGGCAGGTCCGCATGCTTCCTGACCCGGGCGCAGAACTGTGCCATCACCATCGAGTCGGCGCCCAGTTCGTCGAAGAAGTGGCTGTCGACCGACACCTGAGCGACGCGCACGACGTCAGCCAGTACCGCAGCGAGAACCCTCTCGACACCGGCGGGCGGGGTGGCAACCCCGCCCCGGACCGTGGGGGATTCCGCCAGACCGGGAGGCAACGCTTCAAACGACTTTCCCGCCATGTGAGCTCCCTGGGGAAGTTCCGGCCGCCGTCGTTCAGTGCCCTGGCGCCTGGCGCCTTTGCTTGTTCCGGCGCAGGCCCGAGGGGGCGAACCGAGCGGTGGGTGAGGTGCCGGCACGGACGGCGGGGCCGCCAGCGGGAAAACGGTTCCCGCTTATCGCCTGCGCTCGACACGAGAGACGGTCAGACAGCACAACCTTTGTTCGATGCTAGCGTGGGAATCCGTTGGGGACATTTTGGAAAAACTTTCTCATGCGGGCCACGTATCGAAAACCTGGATACGCGCCCCCTTTCCGACCGGAATCTTGTGCGCCCGCGACCAGGCTTGTTTCACCCGAATGGGGGCACGCGGGTGCGGCCCCTTCACCCCAAGTACGCCCACGTCCACGGCCCCTCAAAAGGATCTGACCCGCATTTCGGCGGGTGCGGCGAGGTGCATTACGGATTCACCGGCAATAACTTTGATGCTCAGCGAGCCGGATATGTAACGGAAGGGGAACAGAATGGGATGGGGCGGAATGTAAGACCCGTGACGCCTGCATTGCCGCCGAGCGAAATCCGCCCTATCGCTCGTTGCGGAAAACGACGAGGAGGTTATGCATGCCGAGGAAATCGGTGCATAGCGGCCCTGATCGCAAAGCGAAGGGGCCGGCATTCGCTCGTACGGTTTTCTGGTGCCGCTCGCCGGGGAGACCGGGACGAGCCAACTTGCCGTGAGCCGGCATACGCGTGCCGCCACGGCCGGAAGCCGGCCGCGACGGCACGTAAGTCTGCGCCTATGTCTGCGCCTGGGTCAGAGCCTGTGTCTGCACCTCTCCTGCACCTCTGCCTGCACCGGCGTCCGCGGGTGCTGAAGAGGGCGACGGCCTGGTACGACGCTCGGCCGGGTTTGCGCGTTCCTCACAGGGCGGCGGGCTGTCCGAGCGATGCGTAGTACCTGCCGACCTCGGTGAGGTAGCCGACTTCGGCGGTCTGGCTGTCAAAGGCAAAGCGGGGCGCGGCCTTGATCTTGTCCCTGGCATGGGTGACCGTAACCGTTTTGGCGGCTGTGTCGACGGAGTGAACGATGCCCGCGGGGACCAGAAGGCTCGCGCCGAAGACCCACACGCTGGTGTCGACGATGAGATGCTGCCTGCCCGGCTCGTTCATCTGACGTTCGACTTGCCCCAACGTCCCGTCAGGGGTCTCCACGGTGAACCCCGTCAACGGCTCCTGACCCTGGTAGCCAACGTCTGCCGGGTACGCCCAGATGTTCTTCATGACGGTCGGTTCCTTTCTCTGTGCACTATCGGGCCGGGACGGTCCGCGAGGTTGACCGCCGCCGCAACACCGTCCCGGCTCGCCCCCTGCCCTACCCAGGTAACAGAACGTCACACTGACAAGCATCCAGAGAGAGGCCAAACCAGGGATGGCGGCGGCCCGGCACGGTCGTCCCGCCCGATGCCGGCCACGTGCTGCCACCTGCGACTTCGCCCACTGCCGGGGGTCATGGGCGAGTGGCATCGCGAGGATACGAGGGAGTGAATCCCTTGCATGGCCGGTGCGCTGGGTAAGCGCAGAGAACACCGTCCACGGTTACGGCCACGGCAAGAGCTACGGCCAAGGTCACGGTCACGGACAGGGAAGAGGTGGGCTGATCGGGTGGTTCGCGGTTTGCCGCTCGCATGGCGGGCAAGCTCCTCGCCCACAACGCATCGACGACAGGTCATGAGGTCAGCTCCATGAGACCGGTGCCGCGCGTGGTCCGCTGCCTGCCGCCCGCCCGCCACCGGTGTCTTGACCGTCCCCCGCGTCGTCGGTGCCGTCGGTCGTGACCGATGCCGCCTGAAGTGAGGAGAACTCGTGAGTGCCGAATTTCCCGTCCCGCAGACCGATCCCGTCGTCCCGCAAGACGAGGTCCCCGACCCGCAGGCCGAGCTGCCCGGCCCCGAACCGGAGCCGACGGCCCACGGACACCTCACCCGCGCACAGCTGACCCGGCCGCCCGGCGACGGGCGCTGGGAGATCGCTGTGGTCCTCTACGGCGTCCCCGCCGACGAGTGGCCCTCCACGGAGCTGCCCGGCCCGTACGTGCCGACTCTCACCGCACGCGGGCAGGCGCTCGCACGCCTGGGCTACGCCCAGACCGGCCCCGGCTCCCACTACTGGGAGTGGGCCGAATGCCAAGACGGCGACCACGACCCCGTACAGCTGATGGCGCACACCGAAGTCCAGCCCATCGGCCCGGACCCGTCCACTCCTCTGCGGTGAGGCAGCAGCCGAAGCCGCGGGCACGCACCATCGGGGACGCACACCACCGCCGACGCCGGTGCGGTTACCCCGGCCGGCACTGGCCCGTCACTGATCTCGTGCTCCCTCAGCGCAGAGGCGACGCAAGGACCGCCACTGCATGAGCAGAAAGGGGGAGGGGCGCACGGGTGGCGGGTCCGGCGCGGGCGGCATCCGGGGTGACGATGGCGGGGCGGCGGGGCATGGCGGGATAGCGCGCGGGCGCGCTGCGGCACCCTTGTGCCGGGCGCCGTGATGTAGTGCGCTAACTCTCATGGGGAAGACGAGTGTTGTTGCCACCCTGGCCGCTGCCCTGGCGACAGGGTCCCTTCTGACCGGGCTGACCAGCCCGACGGCACTGACGGGCCCGACGGGTTCGGCGGGTTCGGCGGGCGCGCCGCATGCGCGCGCGGTAGCCGCTGCAGCCGGCGCCGGCTCTGGCGGTTCACCGCAGTCGGCCGACGCGCCCCCGGTGCCGGGAGTCGACCTCGACACGGTGACGATCTTGGAGTTGCAGGACCGCATGGCGGACGGTTCGCTCACCCCGTCGGCGCTGACCACCGCCTATCTGCGGCGGATCAAGGCCATCAACCCCACGATCCACGCTGTGCTGCGCACCGACCCGACGGCCCTGCGCCAGGCGGCCGCCAGCGACGCCAGGCACCGGCACGGCGACACCCGCGGCCCACTGGACGGCATCCCCGTTCTGCTCAAGGACAACGTGAACACCCGTGACATGCCGACCACGGCCGGATCGTCGGCGCTGGCCGGGACCCCGCCGGACACCGATGCCCCGCTGGTGACCCGCCTGCGGGACGCGGGGGCGGTGATCCTCGGCAAGACCAATCTGTCCGAGTGGGCGAACTTCCGGGCGGCGAAGCCGACATCGGGTTGGTCGGCGGTGGGCGGACAGACCCATAACCCGTTTGTACTGGACCGGAACCCGTGCGGGTCGTCCTCCGGTTCGGCTGCCGCGCTCGCCGCCTCGTTGTCGCAGGTGGCGATCGGTACGGAGACGGACGGTTCCATCGTGTGCCCGGCCGGGATGAACGGGGTGGTCGGCCACAAGCCCAGTCACGGACTGGTCAGCCAGGCCGGCGTGGTGCCGATCTCCGCCGAACAGGACACCGCGGGGCCGATGGCCCGCAATGTGACCGATGCCGCGCTCACCCTGTCCGTCCTCAGCGGTGGCGAGGCCTCGCACCCTGGCGGAACCGCGCTTCCTCGTGGCACTTCGCATCCTGCCGGTGGCAGTTCGCTCCCCGGTGGCCGCTCCGGCGGCTTCGGCCCCGCCGGCCCCCTCGGCTCCCCGGACCTCCTCGGTGAGCTGACGCACCGCGGCAGCCTGCGCGGTAAGCGGATCGGCCTGTGGCGGCTGCCCTCGCTCGGCCTGGAGGTGGACGCCGTGATGACCCGCACGGCAGAGAAACTGCGTACCGCGGGAGCCGAGGTCGTGGAGGTGACCCCGCCATATCAGCAGCGTCTCGCCGAACTTGAATTCCCGGCGCTGTACAGCGAGTTCCACCGGGACATCGACGCCTACCTCGCCACTCGCCACGGCCCTCGAAACCTCGCCGCACTGATCGATTTCCACCGTACCCACCCGGCGGAGCGGACCTGCTTCGCCGGTCAGGAGCTGTTCGAGCGGGCCCTCGTCGCGCCTCCCACCACCGACCCCGCATACCGCGCCAAGCGCGCCGAGTTGAAGGACCTCTCCCGGCGTTCCATGGACGAGACCCTGAGCGCCCATCACCTGGACGCCATTGCCGCGCCGACGAACCCGCCCGCCTGGACGACCGACTGTGCCCGCGGCGACAACGATGTGATCCCGTCCTCGACGCCCGCCGCCGTCGCCGGCTACCCGTCGTTGTCGGTGCCCGCCGGGTTCGTGAACAAGCTGCCCGTAGGCCTGCTCCTGATGGCCGGTGACCATCAGGATGCCGCACTCCTGTCGCTGGGTGCCATGGTGCAGCACCGCCTGGACGCCTGGCGGGCACCGGGCTACCTGCCGTCGGTGGGGCCCGACACCTCCCGGTGAAGGGCCGGGTGACGGCGCCCGGCCCAGCCGCACGAGATGTCTCCTTACGCGCGAAGTAGTTGCCCTCCACCGCCGGCCCAGCGCGTTCACGGCTACGCGACCACAGCTGACCCGGGCCCGGACCAGACACGAACCCGGACCCGACGGGGAACCGGAACCGACGCGAACCCGGACCCGGTCCCGAACGCCCGGACGAAGGCCCCTCACTCACACCACTTTCCACTCCCTTCCACTCCACACACCCATCTCCACTGATGCGAAAGCACGAGCCCCAAACGCCACCCACCCCAAGGCCCGTACATTCGCGCCGAGTTCCGGCCGTGCGACGTGTCACGGTTTCGGCCGCGCGAGGAAAGGATCTGCGGCTGACAGCGCTCCGTAGCGCGGAATATCCGGTTCCGCGCGCCGGTGCGCCGGGGCGTGAGTACGATCACCGCCGTTGAACTCTGCACCTTCCCCCAGGTGTTGTCTCGTTCGTTGCCTGATCCGACGGTGCCACTTGATGATCCGTTCGTCCCTGCCAGCATGTGGCGGCGCGGGCCGATCTTCGGCACGCCGGCTGAAGCCCTCCTCTGCTGTCCAGCCACACCGGCTGCACCAGCCACAGAGGAGGAGCCGAGACGAACAGGACAGAGGAGTGGAACATGTCGCGTCCCACCCGACGCCAGGTGCTGCACGGTAGCGCCGCGGCCCTTGCCGGAGCGGCGCTCGCCGCACCGGTTGCCCTTGCCGACACCGCCGTCGCTCGCCCCGTCGGCGGTCACGGACACTCAGCGGGCGAAGGAAACCCCGGAAGCAACGGGCACCCCGGGGGGCACGAAATGCCGGAGCCCTTCAACGAGATGTACGAGGGCCGTCACATCGAGGGCTGGCCCGCCGACGAGCAAACCCCGGAGCGCGGAAGCCACGGAAGCCGTGGGAGCAGCGGAAGCCGTGGGAGCAAGGGAAGTCATCCAGATGCCCCTGCCGGCCAGGCCGGCCCGCACGACGGCATGGACTTCGTCGTCCGCATCGACAACGACGACCTCCATGTGATGCGGAACGCGGACGGTACCTGGATCAGCCTGGTGAACCACTACGAGACGTTCACCACGCCACGGGCCCTGGCGCGCGCCGCCGTTCGTGAACTTCAGGGCGCCGACCTGGTTCCGGTCGTCACCGGCTGACGCTTGCCCCTGACCGTCCCCCCACCGAGGAGTCCTCGACATGGCAGTCCGGAAGAATCAGGCGTATCTCACCGCCACCGAAAAGCGGAACTTCGTCGACGCGGTGCTGGAGCTCAAGCGCAGCGGCCGCTATGACGAGTTCATCAGCACCCACAACGCCTTCATCATCGGCGACACCGACGACGGAGAACGGACCGGCCACCGGTCCCCGTCGTTCCTCCCTTGGCACCGCAGGTTCCTGCTGCAGTTCGAAGCGGCCCTGCAGAGCATCACCCCGTCGGTCACCCTGCCCTACTGGGACTGGACCGTTGACCGCACACCCCGCAGCTCCCTGTGGGCGGACGACTTCCTCGGCGGTGACGGGCGCAGTGGTGACGGCCGGGTGGCTTCGGGGCCGTTCGCCTTCAGTAACGGCAAGTGGCCGATGAACATACGCGTGGACGGCCGGACGTTCCTGCGCCGCTCGCTCGGCACCGGCGTCCGCGAACTGCCGACCCGGGCCGAGGTGGACCGCGTACTCGCGATATCCACCTACGACGCCGCCCCCTGGAACAGCTCCTCCGATGGCTTCCGCAACAACAT
Source organism: Streptomyces sp. 2114.4 (assembly GCF_900187385.1). Taxonomy (NCBI): domain Bacteria; kingdom Bacillati; phylum Actinomycetota; class Actinomycetes; order Kitasatosporales; family Streptomycetaceae; genus Streptomyces; species Streptomyces sp. 2114.4. Next base: position 7,870,486 of record NZ_FYEY01000001.1, read on the forward strand.
CGAGGGCTGGCGCGGCCCGAATCTGCACAACCGCGTGCACGTCTGGGTCGGTGGGCAGATGACCACCGGTGCCTCGCCCAACGACCCCGTCTTCTGGCTGCACCACTGTTTCATCGACAAGCTGTGGGCCGACTGGCAGCGGCTGCATCCCAAGTCGGGGTATCTGCCGACCGGCAACACACCCGATGTCGTCGACCTCCACGACACGATGAAACCGTGGAACGACGTCACCCCGGCCGATCTGCTGGATCACACCAAGTTCTACACTTATGCGTGACAGGTGCATGACAGAACCGCCGGGCTCCGCGCCCTGATGCCACCCGCTCAGGCGCCCGAGGGCTTGGCGCCCGACTCGGTGTCCGGCTCAGTGCCAGGCTCGGCGCTGGAGCCGGCGTCCGAGGCGGGGCACCAAGCCGCCGGAGGCGCGCGCGATCTGCGGCCTCACGTCCGACCGCGTGACCCACCTGCGGGCACGGCCTCGCGCGCTACGGTGCGGGGCCGTGCCGGTGCTCCGGGCAAGCCGTCCGGCGGGTGCGCTCCGCAGCAGAACTCGCCGACTGAAGAACCCGCTGTGCCGACTCGTGCGCGGAATGTATTCGCAGTCGTCCAGCTTGCCCGGTAAAGAGGCGCAGCCCCCAGCGGAGCCCTGTCCTGGTGGAATGGCGTGGAATAGAGGATGCCCGGGATGGGGAATCCCGGGCACCAGATGCGTTGCAGGCTTGACCGTCAGGAGGCGACGGTCATCAGCGGCCGCCGTCAGCCGTAGTAGACGACGATGACGCTGGGGCCGAAGCCGTAGCCGTAGTAGCCCCCGACGCCGTAGTAGTCGCCATAGTCATCGCCGAAGCCATAGCCGTGGCCGTAGTGGTCGCCCCAGTCATGGCCGCTGTCGTGGCTGGAGTAGCTGAATGGCGCATGTGTCGGGGTGGTGGCGGCAGCTGTCCCGGCAGTGGCGACCGCTGCGCCACCAGCCAGCAGGAGCCCTCCTGCGGTCAGCGCGATGGCTCGTGTCAATCGATTGGTGGACATAGGTCCACACCTTCTTATTGCTAGGGATTTAGCGGCCCGCCACCCGATGGTGTTCGCGCTACGGGCGAGAACCAGAGGTTCGGGGGCTTTCCCTGGGCGATCCGCCTCCCGGCGGCTACCCAGGCGAGTCGGTTTTGCCGCTTATGTGCCTCTTATGTGAAGCTTACACCTCTTCCTTGAAACGTCTCAAACAAGAGAGGGGTAAGAGATGGGTAATACACCCAATGCTGTTCAGCTGGGCGCTGCACGCCTGCCTGCGCCGGCGCAGTACACCAACGCCCGCCACCGAGACGTCCTGGCTGCCGAACGCCGCGAAGGCGCCGGCATCCGCCGCGCGAAGGGCATCCGCTGGGGCGGACACCCCCTCCCCGCCGTGGCCTGAACACTGCGCCGGGCACACCACCGTCACCACTCGGTGTGGTGCCACCAGCCTTTCCGTCAAGCGGGTGGAACCGGGCGTGCAGGGACTTCAAAGATGAGTTCACGCCCGTCCTCCTCGTCCCACTGCTCTCCGACCTCGACGAAGCCGAAGCCCGAGATGGTGGCCAGGGATGCCACGTTGTCAGGGGCGATCGCCGCCCGCACGGTCGTCACTGCGGGTTCGCCGGCTGCCCGGCGCAGCAACTCGGCCAGCGTGGACCGAGCGTATCCGCGGCGACGGAAGTCGGGAGCGACGGCGTAGCCGATCTCGACCATGCCGTCTCCATCAGGCGGTCCGTGGAATCCGGCACGTCCGACGACGAGACCCCGGCAGTCGACGACTGCTTGCGGCGCCATCCACCGTGCATGGCCCGGGTCGGCGGCCATCTGGTCGAGCCGGAACCTCCACAGCCACTGCGCCCTGTCGGTCACGAAATACTCGGTCAGCGAAACCCCCGCCGCTCTGCTGGCCTTGGACAGGTCTCCATCAAGCAGAGCGGACATCGCTCCGCCAGACAGTTCGACGAAGCGGACGTGTCTCGGGCTCCGCGTGAAGGGTCTTTGTTGTTCGGCTTCATCTGTCACCGGCGGATGTTCGCCGACCAACCCGAAGGATGTCCAGCGATTTCGAAGCGTAGACACTGTCTACTCAACTCTGGTAGACAGTGTCTATGAACGAGCAAGGCACGAGCCTGTGCGCCCGGTTGGTTGCGGTCGGCGTCGACCTGGTGAACAAGGAGGGGATGCAGGCGCTGACGCTACGGGAGATCGCCCGGCGCGCAGAGGTGTCGCACGGGGCTCCGCGGCGTTACTTCCCGACCCATCTGGCATTGCTGTCGGCCATCGCGCGAGAGGGGTTCGCCGACCTGGCCCAGCAGATCACCGAGGTGGCCGGCGACCACCGGGCCGACCCCCGTGCCGCGCTCATGGCGCTCGGTCGCTGCTACCTCGACTTCGCACTCAACCACCGCGGCATGTTCGAGTTGATGTTCCGTCACGATCTACTGGAGAGCAACCAACTCGGCCTGCGGGAGACCAGCCTGCCGCTCTTCCGGTTTCTCGTCGATCTGGTAACCCGGGCAGTGCCCGGAGCCGGGACCGAGCCTGCGGTACGCGCGGGCGCCCTGTGGGCGAACCTGCACGGCCTGGCCCAGCTGTGGGCGTGGGGCAGCCTCCCACTCGCTACCGGAAGCGACGATATCGAGCCGCTGCTCCGGGCCGTGCTGGACGCACACCTCGGGCCGACGGACCGGTGACCACACGACTCCACCGGCGCCTCACTCTCGTCGGCAGCATCACCGGCGCCGTACTCGTCGCCCTGGACGGCACCGTGCTCACCGTTGCCCAACCCACCCTCCAACGGGATCTGCACGCCTCGTTCGTGCAGGTCCAGTGGACCAGTACCGGCTACCTCAGCGCTGTGGCGAGCCTGCTCGTCTTCGCCGGCCGACTCGGTGACCGGTACGGCCACCAACGCCTCTTCATCATCGGGATCCTGGGCTTCGCCCTTACGTCGGCGGGAATCGGTCTGGCGCCCGGCATCGGCTGGGTGATCGGCCTACGGGTGGCCCAGGGGATCTTTGGGGCTCTGCTGCAGCCGGCCACCTTGGGGATGCTGCGTGCCACGTACCCCCGCGACCAACTGGGCATGCCGATCGCCCTGCGCACCAGCGCCATCGGGCTGTCAGCCGCAGCCGGCCCCGTCCTCGGCGGGGCACTGGTCGCCCACCTGGGCTGGCGAGCCGTCTTCTTCCTCACGGTGCTGCCCGGGCTCGTGACCGGCGTACTGGCTCTGGCCGTACGCGTGCCGAAGGAGACGCCGGCGTCTCCTCGGGATCCCTCGGCCTGCGCCGGCGCTACGGATCGTTCCCTCGCCACCCGCCTCGACCTCCCCGGGGCCTGCCTGCTCGCGGTGGCGCTGCTGTTTCTGGTGCACACCCTTGTCGCCCTGCCGGAAACGGGGTGGACGGCAGTCACGGTGACCGGAGCGGTGGCGGCCGCAGCCGCTTGTGCCGCCTTCCTCCGTCAGGAGCGGCGTAGTGCAAGTCCCCTGCTCCCCCTCGGATTTCTGAGCTCGCCGCCCGTCGCCGCAGCCTTGGCCGTCCTGCTCTCCGCGTCCGCCGCCTTGTTCGGTGCACTGTTCGTCAGCACCTACTTCCTGCAGGGCGTCCTCGGGCTGGATCCGCTGCAGAGCGCTCTGCGGGTGCTGCCCCTGGCCGTGCTGATGGTGCTGGGGGCTCCGGCCGCGGCGGTACTCCAGCGTCGGTACGGTGCCCGACGTACGACCGTGACGGCGATGGTTCTTCTCGCCCTCGGCGTCCTGGTGCTGTCCCAACTCGACCGGGCATCGACGGCACCGGCCATCAGCGGTGGATTCCTGCTGCTGGGCGCCGGGTTCGGCGCGGTGATGGTCACCGCGACAGCTGTCCTCGTGCACCAGGCGCCGGTGGAACACGCCGGGGTGGCCGGCGGACTGCAGCAGACCGCGATGAATACCGGTCCGACGCTGGGCGTCGCGGTGGCAACCATGCTGATGACCCTCATCGCACCGACCGCAGCCGCCGAAGGGCCGTCCATCGGCGGAACGCACCGGACCCCCGAGGCTTTCACCGCAGCCATGAGCACCACGTTGCTGGTCCTCGCGTCCCTCGCCGCGCTCGGAACACTGGCCGCGGGCGCACTGCCACGTCGCACGAAGGGAGCCGGGGCACCGCAGCGGCCGACGGCTGGTGCCGGGAGGGCCGGCTGAGGATGACGACTTGCTTGCTCGTACTTGGTGTCGCGGCCTTGCCGCGTCTGTGCGGCGAGGCGATTCAGTCATCGTTGAACCGGGGCGCGAGGGGGAGCGGAGGAGCGGGAGGGCGGCGCACACCCCAGCAGGCCCCAGCAGGAGTGAGGTCTCGACAAAGGAAGGCGTGCATGACGCGCGCAACCGAACAAAATTTCACCGCCCGACAAGGTTATTGCGCGAGGGTGAGCCGAGGCGCAATCGCATCCATGAGTTCAATACGTGTCCAGGGCTCATGGAAAAGCGTCCGATGTTCGGTAAATTGAGCATCCGGGAATCCCGTTCACGCAGTATCCATTCCATCACCCAGAGGATTCGGAGTAGGTCATTGTTCCGCAAGCGTGAAAAAGCCTCCGCAAGCTTCGTCGTCGCCCTCGTACTCGGCGCCGTCGGCTTCACGACCCCGGCACAGGCAGCGCCGAGCTGCCCGGGGGAAAGCCTCTGTTCCTACAGCGGGACTGGGCTCTCGGGCGACGTCACCGTTATTCCGGCCTCGAATATCGAGAAGGCGGGCACTGATGGTGTGAAGCTGCCGACTTCGGCACGGTCGTTTGTCAACGGCACGCACTTCACTCTTCGTTACGGCCCCGCCCGGCGGGCGATCTGCGTCCGTTTTCCCTGCTATCAGTACGCCACGCTCGGGAAAATCGCCCCGGGGGCCCAGCTGTCGTCTCTCCCCAACGCCGAGAGAGCCCTCACCGTGGGGGAGGACTTCGGCGACTGATCGACACCCTCGGGTGCGGGGCGGGCTCCGTGTGACGCACGGGAGAGACGTGTCCGGAATGCCCAGCATGCATGTGTGCCTGTCGGCAGTGGTCGCGAACCGATGTCCGTGACGTGCCGGCGGACACTCAGAACAGGTGGGATGCCATCCACATGACGAGTACGTACAGGCCCGCCCCGGCCCCGCCGACAACGGCGAGCCACAGCAGCGCCCCGACCGGCCACGGGACAGGTTCCTCGGGCTTGGGCGGGGTGACGGGGCAGCAGTTCGAGCAGTGCGGATCGGGCATGCCTCATCGTTGCGCACGCGCCGCGGCAGGGGGTAGGTCTGGGCGGGCCAGAACATACGAGCGCACGGGCTGATCGAGCTAATTGAGCTGGTCGAGCGGCGAACCGGTCGAAGCCAGGCGACGCGCCAGGCAGGCCGGCGAACTCCGAGTCGGCCAAGTCAGCCCGCAAGGGATCTGGTCGTTGACCACGCCGCCCCTCCGCTGAGCCACATCGATGCCACCGCACTCGGTGATCGATTCCCCGGCGCGGGGCCGGTATGTCGGGTCGGCATGCGTGGGCGGGGTGGTCTGTGTCTCATCGCGCGTCGGGCATGGCGTGGTGGAGCCCGGGTACCGGCTCAGGACACCACACCGCGCACCACCCACTACCCCTCAGCCACGACCCTCCACACCGCACAGCCATAGAGGAGGCGCGTTAACTGATGTCCCGTCGTGACACGTCCAGCGAAGAGGGCACTCCAGTGCCCCACGACCTGCCGAGCCACCAGGCTGATGCCGCCAGTGACGTGCCTGATCCGTGGGACCCCGAACTTTCACAGAGCGAAGGTGAGGGGCCTGATGAGACGGTTCCCGACACCGATCAGGCCGGCACCGGGCGGACCGGCGTTCCGAAGGCCCCGGGCGTGCGCTCCGACCAGCCCGTTCCGCAGGAGCCGGTCGACTGACCTCGCCGAATTGGCCTGGCGAACGGCCTGGCCGGGGAGGCGTTGTGCCCGCACCGTAGCCGCCGACGGACGGCGGCTACGGTGCGGGCGCAACGCCTCCACTCGCCGGACCCGTACCACTCTCCCGAGATTGGTCCTGCCGTGGGGACCAATGACGGAACAGACTCTCCGCCAGTGCATGGAGCAACCGGCGTACGAGAGGCGAACTGGCGTGGAGCAGGACGACAGGGACCGGCGTGAGCGCGAACGTGAGCGCTGTCACGAGGTGCATCGCACAGGCACCACAGGCCCGATAGACCCGATAGGGCCGGTATACCCGGCAGCCGTACAGACGCCGCCGCGCGAGGGCAGGCTGAAGATCGCGCTCATGGATGCGGGGATCGGACTGCTGGCGGCAGCCGCCGCGGTACGCCGTCTGCGGCCCGACGCCGATCTCGTCCTGTCCTCCGATCCCGACGGCATGCCCTGGGGGCCGCGCTCCTCGCAGGAGCTCACGGCCCGTGCCCTTACCGTCGCCGAAGCGGCTGCCGTACACCGTCCCGATGTGCTGATCGTCGCCTGCAATACCGCTTCCGTGCACGCCCTGCCCGCCCTGCGTGCCCGTCTGGAGCCGGACCTGCCCGTCATCGGGACCGTCCCGGCGGTCAAACCGGCCGCCGCGGGTGGCGGGCCGGTCGCCGTCTGGGCCACCCCCGCGACCACAGGAAGTCCCTACCAGCGGAGTCTCATCGAGGAGTTCGCGGCCGATGTGAACGTCACCGAGGTACCGTGCCCCGGGCTCGCCGACGCAGTCGAGCACGCGGACGACATGGCCATCGGACGTGCGGTCGCCGCCGCCGCGGAGCGCACCCCCGACGGGGCAAGGGCAGTCGTCCTGGGCTGCACCCACTACGAGCTCATCGCCGAACGCATCCGCGCGGCCCTGCAGCGCCCGGGCCGTCCACCGCTCGCTCTGTACGGTACGGCCGACGCGGTCGCCGCCCAGGCGCTGCGCCGGATCGGTCAGCAGCCCACTCCTGGGACTCCTGACGAGGGCACCCTGACCGTGATCCTCAGCGGCCGCGAGGAGGAACTTCCGCCGGCGGCACGGGTGTACGACGAAGGCCGACTGCTGCAGGCGGGCCGCCGCGGTCGAGACCGGCTGCCCCTGTCGTCGGGCGGCCGTCCGTGAGCAGCCTTGCGAGGCCTTCGATCCGGACGGCGTCCGGGCCGTCGGCCAGTGCCGCCACGCCCGTCCCGCCGCCCCGCAGGCCTCCGTCCCTTCGCCCACGGCGCCGGTCCGCCACGGCGTGCCGACTAACCTTGCCGTATGACGATGCACAAGACCGTCCAGGTACGGGTCGACGCGATGCTCGATGACCTCAGGACACTCGTCGAAACCGAGTCCCCTTCGCGTGACCTCGACGCCTTGACGGCATCGGCCAAAGCTGTCGCCGCCATCCTGGAGAACCGCCTTGGCGGGCGGGCCGTTCTCGTCGAGAGCGAAGCCGGGACGCACGTCCACTGGACAGGGGGTGGCGATCCCGCCGTACTGGTCCTCGGTCACCACGACACGGTGTTTCCGCTCGGCACCCTTGAACGCCGCCCGTTCAGGGTCGAAGGCGGGTATGCGACGGGCCCCGGGGTCTTCGACATGCTTGGCGGGCTGGTGCAGGCCGTTCATGGTGTGGCGACGCTCGACGACCGGTCGGGCGTCGAGATCCTGGTGACCGCCGACGAAGAGGTCGGCTCCGGTTCTTCTCGCGCTCTTCTCGAAGAACGAGCCCTTGCCTGTGGCGCTGTGCTCGTGTTGGAGGGGGCCGCTGATGGCGGAGCCTTGAAGACCGGCCGCAAGGGCTGCGGCACGTTCCAGGTCTCCATCGCGGGCCGGGCGTCCCACGCGGGCCTGGAACCCGCGGCCGGCGTCAACGCCCTGGTTGAGGCCGCCCATCAAGTACTGGACATCGCAGCGCTCAGCCGCCCCGACATCGGTACGACCGTTACCCCGACCGTCGCGTCCGCGGGAACCCTGGACAACGTCGTTCCCGCTGAGGCAACCGTCATCGTCGACGTCCGGGTCGAGTCGGCCGGCGAGAAGGAACGCATCGAAGCCGCGTTCGCGGCACTCGCACCGCATCTCGATGAGGCGCAGATCGCGGTCCAGAGAGCTGTCAGCCGACCACCGATGCCCGAGTCGGCGTCGGCCGAGCTTTTCGCGGTGGCACAACAGTTGCTTCCTGACCTCGAAGGCAAGGCGGTCGGTGGCGGAAGCGACGGCAACTTCACGGCCGCGCTGGGGGTGCCCACACTTGACGGTCTGGGAGCAGTCGGGGGCGGTGCCCACGCCGACCACGAGTACCTGGTGGTCGACGCCATGGCCGAGCGGGCCAACCTTGTTGCCGGACTGGTGAACGTGTTGCAGAAGAAGGAGCAGAACGAGACCAGATGAGGGGGATGAGGGGGAGGGAGGCGGAGGGAGCGGAGGTGGAGCGTGTGCGCGACCTGGGCCGCGTGCTGCGTGCGCTGTTCGCCGGGTTCAGGGTGCCTTGAAGAGAGTCGGGAAGCGCGGAGCGAGCCAGGGCTTGCGGCCTCGGACGAGGAGGTGACCGCGGGCGAGGGCGCTCCACTGGCCGCGGCGTCCGAGTGCCAGCAGGAGGAAGGTGACCGGCTCGATGAGAATGGTGCAGTCCGGGCGGGCAGGCGGCGGTGAGTCAACGGATACCGCACCGTTGGTCACCGTCACGCCGAAGCGGGCACCACTCCACAAGCGGATCGCGTAGCCGGCGGTGAGCCCGGCTGTGCGGGAGGTGTCGGTCACCCGCGGCATGGCGGTGACCAGGAACGGCAGGGTCAGCTCGACCCGGGCGTGGTCGATCATGTGCGGTCGGCCCAGTGCACGGGCGAGGTCGTAACCGTGGCCAAGCATGTGCGTGAGCAGGTACGACCCCAGCACGGCCGGGGCCATCGGACCCAGCGGGGTGACGACCGTTTCTTCCGTGGGGCCCTCGTCCCACGCCTTGAGGTAAGCATCGGCCTGCGCCACGATCATCGCGGCCAGCGGCTCGGCCCTCCGCTCGTCGAACTCGGCGAGTGCTTGCTCATTGGCCGAGGCGAGGCTCTGCGGGGTGCCGTCCCCATAATTGCGTGCGTGCCCGGCCGCGATGTCGGCCATCAGTTCGTTGGCCTGCGCCAGATGCGCCGCCGCCTCTCCGACGTTCCACTCCGACCCGGGTACCGGAAGCCCCGTGTCGGCGCCCCGGCGCAGCAGCGCGGCGATGTCCCCGGCGGTCTCGCGTATGGCCGCAGCGAGCCCGTCGGGCAGTGTGCCCGGTACGTCCTGCCCAGCCACCGGTTCCACGCCGTGCCACTCCTCGATCTCGTACCCGCGCCCGTGCCTCTGCCCGTCCTCGGTCCCGTGCCCGTGCCCGTGCATGAGGCCTGCGCCACCGGGCGGCCGCAGTCGTTGCGGCGTCGCTGATCACCGGGATCAGGGGGATCACCGGGACCACCGGGAGTACAGGAGACCAGGCAACGGAGGCTGCGACAAGACCTCGGGCTTCGCACCACGGCCTTTCCCCGTCGATGAATGCGGGCGCTCGTGATGCCACCGCTGACGTGATCGACGGCATGAAGGTACTAGTGCCGCATCAGGCAACGTTCGCCCTGTAATTCGCGGCGCGGTGCGGGACGGGTGCCGCTAGAGTCACCTGCATGGCTGAGACTCAGCGCCGCCCGGTGCCCCGCAATGACGGTGGTGAACTGGACACCGCGATGGCTTTCCTATCGTTCGCCAGGCAGTGCGTGGTGAAGAAGACCGACGGCCTGACGGAGGAGCAGCTACGCCGGGTCCTGGTGGAGTCGGGGACCACGCTGCTGGGCCTGGTCCATCACCTGACTCTGGCGGAGCGGTTCTGGTTCGGGTATCACGTGGCCGGTCGGAAGTCGGACGATCCCGGGGATGTTGGCATGCAGGTGCCGGCCGGTCGCAGTGGCGGGCAGGTGCTGGCCGAATACCATGCGGCGATCGCGGCCAGCGACGCCGCGATTTGTTCCGTCGGCGACCTGGGAGAGCCTGTCGCGATTCCGGTCGAGGGCACGTTCCTCTCGGTGCGATGGGTCGTTGCTCACATGACCAGCGAGACCGCCCGGCATGCTGGTCATGCCGATATTCTGCGGGAACAGATCGACGGGATGACCGGGCGCTAGGGGAGACACCCCCTAGCGCTGTATCAGGCACCGTTCGCCTTGCCGATCACGTCGCGGAGCCGTTGGTCGTCGGCGTGCTTGTTCCGCCAGATGATGGAGCGGCGGATCATGTTGCCCTGCTCCTTGTGGCTGGCGTGGTCGGTGCCGTCGAGGGTGAAGCAGCGCAGGGCGGTGAACTGGGCCTCGATGCGGTTGGGCCAGGAGTTGTTGGTCGGCGTGTAGGCGAGCTCGACGCTGTTGGCCGTGGCCCGATCCCCGACCCGGGGGGCGCCGGCGGCGTACTGGTGGGCCCGCTCGGTAGCGGTCGCTCGGGCCCACTCCCTTTTCCGGCAGTCCGGCAGTCCGGCAGTCCGGCAGTCCGGTATGTCGGTTCAGCCGTTGCAGGTCGTGAAGTCCGGGCTGGTCTGGGCCAGGTAGATGCTGGACCGGCCCTGCTCGTCACTCTTCAGTGGAACGGTGACGGTGTCCCTCGCCTGCCACGGGAATCCGCTCGCGTCGAAGGTCCACTGCCCGGTCACCTTGGTCGCCAGCTCCGACAGTGCCACCCACCCGTACTGGTGCGACGGAACGGTGATCGTCAGGCTGTTGCCGAGATCTTCCCGCACGTCATAGGTGACCTGACCGGAAACGGTGAGGCTGACGCTGGTCTGCACGGGGCTCGCGGCACCCGTTCCGAGGCCGGAGGTGAAGGTCACTCCGAGCTGGCTCGACCAGCCGGTGGAGGTGTTGAGGGAGAACGTCCACGGTACCGGCGCCTCGGTGCCGTTGTACCAGACGGGGGAGACGCACTTCTTCGGCAGCGGCTCGGCCGGTGCCTGGGAGCCCTTGGTCCATGAACAGGTGGAGCTGTCCTTCTGGCAGCGCTTCGACGCGTAGTCGACGGCGGCCTTGAGCGCCGCTTCGTCGGCGCTGCTCGGGATCTTCCACTGTTGGGCCTTGGTGCCGTTGCAGCCATAGGTCTGCGTCCAGGCATCGTCGTACTGCGCGGCACGGACCACATCAAGGCACTTGTTGTCCCCGGCGCTACGGATCATGAATGTGTCCGTGGCGCCGTTGACGGGCTGGAAGTACCAGCGCTGCGCGGAAGAGCCGGAGCAGGACTGCTGCTTGAGCGGGAGCCCGGCCTCGATGCACTTGCCGGTGTCGCCGTTGACGAGGGCGAAGGACGAGTCGGATCCCTGAAAGCGGGCGTCCCACTTCTGGTGGTAGCCCGGCGGGGAGTTGGTGACGATGAAGACGCCGTCTCCGGTGTTGCCGTTCTGCACATCCAGGTTCCGTCCGCCGTTGACCGACGTGAACGTCAGGCAGGACAGGCCTGAGCAGGTGTCTGCGGCCCGCGCGATACCGGCCTGGGCGACGACGAGGCCCAGCGTGATGCTGAGCGTGGCGACAAGAACGGTGAACGCTGTGGATAAGACCGCTGATCTGGGCGGCTTCATGTCAGTGCAACCCCTCTGTCCGACTGCGGTATGGGTGGTGCATTCCACCTTGTTGACCGCACTATTGCTGCTACCGCCGATTTTGAGTAGTGCGCCGCAGCAAGTGCCGTACCCATGAAGCAAGTTCGGGCAGGCGCCGGCGTTTTGGCTAATCTGCAGGAGTGACCATCGAACTGACGCTGCTGACGCGTGTCGCCTACCGCGGAGAGGAGGTCACCGCGCCCCGGCTCCGCGGCCTCCTCGCGCTGCTCGCGGGCGATCTGCGTACGGGCTGCAGCACCGAACGGCTGGTGGAAGGGCTGTGGCCGGACGCGTTGCCGGACCGGCCGGGGAAGGCGGTGCAGGTCCTGGTGTCCAGGGCACGGGCGCGGCTGGGCACCGGCGTCCTCGTCAGCACGCCGAGCGGATACCGGCTCGCCCTCGACGACGAGCAGGTCGACAGCTCCGCCCTGCTGCTGCACGCCGCCGCCGGCGCGGACCGGGCCAGGGCCGGGGACCATGCGGGGGCGCTGACCGCGGCCGAAGCCGGGCTCGCGCTGTGGGAGGGCGCGCCTGACACGGTCGCCGTCGCCGGTGACCCCGTAGCCGCGTTGCGCGCCGAGCGTGCCCCCGTCCGCGGCATGCTCGTACGCGCGCGGGTGCTCGCGCTCGCCCGTCTGGGGCGGCACGCGGAGGCGGCCGGACCGCTGGCCCTCGCCGCCTCGGAGCATCCGCGCGACGAGGAGCTGCTTGCCGAGCTGCTGCGCGGTGAGGCGGCGACGGTGGGCCCGTCCGCCGCGCTGACACGGTACGAGGCGTACCGCCGTGAGCTGCGCGACGAGCTCGGCACGGACCCGGGCGCCGGGCTCAAGGCCGTACAGCAGGAGCTGTTGCGCGGCGAGGCACCGGTGGTCAGGCACGGCGTGCCGCACGAGCCGAACCCGCTGCTGGGGCGGGACGACGACATGGCGGCGGTGGCGCGGCTGCTGCGCGCCTCCCGCGCGGTCACCGTCGTCGGCCCCGGCGGTCTCGGCAAGACCCGGCTCGCATACGCCGTCAGCCGCCGGGCCGAGCAGCGCGTGGTGTATGTCGTGCCGCTCGCCGGCGTCACCGCGGACGAGGACGTGGCCGCGGAGGTGGCCTCCGCGCTCGGCACGGGCGAGGGGCGGCACGGCGCCCTGAGCGGTCACGCCTCGGCCGACCCGCTGACCGGCATCCTCGGTGCGCTCGGCGCCGGGCCCGCTCTGCTGGTGCTGGACAACTGCGAGCAGGTCATCCGGGGCGCCGCCGCCCTCGTACAGGACCTGGTCTCGTTCTCGAGGGACCTGCGGGTGCTCGTCACCAGCCGGGCCCCGCTGGACCTCACCTCGGAGGCGGTGTACGTGCTGCCGGAGCTCGGCCTGGACAGCTCGGTCGAGCTGTTCGCGCAGCGGGCCCGGGCCGCCCGGCCCGGTGTGGAGCTGCCGCCGGATGCGGTGGCCGCGCTGTGCCGCCGGCTCGACGGGCTGCCGCTCGCCGTGGAGTTGGCCGCGGCGCGGGTGCGGGTGCTGTCGGTGCCGGAGATCGCCCGCCGCCTCGGCGACCGGTTCGCGCTGCTGCGTGGCGGGGCGCGTGATGCGCCGGAGCGCCATCGCACGCTGCACGCGGTCGTGGAGTGGAGCTGGAACCTGCTCGCCACGGACGCCAGGGCGGCGCTGCTCACCCTGTCCGTCTTCCCCGGTGGCTTCTCGGGCGAAGCGGCGGAGCAGGTGCTGGGCGGGGAGGCGCTGCTTCTGCTGGAGCAGGCTGTCGGTCAGTCGCTGCTCACCGTCGCCGACAGCCCGGTCGGCGTGCGGTTCCGGATGCTGGAGACCGTACGGGAGTTCAGCGCGGCCCGGCGGGCGGAGGCGGGAGGGGAAGAGGAGGCGATCGGCCGATTCCTGACCTGGGCAAGGGAATTCGGGGCCGCGTACCACGACTGGGTTTTCGGCCCGGAACCGCGGGCCGCCCGGGAGCGGATCAGGGCCGAGCAGGACAACCTCGTGGCGGCCCATCGGTACGCCCTGGCCCGTGCGGACGGCCCCACCACGGCTGCTGTCACCGCCGTCCTCGCCGCCTTGTGGTCCACCGACTCCAACTATCCGCGCCTCACCGCCCTCGCCGCCGACACCGGCCCGCCGCTGTCGCACTACCGTCCCGAGCCCGAGTACGTCGAAGTTGCCCGCGCGGCCGCGGTGTTGTGCATGGCAAGCCTGCTCATGGACTACGGCCCGCACGCCGACGTCACCCGCCAGCTCGTCACCCTCAGGCGGCTGCCCCCGGCCCCGCCGGACACGCTGCTGCGCGCCACCGCCGTGGTGCTGAGCGTGGTCCCCGAGATGCTGCCTCCCGGCTACGAAGTGCTGCACAAGCTCTGCGACGGCGAGCAGCCGCTCGTCGCCGGCATCGCCGAATGCGTCGCCACCTACATCTGGGAGTACGAACACGACATCGACCGCGCGCTCGCCTCGGCCCGCCGGATGACCATCGCTCTGGCACCGACCGGCATCCCGTCCCTGCAGCTCGTGGGCCATTCCCGGCTGAGCGAGCTGTGCTTGAGGACGGGGCGGGGCGAGGCCGCGTACCGGCACCTCAAGGCGGCGCTCGAAGTGCTGCCGCGGCTCGGCGACGCGCACGACTACATCGGCATCCGTTCGGCCCTCGCCCTCGCTTGCCTGCAGCGCGGCGACTGTGACGAGGCCGAGCACTGGCTGCGGCAGGCTGAGGTCGACAACACCCCACGGCAGGACACCTTCTACAGTCCCGACCTCGGCGTGCGCGCCGAGATCGCCCTCGCCCGCGGGCTGCCGGAGGTCGGGCTCGGGCTGTGGCGCAGCGCCCTGGAGCAGATGCCGAGTGAGGGCTCGATGCACAGCGGCGACCCCTGGCTCGACCCGTGGGCGCTGCAGATCCAGTCAGCGGTGGTGTCGGCGCACGCGCACGCCGGCCTTCTTGAGCCTGTCGCGGAGCTGGTCGTCCGGTTGCGGCTGCGGCTGCGCACTCTTCTCTCCGGCCCGTCGCACTCGCCGCTGGAGCTCCCTGTGGTCGGGACGGTGCTGCATGCGCTCGGCATGGCCGGGCTCGCGTCCGGCGACGCCGGTGGCATACGGATGATCGCGCTGGCCGAACGGCTGCGGGTGCTGCGCGAGTTCCAGCCGACGATGTCGGCGGCCCGTGCCCGGCAGGCGGCCGAGGACGCCGGCCGGGCGGCGTACGCCGAGGCGGTGTCGGAGTACGCCGCCCTGGGGCGGGACGAGCTGCGGGAGGCAGCCCGCGCGCTTATTTCGGGTCGCGGTGGAACAGCCGCGTCGACCAGCCGTACCCGAAGGCGGCCAGCCCCAGACACCAGAGGATCGTGATCCACCAGTTGTTGCCGATCTCGCTGCCGAGCAGCAAGCCGCGCAGCGTCTCGATGGCCGGTGTGAACGGTTGGTATGCGGCGATCGGCTGGAACCAGCCCGGCATCGCGTCGACCGGGACGAAGGCGCTGGAAAGGAACGGGAGGAGGAGCAGCGGCAGGGCGTTATTGCTGGCCGCCTCCGCGTTCGGGCTGGCCAGGCCCATGCCGACGGCGATCCAGGTGAACGCCACGGCGACCAGCACGAGCAGCCCGAACGCTGCCAGCCACTTCAGGGCGGTGGCGTGCGGGGACCGGAAGCCGATGGCCACGGCGACGGCGCCGACGAGGACCACACTGATGACCGCCTGCAGCACGCTGCCGATCACATGCCCGATGAGCACCGACCCGCGGTGGATCGCCATCGTACGGAAGCGGGCGATGATGCCCTCGGTCATGTCCATGGAGACGGACACCGCGGTCCCTGCCGGGGTGGCGCCGATGGTCATCATCAGGATGCCCGGGACGAGATAGGCGAGGTACTCGGAGCGGTCGGCGCCGCCACCGCCGATGCCCGCACTCATCACCTCGCCGAAGACAAAGACGAAGAGCAGCAGCAGGACGATCGGCGTCAACAGGATGTTGAGGGTGAGCGACGGGTAGCGCCGTGCGTGCAGGAGGTTGCGGCGCAGCATCGTGGACGAGTCGCGTACGGCGAGGGAGAGGGAGCTCATCGGACGGCCTCCTTGGGCTCGTTGGGGACGGGGGTGCCGCCGGTCAGGGCGAAGAACACGTCGTCGAGGTCAGGGGTGTGCACGGTCAGCTCGTCCGCCTCGATGCCGACCGAGTCCAGCCGGTCGAGGAGGGCGCGCAGCTCGCGCTGGCTGCCGTCGCAGGGGAGCTGCAGCGCGAGGGATGCGTCGTCGCGGGGCGCCTTGCACAGCGCGACGGCGGCGGTCCGGTACGTGACCGGGTCGGCGAACCGCAGCCGCACGTGCCGACCCGGGACGAGCCGCTTCAGCTCGTCGGCGCTCCCCTCGGCAGCGATCTTGCCGTCGTTCAGCACCGCGATGCGATCGGCGAGCTCGTCGGCCTCCGCCAGATACTGGGTGGTGAGGAAAACGGTGACACCGTCGGAAACCAGCTCGCGGATGATTCCCCACATGGTGTGGCGGCTGCGCGGGTCGAGGCCGGTGGTGGGCTCGTCGAGGAAGATGATCCGCGGGTTGCCGACCAGCGTCATGGCGATGTCGAGGCGGCGCTTCATGCCACCGGAGTAGGTGGCGGCGGGCTTCTTCGCAGCGTCCACCAGATCGAAGCGCTCCAGCAGCTCGGCGGCGGTGCGGCGGCCCGCGCGGCGGGAGAGGTGGTGCAGGTCCGCCATGAGGAGCATGTTCTCCTCGCCGGTGATCAGGCCGTCGATGGCGGAGAACTGCCCGGTGACGCCGATCGCTTCCCGCACGGCCTGCGGGTCGACGGCCAGGTCGTGGCCGCCGACGCGCAGATCACCGGCGTCGGCGGTGACGTGGGTGGAGAGGATCTTGACGGCGGTGGTCTTGCCGGCGCCGTTCGGGCCGAGCAGGGAGAAGACGGTGCCGGCCGGCACCGCCAGGTCGATGCCGTCGAGGACCGTCTTGTCCCCGTAGGCCTTGCGCAGCCCCTTGGCGGCGATGGCGAGTGAGCGCGAGGTCGGTGTCGTCATGCCGCAGAGAGTGCGGCAGGGCGCATTCAGCGTGGTTTCAGGAGGGTTTCATCACCTTGAAAGCAGGCTGCTTCGGACAGGCCCGTAGGCCCATCGGGCCCTTCTGCGATGAGGTTGCGCCCGGCTGCCGGTTGGCTCACCGGCCCAGGCCGGCGGCTTTGAGCTCGCGTCGGGCGAGAACGTCCGCGCAGCGGTCGTCCATCTGCCGCAGTGCGTCGCGGCGGTCCCGCCGGGAGAGCCGGTCGAGATAGGTGTGCCCGAGGAGGTGATCGGTCTCGTGCTGCAGACACCGGGCGAAGTACCCCATTCCCTCGATCACGAGGGGAGCGCCGTCCTTGTCGAAGCCGCGCACGACGGCACGATCGGTCCGCGGGACCGCCATGGCCGCACCGGGTACGGACAGGCACCCTTCGAAGTCGTCGACGAGCCGGCGGTGGCCGGCCTCGGGCTGGTCGAGAACGGGGTTGAGGAGGTGGCCGACGTGCCGGACTCCGTCGTCGTCCGGGCAGTCGTACACGAACAGCCGCAGGTCGACGCCGACCTGATTGGCAGCCAGGCCGGCACCGTCGGCCACCCACATGGTCAGGAACATGTCGTCGATCAGCGCCGACAGCTCGGCGGTGCCGAACTCGGTCACCTCACGGCATCGACGGTTGAGGATTTCTTCACCCACCCTCGTGATCCGGCGTACCGAGCCCCGCCCGGCTTCCGGGGGCAGGGCCGGATAGGAAGAGACCGGGATGCCCTGGACACGGACCCGCCGGTCGATGGCGCGAGGCTGCTCGTGAGGAACAGGCATCGTGGGTTTTCCTTCGTGTGGAGTCAAGGAGGCATCGACGAGCCGAAGTCGGCGCGGGATACGGCTAGTTGCGAAGTCCTTTGCAAAGTAGCAGACTTTGCAAAGTGACTGAAGAAGATGTCGACCGCCCGACCGGCCGTCCCTCCACCGCCGGTGAGGGATTGCGCGAGCACGAGGTCCGCACAGCCCTGCTCGACCTGCTCGCCGAGGTCGGCGTCGTCACGGCGACCGAAGCGGCCGCCCGGCTGGGCTACAGCTCCGGACTCTGCTCATTCCACCTACGACAGCTCGCCCGCCACGGCCACATCGAAGAAGCCCCTCACCGGGGAGGCCGCGCACGTCCTTGGCGCCTGCGCCGGCCGGCGGCCGCGCCCGACCCGTCCACGGAGGAATTCGGCGCTCTCGCCCGCGGCCTGGAGGACGAGAGCTGGCAGCACTGGCTCGACCAGCGAGAACAGGCACCGGCCGAGTGGCGCCGCGATGAAGCGTTCAGTGCCGTCGCCTACCTGACATCCGAGGAGATGAACCGGATGGCAGCGGTGATCCGAAGGGCGCTCGCCCCCTACCAGGACCGCGACCACCGGCCTCTGGCCCGCCCCGAGGGCGCCCGGCCGGTCGCCCTCATCACCCGGCTGTTCCCTCTGCTTCCCCACCAGGCGGACGACTCGGACGACGCGGACGAGGGCTGAGAAGCCGAGGTCCCTCCGCGGCGCGCGGGATTGCGGCCCCGCACTGTTGCCCCGGCCCGGGACGGGCAGGCGTCGACTTCGACTTCGACTTCGATGTCAGAGCTGCTGGTCCAGGTGCACGGTCGTGGGGGAGAAGCCTGCAGCTCGGTAGAACTCACGAGCGTCCGCATTGAAGTGCCAGACGTTCGTGACGAGGCGTCGACATCCTGCCGCGCGCCCCACTTCACGTACGGCTTCGAGCAGCGCTGCGCCGACACCCCTACGGGCGGCTTCGGGGACCACGGCGATCTGATCCAGCGACACGATGACCTCGGAGTGCGTCAGAGCAGTGCCGGGCCGGTCTTTGACTCGGGCGAGAGCGTATCCGAGGGCTTTGCCTTCCGCGCCGTCGGCGAGGAGCACAGTGACGGAGGGATCGGCGATCCGAGCGCGGAAGAAGGCTTCGACGCCATCCCCCTCCGGGGAGCCGACGAACAGGTCGGGACGGTGTTGTGTGTGCAGGTCATGAACGATGTGGTTGAGGGCCGAGAGCAGGGCAACGTCGCCTGCAGAAGCGGTGCGAATCCGGATCACGTCGCCATCCTGGCCGGTGGCTGCTGCCGTTGCCACACATTTCGGGGCCTGGGCCGGCGCACTTGGAGGCATCGGGTCTCCTGCCAGTCCTCGTCGTTACCCGGCCGCCTACGTCCCCGGTCCAGCCGTTTCGTACGCCCCCGCGTGCCGGCGACGCCGGCACCGTGTCAAACGACCTGTCACGGACACCGGGAATCCCTCCGACCCGGTACCGTCCCCCCACCACCGGGGGAGTCACGTCGGATGCCCGGGGGGGTCAGCGGTTGGCGAGCAGTGCGAGTTTGCTGAGCCGGTGATGCCACTCCCGTCGGGCGAGGCCCAAGTACTCCTCGCCGCTGGCGGGGTGGTGACATGCTGTGCCGTTTGGTGGCACTCTCGAATGCCGGCTTGGCGCGCGTGATCGACCGGATGGCGGGATGCGACGGCATGGTGCGGGCCTCGACGGCGATCATGTTGGAGAATCCGGTGCCGCTCCGGATCACTCCACCGGTGCGCCAGGCGTCGCGGCAGGCGCCGTACGGACCGCTGACCGCTGGAGGACCGGCCTTGAAGGAGGGACCGAGAAGTGACCTTCTGGGAGTACCTGGGCACCCGCTGCCGGCAGCTGCTGGTGGGCGCCTGTCAGCACGCCGGCGCCCTCTTCCCGTGCATGGTCGTCGCCACGGTGCTCGGGGTCTTGACCAGCATCCTCACCCACCGCACCGAGTGGGCGGGAAACCTCGCGATCACCAAGCGCTGTCCGGACAGCCACACCCCGGCCGTGGAGGTCATGACCCCGGACGAAGCGGCTGGCGAAACCGTGATCCTTGCCGGCGGGCGTACGGACCGCGCTCGTGCTGAACGTCGGCACCGCGACGCCGGCCGCCCTCGGCGTAGGAGGAGGACTCGGGGACCTGGTCTCCTCCGGCACCACCAACCAGCGCACGCCGGTGCCGGTGCTCGGCTCCGTACTGACGGTCGCCATGGCGCTGATCACGGACTGGCTGGGGACACTTGTCGAGTTGCTGCTACGCCCACGCGGCCTGGAGGGGGACTGATGCGCCTGGCCCAGGTACGTACGGCCGTCGCGGGCGCCCTGCTGCTCGCCGTCGCAGGGCTGAGCGGCTGCGGGCTGACCAGCGGCAGCCCGCTGGCCGACTCGGTGCAGCCCGGCTCCATCGGGAAGGGGCGACCGCTGGACGGCGCCCAACTGACCGTGACCTCAAAGGAATTCACCGAGCAGATCATTCTGGGCCAGATCATGGGGCTGGTCTTCAAAGCGGCCGGCGCGGAAGTCCTGGACCGGACGAACATCCAGGGCTCGATCGGTGCCCGCGAGGCGGTCAAGTCCGGTGCGGCGGACGGGATGTACGAGTACACCGGCACGGCCTGGATCACCTACCTCGGTCACACCAAGCGGGTCGTCAACCCGTACGAGCAGTGGGAGGCCGTACGCGAGGAGGACCGCCGCAACGGCATCACCTGGCTGCCCGCCGCCCCGCTCAACAACACCTACGCGCTGGTCGCGAACCAGGCGAATGCGCAGAAGTACCGGCTGCGCACACTCTCCGACGTGGCACGTCTGACGAAGAAGGACCCGGGCGCGGCGACGATCTGCGGCGGAAGCGAGTTCTCGGTGCGCGAGGACGGCCTGCCGGGCGTGGCGAAGACCTACGGATTCGCCCTCCGGCGCGGGAACTTCAAAAAGATGGACGACGGCGTCGTCTACACCCAGGTCGCCGAGGGCGCGGCCTGCGCCCTCGGAGTGGCGGCCACCACCGACGGCCGCATTCCCGAACTCAAGCTGAAGGTGCTGGAGGACGACCGGCACTTCTTCCCCAACTACAACGCGGCACCCGAGATGAACAGCGCCACAATGAGGAAGTACCCCGCCATCGCCGACCTCCTCGCCCCGATCACCAAGCGGCTGACGGGGGCGGAGGCCCAGCGGCTGAACGCGCGGGTGGACGTGGACGGGGAGGACCCGCACGAGGTGGCGAAGGACTGGCTGGTGCGGGAGGGCTTCATCCGGGAAGGCTGACAGGCGGATCACCCAGCCGGACATAGCGCGATGGATGCCTTCCCCGGTCTGCTCGGTCAGGTTCCGTCTGCCACCGCCTACACGGTGCTGGCCGCGGCAATCATCGCGGAGTCCGTTTTGTTGGTGGGTGCCGTCATCCCCACTCTCGCCCTCATGCGCCGGCCAAACCCTCCTGGTTTTTCGTGCCGGTGATGCGGACGGCGGCCGGTGGCTTGGCGCCACCGGTGGGGCATTGCCGCAGGTGGCGGCCTGGGCCACGGTCGGGAATCGAGTGGTCACGCCGGCGCGTGTCGCGAGGTGGGTGTCGATGATGTCTGATGTGGACGGGCCGTGCGGTGCGGTGTTGGTAGTGGGAACCACCGGACAGCAGGGCCGCAAATGCCTTGGCACATACCCTCACGAGATGAACACCTGCGAAAGCAGCGCCCACCTGGAGTGGTGGGCCAACCCCTCAACCTGTCTGGCTCGCCTACCCGTCAGGCTCACGCCCGTTCTCGGCGACACAGCCTGGAACGCCGTCGTTTCACCCGCGTTCGACGACGATGCCGCGGTCAGCCTTCAACTCCTCATCGACGCCGGTCCGTTCTTCACCCTGCGCTTCGAAGACGACTCGACGACCGAGGTCGAAGCGGCCCACTCCGGAGATGTCCACTGCTTGCGGCTCAGTGCAGCCCCGAGCCCCGGCTCAGGCGCTTGACGGTCGTTGCTCCCTCGGGCCCCTCGCGGCCGCGACGGTGCCAGTGACCGGCGTTCGGCAGGAGGTCAGGTCGCCCGATGCCGCTCGCTGTTCGCCGGCAGGTGTTCCTCTGCCCAGACGATCTTGCCGTCGGTCGTGTAGCGGGTGCCCCAGCGGTGGGCCAGCTGTGCCACGAGGAAGAGGCCGCGGCCGTCTTCGTCGGTGGTCCGTGCGTGGCGCATGCGTGGTGAGCTGCTGCTGGCGTCGGAGACTTCGCAGATGAGGGCATCCTGCCGGATCAGGCGCAGCCGGAGGTGTCCGTTGCCGTAGCGGATGGCGTTGGTGACGAGCTCGCTGACGATCAGCTCGAAGGTGAAGGTCAGGTCGTCCAGTCCCCAGGCGGCGAGACGGCCGGCGGTCAGGGAGCGGGCGTCCGCGACGACCGACGGGTGGGAGGCCAGGTCCCAGGTGGCCACTTGGTCCTCGTAGAGGGCGTGGGTGCGGGCCAGGAGCAGTGCGACGTCGTCGTCGGGACGGCCGGTGAGCACGTCGTTCAGGACGGTTCCGCAGAGTTCGTCGAGCTGAGCGCCGGGGGAGGCCAGCGCGGTACGCAGCCGGGAAAGACCCAGGCCCATGTCCTGGTCGCGCGTCTCTATCAGGCCGTCGGTGTACAGGGCGAGGACGCTGCCGTCGACAATGTCGACCTCGGCGGATTCGAAGGGCAGGGCGCCCAGGCCGAGCGGAGGCCCGGCGGGCAGGTCGGGGAAGGTCACCGAGCCGTCCGGGGTGATGACGGCGGCGGGGGGATGGCCGGCGCGGGACATGGTGCACTTGCGGGTGGCCGGGTCATATACGGCGTAGAGGCAGGTGGCGCCGAGCGCGGCGGGGGTCAGTGACGGGTCGGCGGTCTGCTCCTCGTCGATCAGGCGCAGTACCAGGTCGTCGAGGTGGGCCAGCAGCTCGTCCGGGGGCAGGTCCATGTCCGCCAGGGTGCGAACGGTGGTGCGGAGCCGTCCCATGGTGGCTGCGGCGTCGATCCCGTGGCCCACGACGTCTCCGACGACCATGGCCACCCGGGCGCCGGACAGGGGTATCACGTCGCACCAGTCGCCGCCCGCGCCGTCGGAGGCATGGGCGGGCAGGTAGCGCCAGGCGACATCGAGGGTGCTGCCGCCGGTGAGAATGCGCGGGAGCAGGCTGCGTTGCAGGGCCAGGGCGGTGCTGTGCTGCCGGGTGTAGCGGCGGGCGTTGTCGATGCTCACCGCCGCGCGGGCCACGACCTCGTCCGCGAGCAGCAGGTCGTCCTGCTCGAAGGGGTCGCGCAGCTGCCAGCGGATGAACCTGACGACGCCCAGGACATCGCCGAGGGCGCGGATCGGGACGAGGATGAGGGAGCAGAAACCGAACTCCTGGATTTTCGCGGTCCGGGCCGGGTCGGTGGCGAACCAGCTGCTGGTTGACGCGCCCGGCATGGCTTCCAGGCGGGAGCGCCCGTCCTGCATGCACTGCATTTCGGGTGAGTCGGGATGGAAGCCGACGGCCTGCCCGGTCGCCGCGACCGACTCGGGACAGCCCGCGTGGATCGACTGCTGGCCCGCACGCCGCAGCCGCGGCGCATGGAGGGGCGCCCCAGGAAGCGGTGTGTCGCCGCGTATCACCGATTCCAGGAGGTCGACGGCGACGAAGTCGGCCAGTCGCGGCACGCTGATGTCGGCCAGGGTCTGCGCGGTGTGCATGACGTCCAGGGTGCTGCTGGTCTGTGCCCCGACCTCGTTCAGCAGGGCGAGCCGTTCCCGGGCCCGCCAGCGGTCGGTGACGTCGAGGACGATGAAGGAGACGCCCAGGACCCGGTTCGCGGCGTCGTGGAGCCGGAAGATGGAGAGTGAGTAGGCGTGCGGCCGGTGCGGGTGCGCCTCGGTGCCGCCTCGCAGCAGGTGGTCGACCAGGGGCCGGCCGGTATCGAGCACCTCCCGCGTACGCGACTCGATCCCCTGGGCATCCAGCGTGAGGTCCAAGAGCGGCAGCACGTCCCGCAGGCGCTTGCCCAGCCGCTGGTCACGGGGGAGACCCCCGAGCTGTTCCAGAGCCTCGTTGACCCAGACGAAGCGCAGGTCCCGGTCCAGCACGGCCATACCCGCCGGGGAAAGGGCGAGGATCCGCTCCAGCATCGGCGGGTTCGCATGCCACCACTCGTCCCGCGGCCCCGGGCCACGGCCGGCTGCATCTGTGCTGTCGGAGGTATCGCTGTCGGAGGTTTCCATGTGCACTACACCGTCGTCCGTGGGAGCAGCACCTGACCTCCCGGGCGCGCTGGGCCTCCAGATCGCGTCAGACGCTCCTGACTCAAGGGTCTCACCGGCCTGCGAAGCCGTCGCACTGTCGGCTGCCGCCGGCGTTCCGCGCCGGCGACCGGCGCCGGCATCCTGTGCCGGCGCCCCTGCGCTCACCAGTGCCCGTGCGCTGACGGGGGCCGCGGGGGCTCCCGGTCCTGGTCCGTGCCCGAGGGGCACTACGGGCACGTCCCCGGCCCGCAGCAAGCCTCACGCCTCATGCCTTCCCGCGTCGGCGCCCGGCCTGCGGATGCGGTGCCTGCCCGGTCCGCGGGAACCGCGTCGAGCAGCATGGCGGTCAGTGCCGCCACGGCCAGTGCCCCGCCCAGGCCGACCGGCACCATCAGTGCCGCCACCGCCCACACATCGGTGTGCGCACCGACCCCGAGCAGCGCCGAGCACCGCGGTGGACGTGCCCCGGGCCGCCTCCGGCGTATCGGCCGCGGCGCCGGCGGCAGGGGTGGGCTTGAGCAGGGATTTCATCAGGGCACTCCGGAGACCTTCTTGGGATGTACAAGCGAGAGGGGAGGCGAGGGGCGACCGCTGACAGGGCGGCTGGTAAAGGTCGCCCCCGGCGTGTTGACGGACGGGTTCTGCCCGCGCCGCCCTGCTGCACGTCTTCGGTCCGGCGCGGCTGACCCGGGCGCTGCTGCCGCAGATGCGGGAGCGGGGCAGCGGATCGATCGTGAACATCAACAGTTTCGGCGGACGTGGAGGAGGCGAGGGCCGCCGAGCTGCACACCCTGGTGATCGGCATGTCCACCAGCCCGGGCCGCGGGCTGCTGCCCGCACTGCGCACCCGGCTGGTCTCCCGGCATCCGCACGCACGGCCCGTCCTGCGACAGGTCAACTGGGCGGATCCCACTGTCGGTTTGGCGGACGCATCCAGCGATGTCGCCTTCGTCTGCCTGCCGTTGCCGGACGGCGACCGCTACCGGCATGCGGTGGTGGCTCAGGAGCCACGCCTTGTGACACTGCCGCAGGAGCACCCCCTGACGGCGCGGGCCGCAGCCGATGGCGAGGGGGCGGTGGACTTCACCGATCTCCTCGACGAGCCGTTCCTTGCCCTCCCCTCCGAGGCCGGCCCGCTGCGGGACTACTGGCTGGCCCTGGGCGCCCGGGAGGGGCGTGCGCCCCTGATGGGCGGGGTGGTGGGCAGCGCCGAGGAGACCTACGAGGCGGTCGCCAACGGCCAGGGCGTGGCACTTCTGGCCACCGGCAACGCCCCGCTGGTCGTCCGGGACGGGGTGATCGCCGTGCCGGTCCGGGGCATCTCCCCCCGGCTGGCGGTAGCCGCCCGCCGGGACGACGAGCGGCCCTTGGTGGTGGCCTACCTGGACGCGGCGGCAAAGGCGGGAGCGGGCACATCCTGAACGGAGCCGTCCCCGTAGTGGATGGAGTGAAGGGCCGGCGCACGGCGGGGGCGTCAACCCTCGCCGTGGCTGCCGTGGTTGGTGACGTGGCGGGCTACTTGATGCCCTGCGCACGGGCGTTGGCCAGCAACGCCTTCAGCCCGTTGAGGTCGTACCCGGTGAGGTGGCCCATGCTGGTGGCCGCCTTGTAGCCGCCGTTGGGGCTGCACATGATCGGCATGTTGCCGTAACTGGTGGCCACGCACTTGTAGTCGACCAGCTTGCCGTCCTTGTCGGCGGTGTTCGGGTGATCGAGGCCGAGTGCATGCAGCGGCTCGTGGACCAGCGTGTTGCGCAGTATGTGTGCCGGGATGGGGAAGCCGGTCCAGTACTCGGAGTCGATGGCGACGATGCCGCCGACGCCAACGCCCTTCGGGGGATTGGGGCAGGGCATGCCCTGACTGAAGCCGGCGCGACCCAACGGGCGGTACAGCTCGGTGATCTGCACGTGGTAATCGGGCCCGCACTTTGCCGGGTTGACCGGCTCCACACCGCCGACCTTCAGGTGGAGCCCGGCCGCGTTGATCTGGGCGACGGCGGGGGCGAGGAGCGGGGTGTACCGCTTTCGCATCGTCTCGGTGGCGAAGGTGATGGTGTACGTCTTGCTGGGGCTGAGGCTGGTGACACCGAGCTGGCTGGTGAGCTTCCAGCCGACGCCGGACGTGGTGATCGTCGCCGCCTGGGTGGGGGAGGCGGCGAGTGCACAGGCGGTCAGCGCGACAACGGCGGAACTGGCAAGAATTCTGCGCATACGGATGCTCCTTATGTAGTTGTGGGGGGAATGTGACGGTCCTTTCGCGAGTCAGACTCACCAGGCCGCCTGGTAGTTGCACGCAACTGGACCGCTGACGCAGCCCTTTGATCAGCCGTCGAGCCGACCCGTCAGGGCCGGCGTGGTGTGCCCACTCCTGGAGGTTGGCGACGTTGTCCTGTGCGCGGCATCAGGGAGCGCTGAGAGTCGCAGGGACTGAGAGCCGGGCCCTGGGGCGACGTTTCAATTGGTGCTGAGGCTGAATCCGAGACGGGACCTGACGACGGGCCCTGTTGCGAGCGCGAGCAGCGTGAAGGCAGTGAGCCACTGCAGGCCCGGCTGTGCGAAAAAGTCGCTGTGTTGGATGCCGTAGACCGCATACCGGTTGGCCGTCAGGTCGGTTGCCATGACGACGCACATGAGGTCCACACCTGTCTTCCTCCCGCTGACCAGGAACAGGGCAGCCAGCGAGTCGAATACCGCTGGTGAGGACCAGTACGGCTTCAACCAGTCCGGAGCCCGGCTGTACGGATGCAGGCGTGCACGCAGGTAGCAATTTCCGCGAGCCGTGCATGCGTTGGTCAGAGGGAGGGGTCGCTCACGAGTTCTGTTTGAGGCGTATCGGACGATTCTCCCGCGGTATTTTCCTGCCCCGTTCGTGACCGGGGTTCTACCGTACGCATATGCCACGCTACCCAACGTGGCCACACGAGGAGGAAATCTGTGTCATCGTCCTGCGACCCCCGCTACGCTCCCGCCGGCGATGTGGGGGCAGCGCTCATGGTGATCGACTCCCGGCTCAAAGCCATCTACGACGGCACGACTGAGACCGACCCCGAACAGCAGGAACTGATCGACCAGTTCACCGCCTCCCTGAGTCCCAAGGGAGCTGGTGACGTGTTGGACGGTGCGTGCACGCTCATCTACATGTTCATGAACTGGCTGCGGATGGCCTACGAGGACCACGACAAGGACGTCATCGAGTGCGTGGTGCCCCAACTCGTCGCCACGATGCGCATGATGCCCAGGAGCGTCCGTCCCGAGGCCATCCCGACCATGGCCGGCCTGGTCATCGCGGCAGGGACGGGCCTGAGCCCCAGCCTGTGGCGCAAGCAGTACGGAAAGTGGACCGCGAAGGAGATGAATCCTCTGGAAGCCACGGCCTTCCTGCTCGCCGAGCACATCAACCGGCTCACCGACGACCGGGACTTCGCCACCCGCATGATCGCCGAAGCTCTGTCCAAAGGCATCCAGGACTGACATGCAGCTACAGGTGCTCAGACACCCGCATGTCCTGGCGGGTCCCGTACTCCGGATGGGAGTGCCGCCGGTCCGGCGTTCCCGCCGTCGGACGGAGAGGGGAGCGTTGCGCTCGCCCTGCCACGAGGGTGTCGCGATGAGCATGCGCATCGGCCGGTCGCGTCCCAGGTGGGAGCCGGTGCGGCTTCGGGCCGCTGGCCGAGGCGGCCGCGTCACGACTGCCGCCCCGTCTCGCCGCCGACGGTGATCTGTTCCCCGTGGCCGTGGCCGCGGGCGGTCGGGGCCTCCCGTTCCATCCACTGCGCGAGGGCCGCCAAACCACGCTGGAACGCCTGCTTCCCCCTTGTCCTGGGGTGAGCTCGTCAGCGCGGCCTCGCCTCAAGCCGTCCATGATTCACACAAGGACAGCATGGAATCGCACCGCCTGCGGCACGGTCACGTGCTGGCCCGGAGGATCAGCCCTTCATGGCCGCCCAGAACTCCTCGAAGGACATCTGGCGGTCGCCGTCGGTGTCGAGCGAGTCGATCAGCTCCTGGGCCTGCGCCTCGGTGATCTGCGAGCCTTCCAACTCCGCCACGACCTTCCGGTATTCGTCTGCCGTGACCACGCCGTCGCCGTCGATGTCGTAGCGCTCGAAGACCTTCCGCGCCGCCGTCTCCATGATGTCTGCCATGTGTTCCGTCCTCCTACGATCTTCGCTGACGGGCCCAGGTTATCCGGCTGCGGAAAGCCTGCCCGAAGCCGGTCCCCGCCGCCTGCTCCTGCCTACTCCGGGGCCACATGGCGTGCTCGGCGGCCCTGCTGGGGGTGGGGCGGACTGAGAACTCCTAACGACATGATTGACAAGACGGTTGGATCACTCCGGGACTGATGATCCCGGGGTGCTGGGGGCTCGGGCGGAGCCATGGGAAGTAGACGATGCGCTGTGGGCGGTGCACGCTGCGCCGAGGAGCACGTCCGCACCACTGCCGTGACCTTGCGACCCGAACGGGACGATGCCCTGAAAGGTCTGTACCGGCCCGTCCTCGAACCGTGGAATCGGAGCCGGTGGAAGGTAAATGCGTCGACAGCGTTCCTCGGCACCCGGCAAAGTGGCCGACCGTGACGAGCAGTGAGCTGTGGACCCGTGCGACCGCCGACCGCTACGACGCCGAGGAGACCGAGATGTCCTCGGCCGCCGTTCTCGAACCGACTCTCACCTTCCTCACCGAGCTCGCCGGAGACGGCCGGGCACTGGAGTTCGCCATCGGAACCGGACGAGTGGGGGTCCCGCTCCGGGATCGCGGCGTGCCGGTCGTGGGCATCGAACTGTCCGAGCATATGGCAGCGGTCCTGCGGAGCAAGATCGACGAAAGCACGCTCCCGGTAGCCATCGGAGACATGGCCACCACCGTCGTCGCCGGCGAATTCACCCTGGTCTATCTCGTCTACAACACCATCACGAACCTGCTCTCGCAGGACGAGCAGGTCGAGTGCTTCCGCAACGCCGCACGTCACCTGGCGCCCGGCGGCCGATTCGTCATCGAGCTGGGCGTGCCGCCGCTGCGGTTCCTGCCGCCCGGCCAGGTCGCGGTGCCGTTCGACGTCTCCGAGCAGCATCTCGGCTTCGACACCTTCGACCTGGTCAAGCAGATTCTCGTCTCGCACCACTTCACCCGCGATGGCGACAACGGCCACTACCGTCGCGGCAACTCCCGGCACCGATACGCCTGGCCGGCAGAGCTCGACCTGATGGCACGGATCGCTGGGCTCGAGCTGGAACGTCGCGTCGCGGACTGGGACGGGGCGCCGTTCACCCAGGACTCCGCGAAGCACATCTCCGTGTGGCGCAAGCCAACCTGAGGTCGGCCACCGGGCCGTCAAGGTAAGCCGCAGGCCCGGAAGCGTCGCCGCCTGGTCCATCCCCATAGAGACCTTACGGGCACGAAAGCACGCCGCTGGTACCCCGGGCGGCCACCTGGTCATTCCTCCGGTCGGATCCAGGTCCGGGCGAGCTCCGCGACCCAGTCGGTCGCCGCGTCGGGAGCGGGCGGCGGCGCGCCGACGACGACGAGTTCGGTGACGCCCGCCGCACCGAGCGCGGGCAGGTGCTCGGGGAGGCCGTCGCTCAGCGCGACGGCGACCGTGAGCTCGTCAAGAGCGCGACCCTGGCGGGCACACTCATCGGCGAGAACCGCGACGTGCGCCGGGACGTCGGCCACCGGGATGTTGAAGCCGTACCAGCCATCGGCCAGTGTGGCCGCGCGGCGCAAGGCGGCGTTGCTGTTGCCGCCGACCACGACCGGAAGTCGGCCGCCGCGCAGCGGCTTCGGGTTGACCCGGATCGCCTCGAAGCGGGTGAACTCCCCTGTGAAAGAGGCCGGGTCCTCGGACCACAGGGCGCGCATGGCAGCCAGGTACTCCTCGGTGCGTCGCCCGCGCTGGGCGAAGGGGACTCCCAGAGCTGCGAATTCCTCGGCCGACCAGCCGACCCCGACCCCGAGGCTGAACCGCCCGGCGCACAGTGCATCGAGTGTGGCGGCCTGTTTGGCGACAAGGACGGGGTGGTGCTCGGGCAGCAGGAGGACGCCGGAAGCGAGCTCGATCCGGCTGGTGACCGCCGCCGCGAAGGTCAGGGTGAGCAGCGGGTCCAGCCAGTCCGCGTCCGCGGGCACGGCGATCCGGCCGTCCGCGGAGTAGGGGTAGCGCGAGGCGGGGGCGTCCATGAGCACCACGTGCTCGCCGCACCACAGCCGCCCGAAACCGTATGCCTCGGCGGCTGTGGCCACCGCCCGGATCACCTCGGGACGGGCACCGTCACCGATACCGAGCGCATGCAACCCCACTCGCATTCTCCACCTCCGGACCTCACCATAAGCGCGAAGCGCGGACGTGCCCGGGTGACATGGCGCGCTGCCCCAAAGGACGGGTGAGGTCGCTCACGACGCCCTTGAACGCCGCGCCCAGCTCTCGGACAGTGGTGACGGAGCCGGGCAGCCGTCCTCGGCCTGGTAGATGAAGGCCGAACTGCTGACGATGTCTTCCTGTCGAACGCGGTGGTGGGTGGCCGCCGGTCTAACCGCGGCCGGGCCTTCCGTACGGCTGGAAGTGGGCAGGCGGGTGGTCCAGCGGGAGGGCAGGTTGCCAGGCTGTCAGGCACTGGGCGCTCGGTACGAACAGTGGTTGGGGCAGCGCGGAGAGGGGCCAGAACCGCCAGGATCCGATGGCCTCCTCGCGCTGTTGAGGGACGCCGGACCACCGGGTGATCCGGACGGGCACTGTCAGCCGTACGACGCCGCCCACCCGGTCAAGGAGTGTGCCCAGCACCTGCGCGTCCTCGGGGTCGGCCACCAGGCCGGCCTCTTCGTGGAGTTCGCGGACCGCAGCCTCGGCGAAGGTCTCGCCTGGCTCGACGGTCCCGCCGGCCAGCTCCCACGTACGGCGCCGATGCCGGCCGAGCAGGACACCGTCCGCGCCGTGCACGATCACGCCGACCCCCAGCGCGGTGTTCGGCGGGGGCGGTGCGCTGGTGCGGGGGCGGCTCGGTACGCGCTCCGGGCGGCGGGCCGTATACAGCCGGTAGGAGACGCGGTTGTCCGGCTTAGGGGAGTCGATCGCGGTGGCCTCCTCCAGGGTGAGGCCGTGCTGGACCAGCAGGTCCTCCCACAGTTGCGGCGTGAGGACCCACATGTTCACGGGGTGATCCTCGGTAGTGCCGGGCAGCCGCAGGATCTCGGGGCGCGGGGTCACCTCGGTCGAGGGTCCGGTGCCGTGGGAGTTGGTGTGCAGCGCGGAGAAGACCAGGCGCCCGCCCGGTTTGAGGCCGTTGACGAGGGCGGGCAGCAGCCGGCCGGGGTCCAGGAACGGCACCGAGCCGACGGAGTAGATCAGGTCGTACGGGTCGGCAGCCTGCAGGTGGAGCACGGCGTCGGCGCACACCAGGTGCAGGCCAGGGGTGTCCGGGTAGCGGGTGAGGGCGCGTTGGTGCTGGGTGGGGGAGGCGTCCACGGCGGTGACCTCGGCGCCCAGGCCGGCCAGCTTCGCGGCGTGCCGGCCGAGGCCACTGCCGAGGTCGAGGACACGCAGTCCCGCCACCTCACCCAGGGCGTTGATACCGGGGCCGGTCGCCGGGACTCCCCACTCCCACCGGTCCAGCTCAGGCAGTTCAAGCCCCCTGGTCAGCTGGTGCGTGCCGTAGGTGTTCCAGATCTCGACGGTGTCCTTCTCGGTGGTCACCAAGTCCTCCATCGGAAAGCGGGGCGGGGTCAGGGGCGCAGGGCGTAGCAGCGGAGCACGTCGAGGTCGGCGGTCCGGACGGAGGACCAGCCCGAGGTGAGGGTCTTGGCCTCGGCGGGGTTGATCCCGAGGCACTGGCGGGGGCCGGTGTCCTTGCGGCGGCCGGCGGTCTCGGTGACCACCCAGAACGTCCCGCCGGGCGCGAGGAGTTGGCGGACGCAGTAGAGGGAGGCCGTCTTGTCGTCCAGCCACCGGTAGGACCAGGCGGCGGGTGATCACCGCGTACGCGGGCTCCGGTGGTGCCGTGAGGGCGTCGGTGGTGACGTCGGCGCACCGCCATACCGGTCCAGGTCCGGGCCCTGCGTTCTGGGCGGCAGCGAGCGCGACGGCGCTGGGGGAGCAGTCGGTGCCGGTGGTGCGGTATCCGAGCTTGTAGGCCGCGGCGGACCTCGGGCGGCGCGACGGCTGGGCGGCGGCCGGGATGGTCGCGAGGACTCCGGCCGAGGTGAGGTCCGCGGCGATCATCTGCGGGCGCCTGGGATACCGGTCCGAGAGCGCACCCGCCGGGAGCGCCACGACGGCGCTCGGTAGCTGTCCGAGGAAGGCGAGCGCGGCGATCCGGGTGGTGGAGGCGTGGAGCTCCAGCACGGCCAGGGTGGGAAGGCCGACAGTGCGGACCGCCGATCCGGACAGGCTCGCGCGCTCGCTGCCGACGAGGCGGCGCAGATCCGGGGAGGTGCGTTTCGGGGCCTTGGCCGTCTGGATGGAGTCCGTCATCCAGCCTCACCGCCCAGCCGGGCGATCCGGCCCGGGAGCCGCGTAAGTCGTCCGGATCGGGCTCCGTTCGGCAAGGCTCTCTCCGAGACAGCTCGAGAGGACTGTCCGGATGCGGCGTGCTTCTGCCGCAAGTCTGCGCCGTCACACCGTTCCACCGATCATTAATCGCCGCTTGTTGGCCGCTGCCTTTCGCCGTGGTGGTTCCCTGCCCCGCGCCCAGCCCCGGTGCCGACGGCAGCGGCACCCGGTCGGCCCCCGCGGTGCCGGTGCTTCGTATGCTCACAGTGCGGGGAGCCGGAAGCTGACCACCTTCGGAGGCGAACGAGCATGTCGGAACAGCGTGTTGTCCTGGTAACGGGCGGGGGAACGGGAATCGGGGCCGCCACCGCGCGGCTGCTGTGCACCGCCGGGCACCAGGTCGTGATCTCGGGGCGACGGCCGGAGCCACTGCGCCGGGTGGCTGAGGAGACCGGAGCGCTGGCCCACCCTTCCGACGCCGCCGCCCCCGAGGCCGTGCGCGAGCTCGTTGAGACGGCGGTGACGGCCTACGGGAGACTCGACGGTGTGGTGCTCAACGCCGGAATCGGGCGGGGCGGTGCGGTCGGCGACACCACGGTCGAGGACTGGGAAGAGCTGATACGGACCAACCTCACCGGCCCGTTCCTGCTGCTGCGTGCCGCGCTGCCGCATCTGCTGGCGGCCCGCGGCGCGGTGGTAGCGGTGGCCTCGGTCGGTGCGCTCCGCAACAGCGCCGGCAACGCCGCCTATGCGACGTCCAAGGCGGGTTTGCTCCACCTCTGCCGCTCCCTCGCCGTCGACTACGGGCCGCAGGGGCTGCGGGCCAACGCGGTGTGCCCGGGCTGGGTGCGTACGGAGATGGCCGACCAACGGATGGCGCGGTTCGCGGCGGAGGCGGGGCTGGCGGGTGGCGCCGAGGCGGCGTACGAGGAGGCGAACCGGCTGACTCCCGCCGGGCGGCCGGGTGATCCGGAGGAGGTCGCCGAGGCGATCGACTGGCTGCTGTCGCCCGCCGCGTCCTACGTCAACGGGGCCGTCCTCACCGTTGACGGCGGGGTGACCACGGTCGGCGTCGGCGGTACCGCCTTCGGCCACCGGATCGAGGCGCGCACCCCGCGCCCGTAGCGGATTACCGGACACGTCCGTCCCGCAGGGCCGTAGCGGGGCTGGAATCCATGGCGGGGCCAGGCCCAAGGAAAGCTGGGCCTGGACGGCGCCCCGGCGGCAGCCGTGCCCGTCGCCCGGGGAATTCGATGCCGGCGGCGTGGGCGAGGCGGTGGCCCGCCTCAGCCCACTGCGGGCAGCGTCGGAAGCGCACTTGCCCGCCGCGGCCGCGCCGGAGCCGGTCACGAGCCAGTCGATGTCGCCGGCCGTGTCCGCCCGGGCCTGGGCGGCCCGGAGCATCCGCTCGAACGTGCCGTCCAGGGCCCAGCGCCGGGAGCGGGTGTGTGGCGCGCCCATGGACCGTACCGCTCAGGAGCATCCCGCCAGGCCGTGCCGGCACGGAGCTTCCACACGATCCCGTTGAGCACGGTGCGGTCATCCAGCCGCTTGCGTCCCCGCAAGGCCTCAGGAGGCAGCTGCCGGACGAACTCCCTTTCAGTAGCCGACAGTTCATGACGCACGAGGGCTCCTTCATCGCCGACCGCACGGTCGGCGCCGGATGCGGGCAGATCACCTCCGGTGACCCGCGCGAGGCGAACGCGTCGTCACGACCAGCAGATGCTGGCAATCGCCGAGGCCGCCCAGGAGCCACGCCCCTTCGACCCGACCCCAACTGGCCACCGTGGAAGCGCATCCAGCCGGAGAAGCGCGGTCCGCGGCCGAGAAGTGGCGCCGGCCCGGGGACGAAATGAACATAAAACTTAGGTTAGGCTGGCCTTATTTATGTGGAGGTGTCGCGGAACACGATCAAGGAGTGCGCATGGGAAACCTCAGTGGCAAGGTCGCACTGGTCACCGGCAGCAGCCGGGGCATCGGGCGAGGCATCGCCGAGCGTCTGGCCCGGGACGGCGCCCTGGTCGCCGTACACTACGGCAGCAACGAGGCGGCGGCCGAGGAGACCGTTGCAGCCATCGCCGAGGCCAGCGGCCGGGCCTTCCTCGTGGGCGCCCAACTGGGTGTTCCCGGCGACGTGGACACACTCATGGCCGGCCTGGAGGCCGGACTGCGCGCCCACGGGGAACCGGCGGTCGACATCCTGGTGCACAACGCGGGGCTCAACCTCATGGGGCGACCGATCGAAGTTCTCACCCCTGAGGAGTTCGACCAGATGGTGGCGGTCAACATCAAGGCACCGTTCTTCCTCACCCAGCGGCTGCTGCCACGACTGCGCGACGGTGGCCGGATCATCAACATCTCATCCGTCTCCACCCGTATCGCCTCCGCTCACGGCATCGGCTATCCGCTCACCAAGGGCGCGCTCGAAGTCTTCAGCCACACCCTGGCCAAGCACCTCGGCCCCCGCGCCATCACCGTGAATTCCGTCATCGCCGGATTCACCCGCACCGACATGACCGCCGCAGCGCTGGCCGACCCCGCGAACCTGGAGCGCAACATCAGCCTGACCGCCCTCGGCCGCATCGGCCAGATCCCGGACATCGCCGACGCGGTCGCATTCCTGGCCTCCGACGACGCTCGCTGGATCACCGGCGCCAAGATCGACGTCACCGGCGGCGTCAATCTGTAACAACCGCAACGCGAAGGGCACGCCCAGGGTGAGGGAACACTCGGATCAGTGGTCACGCGCGGTGGGCCGTTCGACAGCGGACCAGTCTTCCCGGCGGCCCGCTCCGACCCCGGCGGCCCGCCCCGGCCCCGGCGGCCCGCTCCGGCCCCCGCGGCCCGCCCCGGCCCCGGCGCCGAAACCGGCTGAGCGAAGCCGACTTCCTCGCCGCCATGGCCCCCCACAAGCACACCGGGCCGGGCCCTGCGCGCCACGGTTGACGCCATCTGCGGCTGGACTCACCAGTACCTCGGTCACATCGAGGACGCGCGCCGTCACTTCGACGCCTGACGGGTGCGCAGCGCCACACTCTCGTTGCGCGTTTCCTTGATCGATCTCAAATTGGTGGCCACCATCCTGGCCTGCGCCGCACCTCGGCGGAAGGCTGGCTGCCGGCAGCCGTTATGCGTGGTCGCGTGGCACGAGGAGTTGGTGCGGGGCCGTGACGACGGCGAGGCCGATCGCCAGTACCGCGAAGAACAGGCCGACGATGACCGCGGTGCCCACCCGTGAGGGGAAAGGGGTGTACGCGATCGAACGCGGCCTTGGCGGCGGTTCAGGCGGTCGAAGTGATCGCTCGGCTGACGGTCGTGATCGCCGGGGCGGGGTGGCCGGGGAGGCGTGCCACGAGCACCCTGCGGATCTCGGGGGGTGCGCCGTCGACACGCAGCAGGCTCACCCCGGGCGGCAGCACCCGTGAGAGCCCGGACGGCACCGTCGTCACGCCGAAGCCGCCGGCGACCAGATGGAGCTTCGTCAGCCAGTCGCGTGCGGAGTGGATGATGCGCGGCCGTCCGGGCAGGCCGGGCCAGACGCCGAGCAGCGGCTCGGAGCTCGATGACGGGGTGGCGATCCACGCGGCGGCGACCAGCTCGTCGACGTGCACCGTGGTGCGTCCTGCGAACTCTCCGGTCGAGGGCACTGCCACGACCAGTTCGGTGTCCGCGACGGTCTCGACGTGCAGGCGCGGCGAGTCGCCGTCGAAGGGGCGGTGGGGTGGGCGCGACGTCAGCACGGCGAGGTCGAGCGAGCCCGCGCGAAGCGCCCGGATCAGAGTAGGCGTGGTGCCCTCGCTGGTGGTGACCGTGATCTGCGGGTCGGCCGCCGCGAGGTGTGCGAGTGCGGCCGGCAGGACCGCCGCGCCCGCGCTCAGGACTACCCCGAGCCGCACCAGTTCGGTCCGCGGGACGGTGCCGGCGAGCTCACGCTCAGCCGCTGTGAGCGAGGCCAGGACCGCGTGAGCGTGCCGCAGCAGCGTCAAGCCGGAAGGAGTGAGCCGTACCCCGTCCGGGCGGCGTTCGAACAGGGCGCTGCCGGCGCTGCGTTCGAGGGCTGCGGCCTGGCGTGAGACGGCCGACTGCGTGTAGCCGAGCCGGGCAGCTGCCGCGGTGAAGCTGCCGGACTCGGCAATCTGCCGCAGGACCCGCAGTCCCGCGCTGGAGATGTCCATGCGGCATACGCATACCACAGATGCCAGATCATCGCTTCCCGCATGTTCACCCAGCTCCTAGTGTCGATCCCACGAGCACGGACGAACACGGAGGTCATCACGTGCGAGCAGCAGTTCTGACGCAGTTCGGCGCCCCGCTCGCGGTGCGGGAGGTACCCGACCCCGAGGCCGGGGGCGGTGAGGTGGTGGTCGAGGTCCTCGCCGCCGGCGTGGCGCCCTATGCCGCCGAAGTCTTCGGTGGCAAGCGCAACTACCCCCTTGTCCCTCCTGTCGTGCCCGGTGTCGGCGGTGTGGGGCGGATCATCCACGTCGGCCCGGACGCCACCCGGCTGCGCATCGGCGACCTGGTGTGGTGCGACTCGACGGTGCGCTCGCGGGACGACGCCCTGACGCCCGACATCACGCTCCAGGGCTGGAGCTCGCGCGGCGAGGGCGGCGCGCGGCTCGCCCGGTACCTGCACGACGGTTCGTTCGCCGAACTCATGCGGGTCCCGACGGAGAACGTCTTCCCGCTGCCCACCGTGGCAGGCGACGATCCGGCCCGCTGGGCCGCACTCACCGTGCACGCCATCTCCTACGGCGGGCTGCTGGCAGGCGGGCTCGCAGCCGGTGAGACGCTGCTCGTCAGCGGGGCCACCGGCAATCTCGGCAGCAGCGCGGTCGCGGTCGCGTTCGCGATGGGAGCGGGCCGCGTGGTCGCCCCGGGCCGCAACCAGGCCGCCCTCGACCTCCTCGCCGACCGGTTCGGTCCGCGTCTGCGCCCGGTCTCGCTGACCGGAGACGAGGCCACCGATCGCGCGGCGATGTCCGCGGGGGCCGACGGCCCGATCGACATGGTGATCGACTTGCTCCCGCCGAGCGCACCCAGCTCGGCGTCGCGCGCGGCGGCCATGACCGTGCGCGAGTACGGCCGCGTCGTCCTCATGGGCGGCGTCGGCATGCTCGGTGGCGACGACCTCGCACTCCCGTACCCATGGATCATGCGCAACTCGATCACCGTGCGCGGGCAGTGGATGTACCCGCGCACAGCCAATGTCGGCATCATCCGGCTCCTCGCCTCGGGCACTCTGGATCTCGCCCCCGAACGGGTCCGGTCATTCGGCCTCGATGCCGTCAACGACGCCATCGCGTATGCCGCCGCGCACGGTGGCCCGTTCGACCGCACCACCCTCACCCCATCGGCCGGCTGACAAGGCCCACTGACCCCCACCACCCGCACGACCGCCATCCTTACGAGCACAGGCGGCCATACGGCTGCTGTCTGACGTGAACGAAGCCAATCGGGGCTCGGCCGTTTACTGCTTCCTGGCGAAGCTGCCGCCGGCGACCTCTTTGTCCTGCAGCGTGAGCGGCGAGTGCTGCTCGGCCGTGAGGGAGGCGGCGAAGCGGAAGTCAAAGTGCTGGTGTCGAGGCTGTCTCTTGGCTGGGCCGGCGTCGATGTCATCCTTTCGTCGGGATGCCGGGCGAGGTAGGCCTCGGCTGTCGCACGGATACAGGAGCGAGAGGGGGCATGTCGTCACCTCTCGGTCGATGGGGCAGTCGCAAGGCGGACTGCTGATCAGCAAGCCGGCACGGCAGAGCGCGACGTCACACGAGGTCCC
Source organism: Streptomyces sp. 2114.4 (assembly GCF_900187385.1). NCBI lineage: Bacteria > Bacillati > Actinomycetota > Actinomycetes > Kitasatosporales > Streptomycetaceae > Streptomyces > Streptomyces sp. 2114.4. The sequence goes on from NZ_FYEY01000001.1 coordinate 7,908,358, forward strand.
CCTCGGCGGGTGCCGATGGGCGGCGGGTAGCAGGCAGCGCTGTGGCGGCTGCGGCGGAGAGCCCGAACTGAGCTGCCTGAGCGATGTACATGCCGCGGTAAACGCCGTCCTGGTGCGCCATGAGTTCGGTGTGCGTGCCTTCTTCGACGACACGTCCCTGCTCGAGGACGTAGATCCGGTCGGCGTTCGCGGTCGCGGCGAGGCGGTGGGTCACCAGGACAACGGCGTGGCCCTGCCCGGCGAGGGACCACAGGCCTTCGAACGCGGCGATCTCCGCGTGCGGGTCGAGAGCGGAGGTGGGCTCGTCGACGAGCAGGAACGGCGCCCGGCGGTACAAACTCCGAGCGGTGCCGACTTTTTGCCACTGCCCGCCGGAGAGCTGGACTCCGCGCTCGTAGCCTTTGAAGACGATCGAGTCCCATCCGTGGGGGAGGCTTTCGATGAGCGGGAGCACGTTGGCGTCCTGCGCCGCCTCACGGATCCGGCCCATGTCACGGGGGCGGTCCCCGGCGCCGATCGCCACGTTCGCAGCCGCGGTCATCTCCCACCGCGGGAAGTCCTGCGCGAGGAGTCCCACCGAGGCGAAGATGTCGCAGCGGCGCGCCTCGCGCAGTTCGAGCCGGGCGCCGTCGTCGCTCTCCCACCACACCTGTCCCTCGGCGGGGAGCAGCAGGCCGGCCAGTACCTTCGTCAGGGTGGTCTTGCCGGAGCCGTTCGCCCCTACCAGGGCCGTCACCTCGCCCCGGCGCACGGTCACGCTCGCCCCCTTCAGCGCGGGGCTGTCGGCCCCTGGATAGGTGAACGAGACATCCTGCACGCGCACGCGGTCCACGGCGGGCGGCAGCGCCGTGCCAGCCGGCGGGATCGCGTGTTCCGCGGCCACCTCGATGGCGGTCTCGGTGTCCGTGAGGAACAGCAACTCCTCGTAGAGCCGATTGACTTGCTGGACGAGCGAGGTCAGGCGGGCAGTGGAGGTGCGGATGGCGATGACGGCTGTCCCGCCTACGGCGAGCGGCAGGCCGCCGCTCGTCAGCAGCCACCACAGCAGCCCGTAGCAGGACAGCGAGGCAAGACCGGCGAAAGCGCCGGCGACCAGGTCGGTGCCCGCCTGCGCTCGGGCCAGCCTGCGCTGCTCGGCCTCCGTCTGACGGGACATCTCCTCGTATCCGGCCAGCAGTTTCGTCCCGGCCGCGTGCACGCGGATCTCTCCGGCGGCATGGGGGCGCGTCAGGTATGCCAGCAGCGACGCGATGGCTCGCCGGTGATCGACCCAGTGCAGGCGCGAGACGTACTCGCGGCGAGCTGAGCGCACGGCGCCCCAGCCTTTGGGGAGGGCGATTGCCAGCAGCATCGGCAACAGCGTCCAGTGCAGTGCCGCCAGAACGCCCGCTGCGGCGATCATGGCGATGAGCACGTTGCCCACGCCCACCGACAGCCGCAGCATGCTCCGCGCCGAGTCCGTCCCGAACTTCCCTGCCTCCAGTTGCCGCTGTACCTCCGGCCGCTCGGTAGCCTCCAGCTCGACGCCGGTCACCGCCGCGTAGTACCGGCCGGACACCGCGCGCTCCACCTGAGGCTCCAGCCGGCCCGACATCGCCGTGGACCATGCCGACAGCAGTGCCGCCGCCACTGCGGTTGCGCCCAGCATGAGCAGGGACGGCAGGGCGTCGCGCAGCTTGTCCCCGGTCGGGCCGCTCGCGAACAGCTCGGTGAGGGCGCCATTGACCGCGACCAGCCCCCAGGCGGACGTCACTCCCTGCCCGAGCTGAGCTATGACCACCCCGGCCAGTGCCCGCCGGTCCGATTGCCGGCCGGTGCGCAGCACCATGCCCATCATGCGCGGCAGGGCGGCCGCCATGTGTGCGAACGACAGCCGGATCAGCGGGCCCTCGTGCTGTACGTAGGCCTGGTCGTAGCGCAGCCGGCCGCCGTACAGCTCGCGTTCCGCATCCGAGATTTCCGCATCCGTGTCCTTGCCTCCTTGAGGCTGCTGGTGGGCTGGGCCGGGTTTGGTCAAGGTGACTCCTTGGGGGTGTGACGGTTTGGGGGGTGTGACGGTGCTTTGCCGGGCTCAACGACGCACCTGCTGCTTTCGAACACATGTTTTTCGGTCGGTCTGGAGGTGCGTGGATGGTCGGTCGCGTGAAGGCGTGCGGTGCCTGGAGCGTTGTCCCGCAAGGGCGGCCTGGGTAAAGGAGGTTGGCCGAAACACGGTGCTTCTGTTGGTCATGTGCTGGCGTCCTGCTTTTCACTGCTGGCACTGTCGGCGGCTGCATTGGCCGCATGCCCCAGGCTCTGCCCCCCGCGGTCTGCCCCGCCTGCTTGTTCGCTTCCGGATGGGGTGCGCGGTGCTGGAGGCTGGTCCGGAACCGTGGTGTGTGGTGTCCTGCGACGGTGGGCGGGTCGGTAGGGCGGGTGCGGTTCCCGGCAGTCACCTGAGGTCACCTGAAACGCATCAGGTTCTCGCTTCGCAACCCCTTTTGATGGCCTGGTATCCAAATCCCTGACGGACAGCTGTCGATCATCCGGGAGGGTACGTGGCGAAGAAGGACCGGACGGTGGACGCGGCGGGGGAGAAGGAGAGGGCCGGGGACGTGGTCGGTCTGTCACCGGTTGAAGCGACGTCCGTCGTGGCCCGGCACACGGGTTCTGACAGGGCTTTTGTCCGTCGGGGCGCTGAGCCGGCTGAGCTGGCTGAAGCGGTTGGCGGAGCGCCGGAGCCGGTGGCAGCGATTGTGCTGTGCGCACTGCTGCTGACAGACAGCATGCCGCGCCGTGACAATCATGGTGCTCTGCCCGGCCGGCGCCGCAGGGGACGCTTACCGTGCTTCGGCGCAGTGCTGCGATGGGCGTTTGGTTGGCCAGTGGGGTGTGGCACTTGGCCGGTTGAGCGCGGTCGGTGGTGCCGGTCGGTGGTGGCCTCGGGGTAGGTGAGACTGTTCGGGTCGCGTGTGGGTGCGCCGGATTCATGGTGGGGAGTTTGAGCCGCCGGAGGCTCGGCCTCACCCGTTCGCGCGCGGTGTGTTAGCGGGACGTGAGTGAGGCGTTCACGGAACGTCAGTGCCCCCGGGAAGAGTGGTGTGCACACCGCGGGAAGGGCCAAGGCGACTCCCGCACGAGATGCAGGGGGAACCCGATATGCGTACGTCCCGGATTCGTAGCGCCGCCCTGGCCGCTGTCACCGCCGCGCTGGCGCTGGGCCTGACCGCCTGCAACGGCGCCGACGGCGGTACGAAGGCGGCGGGTGGCGACAACGCCGCCGGCAGCGCGCAGAGCCAGTCCGCGTCCGGCGGGGGCGGCACGGGCGGCGCGGAGCAGGCCAACGGCGGCGGTGACACCAAGGGGAGCGCGCGCTCGACGACCGCCTCGGGCGGGACGGGCGAGGTCGCGGGCAAGGGCACCACGGCCGCCGCCGGGCAGTGCCGCGGCGACGAGATGCTGCTCACCGCGGTGCACCGGTTCGCCGGGCAGCAGGGCGACCACCTGCTGGTCACCGCGACGAACAAGGGCACCAAGCCCTGCTGGGTCACCTCCTACCCGGCCGTGAAGCTCGGCGAAGCCGAGGGCACCGCACTGCCGCACTCGAAGAAGGACTACCCCGGCGGCGGCAAGCACCTCACGCTCCAGCCCGGCGGCAAGGCATACACCGCGGTGAACCTCTTCGACTACGGCTCGAAGCACCAGACGGCACAGTCGTTCGCCCTCGCGCTGCGCGGCGCGGACGGCCACACCGGCCCCTCCTACTCCGTCGCCCTCAGCGGCGCCAAGCCGCAGTTCAGCTGGAACGAGGCCGACGTGCTGAACTGGAGCACCACGAAGCCGTACAACTTCTGAGAGCAAGGGGCCCGGCGGCCAGTGACGCGCCAGTGCGGAACGCGCTGCGCCGCACGTCCCGCACTGGCACCGCCGACCGGCACGCCGAGGACGGAACCGCCGTGGCCTACACACTTGATGGGCAGCCAGACGGTGTCGAGCGGCTGCCTGGTCGCTGTGCAGAGACCAGGCAGCCGCGGTAGGAGACTTCCGTGCCGGGTGGGCGGGCATGGTCAGGTCGGCGCATGTTCGGGTCAGTTGCTGGTGATGGAGGGGACGGCCGTGGGTGGGGGGTGGCTGTCGAAGAGGAAGAGCTGACCTGGGTCGTCCGGGCGGCAGGAAAGCTGGACCACGGGGGTCCATTCCGTCGGTGAGCCCCCGGGGACCGAGGCGCAGGCGCCGGTGTGAGCGGGGACAAGGCGGTAGCGGGCGCGGCCGGCGGGCTGGAGCTGGAAACGTTCGGCGCTTCCGCGGTGGCCGCAGTAGTCGTCCATCAGTTGGGCACCTGCGCGGGGGTTCCCGCCCGTCACACCAAGGCAGCCGTAGCCGAAGACCGGGTGGAGGGAGCGGATCCGGTAGGCGCCGTCTTCAACCGGCTCCACGGAGTAGACCGGGACAGCTTTCGCGCAGGTGGCTTGGTAGACGCGGCCGCCGCTCTCCCCCTCCCGTTCGGACAGGCAGAGCGACGAGGCGGCGGACCGGATGCGGTAGACGCCCGGCCGGGGACCGGACAGCGCAGGGCGGGGCGTGGCGGAGGGAGAAGCCGCACCGGCGACATGCGCCTGAGCTGTTTCGTCCCCGACAAGGCGCGTGACCGCCAGAGACCCGCCGGCCACGACCAGCAGCGCCAAGGAGATGCTGCCGATGAGACGACCGCGTGCCGACCACCTCGGCCCCGGAGCCTTCCCTCCTTCAGGGGGCGGTTCCCCCTTGTGAGCGCCGCTTGCGTCAGTGTCGCCCGCCACCGTGGCGTCCTCGGGGGCAGTGGCATGAAGACCGCCGCGGGTCAGGTCGCGGTGGGCCCCCAGCCAGCGGTCAACGTCCTCCGGAGAGCCACCGCAGGCGCGGACGAAAGCCTCCACGACCTCAGGGCGAGGAAGGGAGCCGCGGCTGAGCGTACCGGCAAGGGTACTGGCCGGGAGCACGTCCCCGCGTTCTTCGGCGCGCACGGCCAGCTGCCGGTACGTCAGGCCGGACAGGTCCTTCATGACCCGCATCACCAGGACGAACTCCGTTGGTGTCCTGGCTCGCCGAGGATCGGGTAGCTGCTCCTCGGACACGTCCGCCCACCCCCTCCGCTCTCCCCTGTATTGGGAACCCCGGACAGGCTTGCAAAGCGTGAGTGAGACACACAAGAGCAAATCGAGCTGTTCCGGGCGCGGGGTGGGAAACCGGGGCGGGGAGAGTGGGTTGCCTGTACTGGAACCACAGGGTGGCCTTCAACGCCTAAGACCCTGTCCTACGTCGTGAGGCGGACGAGGCGCCTGTAGCAGCAAAGGGCGGCGGCGAGTCCGGGAAAGGCCGGGTAAGGCGCCGGCTCGACACCGTTGGTGTCCGGGCGGCAAAAGGGGGCCAATGACCGGACCGAACCCGCCCCCCCGGTGGCAAGAGCGGATCGAAAATCCACCTGGTCACGGACCGGAAAGGACTGCCCCTGTCACTGGGCATCGCCGGCGCCACCATGCATGACAACCTTGCCCTGCAACCGCTCGTGCGCGGGATACCGCCCATCCGCTCCCGGCGTGGACCGCGCCGGAGGCGTCCAGCCAAGCTCCCCGCCGACAAGGGTTACGACTGCGACCACCTGCGCCGATGGCTTCGTAAAAGGGGCATTCGTCACCGGATCGCCCGCAAGGGCATCGGGTCCTCCACGCGGTTGGGCCGCTACCGCTGGGCCGTGGAGAGGACGGTCCCCTGGCTCGCCGGCTGTCGACGTCTGCATCGCCGCTACGAGCGCGAAGCCGAGCACTTCCTCGCCTTCGTCGGCATCGCCGCAGCCCTCATCTATCACCGTCGGCTCATGGCTTGAGGCTGACCCTTGCCGCCGCATTCACTGGGCCGTGCCAGCCAACAACCACCGCCGTACATGCACTTGTTCCACTCTCACGTCAGCGCGCAAGCGGAGAAGGCTCACCGTTGAGTGGGGCGAGGTTGCGTTCATGCGACGTAGGGGATTACGGGGCGTCGGAGTGCGGCCTTTGGAGCAGCAGAGTTCTCGAGGTACCGAGGGAAACCGCTGGGCTGCCCGGCTTGATCCAGCCATGATCTACTCATGGATACCTATTTGGAGACGGAACGTCTGGTCCTGCGGCGCTTCACTGCCGACGACGCCAACCTCCTGATCGAGCTGGACAGCGACCCGGTGGTGATGCGATACCTCACCGGCGGCCAGCCGACCGCGCCGCAGGTCGTCCGAGAGGAATACCTGCCGCGCATCCTTGCCGGCTACGAGCGGTGGGACGGCGCACTCGGGCTCTTCGCCGCGCACGAAAAGGACGGCGGTGCATTCATCGGCTGGTTCCACTCCCGTCCACAACCAAAGGGCCCGGTGGACGAAGTCGAACTCGGCTACCGACTGCGACAGGCGGCATGGGGCAAGGGCTATGCGACCGAGGGCTCGCGAGCCTTGCTGGCGAAGGCATTCACTGAGCTCGGTGTGCGCATGGTCTGGGCTGAGACGATGTCCGTGAACCACGGTTCGCGCAACATCATGGAGAAGCTCGGGATGACGCTCACGGACACCACGCCCACCCCCTCCGACATGAAGATGATCGAGGGTTCCGAGCACGGAGACGTACGGTACGAGATCACCAAGGAGCAGTGGAAGCAGCAGCAGTAGCTCTGGTTTGCGCGACATCGAGTCACCAGGCGGTATCCGGGACCCACCTATGGATAAGGTCGCCTCGATCCGCTGCTGGCGTACGGTGGGCGCGCTTCCGGTCGATCGCCGGCACGGTGCCGTCCGGGATCACGTACGCCTTCCTGCGGGCCGTCGCCATCACGTCGTCGAGAGTCGGCGCGAGCTCGGCCAGGACCTCGATCGCTTCGCGGATGTAGTGGTAGACCGTTGCTATCTCGATGCCGAACCCGGCCGCAAGCTGCGCGTAGGTGTCACCGCACCGGAGGTGGTCGAGGGCGAGCAGGGCCTGGCGTCCTGCAGTCAGCCGCCGCCACCGGGTGCCGATCTCCCGGCGCCGGGCCGCCAGTTCACAGCTCAGGTGGCGCAGCTGCTGGCGTTCTACTTCCCCGCCGAACACTGGCTCCACCTGCACACCACGAACCCCATCGAGTCCGCGTTCTCCACAGGTAGGGGCAGAAGGCTTTCCTGTGCCCTGTGCCATCGAAAGCTGAGTCATTCACGGCAGGTGTGGCTGGGGCACAGCTTCGCGCGGCGACCCCACGACGCAGGACGCTCCATGAGAACTGCTGAGGCGCCCAGAACGGGGTTGACGGCCCCCGCGGGATGCTTGCGGGGGCCGTCCCGACTACTGGACGTCGTTGCCCGTGTCGTTGTCATCCTTGGCGGGGCGCTGGATTTCCGCCTTCGCGGACTTCAGCGCCCGGACGGTCGTGGCCGTCCTCTCCGCCAGTCCGGATAGCGCGTGCAGGGCGTAGGTGACTACAAACGTCACACTTCCGATCACCCCGATCGCGACCCCGGTCCAGCCGTCATGCATCCCGGCCCCCTTCTCCTCGGCCAACCCCGGTAGCAGATCTGCTCCGGGGCGCTTGCGGACCCGTAGCGGGTGGGGCATGAGAGGCGTCGGGGGTCGGGCTGCGCGGCTGCGCATCCCTTACAACGACTGATGGTAGCGCTTTGGATACTTTGTGTGTCAATAGTTGAGGAGGCGTTGAGTGCCTGTGTCGCGAATGTCCGTTGCTCAACCTTCCCCACGTTCGGAACTGCGGGCAGCCGGTCACCGAACTGACTGGCAGCCGAATCGGCTTCGGCGCCCTGCTCCTCGGCTACCACGCGGACGACGGCGCCCTTCGCTACGCGGGCAAGGCCGGCACGGGGTTCAGCCAGCACAGGCTCGGCGCCGGCTCGCATCAACTGACGGGAGACACCATCGCGTCCCGGCGACGCGATACCAGGGTTGCCGTCACCCCTCTCGATCGGGCGAGAGCACCCTCTCTCGGCGCCACGAAGGAGGCGGATCTCATGAACGCGGACCGGAGAGTCGCCCTGTTCGACATGAACGGGACGCTCGTCGACAGCACCTCGTCCGGAGAACCCCGACGCCACCGGCAGGAGATCACCACATCCGCGAAACGGCAGAACCATTTCGCTTCTTGGCGGTGGTTGTGGCGTGGAAGGCAAACCGGTGCTCGATACCCTGCAAATCGGCGCGTTCCTCCGAGCCCCGACTGCCCGGGCGCACGAGTGTTGTACGGCGTATGAGACCGGCAGGACCGGACGGCCATGACGCTGACACTGGTCGCCCTCAGCCAGCGGTTGTTGGGGTTCAGTAGCATGGCGGCCGCGGTGATGCAGGCGACGGTGCTTCCTTGGCCGCATGCCGCCGGGCGACCAGCTCGGTGTGGTCGATGGCCTTGCGCAGCGCGTACGTGGCATCTGCCTGCTGGGCGAGGTCGGCCAGCTCGGGGGCCAGGACCCGCAGGCGGATGGGGGCGCGGTGATTGCCGCCCGGGTGTCGTGGGACCTCGTCCGGGCCTCCAGCTGGTGCTTGGTGCCTGCCTCGGTCAGGGCCAGACGCTCCCGATGGAACATCGCCGAGTGGTGCGCGTCCAGGGCGGCCGCGAAGTCGGTGATGACGCCGAGTCGGTCCTGGCGGCAGGCCTGGCACCGGTTGCTGTCGACGAGTTCCTCGGCGCGGGGCGTAGGGCGGGTCATAAGGAGCCGTACTCAAGAACAAGTCGGCCTGGGGGCCGTGGCCGTCGGCGCAGCCGTCTGCAGGGAGCTCTCCGCGGTTGGCGCCGCCGGGCAGCGCGTAGGGGCCCGGAGTGTTCGTCGCTATGGATCCGTCATCTTGCCTGGGCTCGCGGCCGACCTCCCCGTCGTGGCCGTGACAGCGGGGTCCAGGGGGCGGCGAGGCCAATCGCAGTTGCTTTTTGCTACCTGGATAGCTCGGGATGGCGGGGAAGGGGGTGTGGAGGAGCCAGGTTTCCGTGTGCTGCTGACAGCGGCAGGTAGCCGGACGATGGAAGCGGTCCGTGCGATCCGGACGATCACCGGTCTCAGCCTCTGAACAGCGAACTTCTACTCGACAGTGCGCCGGTAGCGGTCACGGAACCCAACTGGCTCGAATTCGCAGATGAGGCGGCCGGGGTTCTTCAGGACGCGGGGCTCTGGTGACGGTGGTGTGCGACTGGTGCGACCGCACCATCCCCCGGGGGCTGGCCCCGTCGATCCGGCCCCTTGCAAGGGCCCGAGGCATGCCGAGGCATGCCGGGCGAGTTGCCCACCGGCAGCGCTTTGAGTGTCCAGTCCAGCAAACGGGGGAGTAGTCAGTGCCGTATCAGGCGATGTTTGCCCTGTTGCGACCTGACCTGACGTGACGTGCCGTTCGGATGCCGGCTCGGGCGGCGAGGTGTTGCAGGCAATGCGAGTGGTAGAACGAGTACGCGCCACGCGAGATCGATAACGCTGAAGCGTGACGCCTGCTGGTTCCGCTACTGACGGGCGGTCTCCTGCACGCTGAGCAGCAACCCGTCCTTCATCACGGCAGTCACCACCCGCAGGCCCACGACGGAGCCGTCCACGATGTGGTGCTCCTGGAACCGGTACACCTCGGGGGTGATACGGGTGACATCCTCGACCTGGATCGACAGGCCAGGCTGGCTGCCGCCCGCACTACGCAGGGATTCTCGCAGAGCCTCGAGGCCGAGGAGCGCTCCCTCTGTCGTCACGAGCACGAAGGACGCGTGGTGTGCGCCCAGGAATGCATTGAGGCTCTCGGCATCTCCATCCCTCAGCCACGCAGTCAAGTGGTCATGGTGTCGAGCCAAGAAGTTTTCGTTCATCCCCCAACTGTGGCAGCTGATGCCTACCGAGCGACGCCTGGGGAGCGATATCACCAGGGCGAACGATGCCGGTGATCCCGCCACCGTCCACAACGCCGGTTTTTGACCGGCAGGAACGGCCGCAGCCGTTCCCACTCGGCATCTGTCAGATCACCTCGCCCCATGTCGGCGACGACGAGCCCACCGGCCGGCAGGCACGTGATCTGCCGAACAGGCCCCAGCGTGCGGGCCTACTTCGCCGGGTTCGTCAGCTCCGCGCCGAAGCGGCCCTTCGTCGCCGGGGAACCCAGGTCACTCGGGTCGATGAGTGACGAGCCCTTGGCGCTCAGTCCGTCAGTGCCCGCGTACAGCAGGGCCGCCGCGCCGACGCCCTCGGTGCGGTTCGGTATGCCCACGGCCAGGTCCGCCTTGCCGTCACCGTTGTAATCGGCCGGCGAGACGGACGTACCGAACTTGTCGTTGCCCTCCATGGAGCCAGGGACGCCCTCGGTGTCGAGCGAGAAGGTCTGCGACCCCTTGTCGGTCAACCAGTTCTCGGTGCCCTTGAGCACGTTGATGGCACCGGCGTTGTTGTAGCCCCCGGGCGCCTCGGCGCCGGTGTTGCTGATCACCAGGTCGTCGTGGCCGTCGCCGTCGAAGTCGGCGAGCCGGATAGCCTCGCCCTCCTGCGCCTTGCCCTTCCAGTCCACCGGCTTGTCGGAGTCGAGCCCGTCGGTGGTGCCGGGGTAGGTGCGCAGCTTCTGCTCTTGCGGACCGTCCGAGAAGCCGGTGTCCGTGACGACGTCCTCCTTCCCGTCGCCGTTGATGTCGCCGACCACAGGGCGGTACTGCGCGAACGGCAGTGGGATGCCCTTGCCCAGCGGCGTCTTCTTCAGGCCCCCGGATGAGCCGGGCAGCACGCCGAGCGTGCCCTCGTCGGAGGGCGAGTCCTGGGAGGCGACAGTGACGAGATCGGTGTAGCCGTCCCCGTTGATGTCGCCGGAGGCCAGGTGTTCGACGCTGACGCCGCCGCCGGGCGGGGTGACGCTGGTCATCTTCGGGGTCGCGGTCTGCCGCAGGTTCTTCGCGCCCTTGACGAGCTGCACCTTCGTGCCGTCGGAGATGGCGAGGTCGCTGAGGCCGTCCTTGTTGTGGTCGCCCACGGCTATCTGGTCGCCGAAGTGCGCGTTGGCGGCGACCTTCGGCGCGTGGAAGGCGATGGCGTCGCGGGACAAGCCGCTCTTGGAGCCGAAGACGATCGTAACGGAACCGGCCTGCGTGGTGCTGCCGATGGCCTCGTTGTTCGCGGCGACGACCAGGTCGGCGTAACCGTCCCCGTCCACGTCGCCACGCACCACGGTCGACCCGAAGCCGTCCTTGGCCTCCGGGGTGCCGGGCACGCCCGCGCTGGCCTGCGTCAGCGTGCTGTGCCGCTTGGTGTCGACGCCACCCTTGGCGCCGTAGGTCACGGCCACGTAGCCCGCCTTGGACTTCCCGGAGACGCTGCCCTCGGGCGCTCCCACGCCGAGGTCCGCGTAGCCGTCGCCGTCGAGGTCGCCCTGGGTGATCTTGCTCCGCTTGGCGGCACTCGTGGAGGGCTGGTCCTGGCCCCGCCCGTTGCCGTCCGTCGGTGCTGCCATGGCGCCGCCGGCCGCGGCCGCGACCACGGCGGCTCCCAGAGCGCCTGCCACCATGCTCCTGGTTCGGTTGCGCACAAATCCTCCAACGGGTAACACATCGGTCGCCCCTCGGATCCGTCCCCCTGACTTGTGTGCCCGGTGGGACGGAAGGGGTTGCAGATATAGACGGAAACAAAAGCGGGACGGTTGCAGAATGAACAGAAAATAACTCGGTCCAACACAATCGCGCAGTGCACGGCAACTCCGTTCCGGGCGCAGCAGTTGGCGCCTACCGTCCGTCCCTCGATGTACTCATCCATGCGCGCAGCGAGTGGTCGACCAGCGTTCCGTTGATACTCAACCGCCTGACCCGGTGACCGCTCTTTGGTACACGCGGTACGAGTCGTGCCCACTCATCGTTCGTCTGACCGCCCCGCCCCGCCCTGCCTCACGAACAGGACAGAGCCCGGGGCAAAACGGTCACATGATCCGCCGGGCAGAACCTAGGAGCTTTCCCCTACGCACCAGGCGCTCACCAGTTCCGTCCGGCGGGGCCGGAGCGGGTACTGAGCGCCCTGCGAGCGGGGTTTGAGCGGGTCAGGCGGCGCTGTCCTCGACGCTGAGGGCGTCTTCGAGAGCGGGGCGGTAACCCTTCGCATTCTTCAGGTTGTCGACTGCGCCGATGCTGACGACGTTTCCGCAGCCGGCTTTGCGCAGCAGTGTGCCCTCGAACCGGCACATCAGCGCACGGCGAGATCACCATCCGCCGCTCGAAGAAGACCGCCCCCTCCGCCCGCACCCCGCTGCCCCGGATGAACCGCCGGCCGGCAAGGCGCTCGCGCCGGGCCTGGGGCTGGTGGACCGGATGCGTGACTACCTCACCGGCCGCCGCCCACCTGAGCGCGGGGTGCCACTGGCCGGGTGCCGCGTCGGCCGTTGGCGTCGACCCTGTGCCGCCGGCCGCCCTGAATCGGGAGGCGGATACAGGGCCGCCGGCCGGTGAGAGACCGGCCGGGACGAGGGGCACAGCGCGCACCGCACCCGCCATGATCCTCCCGCCTCCCGGGCCGAAGGCGCGCGTGCCACGCCCAGCGCTCGGCAAGCGGGGCAATTTGGCGCGCATCGGTGTGGTGTTTCGCCGGTCCGGGAACCGGTGTTGCGACGTCAGCCGGAGCGGCCGGCTGCCGACGTGAGAGGCGGTGTGCCGTGGGGCATGGCGGCGATGTGATTGCGGAGCTGACGACCGATCACCGTGAGGTCGAGGAGCTCTTCGAGCAGTTCCAAGACTCTCCCCCCGGAGGCGAGGACCGCAAACGGCTGGTGGATGCGCTGACGATCGAGCTGGTGCGGCACTCCGTCGCCGAGGAGCAGTACCTCTACCCCGCGGTGCGCGAGCACCTGGAGGACGGCGAAGCGCTGGCGGACAAGGAACTGGCCGATCACGCCCGGGTCGAACAGCTCCTCAACGACCTCCAGCAGCGCGAAGCCGATGATCTCGACTTCGACCGGCTGGTGGTGAAGCTGCGCACCGAGGTGAGAGCCCACGTCGACGACGAAGAGAACCACCTCTTCACCCGTCTGCGCGAAGGCGTGCACCCCTATGTCCTGGAGGAGCTGGGCAACAAGGTCCGCCAGGCGAAGAAGAGCGCTCCCACCCGCCCCCATCCTGGTGCGCCGAGCACACCGCCTGCCAACAAGCTGCTGGCGCCCGGGCTGGGCCTGGTGGACCGAGTGCGTGACTACGTCACCGGCCGCGGCCGGTGACCCACCACCGGCAGCCTCCCGTAACCGGCGCCCGCGCTACGAACTGTGCGGCGGACGGGTACGTTCACTCATCACGATCAGCTGCAGGTTCATATGGTCTGGCTGCGCGCTCACCCTCGCGGTCCTCGCCCGCAGGGTCGCAGCATCCAGCGAAAACAGTTCCCCGTCCCCTGTCGCCAGGCCCGCCCCCGCGCTCGGCTTCGGGTGAAGGGATGGGCAGCCATGCCCGCATGATCCAGCAAGAAGCGTGAGCGGCAGTACGCGCACGTCAAGGAACAGGCCGAGGAGCGCGACACGAGCGAGAACCGGCCAAGGAGATCGCCGCCCGCACCGTGAACAAGGAACGCGCGCGCTTTGGCGAGGCGATGTCCGCCGGCAAGACCTCCACACGCGACCCGAAGTCCGCATCGCTGCGGGGCGGGGAACGCTCGCACAAGGGACCGGGCGGACCGGCCCGCGACCAGCTCTACGAAGAGGCCAAGAAGAAGAACATCGAGGGCCGCTCCCCTATGAACAAGGAGCAGCTACGACGCGCCGTCGGCCGCTGACCCCCAGAACCCGATCTGCGGCGGCGGCGCGGGCCGCGAGGCTGCGGAGGAGGCCGCGGACGAATCGGTGGGGGTCATCCAGGCCGACGGCGGTCAGGTTGTTGGAGCCGTCGGCCGGCAAGTCAGGTTGTTGGAGCCGTCGGCCGGCAAGTACGGGACGGCAGCACGCAGGGTGAGGGTGAGGGTGACGAGGGCTGCCCGCTGCGGAGTGACGGGCAGCCCGGCGGCTCTTTGGGCCGACTCCCACCCCGCGAAGCCGGAGGCCCTTGCGATGCACCGCATTTGACGCCGGTACTGGTCCACCAGGAGTTGCGAGACAGCACTCAACCCAGGGCGCATGTCCAGATCACGGGGTGCGGGGTGCCTGCGCCGTCGTAGGGGTCGCCGTCGTAGGCCCAGCCCCCCGCCCTGGCACCGTCGTTGACGGCCTCGGCGCCGGCCGGGCCGTCGGGGCGAGGCTGGGGAGAGCTCGAAGAGGGCCGGAGCCCGGCCAGATCTGGGCCTGGTCGATGGGGGTGATCGGCGGGATGCCGTACGGGAACATCGCGGTGCCAACGGCCACGCCGCTGCTGGGGCTGATGTCGTTGAGCCAGCCCTTGCCCTCGTGAGCGGGCAGCCCCGGTATCTGGACGCCGTCCTTGGTGTAGGGGGCGTCCCAGTAGGTCTCGGCAGCCAGGTCCTGGTGGTCGTATGTGCGCTCACCGACGACGCGTCCGTGGTTGTCGATGGCGGACGGGTACCAGTCGGTGTCGGTGTTGATCTCGACGGGCTTGAGCTGCCGTCCCGGACCGGTGGTCCCACCGGGCCAGACCAGCCCGACGCTGCCGCTCACCTCGCTCACGCCGTCCCAGTACCAGGAGTAGCCGATCACCGTTCCACGGGAGTTGATACCGCGTACGCGTACCCGGGTGTGCCCGGGTGTGACGGTGAGGGTCCGGGTGAGGGTGGCGCCGGTCCAGAGATAGGCGGCGTCCGAACTGTCGTTGCCGCCCGCGACGGTCCCACGGTCGTTGACGTCGGCGGCATAGGTGCCGCCGGGGAGAATGCGTACCGCTGAGGCACCGACCCGGTAGCTGAAGGCGGCGGCGCCCACCGGGCCCTGGATGCTGCCCACCATGAGACCGCGGTGGTTGACGGCGGCGACCGAGCCGCGGTCGTACCCGGACGGGAGCGGGACACGGTGCACAGTGCTTCCCGTCCAGTAGGCGGGCAGCCCGGCGGACTGGCCGACGGACAAGCCGCCGGCGCCGAAGTCGTTGACACTCTCGCTGCCCCAGGACCCGGCGCCGGCGCCCGGCAGCCGGTCGAGGACATGAACGGCAGGCGTGCAGCGGGAGGCCGGGCCAGGGTCTTCCGCAGCGGCCGCAGGAAGTGCTGTGGTCAGCAGCGCTCCCAGGGTGAGTGCCGTGGCGGCCATGGCTCTGCTACTGCCTGGTCTCATGGAGGAGCCCCCTTCGTCGCGACGGGTTCGGCCCCGCCGGCCGCTCATCATCGACTGCCGGCCCCGGTGGACGGGGATGTTCCACACGAAATGGCTTGATCGAGCCGAACACGGCGCTTTTCCGGTAAATGTGCAGGCATCAAGCGGTCTTGTGCCGAGCGATGGCTGGCTGCATTCAAGGCGGTGGCGAAAGTACACCAGGCCGCATACGGCATGAGTGCTGCCGCGGCGGTGGAATCCGTGTGTGCGGTGCGGTGGATCAGCTGCACGTGGGTTCGGCTCGCCTTCCTCGTCTCGTGGCGGGGGAAGGACGTCGATACCGGTTCACCTTGGCCTGTGCGGAGAGCATGTGGCCTGCCCCTTGATACTGGTGGGCTCACGTATGCGACTGTCGTCAATGCGCCATGGAACCCACCTTCTTAATGACCGTGTGTGGTCGCCGGAGGCGGGCCGGCTCCGGGTTCCATCGGACTCGGATACGAAGCGGGAGGTGAGGACGCGGTGGCAGACAGGGGGCGAGAGAGGCAACCCTCCAGAGCCTGCCTGCGGATTGCTGCGGTGAGGTGGCTGGCGGTCTCGGGGGACGCCGAGACCGTCGATCAGCTTGAAGAGTGCGAAGGGATGCAGTGGCCGACCGGCCCGCCGACCGGGAAACGGCCAGGGCTCAAGAAAGCCCAGACCGAAAGGTCTCCGGCCTGAGCTTTCTGCGCTTACTGGAGGATGGATGGCCCTCCCGAGGGTTACTTCACGTCGACGTAGTCCGCTGTGGAGGCGACCGCCGGAGTGGTGGACGTGCCTGCGAAGGAGTAGCGGAAGCAGCCGTCCGCCGTGGCCTTCGTCGTCGTCCTCAGGTTGCCCTCGCTGTCCGTCGTGATGGTCTTGAGGGTCTTGTAGGTGCTGGTTCCCTTCGTCTTGAACTGGAGCTTCACCGGCTGCTTGGTGTAGCCCCCGTACTTGTAGGTCTCCCAGTCAGCGCGGGTCAGGGCGCCTGCGACGGTGATCGTCTTGTCCTTCTTCACCGGTTCCGGCGAGGCGTTGACGCTCAGCCTGGAGTTGCGCAGGACCTTCGCCTTCGCGGCGGAATCCGGCTCACCTCCGCCTCCGCGGAGCGCACGGGGGTGGAGCAGCCACCGCCCCCCGGCATGCACTAACGGCTCACCTCCGCCTCCGCGGAGCGCACGCCGGCCTCGCCCCGGCGACCCGCAGCTCGGGCGGCTCACCTCCGCCTCCGCGGAGCGCACCCGCTCCGGTGTACCTGCGTGGCGTGGGTCGCAGGCTCACCTCCGCCTCCGCGGAGCGCACGCACCCGTCGCGACCTGCGCCGTTAGGAGCGTTTTGCCGATTCGTGATTCAAGGAACGCCGGTCATGCACCCGCCTGAATCTACCGAGCCACACGGCTCCTCGCAGGCACTACCTGGCCAGGATCAACTCACCTCCGCCTCCGGGCAGACCATGGCCGGCTCACCTCCGCCTGCGCGGAGAGCACCTCATCATGAAGGCGACGATCTCGGGGGTGGCCTGGTTCACCTCCGCCTGCGCGGAGAGCACCTGTCGCCGGCCTGTACGAGACGACAGCCCGCCGGCCCACCTCCGCCTGCGCGGAGAGCACTCAGCAGGCAGAAGGTGCGCACGCGGCGTCTCCGGCTCACCTCCGCCTGCGCGGAGAGCACCCCTCGGCACTCCCGGGTCGTACAGCGTTGAGCGGCCCACCTCCGCCTGCGCGGAGAGCACCACAGTACGGTCCGCCACGGCACTCACCCCCGTGACTCACCTCCGCCTGCGCGGAGAGCACTCGACGACGTCGAGGGCCGGTACGACCAGGTCCTGACTCACCTCCGCCTGCGCGGAGAGCACCCGCCGGAGCCCAGGCTGATGCTGCAGTTGAGCGGCCCACCTCCGCCTGCGCGGAGAGCACTGCACGCGCGTCGGGTCCGGCAGATCCAGCAGCGGCCCACCTCCGCCTGCGCGGAGAGCACTCGGGGCGGTCCCAGGTCTTGTTCCACCCAGGCGGGCCACCTCCGCCTGCGCGGAGAGCACAGGGACCCCAGCACTACCGCGAGGCCGAGCGTCGGCTCACCTCCGCCTCCGCGGAGAGCACTGCAGCACGGAGATCAGGCCGGACCGCTGGCCCGGCTCACCTCCGCCTCCGAGGAGAGCACGCCGGAATCACGCTGGTACAGCGGAACTACGCCGGCTCACCTCCGCCTCCGCGGAGAGCACCCGGCTCGGTGACCCTGCGCTCTCCGGGGAAGCGGCTCACCTCCGCCTCCGCGGAGAGCACGCCGCTGCCGTCCGACTGGGACGAGTGGGAAGAGGCTCACCTCCGCCTCCGCGGAGAGCACGCGGTCCGCCAGTACATGCGCGCCCTCGTCTACGGCTCACCTCCGCCTCCGCGGAGAGCACCGCTCAGCCGCTGCCAGCGAGGCCAGGACCGGGCTCACCTCCGCCTCCGCGGAGAGCACGGCGAATACGTCCGCTTCGGCTCCATGCTGACCGGCTCACCTCCGCCTCCGCGGAGAGCACCCTTCGCGACCTGCGCCGTTAGGAGCGTTTTGCCGATTCGTGATTCAAGGAACGCCGGTCATGCACCCGCCTGAATCTACCGGGCCACACGGCCCCTCGCAGGCAACTGCCTGGCCCGAAACGACTCACTCCGTCTGCGTAGAGAGCGCCAGATGCAGCTCGGCGGACGGGCATCCCGCGGCGGTTCACCTCCGCTCGCGCGGAGAGCAGTACCGCAGCAGCGCCTTCAAACCGAGGAAGCCGAAGCCGAGGCCCGGCGGGCGTATGCCACTGAGCAGAACCGCCGCTGGCACAAGCACAATCCGAACGGAGCGGATGCCGTCGCCGCCGCAACGAAGGCCGCCGACGCCGCCCGGGAGCGCACCGCGCAGTACCTGCTGGCCGAGCGCCTGGAGCAGCTGCGCGAGCAGGCCGCCGCCCGCACCGAGACGACTGCGGCCGTGCCGTGGAGGGGCTGGCTGCCCGACCTTGCTATACGCCCGCTGGACGGCGACACGGCCATGGCGGTGCACGCGTGACCGGCGAGCTGAGCGGGGTCGACCTTGCGCGCCAGGCCCTGGTCGCCGTCCGGGAGGCGACAAGAAGAACGGCGCTACCCGCGCGGCGAAGCCGAAGCGGCGCACCGGCAGGGTCGTTCGACGGGACGGCCGCGAACCGCTTGGGCTCGGCACGGCGATCGGCATGGTGATGACCGAGCGCGGCTTGGTCGCCCCGGCCGCCTGCGGCAGCGTCCTCGCCCGGTTGGCGTATGCCTCCAGCGTGGCTCGTTCGGCACCGAGCTGATAGCCATCGGCCCTGGGGCCAAATCAGCGGATCGGCTGTGGAGTAAACCCCGGACTGGGACGATGAGTTGAGGTGAAGGGGGGCATGCGGGGTGACAGGCGGCAGATTCAGACGGCCGTCCTCGGCGGCGCGGACTCGGAGGAGCCGTTGATGCTGCCGCTGGAGGCGATCGAGCTGGATGCCTTCCGCCGTCGGCACCGGCACGACACTTTCTGGTGCGGTCTGCTACTTGGCGGGTGCGGCACCCAGCTGACCACGAAGCTCTACATGGACCGCGTCTGCCACTTCGCCCACCACCCGGGCCCGGACGATCAGCCCCACATATGCGGCCGCCGCTCCCGTGGCGTCTCGAGCGCCGACCACCTCTACGTGAAGTCCGCGGCCGCCGCCTGGCTCCGGGAACGAGACGAACAGGCTGAGATCGGCTTCGGCCAGGCGGACGGGGCGCCGATCGGCTCGGTGGTGGACATCGCCTCCCAGGGCTGGTGGCTGCGCGTCCATCTGGACCAGGCGGTGGAGCCTGTATGGGACGACGACGACATCGAACCGGTACTCGGCGTGTCCGTGCCGATTAACCGGGACACACTGATCCGCCGCTGGTACGTGCACCGGATCCGGCTGGACAGCGAGGGCACAGCCCGGCGGATCCGTATTGGCACGGAAGCTTTTGCGCGCCCCACCGAGTGGTTCGCCCTGGACGAGTGCGAGATCGCCGAGCAGGGACTGTCGACGCCGGCGGTGGAGCGGATTGTCCGATCCCGCCGCACGGCCCCTCCATTGCGGTGGTCAGCGGGCAGAGCCAGAAAGGCACCAGAGCCGGATGCCCGGGCCCAGGTGCTGCTGCGCCGACTGACTGATGCGCGCCGGGTCGACTCTGTGGTCGTGGTGACGCGGGTGTGCCGCGAGATCGCCGCCTTAGCCGGGGCGAGCCCGGAAGCCCAGGACCAACTGCACGCGGCCGTGCGAGACGCGCAGGTGTGGCTGGAGAAGCAGGCCGAGGTTCGCCGTGATTTGTTCGCCCGCTTGGATGAGGTGGTGAGCGCACGGAAGACCGCGCCGGTGCGCGAGCTCCTGGTCCGTGTCAACGCGATCGCTGCACACGACCGCACCGAGGCCGAGGACCAGATCGTCGGCGCCGCTGCGGACTTCCTGTCAGCACAGGCCCGAGGCCAGCACGCCTTGGACGCGCAGCGGGAAGCCGAAGAGGCCGCGGGAAGGATAGCCGCGACGGCGGCGCTCGCGGCTTCGCACGAGGTGAGCCGAAACCTTCGCGATCTACGCCGGCAGCCTGCTCGCCACATTTCGGAGGCGACGCTGCGCAGTCAGGTGCAGGCGCTCGTCAAAGCAGCGGCCGAGGCTGGCAGACACATCACCCCATCGCAGAAGCGGCAGCTCAACCAGTGGAAGAGCCGTGCGGGCATTGGACGAGCCCGCACCTCAGCACCGACTGCGGTGACCCCCGACATGCACACGGCATCGTCAAAAAAGTCAGCGATCACGATCCCGGTATGGGTGTGGAAGGACCGCTACGGGGGCCTGCACGCGGATATCAACCAGACCCGCCCGGAAGCATCCGTCCTAGACGTGCCGCTGCCCTTTGACGCGGGACCACTGCAGCGCCTTTACGGCAACCTCACTCGCATGATCGTCGAACAGGAAGCATCTAAAGTCCCTGTGCACACCAACCGGGCCTCGTTGGCCGTAAGGGTGTGGGAGACGAGCAACGGACAGTTGGATGCCACCCTGACCCGCCGCAAAGGCGCCACTGTGGCGACCCTGCCGTTACCGGTCGACCTGGAGTGGCTGCGCGAGTGGCATGACAAGGTCGTGGCGCAGATGAAGGACCGCGGCATCGCTCAACAGCCATGGGCGAAGCGGAACCCCGCCCGGGGCAAGAACTGAGATAGCGGGCGGCGAGCACAGCACGAACGCGAGGCCTGCGCAAAACTGGCGCACCGAAGCAGCCGCCGCCCTGGTGGCAGTGGAGCGTCCCGCCCTGGCGAAGCGGCTGGAGCGGCAACCTGCTCCGGTGTTGGCGGCGTGCGGTGCGGCCGTGACGCGCTGCCGCACCGCAATGTCTGCGCCGGCATCTGGCTAAAGAACTCGCCGTGACCAGTGCGGTGTCCTGATGCTCACCTCCGCCTCCGCGGAGAACATGAGCGATGACCGAGCGTTCACGCTGCCGCCACCGGCTCACCTCCGCCTCCACGGAGAGCACGATGTCGGCCATCGTCAGGGCCCGCTCGTCAGCGGCTCACCTCCGCCTCCGCGGAGAGCACCTCACCGCCGAACCCAGTGAGAAGCAGACGCCGGCCCACCTCCGCCTGCGCGGAGAGCACCGGCCATCACCATCCGCCTCCCGATGGGCTGGCGGTTCACCTCCGCCTCCGCGGAGAGCACTGATGGCGTTCGCCTCCACGTATACGCCGACGAAGGTTCACCTCCGCCAGCGCGGAGAGCACCCTTCATGTCCGTCTCCCCTGCGGTTGGCGCGCGGTTCACCTCCGCCAGCGCGGAGAGCACACCCGGGCGCCCCGGCCCACCCAGCAGGTTTGGGGTTCACCTCCGCCAGCGCGGAGAGCACCGGGACCTCAAGGCGCTCGCCCGCGCCCTCGACGGTTCACCTCCGCCAGCGCGGAGAGCACAGGTACGGAGCTGCTTGGCGAACTTGTTGAGGTGGTTCACCTCCGCCAGCGCGGAGAGCACGCGACCTCGTCGAGCGGATCCTCTCGACGTTCCGGTTCACCTCCGCCAGCGCGGAGAGCACGCCAGGGTGTGCAGGTCGAGGACGCGCAGGTCCGGTTCACCTCCGCCAGCGCGGAGAGCACCCTTCGCGACCTGCGCCGTTAGGAGCGTTTTGCCAATTCGTGATTCAAGGAACGCCGGTCATGCACCCGCCTGAATCTATCGGGCAGCTCGACGATGCCGACGCCGGGCAGACCATGATCGGCTCACCTCCGCAGGCGCGGGGAGCCGACTCGGCTCCTGGCCGTGCGGGCGGGGTTCGAGGGACCATCCCACGGGCGCGGAGAGCACGCCGGGTCGATGGCCATCACGTCGTAGCGGGCCGGCCCACCTCCGCCTGCGCGAAGAGCAGCGGCCCGCAGGAAGTCGTACAACCAAACCTCCGGTTCACCTCCGCCTCCGCGGAGAACACGGGCGTACCGCCACGCTGCTGCTGGACGGGGCGGCCCATCTCCGCCTCCGCAGAGAACACCCGCGACACCTTGCCGGATCTGCCCGACCGTCGGCTCACCTCCGCCTCCCGGGAGCACGACTCGATGCCGAACAGCGCGGCGGCCCTCGGCGCCCCATCTCCGCCTGCGCGGAGAGCACCGGCCCCACGTAGCAGTCCCGCATGGTGATGTCGGCTCACCTCCGCCTGCACGGAGAGCACCCCAGAGCCTCCGCCGGAACACCCCAGAGGGTCGGCTCACCTCCGCCTCCGCGGAGAGCACCGTACGTGCGGCCCGATGTCCTCGACGTAGAACGGCTCACCTCCGCCTGCGCGGAGAACACGTCTCTATGTGCCCGGAGGTGACCCCCGGAGAAGGCTCACCTCCGCCTGCGCGGAGAGCACTCCAACAGCCCCCACAGCAGGGCGAACTTTCGCGACCTGCGCCGTTAGGAGCGCTTTGCCAATTGGTGATTCAAGGAACGCCAGTCATCCACCCGCCTGAATCTACCGGGCCACACTGTTCCCCGCAGGCACTAACTGACCAGGATCAACCCATCTCCACCTGCACGAAGAGCACATCCTCTGGCCCCGCGTCGTCGGCGACTGCTCCGGCTCACCTCCGCCTCCGCGGAGAGCACCCGCGGGCTCCTCGTTTCTCTACGCCTGCGGCCGGCTCACCTCCGCCTCCGCGGAGAGCACCCCTTCGCGACCTGCACCGTTAGAAGCGCTTTGCCAATTCGTGATTCAAGGAACGCCGGTCATCCACCCGCCTGAATCTACCGGGCCCCACGGCCCCTCGCAGGCACTGCCCGGCCGGGAACGACCCACCTCCGCTCGCGCGGCGAGGACAGCTCGGCGAACTGCATGTCCCGCTGCGTGAACGGTTCGCCTCCGCCTGCGCGGAGCGGACGTCATCGTCGATCAGTGGTTGCTGGACGAGAACGGTTCACCCCCGCTCGCGCGGCGAGGACAAGCGCCGTGACGGCTACCGCTGCACCATGATCGGTTCACCTCCGCTCGCGCGGAGAGCACGTCCGGATATCGCCGCTGACCAGGAATGGCTGCCGGCTCACCTCCGCCTGCGCGGAGAGCACCCGGTAGCGACCGGGACGCGCCAATCGACGAGACCGTGGACCGGTTCACGAAGAAGACCGGCGGTTCACCTCCGCTCGCGCGGGTGCGCTGCACGTTTCTGCCCGGCTCATCTTCCCGGAGGCGCCGCCACTGTAAAGCCTCTATAGTCTACCTATGGCCTCGACGACGATCCAGGTACAGCGGGAGACCCGCGATCACCTTGCCGAGCTCGCCAAGGAGCGCGGCGTGAGCATCGGCCAGCTGGTCGAAGCGCTCGCCGCCCAGCAGCCGACGGCAGCCCAGCGGGCAGAGCGGCTGGCCGCCGACCGGGAGGTCGTACGCCGCATGATGGGCGTGGACATCCCCGAGGAGGAGTTCGAGCAAGCCCCCGACGTGCTCGGCAACATCTACAAGATCGCCGCTGAGAAAGTCAGGGCCGCCCGGGGCACCGCAGCGTGATCATCCTCGACACCAGCGCCGTCAGGGCACTCGCCGGCGGCCACAAAACGCTGAACCTCCTGGCCGGCAACATGGCAAACACTCCCGGCGAACACCTCAGCATCCCCGCCCTTTGCCTGATGCAGGCCGAATCCGGTGAAGAGAACCTCTCGCAGCGCGTCCTTGCCTTCTCCTCCGTGGCCGTCGACAGCCTCGACACCATGGCCGCCGTCAGCGTCGGAACCATGATCCGCGACGGCTACGGCGGCCCCGACACCTGCCACGCCCTGTACTGCGCACTGCCACGCCCCGAGTTTACCGGCATGTCGATCCTGCTGACCGGCAACGAGGACGCCTACCCGCCCGGCGTGGTCACCGTCGACATCGACTCACCCGGAATGCTGGGCTTCCACTGACCGGACAACGCCAAGATCGACATATCCGGCGGACCCCCCAGATCGACCACTGGCCACGCGGCGCGGACACGCGGTGCCCGCCACTGCGCCGCCGAACCAACGTGGCGCTGTGTCGTTTCCACATAGTGGCGCCCCGCCCTGACGAACGGGCGAGAACACGGAACTCGGGACCCGAGGACACAGAGTACCGACAGCGATGCCCGAAGTGCCGCCACGCCATGCTTCAGCTTCACCTCCGCCTGCGCGGAGAAGACGGCTACAACGGCGGGTTCCGCCGCGGCATGCGCGGCCCACCTCCGCCGGTGCGGCGAACACGCCGGAGCCCATCCGCAGCTGCTCGGGGACTGCGGTTCACCTCCGCTCGCGCGGAGAGGACCGAAGCTCCGCGTCCATCCCGAACCCTGGGGCCGTTTCACCTCCGCCTGCGCGGAGAGCACAGCAGTGACCGCTGAGGGACGACTCCCCAGACCGGCCCACCTTCGCCTCCGCGGAGAGCACAGGGTGGGCGCCGCCTTAGACCATGTCCTACGTGGTGAGGCGGTCGTTGGTCTGCGTATGGGGCGGGGTACGTGGAGTTGGATTGTTCCGGATGGGCTGTGGGAGATCGCGAAGCCGCTGATCCCTCCGTCAAAGATGCGGCCGCAGGGTGGCGGTACGCAGAACACGCCTGATGAGACGCTGTTCGCGGCCATCCTCTACGTTCTGGTCAGCGGTTGAAGTTCCCCCCTCGGCTTGGACACCTGGACACTGGGACGTGTGAGCCCAGGGAGAGCAGTGCCAGGGTTTCCACGGCGGGCTGGTCACGCCGCGCGGACAGGTCAGGGTGCGGGCCTGCCAGTCGATGTGGAAGTCCTCTTTGGCGAAACCCGATCGTTCGGAGGCGCGGGGGTCGTCGCGGACCGGGCGGAGCAGTCTGATGCCCCACTGCTGTTCGGTGCGGTGGATGCTGTCCGGGGTGACGTAGCCACCGTCGACGACGTGCTCTGTCGGCTGGAAGCCCTGCGTGGTCAGGCCCTGATGGATGCGGTCGAGAGCATCGATGTCCTGTTCCGGCGCCGGCCGGGCCACGACCTGCACGATCACGTTCGGGCCAGGGCTGTCGCAGGGTTTCGCACTGGTGGTCGCGGTAGCCGATCCAGTCGCGCTGTCCGGCTGCTGTGACCTTCTGGCTGTAACGGGCCTCGGGATCATGCGGGGTGACGATCTCTATACTTGACCACGGCACTCGTGCCGAGGCGGGATCAGGCCGGCCGTCTGCCTTGGTCTTGCCGGTGTTCCTCTGCTCGGTTGCCCGTCGGCTGGCCCGGTCGCGAGTGGACTTCGGTCCACGCCAGCGCAGTTGGCCATCGCCGTCGTACCAGTACTGCTGAACCCAGACCTGCCGCAGTACCTGCACGGCGGGCAGGTCCCGCAGTCCGGGCGGTGCGTCGTCCCGGTAGACGGCCCGCAGAATGTGCATGCCGTCCTCGCCGACCTTCAGGACGTAGGCGATAAGCGCGTCCCCGCCGCGAGGCAGCCGGTCATAACGCACCGGCCGGCCATAGCGGTCTGCCCAGTCCTGGGTGACGAGCCGGGCCAGTCATTCCTCGCCGTGCTCCGCGAGTTCCTCCAGCGCGGTCCGCAGGGTATCGGCGACCAACTCTCCCCGGTTCAGGCGACGGACCGCGGCGAGCACATGGGTGGAGTCCGTCCGCACCCGGGCGCGGCGTTTGACCAGCCCAGCCGCCACAAGATGGTCGACCATCACGGCCAGCAGGCGGTCGGCTCGGTCTCCCTGGGCCATCCGGTCCCTGAACTCGCTGAGTACTGAGAAGTCGAACCCCGGATCGTCCAGCTCCAGGCCCAGGCAGTACTTCCAATCAAGGCGGCACCGCACGGCGTCAGCGGCCTGTCGGTCGGTCAGGTTCTCGCCGTACTGCAGCACGGACACCAACGCGAGCCGGGCCGGCGTCAGCCCCTTTCTCCCGTCAGCCGGATACCAGTCCGCGAAGTCCTCATCGATGAACAGTTCATCCAGCCGGTCGCGCACCCACATCGTGGCGGTGCCTCGCGGATTGCTCGCCCGAGCCATCCGCACCGTCAAGGGCGAGACCCCCCGTACCCCGAGCCCATCGCCATAGCGGCCCTCCGACTGCTCGATCCGCCCCGCTCAGACAAGCGCAGCACACCGGCCCCAAGCAAGGACGGAAGACCGCACAGCTTCACCCCACCGAGCGAAGATCACCAACAGCATCCGGAAGTTGAGCCAGAACCACTAGACATCAACGAAGCCAGATAGCCTTGGCCGCCGGTGACGTGATCACGCTAACGGGAAGGCACGCGGATGGCGGATATCAACGAGGAGGGGCAGATGGCCGCCTCCCTCGACGAAGGCCACCTAGCCGCGTATTACGCGCACCCTCCGCAGGCCACGCCTGCCCCGGAGGTCAAGCCCGACCCCGAGATGGTGAAGGAGCTCTACGCCAACTCCAGCCGCGTCCTGGACGGCCTTGTCGTCCGGGGCCGGATGGATGAGGGCAACGAGGTGTCCGCGATCACCTGCCCCGACTGCTGGGCCAAGGGGCTGCGATCGGTGTGTGCGGCGCGCCATCGCTGGCAGATGGACGAGGTCGAGGACTCCGTTTTGGCCAACGCGCTCGGGGTGATGGACCAGCGGCTCCAGGCAGCCGGCTGGCTCAAGCTGGAAGAGGCTCCGGGACAGAGTGTCTCACTGGCCGCGGAGGGTGGTGCCGGGCACCGCGTCCAGGCCTCGCTGGTCCCCGGTCAGCGTCGGCTCGTTGTCGAGGTCACCGCGCCCCATGATCAACGGACGCGGGACCTTCTGCCGGCCAGCGGGGGCGCGCTGTCGGAGGAACCCCAGCACCACAGCGACGTACGAGAGCTCAGCAGCCGCTACGGCTCGACTACCTCGATGACGAGCTCGTCCGGGGAATCAGCGGAACTGCGGGCGCAGATGGACGCGTTCGTGCGAGGTGAAGGGGATCCGCAGGCACTGGTCGAGGCCGCGCAGGAGGCGGAGCTGCTGCTCCCCCTGCTCGGCGAGGGCGCGGTGTGGAGCGGGGAGATCGAGGACATCCGCTGGCTGTTCGCCTTCACTAGCACCCGCGAGATGCACGCCTTCCTGCAGCAGAAATGGGAGGCCGCCAGGCCAGGCGAACTACCTGCCGAGCTGGCCCGGCACGCGCGCTACCTGTGCGTGAGCGGCGAGGAGCTGCTGCACGAGCTGCTTCCTGCGCTGGTGGGG
Organism: Streptomyces sp. 2114.4; assembly: GCF_900187385.1. Taxonomy (NCBI): domain Bacteria; kingdom Bacillati; phylum Actinomycetota; class Actinomycetes; order Kitasatosporales; family Streptomycetaceae; genus Streptomyces; species Streptomyces sp. 2114.4. The sequence continues at coordinate 7,935,164 of NZ_FYEY01000001.1, forward strand.
CGGGACCGGGTCCCGATGGGGGTCGTCGTGGACGTGACCTCCGAACTGCGCGCCTTCCTGCCACCGGTGTCCGGGATCGTGCCGGATGAGATTGCGCTCGATAAACAATCCGTCGTCAACGGGGAGGTGGCCGCGTCGTGAGTGGTGGGGGTTTCGGGGTCGATCCGCAGATCCTGAAGCAGGTGTCCAAGGGCATCAACGATGCGCTGGACGAGCTGAAGAAGATCACGGATGCGACTGAGGCGACCACGGGTCAGGGCTTCTCCGATCTGTCGGTGTCGCCGACCGTGATGGGGCACTCCGATGCTTCTCAGTGGCTGGACGACTTCGCCAGGCGTTGGGGCTGGGAGGTCCAGGCGCTCCTGGACGAGGGCGACGACGTGGCCGGGACGTTGGATCTGAACGCGGGCTACTACCAGGAGGCGGAAGAGTACGGCACGGGCGTCCTCAAGGACGTGGTGCTGTCCGCGACTGCGGACCCGACGCTGACCTCGGAGAAGGCGGAGAAGATGTCCTGGAGCCAGGTGGGCGGCAAGATCGAGGACGCCTACACCCCCGACTACTCCATGGACAGTTTCCAGGACGCTGCCAAGGAGAGCCGGAAGAACCTCTCCCACACCTGGACGGACGTCACGGAGACCGGAGTGGCCGGGGGCCACATCCGGGTGGCGAAGGCCGTCGTCTCCGCACCCTTCAGCGGTGACGACGACGGGCACGACGCCGGCACTTCGGCGAAGGAGAAGTGATGGGCTTCTTCGACGAGGTGGACCGCGTCACCCAGTCGGCCCGCGACACCTTCGCCGACGGGGTGCAGACCGTCACCCACGGCACGTCGAGGCTGCTTGATGACGTGGGCGCACACGGCTGGGCGGACAAGGCCGACGCAGCCGGCTCCTGGGCGGCCGAGGGGCTGGGTGCCCAGACCCGCGAGCTCGAGCTGAACGAGACCGACGACCCCGCCCTGCTGCTGCACGGGGACGCGAGCAGCATCCGTAAGTCCGCCCGGCAGGTGAAGAAGTTGGGCGCGGCCTTCGAGCGTACCGGCCTTGCGCTGCGGAAGATGGATCCCTCGGACTGGCACGGAAAGGCCGCCGACCGCTTTCGCGAGAAGGTGCAGACCCACCCCAAGCGCTGGCTGAGCGCCGCCGACTCGTTCGAGGACGCGGCCGCTGCGCTGGATCACTACGCCGACACGGTCGAGTGGGCGGGTAAGCAGGCCCGCGAGGCGGTCGAGCGGTGGAAGCGGGCCCAGAAGCTGACCGTGGCGGCCGTGGAGCAGTACAAGCGCAAGGTCGACGACTACACCGAGCAGGCCGACGCCGACGGGCAGCAGTCCCCGCAGAAGCCGGGCCCGTTCCACGACCCCGGCGACGAGGGACGCAAGTCCGCGGAGCACCTGCTCAAGACGGCCCGCAGCCAGCGCGACAGCGCCGGCGCCCAACTGGCCGTGAAGCTCGCCCGAGGCACCGGCCGGGCACCGGCCGAGCCCCAGGGCTTGGACCGCCTCAAGCGCGAAGTCGGCAACACGGTGAAGAACCAGCTGGTCGGGGCCGAGCACCAGCTGGGCGGCATCGTCAAGACCGGCACCTCGTTGCTGCGCCTGGTCCGCACGGTCAACCCCCAGGACCCCTACAACCTGACCCACCCGGCCGACTACACCACCCACCTCACCGGTGTCGCCGGCGGCCTGATTCACACTGCCAACCACCCCACCGAGCTGGTCAAGGGCTTCATCGGCGAGGGTTGGAGCACCGACCGCAACCAGGCCATCGGCGCCTTCGCGACGAACTTCCTCGGCGGCGGAGGAGCCGCGAGCAAGGTAGGAGCCAAAGCCGTCGCCCACGGCATGGAAAGCGCTGCCGCCAAAGACGCCGCCAAGACCGTCGGCCAGACCGGCGCCAAGGACGCCGCTGAGCACTCTGCGGCGACCGGTGCCTCCCACGCGGCCGGGGCGAAGGCCTTCGAAGACGTCGGAGGCGGCCTCGGCCAGGACCTCTCCCATCTGGAGCCCAACCTGGCCATCCAGAACGTTGATCAAGCCGCCGCGCACTCCTTCGACAGCATGGCGACCGACGGCATGAGCTCCGACCTCAACAAGCTCGAAAACAGCTTCGGGCTCAGCAGCGGGCCGAATCCGAAGGACATAGACCCCAGCTTCTTTATGGGCGGGCCCAAGGAAGCCCCACCGGGTTGGGGCGACGACGGCTTCACGGTGGGCGACTCTCATGGCGGGGCTAGCACAGAGGCGAGCCACTCGCTTCCGGATGAGGTTCCACCCGAGACGCCGAAGCAACCAGAGCCCTCGGGGCAGTCGAACTTCGACGAACTACCCGATGCCGAGAAGCACAAGATCGCCAGCGAGGAACTGTTCGATGGTGCGCGCCGCTTTGACTCCGAGGCCGAAGCGCATGAGTTCGGGCGAAGTCACTGGGACGGGTTTCGGAAGGAGCTGGACGATGCTCAGTATGATGCCTTGCATGAGTACACAGGCGAAGGTCTTCCCTATGACTACAAGGCTCTCAACAACGACTTGCGAGGCCTAACGCACAGCGATGATCCAGAGATGGCGCAGCGCATAGCCAGAATCGACGAAGCGCTGGCCAAAAAGCCACTCCCGCAGGACATCGAGGTCCTACGAGGCACCGGGTACGATCATTGGTTGTCAGAATTCAACATTGACGATCCTACGGACCTGGTCGGTAAGTCAGTGCAAGAGAAGGGCTTCATGTCGACCGCAGTAGGGAAGGCGACATTCGTCCATCAGCCCGCAATGCTTCATCTGCGTGCGCCCGAAGGGACGCCGGCGGCATACGTCGAAGATGTCAGTCACTTCGGCGGAAACGAGAACGAGATCGTGCTCGGACGTGGTCGCAACATTCATTTCAAACAAGTATTTATGGATGAAAAGGGTAAGTACCACATCTACGGAGAGATATCATGAGTGGCGATCGCCCGCCGAAAGACGGTGGGACTCCCCAAGGCCCATTGTCGGAGGACGTGCACCTCACGCTTGTGGGCGGCCCCGAGGAATACGGCAGGAGTCCAGCCGGACCCGTTCGGTACATCGCTTACTGCAATCCCGCGGGCGCTATCGGTTATCTGTGGATGGCGGCGGACGGCTCTGACAACGCCGGTTCCATCCCGAGCCCAGAGCAGGGGTATCGCGCCATCAACGCGCGGGGCTTCTGGATCCAGCGCATGCGGGAGGCGAAGGCACGCGGTTTGACGCCAGAGCAGGCACTGAACTGGCTGTTGGACTCCCAGGTGGGAGGCATGCCTTTCCCGGGCCGAGTGTCGCGCAGGTCCGGAGGAGAGATGGAGAGTCTGGAGGCGCTCCGGACCCGGATCAAGTCGTTCCCGGAGGTCAAGGAGCCGCCGTATCTGCGCACTCACTCCTATTCGAGGCGGACTGTCGAATCGGACGGACGGCAAAGGCTGCTCGTACCGAAGATCACCGACGACATGCGGAAGTCGACTGTCCTCGCTCCGGGCAAGCGGATGATCGCCATCGATCCGGAGTACCCACTCTTCAGCGGCGTCCCCCTCGAAGGGATCGTCGGGGACTGGCAGATCGACCAGGACGGCGGGTTCGGCGACTTCGTCCGTAACCGGCACTACCGCCCCACCCCGACGGCGGTCGGAATGCTTCGGGCAGAGAACACGGTGGAGCGGGCCGTCCAGCTCAGGCTGCTCGGCCGCATTACGGAGGACGAACTTCTGAAGGAGCTGCGCTCCGCTCAGGTCCTGGTCCCCGTGGAGGACGACGGCAGTACGCCGCGCCTCCGGGAGCGCGGCCCCGGAGAGCGCCCATTCTTGCTGATGTACACCGGAGCGCGCCACGCACCGCAGGGCGGGGAGCATTGCCGCTGGATGAACGCCGCGGAGGTGGCGGGTCGCATGATTAATCTCAACATCGAGATCGACGAGGGGAGCGCGGCATGCCTCGACATTGCGGCTTCCAAGGTGGCGGTGAGCCCTTTCGGCTGACCCTGAGACGCTATCCGCTTACCGAACGTGATCCTTCGATTCGGCTTGGGCGGGCATGAACTCCGGCTGGCGGCGGGGGAGATAGAGCGGTTCGTCCCGACCGGGTTCCGTCCCAGTGTCCCGTCGTACCCGCACATCGCACACGCGAAGGCATAGGCGCGCAGTACTTCTTCGGCGAATCCTGACCTAGTACTCCAGCAGGATTTCGCTGTCTGACCTGGTCTTTCGCCGGGTGGCGGGAGTGTAGCGCGGCTTCGATCGTGTGGGGGCGGTCTCACGGGGACCGCCCCTCGATCGTGCGACAACGTCGCAGGTAGTGGCAGCGGCGGGCGACTGCTTGGCGCTGGCGGCGCCAGTTCGACCAGCTCAGCGCGTGACGTCGTCCGCGGTGTCCACTCAAGTGCGGGGGCCGGGCACGACAAGCTGCCATGAGTCGCCGAACCTCTGCCACTGTGAGCCCGATGACCCCGGCCGTCCCACCTGTTCTGCCCCCTTTTCCCGGACCTGGTGTGCCGTAGCGGCCAGGAAGGCGTGCGCGAGCATGGCCAGAGTGATGTGCCGATACCAGCCCACGTAGCGGCGGACCTCGTACTGGTCCAGGCCGCACTCGTTCTTCGCGGCCTGGAAGCACTCCTCGATCGCCCAGCGCGCCCCGGCGACCCGCACCAGTTCCTGGACCGTGGTCTGAAGGGGTGCGTAGGCGAGGTAGTAGGCGATCTCGTCGGGCTTGCTGATGCTGCGTCGGGCCAGTGCCCACCGCATCCGGTGGGGGACCTCGCCCTGGTAGTCGAACTCGGCGACGGCCGGCACCCGCACCGCTGCCCAGTGGTAGACGCGGGGCCCCTTCGCGCCGTCGCCGCAGGAGATCTTCTCCCGCGCTTCGTCCGGGGCCTGCGCGAACAGGCCCTCGATCCGTGAACAGCCCACGCTGAACTGGGACTTGGGGACGGCCAGTACGTAGCCGACACCTGACTGTTCCAGCAGCCGGCGGAAGCGGTTGTCCTGGCCGTAGGCGGAGTCGGCGGTGACCCAGGCGATAGGCAGTGGCGAGGCGAGGGCCCGCAACACGATATGCCGGGCCAGTTCGCCCTTGGTAGCGAATCCCCGCTCGTCGGGGACCCTTGCGGTGCGGCAGCGCTCCCGGTCCTCGGTCCAGGACTTCGGGAGGTAGAGCTCGCGGTCGACCAGAGCCCGGCCGCGGGCGGAGGCGTAGGCAGCAAAGACTCCGATCTGGCAGTTCTCGGTCCGGCTGGCGGTTCCGGAGTACTGGCGCTGGACCCCGGCTGAGGTGGTGCCCTTCTTGATGAACCCGGTGTCATCGATGATCAGGACGCCGTCGGTCTCGCCGAGCTTGTCGGCGACGTATTCCTGCAGGTCGTCACGGATGTCGTTGGGCTCCCACTTCGATCCAGCGAGGAGGTGCTGCAACCCATCAGGCGTGCGGTGGCCAGCCTGTTCGGCCAGCTGCCAGCTGTTCTTGCGGGCCACCGAGGCGAGCAGCCCGCGTACGTAGTCACGCATGCGTCGGCGGAGCTCGACTCGGCCGAAGCGGTGCCCGATGGTCAGGAAGAGATCATCCAGTTCAAGGTCCCACTGCGCGGCGGCATACTCGGTGATCACCCTCGGAGGCCGCCCCGCCGTTGCCACTACCTGCGACGTTGTCGCACGATCGAGGGGCGGTCCCCGTGAGACCGCCCCCACACGATCGAAGCCGCGCTACACTCCCGCCACCCGGCGAAAGACCAGGTCAGACAGCAAAATCCTGCTGGAGTATTAGAAGCGCTTTGCCAATTCGTGATTCAAAAAACTCCGGTCATGCACCCGCCTGAATCTACCGGGCCACACAGCTCCCCACAGAAACTACCTGACCAGGATCAGCCCACCTCCACCTGCACAAAGAGCACTTCGCGCCGCGGACGGCCCGCTTGGTCACCGCCGGCTCACCTCCGCCTGTGCCGCGAGCATGTGATCTCTTGCCAGAGCTGATCCCACTCGCGCGAAGACCGCTCGCGCTCGGCCGGCGCCACAGGTCCGGAGTTCGGCTCACCTCCGCCTCCGCGGAGAGCACATGAGCTTGACGGTGGAGCCGAGGTCCTGGAGCGGCTCGCTGCTGCTCGCAACTGCGCAGCTCAGCGGCCGTTGTCTCGATCATGAGCGATAAGGGTTGAGCGAATCATCGCCTCGTGGACAGCATCGTCGACGTCGACGAGCAGCGACAGCAGGTCATGACACTGCCCCAGGCACAGGTGGCGATCGCGCTGCTGCAGCTGCTGACCAGCGGCGAAGGCGAGGGTACGCACGCTGCCCAGCGCCTGGCGGGGAACCTGGCCCGGCGCCTGCTGGCCGAGAGCTGACCGCACAGTAGGGCTCTGAGGATCAGAGGGAACGAAACTCGAAGAAGGCCGCGAAGAAGAAAACCACGACCAGCACGCAGGCCAGCAGGATCGCGCCGACGAGTACCGCGACGACTCCCGCGCTCACCGCACATCCGATTCTTGCCGCACGGTCAGCCTGAGCTTTCGCGGATTCGTACTCACTGTCGTTGTTCCAGTCGTCGCCGGTCACGGCACCCCCCGTCTTGAGCATAGGCCCCAACGGGTCGGGGCTGGTTGTCTCCAGATCGAAGCCGGCCAGCCGGCCAAGATGCCAGGGCTCTATGCCTCGTTGCCGTGGCAGGCACAGGGGCAGGGCGCCCCGGTGAACTTATTTGTCAGTCTGCAGCAGGCGTGCAGCCTTCGCGCCCAGCCCATGGCGTCGGGAACGTCGGCTGGCTCGATGCGGAGTGCGGTGTCGTATGCGGTGGATAGGTAGGGCGGCAGGTCGATCGCGGCGAGGATCTGGGCGGGCAGGCGTTCGCTGGTCGAGCCGGGCGGGTTGACGCAGCCGGGGGTGAGGTTCGGGCCGGGGATTAGTTGACGTGCTGGCCGTCTCGCTCACCACGGGCAGCGGCCAGGACCGCATCCGTCTGGCCGCCGGCGATGGCCTGGATCGGGGACTGCTCGTCGAGATGCGGGTTCATATCGACCATCCACGCGCGGGCGATGTTGTCGCCGTTTCGCTGGTAGCTGGAGGCGATGAGGTCGTAGGCGAGGATCGCGTCGGCCCGCTGGCGCGGGGTGGCGAGGAGGGCGGCGATCCGCGGGCCGAACTGGATTGCGAGGAAGCGGGCGTCGGGGTTGTCGAGGGCGAGCGGCGGCTCACCTCCGCCTGCGCGGAGAGCACCGGATGGCCATGCCCTCCAGGACGCCGGGCACCGGCTCATGAGGCCCTTCGCCACCTGCGACGTTAGGGGCGGTTTGCGTTTTCCTGACTCAAGGAGCGGTTGTTCTGCATGTGCGTGAAATCTGCCCCTGCGAATCGCTCTGTGGGTGCGCTGTCAGTGGCTGCTGCTATGCCTGTTGGAGTCACAACGTCGTGATTGGGGTGGGGCATGTCGGGGCCCTCCCCGCGCGTGCGTGGATTAGCCGCAGCTGTTCGTCTTTCATGGCGCTGGGACTATCCCCGCCTGCGCGGAGAGCACGTTGCGAGCGCCGGTCACGAGCCGCGCACCAACGGCTCACCTACGCCTCCGCGGAGAGCACCTTCGCGACCTGCGCCGTTAGGAGCGTTTTGCCGATTCGTGATTCAAGGAACGCCGGTCATCCACCCGCATGAATCTACCGGGCCACACGACCCCTCGCAGGCAACTGCCCGGCCCGAAACGACTCACTCCGTCTGCGTAGAGAGCGCCAGATGCAGCTCGGCGGACGGGCATCCCGCGGCGGTTCACCTCCGCTCGCGCGGAGAGCACCCTTCGAAGCCTGTGACGTTAGGGTCGGCTTTGCCGATTCGTGATTCAAAGCAGTCGTGCACCCGCTCGAATGCCCGGGCCACGCACGCTTCGCAGGCCTCCGGCAGACCCGCAGACCCGCAGACCCGCAGACCGCACCCAGAGAATCAGCCACTGGTGGCGTGCCGGAGCGGGCAGGCGTGTCGTTGAATAGCTCAGAACCTTCAGCCGCCTCGCGGCCAGCCGAAGGACGGTCCCGACCGATGAGCATCGAGTCCGCCGACTACAACCACGGCGTCGACCCCGAACGCGCCCTCAAGTACGCCATCCAACACATCCGCGGCGACCGCGCCCAGATCGTCGAGGGCGTCATCGAGCCGGTGTCACCGACCTGGGACCACGAAACGACCGCGGAGACGATCCGCGACCAGATCCGAGCCCGCGCCCGCGAACTCGACTGCGTCACCGGCTCCGGCAACCTCGACCTGCCCGGGTCCAGCAACTGGTACGTACCAGATATCGCGGTGGTACCCGCCGCGGTCGCAAAGGGCGCTGGTGCACTGCTGCCCTCGGACACACTCCTCGTCGTCGAGGTCACCAGCGAGTCCAATGCGGAAAGTGAAACGCCGTCGGTACGCGGAGTACGGGGCGCCGCTCTACCTACTGGTCGACCGTCAAGAGCGTTCGGTAACTCTGTACTCGGAGCCATGCCAACTCGGCTACACACGAGCAGACGGCCCCACCCCTACGGCACCACAGTACGGATCCCGGAGCCATTCGGCCTCGACCTGGACACCAACGGCCTGTAGCCCGCGGTTCAACCATGCAGTTCACCTCCGCCTTCGCGGAGAGCACGCTCCGCCCCGGCCGAAGCGGGTGACCGACTACGGCCCACCTCCGCCTTCGCGGAGAGCACCCGCCCGGCCGCGGAGAGTGCGCAGGGCCCGACGGCTCACCTCCGCCTCCGCGGAGAGCACGGTCCTCGAAGGCGTGCTGCCCCAGGCGGTCGTGGCCCACCTCCGCCTTCGCGGAGGGCACCGTGTCGGCTGTGCAGCCATGCTCTGCTCGGCCGGCCCACCTCCGCCTTCGCGGAGAGCGCTGCTGGTCCTTAGCCGCCAGCCGGCGCAGCCACGGCCCACCTCTGCCTTCGCGGAGAGCACTGCTGGGGCCTCGCTACCGCGGGGCTCTCAGCGGCCCACCTCCGCCTTCGCGGAGAGCACCGGTCGGCCTGCCGGTTCGCGGACACCTGGATTGGCTCACCTCCGCCTCCGCGGAGCGCACGTCGTTCACTGCTCTCTCCTCGTGCGGTGACGGGGCTCACCTCCGCCTCCGCGGAGCGCACGTGAGCTGGTCGCCGTTGCGCTCGTTCGCCTGCGGCTCACCTCCGCCTCCGCGGAGCGCACAGAGTCGGCAGCAGCACCAGCACGCGGCCGCCCGGCTCACCTCCGCCTCCGCGGAGCGCACCCGTGGGATCATCGGAGAGCAACACAGCACCACGGCTCACCTCCGCCTCCGCGGAGCGCACTTGGCCTCGCTAGCCCTGTTCAGCTCGCGCATCGGCTCACCTCCGCCTCCGCGGAGCGCACCTTCGCGACCTGCGCCGTTAAGAGCGTTTTGCCGATTCGTGATTCAAGGAACGCCGATCATGCACCCGCCTGAATCTACCGGGCCACACGGCTCCCGCAGGCACTACCTGGCCAGGATCAACCCACCTCCGCCTCCGTGGAGAGCACTCCTCAGCGTCCGGCGAGAGTCGGCCGGGGGTCGGCTCACCTCCGCGGAGAGCACCCTTCGCGCGCTCTGGTCGCCGCGTCCTTGGTCGGCCCACCTCCGCCTCCGCGGATAACACTGTCGCCGCCTTCGTAGTCTCTCTGCCGCCGCCGGCCCACCTCCGCGCGTGCGGGGAGCAGGCCTTCGACACACGGGCTGCGTTGCGCGCCGCGGGGACCATCCCCTCGGGCACGGGGAGCACTTGGTGGAATCCTGGTGGAGCCACAGCCGAGCTCACAGGAGTGGCTGGACCGGGCAGTGCACCACCCAGGCTGGCGCAGGTTATTGCTTGGCAGTGCCGAGCAGAGGTGCGGCTGTTGGCCATCGTGGGCCGGTGTCGGGATCGTTGCTCCAGAGGTACTGCTCCTCTGGAGTACGTGTCATGCCGTAGTCGTACAGACCGGGAGCGCCGCTCGTCTCCCATGCATGCCAGGCCTCTCCCAGCTCGGTGGCCAAGCGCCGCGGGCCACCCTGGTAGGCCACAGTTCGGCCGGCTTCGGAAGCGACGATCGTGGCCCAGGAAGTGTTGCCGTCATGAACCCAGGCGGTGACCCCCTGGCTGGATTCCGTGCGGATCCGGACGTCAGGCAGGATCACCCGGAGCGCGAAGAGCACGTTGGCGTCTCGGCGCAGCGGCTCCAGATCCCGGCCAAACAAACCTTGAGCCTCGGGTGCTTCATCGCCGCGAACCTGCTCCCAAGACCTCCCTTGGCCGATACCGCGGGCGGGCATGAACGTGGCCAGCCCTTGCATCCAGCCAGTTGCCGAACGGCCATCCGGGGCAACGGTCAATGCCACATGGCCCAGCCGGCCCCACGGAGTCACGATGCGGCCTCCCGGCCGGGTCTGTTCCACCCAGGCCCAGGGCACCATCTCGACGGCATACGTGGCCATCACCCTGTCGAAGGGACCGGCACCCGGCGCGCCGAGCTCGCCGTCGCCGACGACGAGTTCCACGTGAGTGTCCGTCGCGGCGAGATTGGTGTGGGCGGCAGCCGCCAGATCTGGGTCGAATTCGACGCTGGTAACCCGGCCCGGCCCGGCTCGGGTCGCGAGCAGAGCGGCGTTTCGGCCTGTTGCGGTGCCCAGTTCCAGCGTGGTGTGCCCCGGCTCCAAGATCATCGAGTCCAGCATGTCGGCGACCACTGCCTCGCAGGACAGGCTGGACGTCGGCAGGCCGTCGGCGACCTGGGTGATGGTGGAGTCGTAGACGCCGCCGTAAACGAGGCTCGCCCACCGAGCGCAATCGCTAGCGTGGTCGACCGGGGCGTAGATGTCGCCGTCCCAATCTCACACGCGATTTGGGGCGAAGGCGTGCCGTGGAGCATCCTGCGCGGCCCGGCGGACCCAGGGCGAGTCCGCCGGCCAGATGCCTTGGGCCTCCATGGCGCTTTCCAGGCGGCCTTGGAGCTCGCAGAGTTCAGACATGGAGGACGCCTACTTCCGCCGCTTTCCCGACGGGGGCGGCGGGTCGGGCACCTTCCCGTCAGAGTTCCCAGGCGGCGGCTTGCCCTGGCTTGGATCCGGATCGGACTTACGGTGGTCACCCACGGACATTCCTCCTCGAGACAACAACCTCGGCCATCGTGGCGCACAACCGGCGCCGCACACCGGTCGATCGCGGACCGTGACCAAATCCGATCGCTCCCCCTGCGCACCCGCACCGCCTTGAGCGGGGGACCATCCCCGCCTGCGCGGAGAGCACGAGGAATGGGCTCACCTCCGCCTCCGCGGAGAGCACGAGGTAGGCGTGTTCACGTCCGCGGTGGTGTTCGGCTCACCTCCGCCTCCGCGGAGAGCACGTCTGCCGGATCGCGAACGAAGGCTCCCTTGCCGGCTCACCTCCGCCTCCGCGGAGAGCACGAGGGCTACGTCCGGACGTCCCAGCGCGGCACCGGCTCACCTCCGCCTCCGCGGAGAGCACAACGGGGCTGCTATGAGCGGCAAGTTGCCTGCCGGCTCACCTCCGCCTCCGCGGAGAGCACCCTTCGCCACCTGCGGCGTTAGAGGCGGTTTGCGTTTTCTTGACTCAAGGGGCGGGGGTTGTGCATGTGCGTGAATCTACCGCTGTGAAGCGCTGTGTGGGGGCGTTGTCAGTGGGCGCTGGTATGCCTGTTGCTGTCACAGCGTCGTGATGGGGGTGGGCTATGTCGGAGCCGGTGGTCGATGGGCGGTTGTGGGGTAAGGAGCGGGGGCTGGCACGTCGGTATCCGTTGATCTGTCATCTGCTGGACACTGCGGCGGTTGCCGGTGTGCTGTGGGACCGGGTTTTGACGGATGCTGCGCGAGCGCGTCTGGCTGGTGCCGTGGGCCTTAGCGAGGGGCAGGTTCGGGGCCTGGTGAGTGTGTGGGCCGGCTTACATGACGTCGGAAAGATCATTCCGGCATTTCAGGTCATGGCGCGGGAGGCCTATGCCGACCTCGTGAGCGACCCTGGATATGCGCATGCCGCGGGAGTCGAGAAGCAGAGGCTCGACCATGACAAGGCCACTCACTGGGCTCTGACTTCGTTGTTCGAGGCATGGGGCTATCCGGGGTCGCGGTCGGTTCGGCGGTCTGCTCATCATCAGGTGGCGCAGTTGCTTGGTGGTCACCACGGTTGTGTGCATCGCGCTCTGCGAAACGGTGAGGCTTACGTGCCAGAGCTCGGGGGGCCTGGCTGGGAGGCTCAGCGGGTGGCGCATGCGGAGGCGGTGCGCCGGCTGGTGGGTGCCGGTCCGGAGGACATGGTGCGAGGGCCGTTGCCGGCGCAGGTTGCGGTGGTGGTGCTGGGGCTCGTGGTGGTGGCGGATTGGCTGGCGAGCCAGGAGGCAGTGATCACGCCGCGGATGCCGGTTGAGGGTTGGGCTGCGGATGATGCGGGGCTTGAGGCGCATTGGGCGCAGGCCGTGGCTGTGGCCGGCGGGTGGGTGGCCGAGGTGGGGCTGGGGGTGGCTGAGTGGCCCGTGAAGTCCTTCGATGAGCAGTTCTCGTTCGCGGGTGCCAATGCGTTGCAGGCGTCGGTGGCTGAGGGGGTGCCGGGGCTTGTGGAGGGCCCGGGGTTGCTGCTGGTGACGGCGCCCACGGGGGAGGGGAAGACGGAGGCGGCGTTGCACGCGGCGTCGGTGATGGGGCGGGCCTCGGGGGCCTCGGGGTTGTTTTTTGCGTTGCCGACGATGGCGACGGCGGATGCGATGCATGCCCGGGTGGCGGAGTTCGCGGGGCTGAATGTCGCGGGTGATCGTGCGTTGACGTTGCTGCACAGCATGGCGTGGCTGAGTGAGGCGTATGCGGAGCCCGGGGCGGGGAGGGTGCAGGGGATTTGGTGAGTGATGTGGGGTCGGCGTTGGTTGCGGGGCGGTGGTTGAGGGGGGCTAAGCGGGGGCTGTTGGCTCCGTTGGCGACGGGGACGATTGATCAGGCGTTGGCGGGCGTGTTGCCGGTTCGCTACAACGTGCTGCGGCTGCTGGGGCTGTCGAACAAGGTCTTGGTGGTGGATGAGGCGCATGCGTATGGGCCGTGGATGCACAGTCTTTTGGTGCGGTTGCTGGAGTGGCTGGGGGCGTGTGGTGCTCCGGTGGTGCTGCTTTCGGCGACGTTGTCGGGGCGTTCGGCGTCGTCGTTGGTGGAGGCGTACCGGCGGGGCTGTGGGTTCGGTGAGCCGTGCGAGGTGGCGCCGGTGTATCCGGGGTGGCTGTATGTCAGTGGGCGCAGTGGGGCGGTCTCGGCGCCGTGTGCGGTGGGCAGTGGGCGTGCCCGGGAGATCGAGGTGCGGGCGGTTTCGGTGTCGAGGGACGCGCCGGTGGGGTCTGAGGCCGGTCGTGGGACGGCGGTGGTGGGGGAGTTGCGGCCGTTGGTGGAACGGGGCGGGGGTGCGTTGGTGTGCTGTACGACGGTCGCCGAGGCGCAGGAGACATATCGCCTGCTGAGGCGGGAGTTTCCGCAGCTGGCGGCGGCTGAGGACGGGTTGCTGCTGTTGCATTCGCGATTTCCGGCTGCGCGGCGGTTGGAGATCACGGAGGCATGCGAGCGGGCGTTCGGCAAGCCGGGGGAGGGGCGTCGGCGGCCGCCGGTCTCGGTGCTGGTGGCGACGCAGGTGGTGGAGCAGTCCCTGGATCTCGACTTCGATGTCGTGATCAGTGATCTTGCTCCGCTGGCTCAGTTGTTGCAGCGGGCCGGGCGGTGTATGCGGCATGACCGTGCGGGGCTGGCGCCCGAGGAAGGCGGCCGGGTGGGCTGGGTGGGGGTGACTCCTCGGCTGGCGGTGCTGGAGCCGGTGGATGCGCAGGGGAAGGTGCGGGCACCGGAGCGGTGGGGGGCGGTGTATCCGGAGGCGTTGCTGAGGCGGACGAGTGGTCTGCTGCACGAGCGTGAAGGGAAGCCGATCGCCGTGCCGGGGGATGTGCAAGGGCTCGTTGATGCCGTGTATGCGGAGGACTTCTGCGACCATCTGGAGGATTCCGCTGAGCGTGACCTGCAGGAGCGGCTGGATGCCGAGCATCTGGGTGCGGTACTGGCGGAAGAGGCGCTGGCGGATTCCACGATGATCAACCCGCCGATGAAGATGGTCGATCTGGCGGAGTTGAGCCGGGATGGTGCGCTGATTGATGAGGCGCTGCTGACGACGCGTCTGGGGGCGGACTCGGAGCGGGCGGTGTGCGTGTTTCTTCAGGACGCGGGTGCTGTGACGCTTGACCCCGAGGGGGCCTCGCCGGTTCCGGGGTGGGGGCGGGCCGGGCGGGTTTCGGTGGCGCAGGCGCGTGAGGTAATGCGGCAGACGGTGCCGGTGCCCGGGGGATGGTTGCGGGGGCGGGGCGTGGCGCAGGAGGTGCCGGCGTCATGGGGACAGCTGGCCGCGCTGAGGGAGCTGTGCGTCTTGCCGATGCGCCACCGAGGGGGCGGCATGTGGTCGTGCACGGTCGGAGACCGGTCAATTTCTTTCACTTCCGAGGGACTTCAAGCCTCTCGGTAGCGAACAACCCCTTCTTCGCGCTTCTATTCAGATTGTCAGCTCGGTGTGCCCGGGAGTACCGAGCAGGCGCCGAGTCCGGTCCGACGGCCGTGACCGCCTACCCCCGCTTTCGCGGGGAGTTGACCTGCGGTGGCGTCGCGACGCCTTCATCGCGCGGGTCACCCCCGTTTTCCACGGGGATCTGGTCCGAAGCTTACTGAAGCTCTCAGCAGAGAGGTGTCATGTCCACAGACCTCTATGATCTGCTCACGGAGCGGGCCTTCCCCGTCCGGTGGGCGGATTCGGTGCCCGCCGGCGACCGGCCGGAGGCCGTTTCGCTGCGCGAGCTGTTCCTGCGAGCGCACCAGATCAGTGCGCTCGCGGTGTCGCTGCCGCCGGCGTTGTCGGGGCTGTACCGGGTGCTGTACGCGCTGACTGCCCGGATCACGGAACTGGACATCGCCGACGACTGGCATGAGGAGCGCTTCGATGTCCTCGACGCGGGTGCCTTCGACGCCAAGCGCGTCGATGCCTACTTCGAGGCCTTCGCCGATCGCTTCCGGCTCTATGACCCGGTGCACCCCTTCCTTCAGGATCCCCGGCTGACGTCGCAGTGCGACAAGAGCGCCGGGATCAACAAGCTCGTCACGACCCGGCCGTCCGGCTCGAACCACGCGTGGTTCGAGCACACCGCGGATGCCCGCCCGGTAGCCCTCGCCTCGGCGCAGGCGCTGGAGCATCTGCTGGTGTGGCGGTACTACGGGCCCTCCGGGCGCTGCTCCGCCCGGACCGTCCGCGGTACGAAAGAAGCGAACTGCGTGGCGGGACCGCTGCGCACGGCGCTGTCGTACCACCCGCTGGGTGGCACGTTGTTCGAGACGCTGCTGGCCGGCCTGCCGGAGCCCGACCGCGCCCGCCGCTACGTCCGCGATGGCGACCCCTGTCCGTGGGAGCGCAGTGAGCCGACGGATCCGCTGACGCTCAAGGGGGTGGTGACCGGCCCGATGTCGAAGCTGGTAGGCCACAACCAGCACGCACTGCTGCTGGTCCCCGACGACGCGGGCGCTCACACGGTGGATGCGTACATCACCTGGGCCTACCGCGAGCGCATCGCCCGCACCGACGATTTCCTGATCTGGCAGACGAGCCAGGCAGGCAACCGCTACGCCCGCTACGCGGACTGCCGGCGCGGTCTGTGGCGGGACCTGGACGCGCTGCTGCTGAGCGATCCGCCCGGCGTGGAAAGCCGCCGGCCGGATGTGTTCCCCACCGCCGTCGACCTGTTCGGACGGGGCACATGCCGTATCCAGGCCCTGGGCATCGATCAGGAGGGCCAGGCCAAAGACACCCAGGTCGTCTCCTCGACCACGCCGCCGGTGCTGCATCTGATGGAGGAACGCAACAGGGAACAGGCCCGGATGGTCGGGCAGTTGCGGCTGGCGGGGGAGCGCTACGGACAGCGTCTGGAGCGTGCGGCCAAGCAGGCCTGGGCGCAGTTCGCCAATACCAAGGTCCAGGACTGCGCCTGGTCGGCGGCCGCGGCGGCCCGGTACTGGCCCGAGGCGGAGACGGAGTTCTGGAAGCGCCTGGACGAAGGCCGCTTCGACGGCGCAGCCCAGGCCTTTCGTACCCGGGCGGAGCGCATCTACGACCACATCACCGAAGCGGCCGCCGGCACGGCGCGCGGCGCGCGGGCCCGGGAGTCCGCGCGCATCGAGCTGTATGGCGGGCGTGGGAAGAAGAAAGCCGCCGGCGCCCAGCGCCCCTCCGTGGGAGATGACCGATGACCACTTCAGCCACCTCCGGTGAACGCCAGCAGCCCGGCCACGACGCACCGCCTGCGAGTCCCGGCGCCTCCTCGTGGCTGGTCGAAGCCCGGCAATTCGTCGCTGCGGTCACCCGCGTGGCCGGCAAGGACGCCGGTGCGCGGGCGGCGTTGCGCAGCGGCGTCGGCAAGGGCCTGGACGACGTGCCGCGGATGCACCGCATCGTGGCTCCGCTCCTGCCCGGCGCCGTGCTGCGGGACTCCGAGGGACAACGCGCGTTCTACACCGTCGCTGCGCTGATCGCCGCATATCACCGGCACGGTGCCATCGGTCCCGACGAGCAGGCCGGCCACCAGGAGAGCGACTCGGCCCGCCCGGCCGCGGCTGCCGTAGAGGCCGAGCCCGCAGCCGGACCCGGGATTCCCGAGCAGCGCTCGGCCCGGCGGGCGCAGGCCGAGGCGCAGCGTCGCGAGCGGTTCGGGGACAGCATGGGGCAGACCTACGCGGCCGCGGTGGCC
This sequence comes from Streptomyces sp. 2114.4, assembly GCF_900187385.1. NCBI lineage: Bacteria > Bacillati > Actinomycetota > Actinomycetes > Kitasatosporales > Streptomycetaceae > Streptomyces > Streptomyces sp. 2114.4. The sequence goes on from NZ_FYEY01000001.1 coordinate 7,951,904, forward strand.
CGCGGTGGCCGGCAAGGCATCCGTGAGAGCGCCGCCGAGACCCGCCTGAACCTGCTGTGTAAGCAGAGCGCCTCCGGGCTGCACCGTCACCTTCCCTCCGCCGTACGGCAGTTGTGCGACCGGAACACGGCGCCGGACTGGGCGCGGCTCCTGGTCGACCTGCGCACCTGGCCGCAGCAGCGCAAGCGGGTGGCTCGCTGGTGGTTGCAGGACTACTACCGCGCCCGCCAAGCAGCCGACCTTGCCGACGCCCTGAAGGCCGACGACGCCTCCGCACCGGATGGCCCCGCCGCCTGACCCGCCCCACCGGACCTCGCGCCACCGACAACCCGCAAGGAGACAGACATGTCCATCATCGCTTCGCAGCCCGCCCTCGCCGGCCGGTTCATCGACTTCCACGTCTTGCAGAGCGTGCCCTACGCCAACCTCAACAGGGACGACACCAACTCCGTCAAAACGGTCCAGTACGGCGACCGGGAACGCACCCGGGTCAGCAGCCAGTGCTGGAAGCGCGCCGTGCGCCGCTACTTCCAGCGCAGCATCGGCGAGAAGGCGCTGCGCACCCGCCGGATCGGAGAAGCAGTCGAGGCCGCGTTGTGCGACGAGCGCGGCTGGCCGGCGGACCTTGCCCGGCGTGCGGGGCAGCACATCGCCACAGGCAGCAGCATCAAGGCCGATCCGCCCTCGGAGGAAGAGCCGGCCTGGAGCACCAACGCCATGGTCTACGTGCCCGCGTCCGCGGTCACGGAACTCGCCGACCTCGCCGAGACCCACCGGGTCGACATCGAGGGCGCGAAGGACATGAAGAAGGGCGTCAAGAGCGTCCTGCCACAGGCCGACATCGACGCGGTGCTGCGCCGCCGCAACGGGATCATCAACCTGTTCGGCCGCATGCTGGCAGAGGTCGACGGCGCCGGCGTCGACGGCGCGGTACAGCTCGCACACGCCCTGACCACCCACGGCACGGACGTGGAAGTCGACTACTTCGCTGCCGTGGACGACATCACCGACGCCTGGCGGGACACCACCGGCAGCGCCCACATGGGCAGCGGCGAGTTCAGCGCCGGCGTGTTCTACCGCTACGCCACGCTCGACCTGGCAGACCTGCTGCGCAACATCGGCGGCGACGTAGAGGCCGCCCGCACGTTGGCGACGTCGTTCGGCGAGGCGTTCGTGCTGTCGCTGCCCGAGGCGAAGAAGACCTCCACCGCGCCTCACACCATCCCGGATCTGGTGCACATCAGCGTCCGCTCCGACCGCCCCCTGTCGTACGCCGCGGCGTTCGAAAGGCCCGTCGGCGCCGACCGCGCCGGCGGATTCGGCCAGCCCTCACGGCAGGCGCTGGCCCACTACGCGCAGGCAGCCGGTCGGCTGCTGGGACCGCGTGGCCTGGTCCACGCGGGCTGGGCCAGCTCGGAGGACAAGGAGCTGACCGGGCTCGGGGCCCGGAACGACTCGTTCGACGAACTGATCACCGGCTCCGTCACCGCTGCCCTGGCCGAGGCCACAGCGTGAACGCCCCCGATACCGCGGCACCCGGACTCCTCCTGCACCTGGCCGGACCCCTGCAGTCCTGGGGCACCCGCAGCCACTACAACGAGCGCGACACCGCCCCGCACCCCACCCGCTCCGGCATCATCGGACTGCTCGGCGCCTGCCTGGGACGCACCCGCGACGAAAGCCTCGACGACCTGGCCCGCTTGTCGCTGACCACCCGCACCGACCGGCCCGGCGTCCTGCTGCGCGACCTCCACACCGTCGGCGGCGGGCTGCCCGCGAAAGGGACCGTCACCACCGCGGAAGGAAAGAAACGGCCCCCCTCCCAAGGCACCCTCCTCTCCCACCGCACCTACCTCGCCGACGCCGCCTTCACCATCTGCCTCACCGGGGACCCCGACACGCTGCGCACCTGCGAACAAGCCGTACGCACCCCGCACTGGCCGCCCTACCTCGGACGGCGCTCATGCCCCCCGGCAGGCCCCCTCCTGCTCGGGCTCCTGACCGACCCCCTGCATCACCTCGTGCACCTACCACTGGCCCGGCCACGCCCCCGCGGCGACGCCCGCGTCGACTTCCACTCCGACAGCCCACTCGACCAACTGCCCACACCCCGGCTGCCCGCCGAACACACGCAAAACCAGGAGCAGCAGGGCGCTGTTGCCGTGAGCGAACTCAATGACGATCCGAAAGGCCACCGCGCCTTCCGGGCACGTGCCCTCTACCGACACACCCTCCCCCTGCCCGCCAGCCAATGCGCGGGCCTGGGCACCGACTACCTCACGGCGCTGACCCTCTACCTCGACGCCCTGCACAGCGAAGGAGCTGCACAATGACGGCTCTGTGGCTCACCCGAATCCAGCCCGATCTCCGACACCGCGACGCACGCCGCGACCTGTCCAGCGCCGTCGCCCTGCACCACCGCATCATGACGCTCTTCCCCGACGGCCTCGGCACCCAGGCCCGCCGCCAGGCCGGCGCGCTCTTCCGCGCCGAGGACACCGGCCCGACCCCCGTCATCCTCCTGCAAAGCCAACTGCGACCCGACCTCGACAAACTCCCCGCGGGCTACGCCAGCGCAGCCACCAAAGACCTGACCCCCATGCTCGACGCGCTGCGCCCCGGCCTGAGCATCCAATACCGCATCACCGCCAGCCCCGTACGCAAACCCGGCCACACCACCCGCGCCACCACCGGCGCCCCCGCCGTCATACCGCTGACCGGAGCCGACGCCGACCACTGGTGGCAACGCCAGGCCGAAGAAAACAGCGGACTGCACCTGAGCAGCTCCCACTCCACCCCCCTCGACACCGCCCGCGGCCAACGCGCCCACGACAAACGCCACATCACCCACGCCCGCACCAGATTCGACGGCACCGCACACATCAAAGACCCAGACCTGCTGCGCCAACGCATTCTCGACGGCATCGGCCGCGGCAAGGCCTACGGCTGCGGCCTGCTCACCCTCGCACCCGCCCGGCAAGCCCCGTGAACGCCCACAGCGCGGCCCGCCGAAAACTCGCCGCACCCACCGTGGCGATGTTGCCCCGCACCGCCGACTCCCTCTCGTTCCTCTACCTCGACATCGTCCGCGTCCAGCAAGACGACACCGGTGTCTGCGCGGTCGTCACCACCGAACAGCGCGGAGCCGAACTGGTCTACCTGCCCACCGCGGCCCTCAGCTGCGTCCTCCTCGGCCCCGGCACCAGCATCACCGCCCGCGCGATGGCCACCCTGGCACGTCACGGGACCACCGTCGTCACCACCGGCGCCGGCGGCGTCCGCACCTACAGCGCCACCGTTCCCGGCTCCCTGAACACCCGATGGCTCGAGAGACAGGCACGCGCCTGGGCCGACGACGACGAACGCCTCGCTGTGGCCCGGCGGATGTACGAACACCGCTTCGGCTCCAACACCGTGCCCCGGGAAACCTCCCTAGAACGCCTGCGTGGCCTGGAGGGACAGCGGATGAAAGCCCTCTACAAACTCCTGGCCCAGCAACACCGCATCGGCCGGTTCAAACGCGTCTACGATCCCTCGTCCTGGGACCAGCAAGACCCCGTCAACCTCGCCCTGTCCGCCGCCAACACCTGCCTCTACGGCATCGTCCACGCAGCGATCACCTCCATGGGCTGTTCACCAGGCCTCGGCTTCGTACACAGCGGAAAACAACAGTCCTTCGTCTATGACATCGCAGACCTCTACAAAGCCGAACTCACCATCCCGCTCGCCTTCACCCTCCACGACACACCCCACCCGGAGCAGGCGGCCCGCCGCCGCTTCCGCGAGGGCCTACGCCTGTTCCGGCTGATGCCCCGCATCGTCTCCGACATCCAGCGGCTCCTTGAACCCGACTCCGCCGCGCAAGAGCCAGAGGACTTCGAGGACGAAGTGGTGGACCTGTGGGACCCGGTAACGGGAGCCGTGCCCGGCGGCGTCAACTACGCCGGCGCACGCGAAGAACCCGGCGCGGCAGGCCGGTGACCCATGCCGTCAATGATCACCCTGTCCGTCACAGCCGTCCCCGACCACTTGCGAGGAGCACTGACACGCTGGCTACTGGAAGTCACACCTGAGCTATACGTCGGAACGGTATCGGCAAAGGTCAGAGACGAACTCTGGGCAGCTGTCACCGACTGCACAGGGGACGGACTCTCGGTAATGGTCTATCCGACCGACAACGAACAAGGCTTCACCGTGCGGATCTCCGGACACCGCCGCCGCCACCTGCGTGACTTCGACGGGCTCACGCTGGTCGCCTTCAGCTCACCACCCACAACGGGAAAACCAGATCACGAAATTGCAAAGCAGCTCTGAAAGTGGAGGTCGCGAAGGGTGCTCTCCGCGGGAGCGGAGGTGAGCCGAACGCCCCGCGCGTGGTGCTGTTGTTGTGGACCTCGGTGGTGCTCTCCGCGGGAGCGGAGGTGAGCCGATCGACAGCCACGACCTGGGCGAGAAACTGGGGTGCTCTCCGCGGGAGCGGAGGTGAGCCGACGAGCGTGCCGAGCTCGCGGAGGTACTTCAGTGCTCTCCGCGGGAGCGGAGGTGAGCCGGCTATCTACGATTCCGCGAACCTGGACGACGAGTGCTCTCCGCGGGAGCGGAGGTGAGCCGGGGGCGAGGCGCACTTGAGGTTCCGGGGCGTGGTGCTGTCCGCGGGAGCGGAGGTGAGCCGAGGTAACGGGAGGCGGTGGCCAAGTGCTTCTCGTGCTCTCCGCGGGAGCGGAGATGAGCCGCGCCGGGGCCGGTACAAGGCGCTTTCCGAGGCGTGCTCTCCGCAAGCGCGGAGAGCACAAGGTGGGCTGGGTTCCGGTCGTCGGCCGCGGCTGCTCACCTCCGCCTGCGCAGAGAGCACCGGGCAGCTGGACGGGAACAACCGGACCGGCCGGCTCACCTCCGCCTCCGCGGAGAGCCCCGTATAGGACCACCCCCACGCGTGCGGGGAGCAGGAGTCCGGAGCGAAGCGGCCGTCACCGGAGGTGGGACCATCCCCACGCGTGCGGGGAGCAGACTTCGTGACCTGCATCGTTCCATGCGCACCACCTGGATTTGAACCACGCGGACGTCCGGCTCGGGGCCCTCTCCACCGGTCAGGGCAGGTGGAGCTGGCTGCTGGCCACGCGCCGCCGACGAGAGCACCTCCGCGGATCCAGAAACACAAAGTTCCTCAATTCCGGCCTCGACGCCAGGGACGACACCCCCGCGAGGCGGGGAGCGGAACCGCATGGTGGCCGAGGAGACTCAGCGGGGGGCCATCCCCGCAGGCGCGGGAAGCAGTAGAGCTGCCTGTCACGGAAGCCCTCCTGGCCTGGACCATCCCGCGCGTACGGGGAGCAGGTGTTGTTGGCGTCGGCGGTGGCCTGGTAGAGGGGACCTGCGGGGAGCAGGCGGAGGGCTGCCGCTTCGGCTTCGGACTTCCGGGACTATCCCCGCGCCGGACCGCCGCCCGCACCAGTCCCGCGTCAACCGGTTCAAGCGCCGATTTTCCGTCCCGCTGAACACTCCAACCCAGGCGTGCGGCGCTGCTGAACGAGCTCGCCGAGTCGCGCCTACCAGCAGAGCGAGCGTTAGGCCCGCCTGGAGTAGGAGTGCCGGCCGAGCGCGCTGCCCATCGGCACCCGGGCGCCGATGGGGCAGAGAAGGACCCCAGCCCTGCGGGCCGGCGGGGCTGGTAACGGAGTCGAACTCGGCGGGGCAGCCGTCGCTGGTACGAACGTGTCATGCCCAGGGGACGGCACGCCAGGGGCTTTCGGCATGAGTGGCTAGCACTTTATGGGCGTGGAGCATGTCTGTGTACCAGTGTCCGAACTGCTCGTCGTCGAAGTGCAGGCAGCGCCCGAGGAAGTAGCCGGCGGCGAATTCTGCCCAGGAGTTGTATGTCATGCGGCTCAGCTGTGAGACGTGCGCGACGGCCTGTTCAGCTTCCCAGATGTCCGTGAAGCGTGCGCCGACTCCCCAGCGGGCCATGCAGGAGGCCCGTCCGTAATCCCACGCCAGAGCGGACCGCACGCCGCTGTTTGCGGCAAGGATGCCCTCTGCGCGGAACCGGCCTTCGTAGCGCGTGATACGACCGATCAGTTGCTTCACTCCGGCGATCTCGGCATCGGAGACAGCACCGCCCCTCTCGGCGGCGCTGTGGAGCAAGGCCCTCTCAGCTGTCTCCCGCCTGAAGGGCCACGACCAGATCGTCATCGCCAAGCAGGGCGGATGGGCCCCCACTCCAAAGTCCTCGCTGGCTACCTCGAAGTCGTCGACCAGTGGGAGGACAACGCCCTGATCGGCGTGCTGTAGGCCGCAGGGCCGGTTCGCACTGTGGATTCCGCGCTCAGGCTGTACCGCTGGAACCCCCGGGAAGTCGAAGCCGGTACCGGTAGCGGGGGTCGTCGACGCGCAACTGCGACGCGCCGGAGAACCGATGAGCCGAGATGACTCCCTCCATCGGTGCACTCCGCGCGAAGGACAGGCGGTACGTATGACGCTGCGCCAGTCGCACGACCTCACCACCATGCTGAGCGACACGCCAAGCAACCTGAACAGTGGCGTAGATGCGGGTATCCGGATCACCACGGTCGAGGGCAGCGACCAGACGAAGACGAAGGAGTCGAACTCGCCACCACCACGGACGGTGCTGCTCAGCCCACTCGTAGGTTTCCATCCACTTCCTGAGCAGCTCCTCCGTCGTCCCCTGCTCCTGCTCCGTCTGCCCCTGCTCCTCCTGCTGCCGCTGCACCCGCCTCCGTCGCCCCCGGTCCTCCAAGGCTCCGATGCGGTGAAGCAGCCATACCAGGATTCGCCTGTGCCATGGATCCTGCGCCCACAGGGCTACGGGTTCTGCCGTGACTGCGTGTAGGTGAAGCCCGACGTTTCGGACGGCCCAGTTCCCGAAGGGACGGAACGCCAGCGACCCATAGGCTGAGTACTGTCCCGCCTGGTCTTGTTCTGGTTGCGGCATGTCCACTGAAGCCCACGACGTCGATACAGAGCGCAGCCTCCAAGCACGGCGGAACTTCACGCGTGCTCGTACGCCATTAAAACCAAGATTCCCCTCAGATCTGATCCCCAGCAGCAAGGAGTTCTTGCGCTGCTCGTCCGTGAAGTCAGCGAAGGGATCGTCAGGTTGGGGTGCTTCGGAAGGTGCATCTGTCCAGGTCAACTGGACACGCACACGTGGATAAGACGCTCGGCGCTCGGCCTGCCTTGCTCGTCGGAAGGCCAGCAGGGACACCCCAAGCGCGATCACCGAGACGACCAGGCCGATGATTGGCACGGCAGGGGGCACACCACTCTGACTAGTCACCACCTCGTCATGATGATCTTTGAATTTCCGTACGCCGTTGTTGGACACGCGAGACGCCTTCCAGACGCACTGGGCGGCTGATGTCCGAGAATCGGTCAGTTGTTGCACGCCGCGCTTCTCCGTGGCCGCCACCGCTCACATATCCGGGCTAAAGATGCTACGAATGTTGCTACGAAAAAAGGCGCTTGACGGAGCATCACGCAATGAAAGGGGAGCAGTGCTCTCATACCGGACGGTGTACCTGCCGCAGTGCGGCCAGTGCCAGACCGCGGTCACCGAAGACGACGACAGCGGCCGGCCCGTCGTTGCCGAGACGATGATCCTGCCCCCACCGCTGCGCGACCGGTTGACCGCCGCCGGCTGGCACCTGATCCCCGGCCCCCCCGCAATCGCAAGGAGGCCGCACACCCGCTCTTCGGCGACCGGCTGACCTGGCCGGCCTGCCACACGACCCGCCAGAACGAGTACGCCGCGGCCGAGCGCCGGCACCGCGCCGCCCTCGACCGCCCCCGCATCAAGACCCTCGCCCTCACCACGCGGCTGGGAGACGGCTGGAGCCTGACCCAACGCGAGGGCGACGCCGAGCTGGAGCGCTGGCTGGTCGAACACGACGGCACCGTCCACGGCTACGTCAACCGCTACCTGCGCGCCAACAAGACCTTCTCCCCCGGCTGGGAGGCTTTCCTCGACGGCACGACCCGCTGGTACCGCCTCGACGCCATCTCCTCCTGCCAGCACCGCCCCGGCTCCTCCTTCCTGTGGAGCGGACGCGACCTCGCCGCCCGGGGCATCGCCACCCGGCCCCGCCACAACGCACCCCGCCCCACCTGGGCCACCCACACCCGGAAGACCGCAAGACCACCACCGAGCCGCCACACCTGCCCGCCTCGGCCCCCGCCGACCTCGCCTCGGCCGGCGCCGCGTTCGACGACGACGTCCTGGCCAAGCTGGCCGAGCTGGAACAGTGGACGCTGTCCGAGATGTAGTTGACGGCTGGGAAGACGACCCCGCCGGACGGCTCACGGCCCTACTGCCTGCCATGGACGAGCTGTCCTGCGTGAGCGGTGCGGCTCTGCCGGACACGCTTCCCCCGATCAATGTGATGCGCTGACCTGCGAGCGCTTTGTGGGACTTGTGGCACCGCCCTACGCGCACGGGCGCGGGGCCGGTCTCGTGGACGGATGCCGGCTGGAACCTTGCAGGCAGGAGGGGCGGTACACAGGTACACAGAGCGGTTCGCCTACCAGGGAAAACGCGGGGCCAGGTACACAGCCGCCTGCCCTCCCCCCAGCCCCCAGCTCTCTGGACGGAGCGCCTTTACCTGGGAAAACAGGAGCGCAGTCCCCCAGTCCCCAAGGGCGGCCTGGGGGACTGGGGGGGCTCCACTACTGTCACGCCGAGGCGTCACGCTCGGGAGCCTGACAGCGCTGACCTGCACTTATCGCTGCACCAGCAGGCCCCGGCCTTCCCGATGGAGGGAGGCATGCCCAGCCCGGGAGAGGCATGCCCAAAGGCATGCCCAATCGAGATCAGGGCCCCGCTGCGTGACGGCTGCGGGGCCCTGAGTCCGCGGGGGACACGGTCCTGCTGCTAACGAGCCCTCAACAGGCCAGTTACCCAGAGACGCCGACCGAGGACGCGCGGCGCGCGGCACGTCTGGTGGGGCGACAGGTGAGGACGCACAAGGTTCCCCCAGGGAACGCACCGTCAGTTCCCCGGGGGAACGCCCGGCCTGTTCCCTCGGGGAACCGGACAGCCGTCTCCCACCCAGGAGACGGCCGCGCGTGCTGCACCAGCGCACCACGCGCTCCCCCTCGCTGCTTCCCCCCTCTCCTCAGCCTTCCGCTGACCTCGGCACGGACGCCCGGAGAACTTCCCGGTCCCGTTCCTGTCCCACGGCCCCGTTCCCCCCGAAGGGGTGAGGCACAGCGCCCACCCCGGGCGCTGTGCCGGGAGCCGACAGGAGATGACCGATGGACGACTGGGTGAGCGCGGACTTCTCGGACACCCGCCGGAGAGATTGGCCGAAAGCCGTTACACGAAGGCGTTTGGCAGTGCTGTATGAACGGGAATGAAGGTGCTGCACAAGGCGTGCAGCACCAAACAAGGGAAGAGGCATCCACGTTGGGACACATCCGTCTGTTCGCGAACGGCCTGCGTGGCGACCATCCGGTGCCCGGCCTACCGTTCGTCGACGACTCCCACCTCCCCCTCGACGAAGGCCCCGAGGCCATCGAGGAGGTAGGACGCAACAAGGGCGAGGGCATGTGGGGACGCTTCGACCGCGTCCGCCGCAACGGAGGCTGGTACGCCTTCACCACCGACCCGCTCAACCACGAGCTCGGCTGGGTGGTGCGCTACCACCCCGACCACGGCCGGACCGTGCTGCTGATGAGCGACGGCGACACGGCCTCCTGGCACACCCAGTGGTCGGGCGACGCACTGCTCTTCCGCGCCGGCGGCTACTGGTTCGACGGCGCCACCTGGTACCGCCCCGGACAGGTCTGGGACCCCGTCGAGGAGGACTACGAGCGGCGCAAGGCCCGTGCAGCCGTCACGGTCAGTGCCGCTGACATGCTCGACGGACGCGCCGACCCCGCCCGAGCCCACGCCGGCAAGGTGACCACCTTCGACCCCGAAGCCCCCTCCGTCGAGAACTGGCTCGACCATCTCGCCCTGTGGGCGAAGCACCACCAGGAGCAGGACAAGGCGCTCCCGCTTGAGCAATGCATCGTCGACCTCGCCACCCCGGAACTGACCGGCACCCAGTTGGTCGGCATCCCGGAGATGGCGGAACTCGGCGGCATCACCGCCTCCACGCTGCGCGCCTACCTCTCGCGCAGCAACAGCGAGGTCCCCCAGCCGCAGGCGAGCGTCGGCGGGCGCGACCAGTGGGCGCGCGCGGTCGTCGACGACTGGGTGGAGGCACGTCAGCGCTCCGCCGAGGGCATCCGGGCCACGATGTCCGCCGGGGACCGTGACTCCCTCGCCCCCGGGGCAGCCGAGGTGCGCGACCGGTTCGCCGCCGACTTCCACCAGCTCCTGTGGGAGCGTCCGGACGTGCGCAAACGCTGGGTCCTGCGCCAGCGCAACGAGCAGGCCGTGCGGGAGGTCTCCGACGCACTGGCCTGGAACGTGGCGGCGAGCCTGGACCGTATCCTGCCCTCCCACCTGCTGGGAGCCACGGTCCGTCACGCGGTACTCGACGACTTCTCCGAGACCTTCACCCTGACCAAGGACCAGAGGGAACAGGACGACGAGGTGCGCTGGTGGCACCTGACTCTCAGCCTGCCCATCGGGAAGATGCTCGACTGGTTCGTCCGGCACCACCCCGACACGGCCTACCGGGAGATCGGCGAGATCATGCGCGAGGCGCACAACCGGTGGAACGTCCCGCCCCAGGAGTCGCTCCGTACCCTGCGCCAAGCCCTGTCGCTCGACGGTGAGCTGAGCGATGAGGCCCGCGAGACGTACTTCGCCCTCCTCGCGCCGCGCGAGAACACCGACTGACCACGCACGCCCAGATAACGGGGGCCGGAGCCAATGACAGTGGCTCCGGCCCCCTGCGCGTGACTGTAGCCGGGGCGTTCCCATTCCCGGCTGCGGCGGACGCCTCCTCCGATCTCCGGCCGATCGCGAGCCGGCAGGAACCGGCCCCGACCGACCCCACTGCAGTGGCTGCTCTGCGCACGCGTCCGACACGCCCAGTACCTACTTGAGCACAGCGACCATCCCGTCGAACGTATCGCCGTGCAGGCCGGTTTTGGATCCGCGACCGCCTTCCGCGAACGGTTCAAGCGCGTCACCGGCACGACACCGCAGACCTACCGGGCCACCTTCCGCCGTCCTTGCTGAAACCCGGGTCACGCCCACTGGGTGGTGCACCGACGGCCACTCGGTGCCTCGGTGGTGCCGACCGCCCCGCGGGCCAGCACCCACGCGCCGACCATCATGGTGGCCGAGCGCACCGCGCAGATCATGCGGATCGCTGCGTCCTGACCGCAGCTGGTGCCGTTCGGCGGTTCCTGACGGGCATACGGGAGATCATGATCGCGGACCAATCGAGGAAGACACAGGGGTAGGGGAATCATGGTGTCGTTCCACGCATCCGCTCTGGACGGAGTCGCCCGCAATCCAGCGCTGCCGACACCGCTGCTACTGCGCCTGCTCGCCTTCGACGGAGGCGGTGACCGTCCGCCCCGTGACGCCCTCCAGCGGGCCGGACTCCCTGAGCCGGCCGTCGTGGTGGTCCTGGCCCACCCGAACCCGGGCGCCCGGATCGACTTCGCCATGAGCGCCAGGGCGGAGCCTGCACAGCGGGCCCGGCTCGCGGACGATCCTTCTCCCAAGGTGCGGGCTGCTCTTGCGTACGGACCCGAGGTGTACGACCCGCGCACAAAGGTCGCGCCGCTCCCGGACGCCGTGTGCGTCCGCCTGCTCGACGACCCCGCCCCTTCTGTCCGGATGGCCCTGCTGGACTCGCCCCATTTGGCGCCGTCGTTCGTGGCCTCGATGGCTACTCATCACAGTTCGGCCGCGCGCCGTGAAGCGGTGCGTGCATGGGGGATCCTGCCGCCGGGCGAGCGGTCGGCGCTGCTGGCCGACCCTGACCCCGAGGTGCGGCGGGCCGCCGCGCTGTGGGAGTGCCGGCGAGACGCACTCGTCACCGCCGAACTCCTCCGCGATCCGAAGTCTGCCGCCGAGGCGCTGCGCCGAGGGCTCCTCGTCCGCGCCGACGCCGAGCGGTGCGTCGCCGAGCGGACGCACCTCGCGGACCTCGCCGAGAACCCGTCGTTGCCTGCCGACCTCGTGGAGCGGCTCGCCGTCGACCCCGACGGGGCCGTACGGCTCGCGGTCTCCCTCAGGCCCGAGCTGGACGAGACCCGGCGCATAGCGATCGACTTCACGGTCGGGGACTTCGACAGGGGCGACGGCGTGCAGTGGGTACGGGACGGGCTCGCCGACCCCGAGGTGCTGCCTCGGGCCGCGGCCTCTGCCCACCCGCTGCTCCGGCGCGCCGCCGCCCGGAGCCCCCACCTGCCGCCCGACCTGCTGCGCCTACTCGCACCCGTCGAGGACCCGGTGGTGGAGAACCACCTGGGCATTCACCACCCCGACACTCCGGAGGAGGTCCTGCTGCGTGTGTACGCGAGGCTCGGAGGGACGTTCTCCGCCTGGATGGCGGAGACGCACCCCCGCTTCCCCCGCGAGGGCCTCGCCTCCCGCTACGCGGACCACCCGGACGGAAACTACCGTCGGCTGGCCGTCCGGGACCCGGCCGCCACGCCCGCGCTGATCGAACGGCTCAGCCATGACCCCGCGGTCTGGACGCGCCAGGCGGCGGCCGGCGACCCACGCCTCCCGCTCCACCGGCTCCGCGAGGCGCTCCATGTCCCCGAACTGGCCTCCAACGCGGGTGCCAATCCGGCGCTTCCCGAGGATGAGATGGCCGCCGTCCTGGACAAGGCCGGTGTTCCCGCCTGACCGCTGAGCAGAACCGCCTCGCTCGCACCCCAAAGCGACTGGCGGCTCCGCCCACCGGGGAGGTCGACCTGGCAGGTCAATGGTCAAAGCTCCGAGTCACACCAGCCTGTCGACGAGGCTTTGCCTCGAGGCGTCCCTGGTCGCAACTTCAGTCGCCCCTGGACCGAAGGCTCCCGTCAATGGCGGAGTCACTCGGCCGGGAGCCGTCGGGCCAAATTCCCGGCCAGGTGCCGGGCTGCGTACGCTCCATCGCCAGTGCCAGCGCTGAGCAGTTGCAGCAGCTCGATCGCCGCGCGGCCTCGCCCAGCGTCAGAAGCGGCAGCCGTTCCTCTTCGCTGGCGACTACGCTGTCGACCAGGGCCAGGAGCCTGTCATCGATGTCACTCATGCTCGGCACAACTGGCCGTGCTGGGTGCGGTCACGGCACCAGTGAGCGCGGAGCGGAGAGAAGTGAAGGGCATGAGCCGGCCGGCTCATGCCCTTCAGCCCATCCGCGGGGGACGGATGTGATGGACGCACCAGTCCAACGAACAACCGGCTACGGCGGTCACGCTTGGGCGTGGGCTGTAGAACTGCTGGAGCTCAGGTGCGGTGTCGCGGTGCTCTGAGGTGCTAGGAATCGAGGACCGTGTGGCTGTTCAACACCTGGAGGAAAGTGGTGAACGTCGTGCTGGAGAAGTGCAACGGGGCCTGGGCGGGGGTCTTCGAGTCGCGTACGGCGACGGTGTCCGCATCGAAGACCATGACCTCCACGCAGTTGCCGCCTCCGCTGCTGTAGCTGCTCTTGCGCCAGGCGGGCTCGGGCTGGGGGTTCGGAGTGTTCAACGGATCTCCTTGATCACATCGCGGATGAAGGTGCGGGAGCGCTTGGTGTCCAGGGCCTGGCTGCGCAGGTGGTTGAAGTTGACGTCGTACTGGCCGACGTCGGCGTCCTCTTCGAGGTAGAGGGACTTGGTCATGGGCTCCACCACGACGACGGGGCCGCCGGCGTCGAACCGGAAGATCGTGTGGGTTCCGTCCATCGCAGGGTGCGCTCCGGCGGCGAAGGGGAGCACCTGGAGCTGTAGGTGGGGGAGTGTTTCTTGGAGGGTCAGGAGGTGACCCAGCTGTTCGGCCAGCACCGGCGGCCCGCCCATCGCCCGGCGCAGCGCGGCTTCATCAAGTACGCACCAGACGGGCAGCGGGGTTGGCCGGGTCAGTACGGCCGCGCGTTGCATGCGCAGTTCGGCGAAGGTCTTGGCCTCTCGTTCGGTTCTCCAGCGGCGGCTGCCGTCGATGACGGCTTGGGCGTAGTCGTGGGTCTGGAGGATGCCGGGGATGACCTGGGAGGCGTAGATGTCGGCCTGGGCGGCGAGGTCTTCGAGTTCGAGGTAGTCGGCGAAGGGATCGGGTACCGCGTCGCCGTACTGGCGCAGGAGGTTGGCGCGACGGGTGGAACCTGCGAGCGTGGCCAGCTTGCGGATCTCGTCGCGGCGGGCGTCGTTTGCGCCGACGCCGTAGGCGGTGAAGTACGCGTCCAGGGCGGTTGTGGACACGAGCCGTTTGGCGTTCTCGACCTTGCTGAGGGTGCTTCCGCTGGGAAGGCCGATCCGTGCGGCGGCATCGTCGAGGTTCATGCCGGTGCGTTGCCGCAGGGTCTTGAGGGCGCCGCCCAGGCGTCGGCGCATCATGTTCGGCTGGGCCTCTGACATCCGGATTCCTCCTCCTCTTCGCCGGTGACTCTACAGACCTCAACTGGCGTGTCATATGCCAATGTTGACTCGATAGGCGCAACCTTGAGGCGCAAGGTTGCGCCTCCGTGGTGGGGGTCGGCATGCTGAGGACGTCCCACTCAGCACCCCAGTGGACCGGCCCCGCAGCGCGATGGCCGGAGCCCTCCCGTGCTGCCAGATACGCCCTACGCCCCGCCGCGCTCTCGCGACGGGCATCGAAGGAGCCCGTATGGCACCGCGCACCGAGCTGACCCTGGCCGTGATCCGCCATGCCGAATCGACGGAGAACGCCACCAAACCCAACTTCTACCTCGACCCCCGCCCCTGGACCGCAACAGCTGCCCACGCCTTATCTCGCGACCTCGTCGGCCTCACCCCACGCGGCTTCGAACAGTGCCTGTGGCTGCGCCGCACACTGCCCGACCTCCTAGGCCCCGATCCGGTCGTACGCACCTCGCAGTACCGGCGCTCCCAGGACACCGCGGCCCTGGCCCTGCCCGGCCTGCCGAGCGAGGCGACCGCCGTGCTGAACGAACAGCACTATGGCGACGCCACCTACATGACCAAGCGGGAGCTGTTCGCCACCTACCCCGAGGGCGTCGACGACCGCCGTCTGCGCAAGCACCTGTGGGTGCCGCCGGGCGAGGGCGGCGAATCGCTGGCCGGGGGCGTGCTGCACCGGGCGAACACCTTCATCACCGCGCTGCCCGTGCTCGCGAGCACCGCGGCCGCGGTGGTGGCCATCACGCACCACACCGCGATCCTGGCGCTGCGCACCCTCCTGGAGGGGCGGCCGGTCACCGACCTGGTCGACGAGGCCCGCCGCCGCAAGACCCCGAACGGGGCGGTGCTGCTCTACCGGCTGCGCGGCGGGCGGTTCGAGGCAGCCGGCGGCGCCGAGCCGGACTGCTGAGGGCGCGCCGATGACGCTCTTCTTCAACGGTCCTGTGCAAAACGGCCCCTTCACCTTCGCCGACCGGCCGGGCAAGGCCGCAGGGATTCGTCTGGCCGAGGCCCTCAACCAGCTGATGGGCGTACCGGCGACACCGCACCTGTGGAATACCGTCACCCTCGACGGCGACATCCGCCACCGCACCGCCGCTGCCACCCGGGCGCTGTCCCGCGGTCAGTGGGAACGGCGCGAGCTCACAGCGAAGTACGCGCCCGGCCCGGCCCCGGCCGCCGGCGTCCTGACCGACACCGCACCGCAGGTGGCCGCCCTGGCCCTGCAGGTCTGCCAGGAGATGCTGGCCACCGGCACGCTGGCCCTGGCCCCGGTAAAGGTGCGGCTGTGTCTGGCCTGCGGCGGTGACGAGGAGGAGTGGCGACGCCGCTGGACAGGGACCGACAAGGCGGTATCACAGCAGCCCCGCTCGCCGGAGGACGACACCGATCCGCCCTACCGGGGGCTGTCCCGCTTCGAACCCGGGGACGCGGACCTGTTCTTCGGCCGCGACGCGATGACGGCGCAACTGGCCGGCACCGCCTGCCGGCACCGCGTCACCGCGTTGGTGGGGGCCTCCGGCAGCGGTAAGTCCTCACTGCTGCGCGCCGGGCTCGTCCCCGGCCTGCGCCACACCGACAGTGCCGCCCGCCAGGCCCCGGCTGCTGTGCGCATCCTCACCCCCGGCGCACATCCCATGGCGCACGGCCAACGTCTGGAACCTGCCGCCGGGCCCGGGGAAACCTGGCTGCTGGTGGACCAGTTCGAAGAGCTGTTCACCGTCTGCAGCGACGATGCGGAACGCGAGGCATTCCTGGAGCGACTGCTGGCCGCGCGCGACGAGAGCAGCCGACTGCGCGTGGTCTTAGCTGTACGGGCCGACTTCTTCGGCCACTGTGCCGCCCACCGGAACCTGGCGGCTGCGCTCAAGGACACCGTGGTGCTGGTCGGCCCCATGGACAAGGATCAGCTACGCGCGGCCATCGTGAGGCCGGCCGTGGCCCGTGGGCTGATCGTCGAACGGGACCTGACCGCCCGCATCATCGAGGACGTCGGAGACGAACCCGGCGCCCTGCCGCTGATGTCCCATGCACTGATGGAAACCTGGCGCCGCCGCCGAGGACGAACGCTGACCCCCCAGGCATATGAAGGCGCCGGCGGACTGCACGGCTCCATCGCCCGCACTGCCGAAGACACCTACCAACAGCTCACCCCAGACCAGGCCGCCCTCGCCCGCCACATCCTGCTGCGCCTCATCGCGCCGGGAAACGGCACCCAGGACACCCACCGTCCCACCGCCCGCACCGAATTCGCTACCACCGACCCCTGCACCGAAGAAGCGCAAACCGAGACCGATGCGGTTCTCAACCGCCTTGCCCACAGCCGGCTGCTCACCCTCGACGACGGCCACGTCCGCCTCACACACGAAGCACTGATCACCGCCTGGCCTCGGCTCCACAGCTGGATCAACGACGAGCGCGACCGCATCCGCCTGCACCGCCAGCTCACCCGCGACGCCGCCGGCTGGCAGGAACTCGATCGCGACCCCACAACCCTTTACCGCGGCAGTCGACTCACCTGGGCAGAAGAGACCTTCACCGGCGAGGACCGCAACGCACTCAATGCACTCGAATCCGCATTCCTCGACGCGGGTCTCGCCGCCCGGGAGACGGAACGCGCACACGCAGCACGCGCGGC
Organism: Streptomyces sp. 2114.4; assembly: GCF_900187385.1. NCBI lineage: Bacteria > Bacillati > Actinomycetota > Actinomycetes > Kitasatosporales > Streptomycetaceae > Streptomyces > Streptomyces sp. 2114.4. The sequence goes on from NZ_FYEY01000001.1 coordinate 7,969,035, forward strand.
ACGCCGCTCTCGCCGAGTCGCCGCAGCCGTGGCCGTGTTATGCGTTCTTGCCCTCGTTGCAGGCACCGTTGCCGTGCAACGGGCCGTCACGTCCAACGAGCTTCGTCAGTCGGCACGATCCCGTGAACTGGCGGGCCAGGCAGCGGATGCGGCAACTGACCAGCCGGAGGCGGCGCTGCTGACAGCGCTGGCGGGCTACCATCACGCTCACACCGTCGAGGCCCGCTCCGCGCTGATCAGTTCGTACGCCGAGTACCGCGCCAACCGCCTCGGCGGCCACACCCGTGACCTGACCACTCTGGCCTTCGCCCCCGACGGCCGCACTCTGGTCACCGCCAGCGACGACCACACCGTCAAACTCTGGGATTCCGCCGGCCATCGTCTGCTTGCGACCCTTGTGGGTCACGTCGCCGGCGTCAATGCGATAGCCATTGCACCTGACAGTCGTACCCTGGCTACTGCCGCCGACGACAGCACGGTACGTCTTTGGGGCCTCACCACGCATCGCGCCAAAGCTGTCCTCACCGGCCATAAGGGAGCGGTCAACGGTGTGGCGTTCAGCCGCGACGGCCATACCCTCGCCACAGCTGGTGCCGACCGAACAGTCCGCCTGTGGAACACGTCCTCACATAAGCCGGAGCATACGATCACCGGGCTCAGCGGGGCGATCAACGCAGTGGCCTTCAGCCCTGACGGACACACCCTCGCGATGGGCGGGGACGACGGTAGGACCAGGCTCTGGAACGTCAAAACCCACCGGTGGACCGCCACTGTGACGGGGCATACCGACGCCGTGGACACCGTGGTGTTCAGCCCTGACGGACACACCCTCGCCACTGCCGGCAACGACGGAAGCGCCAAACTGTGGACAGCCTCCGGCAACAGACTGAAGAAGACCCTGTCCGTGTACGACAGTGCTGCACCAGCACTTGCCTTCGCTCCCGATAGCAGGCACCTAGTCACAGCCAGCCCAGTGGGAGTGGGCGGAATTTCGGTGTGGGACACGAGAACCGGACACAAGACCGCAACCCTGGGCGAGACTCCGGCCCGTGCGGTGGCATGGCGGCCGGACGGCCGCACTGTCGCAGTCGTCGCCACCTCGCGTCACGCAGGTCTGTGGGACCTGCGTACACATGAGGTTTCCTCCTCCGGCTTCTTCTCTGCCCAGCGAAACTTCTTCGCCATCGCATTGCGCCCCGACAGCAACGTCGTAGCAGCAGCCGGCTACGGAAAGATCACCTCCTGGGATACCGCCCGCCAGCGCTATATCAGCGACTTCCGCACACCCGATTACGTGCAAGCCGAAGCCTTCACCCCTGACGGCCGAGTCCTCGCCACAGCCACCAGCTCCAAGACGATGCTGTGGAGCTATCCCACCGGCCGGCTCCTGGCCACGCTTGACAGCCATAACACCACCGTCACCGGCCTCGAAATCTCCCCGGACGGCCACACCCTGGCCGCAGCCGGATACGACCACACCGTTCGCCTGTGGAACTTGGCCACCCGACACACGATCTCCGTGCTCACCGGGCATCCTGATTCGGTCCAAGCGATCGCATTCAGTCCGGACGGTAAAACCCTGGCCTCAGCCGGCGACGACCGCACCATCCAACTGTGGGACGTCACCACCGGCCGACGAAAAGCCATCCTCACCGGCCACACCAACACCCTCTTCGCCCTCGATTTCAGTCCGGACGGTAAAACCCTCGCCTCAGCCGGCGACGACCGCACCATCCGCCTGTGGAATGTCGCCAGCCACCACACACGGACAACCCTCACCGACAACAGCGGAAGGATCACCTCCGTCCGCTTCAGCCCAGACGGCAACACACTGGCCACAGGCGGGCCGGGCCGCACCATCCGCCTGTGGGATCCGGCCACCCACCGCACCACCGCCACCCTCACCAGCTACCGTGCACCACTCCTGGACGACCCGGATTCCTTTCTCCCGGCACTGGAGTTCACCCCCGACAGCCGCACCCTCATCAGCTTGGGCGGCCCCAGCATCCGACTATGGGACCTCAACGCCGACCACATCGCCACCCGCGTCTGCCAGCAGAGCAAAGCGAACCATTGGGGAGAATTGCTTCACGCGCTACCGCAAGAAAGGCCCTGTCCCTGACTTGTCCCGGCACCAGCTCGGTCACGCTGTCCACCGTCACGCGGCGATACCCCGCGGCGTCGGCGGCGTGCTCGGCCCGGTGCCCGCGCCGCTGAAACCAGCCGGTCAGCGCCACCCCGGCTAAAGGTTGTCCCGTAAGTGATCTTGAGAGTGGAGGGGCGGGCAGACAGGACTCATTCATCCGATGAGGACGAGGTTGTGCAGGCGGGCGATGCCGAGCATGACGTAATGGATGCCATCGCCTTTCAGGCGGCAGTCGCGAAGGATCTTCCAGCCCTTCATGCGGGCCAAGGTGTGCTCGACGCGGGCGCGAACTCGCTTGTGCGACCGGTTGTGTTCCTCCTTCCAGGTCGGGAGTTCGTTGCCCTTGGTCCGGCGGTGCGGAATGACGAGTCCGGTGCCCAGGTAGCCGCCGTCGGCGACGGTTGCGGTGTGGCCGACGGCCTCCTTGGCGCCGGATTCCTCCCAGCCTCGGCAGTCGTGGCGGTTGCCAGGCACGGGCGGCCGACTATCACGACCGCTCGGGTGTCGGCATCGATGACGACCGGTCCGGCGCGCGCGTTGGCCAGTCGGCCGGGCTTCGTCAGGAGGCCGAGAGGCCTGGTGCTGCTAGCGCGACGGGCAGTGATGGATGGAGAACAGCAGCGACTCATGCCGCACCACGTCTCTGGCGGCAGTCGGGCCGGCTGGGGCATCGCACTGAGAGCACCGGCGCTGTGCGCCGTCCTCGAACGCGCATCGCCCGCAGCGGAGCCTGTCGGGCTGCTCGCTGAACACCACCGCTGGAGCCGGGCTCGCCAGATGCGCACAGACCGGAAGGCGTCCGCGTTCCTGGTTCTGGTAGAGCGCGGCCACGATGGTCTTGAACCAGTCCGGCAGGTCGGTTAGCGAGGCCGAGCGACTACGGCCCGGCCCGAGTACGGAATCGAGCGTTGCGGCGGTGTGAGCGGAGGCCGCCTGGAACTGGTCGCCAAGGGCGGTGGAATTCTGCATGGGCCAGGGGACCGCCTGAACCCGGTGGCTGCTAGGAGGGGGCCGGCGTCCGGGTGAAGCTCCCGGTCGGCCCATGCCGTTGTCCAGGCCCGCGTCAGACGCGTGAGGCCCGAATCAAGGTGGAGCTGGTGTCCGAAGGGGCGAAGGCGACTGTGGACCCCGGCCTGCCGGAGCCGGACTGTCCGGTCTGGGGGACATCCATGGCTGGTGGAGCGCCAACGGACAGCCGGCCAGCGCCAGGAGGCGCCGGCGGCAGTGAGCCTGTTAGAGCCAACTACTGCGGGCATTGTGCACCTCTGCGGCCCGGACGCGATTGAGGCTGCGGCCGGGCCAGGTCGCGGCCCGGGTGATGTGGAGTACCGGAAGTGTCGGCAGACGTCACCGGCCCGCCACTGGGGCAATGCCGCCTGCTGTGTCGGTCGGGGCGCGGCTGGATTGATTAGTCCAGCTCACAGGGCCTGCCAAACAACTCCATGGCCGGTGAACTCAGTGCTGTCGACGTCGACCTGGCGCCGGCACACGTGACAACCCAAGGACGGATCACATGAAGCGCAAGCTCGCCCTCACCGCAGCCACCGTGGCCCTCAGCGTCGGAAGCCTGGCCGGCATGACGGCCCCAGCCGCCACAGCCAGCCCCGCCGCGCCCGCCACTACCGCTGCCGCTGTGCCGGCAGACTCCCCGGTGAAGCAGGGCCACACGATGACCAAGGATGCTCAGGGCCGCAAGGTGGCGAAAGTGACGTTTACCCAGGTGACCGGGCACGTCGTGAAGGGATGGATCGAGAAGCTGTCCAAGGACAAGATCTGCGCCCAGGCGATTGTGAAGTGGTACAAGGGCGGCAAGCTCCGCGACACTGACCTGTCTGAGAAGGTCTGTCGCAAGGGCCAGAAGAAGTACTTCTCCATGCGCGCCGGCGACAAGCACCACTTCAACGCCAGCGACGTGTGGGGCGGATTCAAGCTGTCCTGACCACCGTCAGCGATGACGCCCGGGCGGCGGGACGCACGTCGGGGGACGATGCGAACCACGCCCGGGCACCACATCGTTTGTTCATGATGCGGCGGTCTGCCTCGCAGCCCGCCGGTTGCCGAAACCCGTCGCGGCGCACGTCGCTGGTCTGTCACCGGCTGAGGCGGATGCGCGGCCCCCACGCGAACTCGAGGTCGTCCAGCAGGATGAGCTCCAGCTCCTTCTCCCACAGGCCGCGCAGACCGAACGGGTTGGTCTCCATCCGCTCCAGGACGACCAGGGTCTCAGGCTGTCCGATCAGCGCGTACCGGCCGTGCGAGGCGGGCCTGCTGCCGGCCCGTACTCCCGCAGCAGCTCTTGCAGGCGGGCGCGGTGCTGTGCGGCGAACGCCTCCCGGCGCTCGATGTACCCCTCGCGTTCCTCGGTGCGCACTGTGCTCAGCGCGACGTCCAGGAACTCACCGTCCGGCCAGTGGCGCTCACCGGGCGCGGCCAGGGCTCACGGGAACCGTTCCGCCGCCGTCAGGACGTCCTTCGCGTCCAGCGCCGGAGCCGGGGCCCGTTCCTCCACGGGAGCCTCCTGAGGGGGAGGGGAGGTCGGCTGCTGAAGGTGGGTGAGGAGCATGGCGCTGGAGGCGGCGCGCCCGCGTTGTGCGTGGGCGGTGGTGTCGGCGATGCGCAGCAGGTAGCAGGCGACGTCGCGGACTCCGGCGAACCAGCCGTCCTCGAGTCGTTAGCCTGACAGCGTGCCCCGGCCGGATCAACGGCCGGGGCACGGTGCTTTTTCACGAAGAGGGAGCCCAGTCACCTTCGTGGCAGTATTGCTTGTCATCATCGCTCTTCTCGCAGTAGAAGTAGTCTTCACTCTGGTCCAGGGTGAAGAGTCCAGGCTTCTTGGGAGTCCAGTTCAGGCTCACATTGTGCATGCGGTATTTCTCGATGAAGTGCGTATCGCCGATCACGTGATCGGCCTCGCTGCATGCGCCGTGCTTCGGGGGGCTCCACTTGATCACCTCGGGATGTTTCCGTGCAGTGCATACCACCTCGGCCGGACTCAGGCGCGTCGAATACGTGGAAGTGATCTTCACCTCGCAGTTGACCTCAGGAGCATCCGCCGGTTTCGGGTCGAGGTTCGGCGTCTTCTCCTCGCAGCCCTTCTCCACCGCGCGGTCCTTGAGCGCTAAACCGTCGATGGTTTTGTCGAAGTTCTCCGCAACGCCCCTCATGCGCTTTTCCGTCACTTCTTCTGCGCGGTTGGCGTCTTTGCGGTCTTGCGCTGACATGCCGGTGGCGCATCCTGCGAGAGTCAGCGCCGTGGCCGCTACGACAGATCGTGCTATCCACTTCCGCACCAGGATCCTCCGTTATGTGGTGTAGGGGCATGCTGTGCGTCACAGCCTGCCTATGTCATCCATGCTCCGTCGCCGGTGGCGGGTGCCGCAGAAGAACTCGATGCGATCTCTTGGTTTGGTGTCGGTAGCGGTGAGAGCCGGTGGTGGTGTGCTGGGGCGGGGTGTTCCTGGGCTGGTCAGTGGTTGTTTGTGGGTGGTGGGCCGCTGTCATGAGGTGAGAGGTTGATGGGTGGATCGCTGTCGTGGGGCTTTATCGCATGGCAGCTGATGTTGTCTCAGGTCCGAGAGTTCTTATGCGGTGAGGTGGGCCGGTCGGTGTGATCGTGGGGTGGATCAAGAGGTAAGGGTCGGCCGTGGGCCTGTGCTGCCCAGGGGATTGGTGGTGCGTCGTCTGCTGGAGCGGCAGCAGGCAGGGAGCTGGCCACGCGGCATGTGCGTGCGGCCGCCGAGACGGTGGGGTTTCCGAGCGTACGGTGTGGCGCTGGCTGGAGCAGGCGAAGGCGACCGGGCAGGTGGAGGCCGGGGTTCGGCAGGGGTATGCGGTGTCGGACGAGGTGGGGGCGCTGCTGGGCGAGGTCGGAGGGAATGTCGCTGAGCTGAGACGCCGGCTGGCCGCGGCTGAGCGCGATGAATCAGCGGCTGAAGAGCCCGGTGCACGGGCCCAGACCCGGGACCGAGTCACTGTCACCCCGGAAGTACGCCGCCTGCTCGCGCTGTGGAGGGCGAACCGTCCTATACCGCAGCGCGGACCAGCCACTGCGGTTCGTCGAGGGGCTTCCTACCGGCTGGAAACCTCCGCATATGTACGCCGCGCGCGATGGTGAACAGGACCAGGATTACGGCCCCGCGGGACCGGAAGACTGGGCCTGACCGTACGAGCAGAGCCGGTTCCTCGGATCACTCGCGTTCGGCGGGAAGCCCAGAGGTCAGCTGAAAAGTCTGCCAGCGTAGTGTCCGGGCGTGTCGGCCCCGGCTACGACGACCTCGAGAATGACCTCATGGACCGTCTGCTGCACCTTGACCGCACACTCGACGAGTTGGACCCGCCCCGCTGGGCTCCTCCTGCCGCTGACGCGACCCGCTTGGTGCGCGAGGTGCACAGGTTGCGACGCATTCCGCTAGGCGAACTTGGTCCGGCAGATCTGCGCACACTCCTCTCGCAGCAGGTGGCCCTGCCGTACGTCCTTCCACTCGCAGTGCGCTTGCTGCTTGAGGATCCGCTGCTGGATGCATATTTCTACGAGGGAGACTTGCTGCTCGCCGCCGTCAATGCCCCAGCCTCCGCCTGGTCCTTGCTGCCGGGCCTCGGTGCGCGGCTGCGCACCGTGATCACGACACTGCCGGGGTCAGCGGCCGCCGATCTGCCGCGCGGCGGCGCCGAGGAGCTTGCCCGCTTCGTCGCGCCGCCCGAGGCATCTCGCTGGCCTGACGAATTGGCGGGTGAAGGAATCCGTAGGGAGGACTGACCGGCACCGAGGCTACTGTGAGTGGGCGCGCTGGTGGTGTTGGGCGCCTGGTCACGGGAGGTGGATGCGACCCGGTCGGCTGTCATGGGGTGACCTAGCGGCTGCTGTTTTTCGACCAGTGTGAAGGTAGATCGGCTGTGACGGAGCAGTGGTTGTGCGGTAGTTGTGTTGTTGTGGCCTGGTGTTTTGTTTGTGGGTTGGGATTCGGGGCTGGGGTCGGGGCGTGTTGGAGGGGATGGGGATCGGGGCTGGCCGAGGTGTTCGGTTTGGTTGTTCGGGGTGTTGAGCGGGGATTTCGTGGGTGTGTGGGATTGATCTTGGGTTTGTTGTCGGTGGAATGGTGCGTCGAGAGGTAACTGGTGTGGTCGAGCTCGGGGCCTGGTCAGGGGCGTGATCCGAGGTAGGTGGTTAGTGGGTCGCTGGTGGCGGGGGAGAACCGGACCATGCCGAGCCTGTGGCCGATCACGGCGATGGTGTTATAGACGCGGGTGCCTGGTGTGGGTGGGGAAGGGTGGCCAAGGTGCGGGCGAGTGTGACGGTTTCGGGGGAGATCACGAGGTCGCGGACCAGGACCAGGAGTACGGCTGAAGCGTTTCCTGCGCGGTCCATGTGCGCGTTGGTTCTCGCGAGTTGATGCAGGCGCCTGTGCCAGTGGTCGGTGAGGTGTTGTTGGTGGTCGTACCAGCGGGTGGTGATCGCGTGTGCTGCCTGCCATGCATGCGCGCTCCGTGGATGCCGTTGTAGCCGCTGGTGGCGGTGGTGGGCCGTGGTGAGTTCGGGAACGGTCCCGGTGCGCAGTGTGGACGTGAGTCGTGGGTCGGGGGTGGCTTGCTGATGGCGCCGGCACACCAGCTGGGGCCAGGGCCGGTGGATCCAGGCGGTGTCCGCCGTGCCGCGGCTGTGGTGTCGCACGCACGTCGTGCACGCTCGTACAGCTTGCTGGCGGCGCTCGACGGGCCCTCAGTATGCGGTGGCCGGTCTGGCGTCCGTCGTGCCGTCCTGGAGCAGGCCCGGCAGTGCACGCGCGAGGGCGTGCGGCCGGACTCGGGCCACGGCAGCGACTCGGCGCGCGGCGGTGGGGGAGAGGTCGAGTCCTGCCGCGGGCGGGGTGCCGTGTCCGTGGACGGTGATACCAGCGCTGTCGAGGAGTTGGGGCAGTGTCAGCCCGTAGGCACCGGCGAGGCGCTGTAGGTAGGAGGCGGTCGCTTCGAAAGCCAGCGGCCGGATGCGGAATACGCCCGGTGCCGGGAGCGGGATCTGTGCCCATGCCCCGGCGGCGGGTGCGCCGCCTCGCAGGGCACCGGGCGCGGCTGCGCAGCCAGCCGTGAGAAGTGCCTGGTTCACCAGGTGCCGGGCTTGGTTCGGGCACGGGGCCGGTAGCGCTGTTCGGATAGGTGGTCCACGCGGACGGCGTCGAGGGTGGTCTTCGTGATGCGTTCCGTGCCGTCGATGAGCGCGGTGATGGCCGCCTGCTTGACCAGACGCGCAAGCGACCCGATCCGTCCGGCGGTGCGGGCGTGCAGGTATGGCACCAGCCGCACCAGGCTCCCTCGCCGGTGGTGGCGGAGGTCGAGCGCGTTCTCCAGGGCTTGTACCAGGTCTTTGAACGGCTCACGTTCACCGTCGCGGGCGGGCAAGGGATCGCAGTCGACGAGGGAGGCGCGTGCGGCGAGCTGCGCCCCGCGCACCCCGCAGAACAGCGCGGTCCCGGTGACGTCGATGCCCGCGTACACGAACGTCGCGCTGATGCGTTCGGTGAGGTCTTTCAGCAGATCAGCGCTCTGGGCGCCGGTGGTGGTGCGGGGGTTGAGCCGGTGGATCTCGTCGATCAGCACCAGCCGCACACCCGCCTGCGTGTAGGTGTGGCAGACGCTGTTGACGATCTGGGCCTGCGACATGCGGCCTGTCAGGGGGATTCCGAGGTAGCGGGCGAATTCGAGAGCCAGGGTCTTCGCGCTGGCGGCGGGCGGCACGAGCACGTAGGCGACCGGGACCTGCCCGGCCGCGGCCGTATCGCCCTGGCGGCGGGTGTGGGCCAGGTGGCAGGCGCGGCCGACTTGGAGCAGCGCCGTGGTCTTGCCCGCGCCGGCGGGGCCGGTGACGATCAGGGACGGGCGTGCGGTGACCCGGGCACGCAGAGGCAAGGAGTCGTCGTTGAGGGCCCGCCGGAGAATGGCGAGTCGGCGGTGCTGGTGCAGCGGCCGTTGGGATGCTGCTGGGGCAGGTCATCGATATCTCCGACGGAGAACCGGGGCACATGTGGGGCGCCGGCCTTGGAGGCGCCGAACTGCACCCGGCCGTAGGACACCGGCTCGATCCAGCCAGGCGGCGCATCCACTCGAAGTCGACTTTCCCGAATGTGACGCTATCCGTATCGGTGCGTACCTGGAGCGATGCATCGCGTGTGTGTCCGCGCCGCGGAGAGCGGTAGCACTACGTATGACAGCCGAAGGCGACCGGGTATGTGCCTCTGGTCGCGGATCCGAGGTCGACAAGCAAGCGCCTGGGGCGCAGAAAGGCCCCCTCCAGCGGGCTGCCGGAAGGGGTGCCGTTCGCCTCACGCGTCGACCAGACCTCCCTGCACCTGTCCGGGCGTTTTCGTTCAGCCCGTGATCAAGTCCAGTTGCACTTGTGGAGCGGTACAAACAGGGCGTGCGTGGCGTACGTCCAGCTCACGTTCGGCAGGTCCGACTCCAGGTCCCACGAGTTGCCGGTGTTCCAGCCGCCGTCGGACTCCTGGTGTGCGTACGCGGCGTGACACGCATACTGCTTACGCAGAGATTCCGCCTCGTCGGTCGTGTCCAGGCGCAGCGGATTCGGCGTGTTCGTCCACACCTCCTGCCATCCGTCGGCGGCCTTGTCGATGCCGCCCGGAACCCGGCATCCGTCGGGTAGACCATCAGCACGAACTTGTCCGAGTCTGTCGGCAGGTTCACTCGCACCTGCTTGACGAGGCTGCCCGGTGCCTCCACCTCGTAGCCGGTGCACTCGCCGCCGCAGCCCTCCGACGCGCCGCCCGGAATCCAGAACAGCGTCGCACCCGAGGCGAACTTTTGCGTCACCTGCCGGTACGTGTGGACCCCCTTGGCATCCGTATACGAGTCGGTACCGTCCGTCTCGTCGGACGCCGGGTAGCCGAACGCGCTGTTCTCCCAGCCGTACTCGCCCCACGTCGCGCCGATCTTCCCCCATACCGGGTGGGCGCCGGTCGCCGCCGACCAGTACACGGTGCCGCCCTCGAACTCCTGGCGCACCCCCTTGCCGTCCGCGTTCTTCAGCTCGTCCGACTTCGGGTAGCCGAGCGCGGACGTCTCCCAGCCCATCGCCTGCCACTTGTCGCGCACCGCCCCCCATACCGGGTGGGCACCGGTCGCCGCCGACCAGTAGATCGAGCCGTTCTGGAAGTGGGTGTACCGGCCGCGCCCGTCGGGAGTGGTCATCTCGTCCGTCACCGGGCATTTCAGCGGCGAGGACACGTCATCCATCGCGATGTACTTGTCGAGGATGGCGCCGGAGACGGTCTTCCCGCAGAAGTCGCGGTCGGCTGCGGCTGCCGGGGACGACGTAAGGAAGGGGGCGGCCAGGCAGGCTGTCGCGAACAGGGCGAGTTTCCGAAGTGTTTTCACCCCGGAAAGGTACTGGGAAAAGAGGTGCGCGAGGAGAGGGAATCCGGCCGGGTTGCACCGGAATGTCCCCCATAGGCCCTGCTTGCGGTAGGCCAGGCGCATGCGCTGCACCGTGGTACGCGAGACGCGGCCGAAGCCGAGCGCGGTCAGTCCTCGGCCTTGGCCTGTTCCAGCTCGGCCAGTGTGTGCCGCTCGGGTCGTACTGTTCCCCTACAGCTCCTTCGCTGCCGGGCCCGTCGGCAAGGCCACAATCATCCGACTTCTCTCACATGCCCGCTGCCAGACCAGCGCCTTTTCGCGCGCCGCGGCGGGCGTGGTCTCGAACAGCCCCCACTGCGGGGCCGCCTGCGGCACAGCGGCACCAATGACGCGAAAGGGATCGGCGAACAGGTAGCCGGCGAACACGGCCTCACCACCGTCGTCCGGGCCGACCGGACAGGGCGACCACCTGCCATTTCACGCCGCGGAAGCGGACATGCGCCCCGACCTTCACAGCCGGCCGGGCATTGCGCCGCGCGGGCACCCGACACCTCCCGTCTCGCTGGCGCCGCTCCAGCTCCGCGGGCCGACGAGGGCGCGTTTGTGCAGCCGCGTCTCCAGATCTGTCGTCAGATGTCGGTAGAGGCGTCTCACGATCTCCGGAAGGTCAGCGCGGGCCATGCTTATCGCGGCTGGATCGAGTTGGCTCACCACCACACGCCCGTCGCGCGCCGGTCGTCACGGCTCCCTTCGTGATGGTGTGCTGGTCGTGCTGCGCTCGGTCGAGGTTCGCGCCCATGAGGTTGGCGCCCACGAGGTTCGCGCCATTCAGGTTTGCAGCCGTGAGGTTCAGATGACTGAGGTCGGTGCTGGCGAGACAGGTGTTGCGCAGGTCAGTAACCGCGCCGTTGTCCTTGCTGCGATCCCGGCGACCGAGAACAGTCAGCGCTGCCTGGACATCCAAAGTCAGCGAGTGCGGGGCCACAGCGACCGACGGGCACGGCGCGGGCGCGGGCGCGGACGTGGGGGGGGGGCGGGGGAAGAGCCCCGGAGGGCAGCAGGATGGCTTGCGGCGTGGCTTGTGGCAGGTTCGCGCGGACGAACGCGGAGAGCACCTGCACGATTGTTGGCTGATCTGGCGGCGAGTCGCGAGCGAGCCGTTCCAGCGCGTATACCGCGCCGAGTCGGGTCTGCAGGTGCTCCTCACCGAGGGTGCCGATCTGATCCATTGCCTTGGTATACCGGTCGGTGAACTGTCCCTGTTCGGTCGCGGACAGTGACTGCGCGGTGAATACCAACGCGGCCAGGGCGGTGAAGGTAGTGACCACGGAGCTGATTGCCGACCAGTTCATTTGCTGTCGGGGCGCTTCGGCCGCGGTCGGTTCTGCTGCGGACGTGGCCGGCTCCGTTGCCCGGGCGATCAGGCCGGGCCCGTCCGGGAGCTGGTCCCACTCCACTGGCGGCGTCATATCCGGGCTGGCTGTCGACCGCCGGGCCGATGCCCAGGACACCCCACAGCCAGCCAAGGCCACTATGGCCGTCAGCGTCCACCACCATGTCCCTAACCAGCTCGCGATGGCTGGCCAACCCGGCCACTGCCATGTCCCCAGGACTACTACGGCCACTGCCGTCATGCCCAGCCCGATGCTCGCCAGCCTCAACCTCTGCTGTCGTCGTCCGTCACTCATGCGGGAAGATCACACCACATACGGTGATCACTGCTGCACTTCGCCTGAACCGAAACAGATCCGTTGTCCGCCCCGCCAGTGCTGTGAATGCCCGAGCCGCGTACGCGGACGAGGCGGGACCGTTGCGGAACGCAGCGCCGTGCATCGCCCGCCACCTCCGCCAGCCGAGACTCGAAGACGCTGATGTTGCTCATCCACACCCCTCCCTTGTGTACCGCCCCAGCGAAGCTCACTCCTGAGCCGATCAGCCCTGTGGACGAACCCGCCCGACCGTCCCCGGGACCTGCCATGACGTCCCGTGGACGGCTGCCTGAGCCGATGGCACGGCTGCTTCACCACGCGTAGGCGGTTGGCGTCATGCCCACTGCACGCCCAGTGCTCGCAGCGCCTCCAGCTGCTCTTCGGTGAGCTTGTAGCGGCGCTGCTTCTGGTTGGCGTACCAGACGCCGACCTTGGTCTCGGTCCCCTCGGGCAGGGCCACCACTGCCTTGTGCGGCGGCTGGCCGCCCTCCTGCTCCATCCACTGGGCGAGGGCTGCGAGGCCGCGTTGGAAGGCATGCTGCGCCTTGCCCTGTCCCTTGGCCGCACGCTTCGCCGCCGGGTGAGGCTCGGAGGGGGCTTGTTGTGCGGGTGGTGGTTGACCTGGTGTTGCTGGTTCGCTGAGAGGCCGAATGAGCGGTTCGAGCGGGGCGGTCGCGGTGTGTGAGCCGGGATTGTGTCTTCTGCGTTGAGAGAGGCCGTGCTCGTTGTAGGTGGCCTCAGCGCCCAAAGGCCCAGTGCGTATGTGCGCTGGTCAGGGCTTTCGCGGGCGCTTTTGCGACGGATGCCCAGGAATTGAGCAAACCGGCCCCCGGGACGGCTGTAGGCGTCGGCGTGGAGGGAGTACTGGCGGTCATGGCCACACCCGCCCCCTGGGGTGTGGGTGTGGCCATGAC